>NZ_JAAVVE010000028.1 GCF_018449795.1 Sphingomonas sp. dw_22
CGTCGTTCCCGTGAGGAGCACCGCTGCGGTGGAGTGGCTTCTATGCGCGGCTTTTGATTCGGTCAACCGCGATTTGTAACTTTCTGTCTTTTTTCCGAAACAAGCCCCGAAACCCGCGGAAAACCGTGCTTTACGGCATCTCAAGATGTGTGGCCCATGATGGTTTTGTGACCGGAACTACCGCCCAGACCCCGAATCAGCCTGCCGAATCGCTTCGGAATCAGGTCCGCAGCGCCGTGATCTGGCGTTCGGGCACCCAGATTCTCGGCCAGATGCTCGCCTGGATCTCCACCTTCCTGGTGATCCGGATCCTGAGCCCCTCGGACTATGGCCTGTTCGCGATGACGCAGGTGGTGCTGGTCCTACTCAACATGCTCAACGGCTATGGACTCGCGAGCGCGCTCATCCAGCGCGGCGAGGCCGGGCGCCACGCGCAGCGCCAGCTCTTCGGCATGCTGATCCTGCTGAACCTCGGGCTCGGCGCGATCCAGTTCGCCGCCGCCCCGCTTGCCGCCGCCTATTATCGCCAGCCGATGGTGACCGATCTGCTGCGGGTGCAGGCGCTGCTCTACATCGCGACGCCGTTCATCGCCCTTCCCTATGCGCTGCTGGCGCGCGAGATGGATTTCCGCAAACAGGCCCAGGTGAACTTCGTCTCCGCCGCGGCCGGCGCGCTCGCCGCATTGGGCGGCGCGCTTGCGGGATGGGGCGTGTGGACCCTGGTCGCCGCGCCGATCGCCCTGTTCAGCGTCCGCGCGATCGGGATGACGCTGGCCGCGCGCTCGCTGATGTGGCCGAGCTTCGACTTCCGCGGCGCCGGCGACATCGCCCGCTATGGCGGCGTGATGGCGACCGGACAGATCTTCTGGTTCCTCCAGAGCCAGGCGGACGTGTTCATCGCCGGGCGCCAGTTCGATCCGCACACGCTGGGCATCTATACGACCAGCCTGTTCCTCACCCAGATCTTCGTCTCGAAGTTCGTGCCGCCGCTGAACGAAGTCGCCTTCTCCGCCTATGCCCGACTGAAGGACGATCGCGCCGCCGTGGCGGCCGCCTTCGTGAAGGGCGCCCGGATCATCATGGTCGTCGCGATGCCCTTCTACATGGGGCTGGCCGCGACTTCCGGACCGCTGGTCCAGGTGGTGCTCGGCCCCAAATGGATCGAGGCCGCGCCGATCGTCCATTGGCTGGCGCTCGCCATGCCGATGATGACGCTGCAAACCCTGTTCGCGCCGGCGAGCGATGCGTGCGGCCGCCCGGGAATCAGCGCGCGCAACGCCGCGACCGGCGCGGCGCTGCTGCCCGTCGCCTTCCTGATCGGGGTGCAATGGGGATTGCCGGGGCTGATCGCCGCCTGGTTCGCCGCCTATCCGCTCTATCTGGCGATCTGCACCTGGCGAACGCTGCCGGTGATCGGCGTCAAGCTCCGCACTTTGGCCGAATCGATCGCGCCGCCGGTGCTGGCCGCGGTGGCGATGGGGCTGGTGGTGGGGCTGGCCGATCACCTGCTGCCGGGGATGGCGCCGGTCGCCCGGCTCGGCCTGCTCGTCCTGATCGGCGGCGTCACCTATGGCGCGCTGCTTCTTCTCTTCGCGCGCACCATGCTGGTCGAAGTAATCGCGCTGGTCCGCAATCGCGCCGGCTAGGGGCTTGCAATGTAGGATTTCGAAGCCGACCGAAGGACCGGCTCTTTCTCATCGTCGATGTCTTGAAAAACGCGGAATCCGGAAGGAAGGCTTTTCGACATAGCCGGTGTCAACCGTGTCAACCGATCGAGTCGGCCGGCCACGCCCCAGAATCCGCGGAATCCACGTATTTCCGCCGGTTTCTCACGCAACCGCCTCGGCTACACCGCCTGGATATAGGCCCGCATCGCCTCGGCCTCCGATTCGATGCGGTCGATCCGGTATTTCACCAGATCGCCGATCGAGACGAAGCCGGTGATCCGGCCGCCCTCGACCACGGGCAGGTGGCGGATGCGCCGCCGGGTCATCAGCGCGAGCGCGCCCAGCACCGTTTCCCCCGGATCGACCGTGATCGCCGGCGCGGTCATCACCTGGCTGACCGTGCGGTCGAGCGCCGCGGCGCCGAACTGCTCCAGGCAATAGATCACGTCGCGTTCGGAAAAGATGCCGGCAACCGTGTCGCCGTCGAGCACCGGCACCGCGCCGATCCTCCGTCCCGCCAATAATGCGACTGCTTCGGCCACGGTTCGATCGGCACCGATCGACACCACTTCATGGCCTTTCCCCCCCAGGATCGCTGCGATCGTCATCGCTTATCTCCGCATACGGGTTCAGGCGATTGTTTCTCCCATGATTCGCTCCCAATTGCAAAGCCATGGATGAGCGCCCCGAAGGATTGGACGATCCCGAATATGCGGCCTTCGCCTGGGGCCGCTTCCGCCGCATCCTGGGATGGATGGCGCTGGTGTCGCTGTTCACCTCGGGCGTCGCCGAGCTGGCGCTCTATTGGTCGATGGGCGAGCTGCGACTCGCCACCGCCCTCGCCACGTTCTTCGGCGTGTTCCTGACGATGATGCTCGCCGCCGCGCTGATGGGGCTTATGTTCCTGAGCTCGGGCACCGGGCACGACGCGCAGGTGAAGGATCCGCTCAAGGGCGAGATCGATATCGACTGAGATCAGCGCTCCAGCCTGAGCGCGAATTCGAGATGCGCCGCGCCGTTCGCGGGCACGGTGACGCGCCAGGTTTTCACGCCCTTGCGCTCGATCAGCTTCGCATTGGACGAGGCGAGCCCATAGGGAATCGCCAGTTCGAAGGTCTCGGGCGTCGCGCGCGCATTGGTGACTTCCACCACGAAGGGCTGGCGGCGGCGGGAGGGCGGCCGGGCGACCACCCGATAGCGGACATCATCGCTCTCGCCGGTGCCGAACTCGACTTCCTCGCCCACCGCGCGATCGGCGAGATCGCTCTCGCCCACCAGCAGCGATTCGCCGCGCGCCTGCTCGAACACCGCGACGCCGCCGGCCGGAAGCGGAAGGCCGAGCCCCTTTGCCGCGAGATTCTCGGTACGCAGGATCCGCGCGGCGGCTTCGCTTTCGGGGCCGTCGCCGTCCGCATCATAGTCGAACGGCTCGAACCTGCCGGTATAGACGCGCTCGAACCTGACCTTCTTGCGGTCGATCATCGCCACCTGCTTGCGGCTCTGCGCCGCGACGGTGACGGGTTCGGGGATGCGATAGAGCTTGAGGTCGCCGAGTTCCTCCTGCTGCGCCACCATCGCCGGGACCGGCGCGGCCATGGGCATTCGGGCGCTCCGCATGCCGGTGACGACGATATCCTCGGCATATGCCATGGGCGCAGCCGGTGCAGGGGGCGATGGCGGCTCCATCCCCCAGCGCGGGAAGGTGCTGGTGGTATCCATCGGCCAGCAGCGCAGGTGCAGCGCCAGGTCCGGCCCCCTGGGCAGAACAGCGGCGGCCTCCTTGTTGGGCGCACCGGCAACCGCGTTGGTGTTCGCGTCCGCGAACCCCTGGCTGCCGCCATTGACCACGGTCAGCCAGGCGAACAGGTCGAGCGTCTCGCCATCATCGGCGACGCGGGCGACATAATTGGCCGACCAGTCAAACCCCTGCGCCAGATAGGAAAGCTGCACCGTCACCGTCGCGGCGGCCGCGCTATCAGTGGTCACCGATAGCGTCGGCCTGGCGGAAAGGTCCGCCGGCACGCCGGGATAGGTCAGCCTTTCAGGCAGGCCCGAGCAGCCGAGCGCCTCGACGCCGTCGGCCGTGGTCAGCACCACGCCGCCGCCGGGGCCGGACTGGATGACGGCCTCCCCCTCCCGGACCTTGCCGGTCGCGCGGTCGGTGCGGCGAATCGTGACGCGGCGCTTGAGATAGGCGTCGATCAGCGCCGCGGGCGACAGCAGCCGCGCGTCGCGGTTCTTCTCGTTCACCTGGCGCGGCAGGCCGGTGACGATCGCGGTCTCGGGCAACATCCCCTCGGAGACGCCGACGAAGCGGATCACCGATCTGCCCGCGGGCACACGGATCGTCCGCGTCTCGGTGACCAGCGCATAGCCGCCCGGCCAGCCGCCCGCGCGAATCGCACCCTCGCCGCGCTGCGGATCGCGGTAGAGCGTGACCGAGGTCGAATCGATCCGGTCCGATTCGACCAAAGTCTGCGCCGCCACGGGCCAGGCGGCGAGCAGCGAGGTCAAGGCAAGGGCGATGCGGCGCATCGGTCAGTAGCGCGTGTCGAACACCACGGTCACCGATGCCTTGCCATTGGCGGGCACCGGCACCTTCCACTCCATCCGATCGGCCGAGACGCGCTCGCCGGCCTGGCTCTGCTCGACGATGCGGACATCGCCCCACAGGCCGTCCTGCGCGAGGTCGATCGTCGCCGGCTCGGGCCGGGCATTGGTGAAATCATAGCGCATCGCGGTGCGCCACCGCGCCGAGGACAGGCGCTTGCGCTCGACCACCGTCGCGGTGCCCTTCACGTCGAAAGCATCGCCGGTGCGGATCGACATCGCCGAGCCCATCGGCGCCGCCGCGACCCGGCTCTCGCCGATGAACTGCGGGTCGCCGCGCGCGTCGCGCATATAGACGCGTATCGTGCCCGCGGGGAGCTGGTCGCCGAGCCCGCCATTCCGCGAAGTGGAGAATTTGAGCACCGACGAGGCGCTGCGCGGATCGGACTGGGTGCTCAGCCAGCCATTGGTCCATTCATAGGCCTTGCGCGCCGATGCCCCCTTCACGTCGAGGAAGCTGACCTGCTTCTGCTGGGCATTGGCGATCGTCGTCTTCTCGGCCAGCGGATAGAGATAATAGTCGCCCAGCCGCTCGCGCGGGCCGCTCTCGGTGCCGGCTTCCTCGATCGTCGAATCGGCGAGCTGCGAGAAGCCAGTGCTGCCGCCGCGATTGGGATTGCCGGCGACGAGCAGCACGTCGGCGCCGCGATAGGTGGTGCCGGTATTGTTGGTGAGCGTCACCCAGCCCTGCATGTCCATCGCGCCCTTGGCTTCGTCGAACAGCATCACATAGTCGCTGGTCCAGCCGAGCCCGGGGGTGAGATAGGTGAGCGTGGCCGGCACCCGCCCGGCCCGCGCGACCTGGAGGGTGACCGAGAGCGTCGGCCGGGCGCGCAGATTCTCGGGCACCTTGTCGAAGATCACCCGCACCGGCAGCCCGTCGTCGCGCAGCACTTCGATGCGGTTGCCGATCTGGAGGACGATGCCGCCGTTCGCGGCCAGCACCTTGGCCTGCTCGCGCGTCTCGGCGCCGGTCGCGGGATTGGTCCGCACGATCGTCACGACCGATCCGACCGCCTTCTCCATCAGCTTGTCGGGCGAGAGCAGGTCGTAATCGAAATTCTGCTCGACGATGCCGATGCCCGGGCCGGAGAGCGTCACCGTCTCCGATCGGATCTGCGCCGACACGTCGGCGAATTCCTGCCGGGTGCGGCCGGCGGGAAGATCGAGCTGGCGCACGTCCTGCACCAGCGACTGGCCGTTCTGGTAGATGGTGACCGAAAGCTCGCCCTGCGCGGTCTGGTCAGGGGAAGGCACCGCCGCGGTCTGCGCCTGCGCCTGCGCGGCAAACGGCAGGCCCAAGAGAATCAACGCCCCCAAACGCATACATCCTCCCCAGATGGTCTCTGGAGAGGATGCTAGCAGGTTGCAGCCCAAGGGCTAGTCTGTCTTGAAACCGTCAGATCGGCGGATGCCGAGGACGGATCAGGAAGCCGAAACCTCGGCGTCGTCGCTCTTCGCGGTGCGGCGGCGACGCGGCTTCTTGGGGGCCTCCTCGGCGGCATCGGCGCTGGTCTCGATCCCGAAGGCCGGCGGTAGCACCGCCAGATCGATGCCGTGCGACGGCGCCTCGGCCTCGACGGCCTCCTCACGGCGCGGACGGCCGCGGCGGCGCGGTGCACGATCCTGCGCTTCCTCGCCACTGGCTTCGATGGCCTCGACAGCCGGCGCGGCGGCTTCGGCGTGGCCGCCGTTGCCATTCACGTTGCCGTTCGCATAGCCATTGCCGTTGGCATTGGGGCGGCCGTTGCGGCGATCCTCACGGGGTTCCCGAGGCTCGCGCGCTTCGCGGGGCTCGCGGCCCTCACGATCGTCGCGATTGCCACGGGCTTCGCGATCGTCGCGGTTGCCGCGATTCTCGCGCTGCTGCGGTTGCTGCTGGCGCGGCTCCTGGAAATCGCGCTCGTCGCGATTGCCGTCGGCCTCGAAATCGAAATCCTCGTCCTGGTCCTCGTCGTCACGCGGGCGGCGATTCTGGTTCGGATTCTGGTTTTGCTCCTCGAAGCGCGAGCGGGTTTCGCTCAGCACCCGGAAATAGTGGTCCGCGAACTGGAGATAATATTCGGCGTTGACCCGATCGCCCTGCATCTGCGCGTCGCGCGCGAGATTCTTGTACTTCTCAAGAAGCTGAGCCGCATTGCCGCGAGCGCGATTGTCGATACGATTGCCGTTGTCGCGCTGGTTGGGGTTGCCACCCCGCCCTTGCTGCTGCCCGCCACGACCGCGACGGCGGCCGTTTGCCTGACGATTGTTGATCAAGATCTGTTTGTCCTGTCCTACTAAGCCGTCCGTCGGTCCATCATGGGTTCCGGATGCAAGTTACATTCGCAGGGGGCGCCGGATGTCTCCAGCGCTTCCCGCCTGCCACGGCCGCCGGACTGCAGCGGCTCACATGACCATGGAGTGGGCTATAGCCCTGATTTCAACAACTTGGTTGAAAGTGCCTCGCCCCGGCGCCGTTCTTAGCCCGTGCAGCATCAATCTCCAAGCAGAAATATGTGACGTTTTGATGCGATTTCAAGTGAGCCGTATCGCACGGGGACGCCCGCCGAGATCCTCATAGACCATGGGGGCGAGGCCGGAATTGCGGGCAATTGCGGATACCGTCTCGGCCTGGGACCAGCCGATCTCGACGATCGCCGTGCCGCCGGGCGCCAGCAGGCGCCGCAGATCGGGCAGGATGCGGCGATAGTCATCGAGCCCGTCGGGTCCGGCGAACAGCGCCGAGGCGGGCTCATAGCGGCGGACATCCTCGGGCAGCGTCTCGTCCGTGCCGATATAGGGCGGGTTGGCGAGGATCAGGTCGAAGCGCCGGTCCAGCCCGGCGCCCCAGTCGCCCAGTCGGAACGCGGCGCGATCCGCCATGCCGAGGCGCTCGGCATTGGCGCGCGCATAGCCGAGCGCCGCCTCGGACCGGTCTATGCCCAGCCCCGTCGCACCGGGCCATTGGTCGAGCGCCGCGAGCAGCAGCGTGCCAGGGCCGGTACCCAGATCGAGGATCGAGGCCGGCGCACGCTCGCCGAACCAGTCGATCGCCGCCTCGATCAGCGTCTCGCTGTCCGGCCGCGGCACCAGCGCGCCCGGCCCCACCCGGAGGTCGATCGTCCAGAAGGCGCGCGTGCCGGTGATATAGGCGACGGGCTCATGCGCGAGGCGGCGCGCGACCAGCGCCTCAAAGGCTTGGGGCGCCGGATCATCGAGCCGCCGCAACAACAGGTCGTCGCGGGAGACGTCCAACGCGTGCGCCATCAGCAATTCAGCATCGAGCCGCGGCGTATCGCTGACTTCGGCAAGGCGCTGGGCCGCGGCAGCGAGCGCCGCACGTATCACGAGTCGAGCTGCGCCAGCCGATCGGCCTCGTCCTGCGCGATCAGCGCGCCGATCAGCTCGTCCATCTCGCCTTCCAGTATCTCGGGCAGGCGATGCAGCGTCAGGTTGATGCGGTGATCGGTCACCCGGCCCTGCGGGTAATTATACGTCCGGATCCGCTCCGAACGATCGCCCGATCCGACCATCGACTGGCGCGCGCCCGCCCGCTCGGCATGGAGCCGCTCGCGCTCCTGCTCATACAGGCGGGTGCGCAGCACCTTCATCGCCTTGGCCTTGTTCTTGTGCTGCGACTTCTCGTCCTGCTGGATCACGACCAGGCCAGTCGGGATATGGACGATGCGCACCGCCGAATCGGTCGTGTTGACCGATTGGCCGCCTGGCCCGGACGAACGATAGATATCGATCCGCAGATCCTTGTCGTCGATCTTGACGTCGACCTCCTCGGCCTCGGGCAGCACCGCCACCGTCGCGGCCGAAGTATGGATGCGGCCGCCCGCTTCCGTGGCGGGAACGCGCTGGACGCGGTGGACGCCGCTCTCGAACTTCAGGCGGGCGAACACGCCCTTTCCTTCCACGCTGGCGACGACTTCCTTGTAGCCGCCAGCCTCGGACGGCGAGGCGGAGATCAGCTCGACCTTCCAGCCCATCCGATCGGCATAGCGCTGGTACATGCGGAACAGATCTGCCGCGAACAAGGCCGCCTCGTCGCCTCCCACGCCGGCGCGGATCTCGAGCATCGCCGCGCGCTCGTCGGCCGCGTCGCGCGGCAGCAGCGCGAGCGCGAGGCTACGTTCGGCCTGGGGCAGCCGCTCGCGGATCGAGGCAAGCTCCTCGCGCGCCATCTCGCGGAGATCGGAATCGGCATCGCCTTCCATGCCGGAGAGCGTCTCGGCCTCGGTGCGCAACCGCCGCACCTCGCCCGCCGCCACCGCGACGGGCTCGATCTCGGCATATTCCTTGGAGACCTGGACGAAGCGATCGCCCGACAAATCGCCAGTCGCCATCAGCGCCTGCAACTCATCCCGCCGCGCCTCGATCGCGGCGATACGGTCTGCGGGGATGGAGGTCATGCGCCGACCAGTTGCAAGACTAGCTCTTTGACACGTTCATGCTCTTCGACGCCTTGCGCCGCCCGCGTATTGATCTCGGATGAATCTTCGTCGCCCCGAATGGACACCAGGACTTTGGCGAGAACTTTCGTAGCTTTGTCGTACCGCTTCCTCGGCGATCCCGTTGCGATCATATCCGCCGAAAGACCGCTTTGACGGAATAGCTTCAATGCGCGCAGGCCGATCTTGAACGCGGAATCATCCTCCACCGCAATGATGACATCCGGCTTCTCGGCGGGGGGCTCCTCGATCAGCATCGCCAACCGCTCGACCCCCGCGGCCCAGCCCACGCCCGGCGTCTCGGGGCCGCCGAGATTGCCGATCAGCCCGTCATAGCGCCCCCCCGCAAGCACCGTGCCCTGCGCGCCCAACCGATCGGTGACGAACTCGAACGCCGTGTGCCGGTAATAATCGAGCCCGCGCACCAGCCGCGCGTTGCGCGTCCACTGCACGCCCGCAGCATCCAGCCCATCGGTCACCGCCCTGAAGAAGGTCGCGGCCTCCTCGGTCAGATAGGCGTCGATATCGGGCGCGCTGTCGGCGATGGAACGGTCGCGCGGATCCTTCGAATCGAGGATGCGCAGCGGATTCTTCTCGAGCCGCGTCTGGCTGTCCTCGGACAGTTCCTCGCGATGCTTCTCGAAATGCGCGACCAGCGCCGTCCGCCACGCATCGCGCGTCTCGGCATCGCCCAGCGTGTTGAGCTGCAGCGTCACGCCGTCGGCGATACCCAGCTCGTGCAGAAGTTGATCCGCCAGCACGAGCAGCTCGACGTCCGCCGCCGGCTCGGCCGCGCCGATGATCTCGGCGTCGATCTGGTGGAACTGGCGGAATCGCCCCTTTTGCGGCCGCTCGTAGCGGAACACCGCGCCGCTCGTGACCAGCTTCATCGGCGCATGCTGCTGCCAGCCCTCGGTGATGAAGGCGCGGCAGATGCCGGCGGTGAACTCGGGACGCAGCGTGATAAGGTCGCCGCCCTTGTCCTCGAAGGTATACATCTCCTTCGAGACGACGTCGCTGGTCTCGCCCATCGACCGCGCGAACACGCCGGTCGCCTCGAACACCGGGATTTCGACGCGCTGGAAGCAATAGAGCCGCCGCACCCGATCGAATTTCTCGAGCACGGCCGCGAAGCGCCGCTGCTCGTCGCCGAAGATGTCCTGGGTGCCCCGGATGCGCTTGGGGGTTTCGATACGTGCCATCGCCGCGCGATTAGGCGCGTTCAGCCGCTATCGCAACGCACGAGATCACTGCCGCCGCGCCGCCCCGGAAATGCGGGCATCCGGCCGCATTTCTGAGACCCGGCCGCCAAGGACTTCCGCCCGCTCCCGAAATGTGAAAACCCGTCCCGAATGGACGCGCCTTTCGCGTTTCCGGGATATTTCTCCTGTGGAACGAAAGAAACCGCTTGCCTATGAGCGAGTTTCGCAATTGACCTGCGCCCCCCGCTTCCGGGGAGCGCTATGAGCGGGTTCTTGAATTGGCTCCAATCCTACCGACCAGCCTTCGCCGTTCGGGCCTCACCCTGTTGGCCGCGGCATCCATTCTCTCAGCATGCAGCGGTAGCGGAGGCAGTGCCCAGAAAAAGGGACGTGGCCAAAGCGGCCCGCCGCAGGTCGGCTTCGTCGTCGTCCAGCCCAGCAGCGTGCCGGTGACGACCGAGCTTTCCGCCCGTGTCACCGCCTATCAATCCTCGGAGGTCCGGCCTCAGGTCGCCGGCATCATCCGCCGCCGCTTCTTCCAGGAGGGCGCGATCGTCCAGCAGGGGCAGACGCTCTACCAGATCGATCCCAGCCTCTATCAGGCCGCCGTCGATCAGGCGCAGGCGAATCTGCAGAGCGCGCGCGCCAATGCCGAGGCCGCGAAGGTCCGCGCCGATCGCTATCGTCCGCTCGCCCAGATGCAGGCGGTGGCGCAGCAGGATTATACCGATGCCCTCGCCCAGGCCCGCCAGGCCGAGGCGGCGGTGGCACAGAACAAGGCGCAGCTCGATACCGCGCAGATCAACCTGCGCTTCACCCGCGTGCCCGCCCCGATCACCGGCCGGATCGGCCGTTCGCTGGTGACCGAGGGCGCGCTCGTCACCACCAACCAGACCGATCCGCTGGCGGCGATCCAGCGGCTCGATCCGATCTATGTCGACATCCAGCAATCGAGCGCCGACATGCTCGCGCTGCGCAAGGCGCTCGCCCGTGGCGGCGTGATACCGGCCAGCGCCGCGGTGCGCCTCAAGCTCGAGGACGGCAGCGATTTCGGCCAGACCGGCACGGTCGAATTCTCCGAAGTGATGGTCAACGAGAATACCGGCACCGTCACGCTGCGCGCGCGCTTCGCCAATCCGCAGGGCGTGCTGCTGCCGGGCATGTTCGTCCGCGCGGTGTTCGCCCAGGCGATCGATACCCAGGCATTCCTGGTGCCGCAGGCCGGTGTCGCCCGCGATCCCAAGGGCAATGCCACCGTCTGGGTGGTCGGCCCGGGCAACCGCGCCGTGGCCCGCACCGTCATCGCCGAACGCACGATCGGCCCCAATTGGGTGGTGACCCAGGGCCTCGCGCCGGGCGACAAGATCATCGTCCAGGGCACCGCCAACGTGCGGCCTGACGCCGAGATCAAGCCCGTTCCCGCCACCGCCCCCCAGCGCATCGAGGCGCCCAAGGGGCGCCAGGGCGCCGGCGCGGCCCAGAATAAGGGCGGCTGACCTCCGATGTCACGCATCTTCATCGATCGCCCGATCTTCGCCTGGGTGATCGCGATCATCGTCATGCTGATGGGCGCCGGGGCGATCCTGTCGCTGCCGATCGCGCAATATCCCGATATCGCGCCGCCCCAGGTCAATGTCCGCGCCACCTATCCCGGCGCGTCGGCGGAGACGGTGCAGAACAGCGTCGCCCAGGTGATCGAGCAGCAGCTCACCGGCATCGACGGACTGCTCTATTTCACCACCTCGTCCACCTCGCGCGGCCAGGTGAACATCTCGGTCACGTTCGAGAAGGGTACCGATCCGGACATCGCCCAGGTCCAGGTGCAGAACCAGGTCCAGCAGGCGCTTTCCCGCCTTCCCCAGCAGGTCCAGCAGCAGGGGCTGCGCGTCACCAAGTCCAACCCCGATTCGCTGCTGCTGGTCGGCGTGTTCGACAAGACCGACAAGCGCACCAACCAGGACGTGTCCGACTGGATGGCGTCCAACATGCAGGATCCGCTGGCCCGCATTCCCGGCGTCGGCGATACCAACGTGTTCGGCGCGCCCTATGCGATGCGCATCTGGCTGAACCCGGATCGGCTGGCGAGCTATTCGCTGATGCCGGGCGACATCGTCACCGCGATCCAGAACCAGAATACCGAAGTGGCGGCGGGCGAGATCGGCGGCCAGCCCCAGCCGCCCACGCAGATGCTCAACGCCACCGTGACGGCCCAGTCGCGGCTCCAGACGCCGGATCAGTTCGCCAAGATCATCCTCAAGACCGATACCAGCGGCGCCACCGTGCTGCTGAAGGACGTGGCGCGGATCGAGCTCGGCGCCGAAAGCTATAATTCGGTCAGCCGCGTCAACGGGCATCCCGGCGCCGGCATCGCCGTCTCGCTCGCCCCGGGCGCCGACGCCCTCACGACGGCCGAGCTGGTGAAGGCGCGCGTCGCGGAGATCGCCAAGACCTTCCCGTCCGGGCTCGATTATGCCTATGCCAACGACACGACCGGCTTCATCAAGCTGTCGATCGAGGAAGTGGTCAAGACGCTGATCGAGGCGATCATCCTCGTCGTGATCGTCATGTTCATCTTCCTCCAGAGCGTGCGCGCGACGCTGATCCCGTTCGTCGCGGTGCCGGTGGTGCTGCTGGGCACCTTCGCGGTCTTCTATGCGCTGGGCTTCTCGATCAACACGATGACGCTGTTCGGGCTGGTGCTCGCGATCGGCATGCTTGTCGACGACGCGATCGTCGTGGTCGAGAATGTCGAGCGCCTGATGGAGGAGGATCCGAACCTCTCCCCGCGCGACGCGACGATCAAGTCGATGGACCAGATCCAGATGGCGCTGGTCGGCATCGCGATGGTGCTCTCCGCCGTGTTCCTGCCGATGGCGTTCTTCGGCGGATCGACCGGCGTGATCTATCGCCAGTTCTCGGTGACGATCGTCTCGGCCATGGTGCTGTCGGTGCTGGTCGCGCTGATCCTGACGCCGGCGCTCACCGCGACCCTGCTCAAGAAGAAGAGCGAAGACCATAACGGCTGGGTCGAGCATCGCTTCCCGGCCGTCGGTCGCTTCTTCGGCGGCGCACGCGACCTGTTCAACACCAATTTCGAGCGTGGCGTCGATCGCTATACGGCCGCCGTCACCAAGGTCATCGATCGTAAATGGATCTTCCTGGCGATCTATGCCGTGATCTGCGCATTGCTCGTGCTGATGTTCTACCGGCTGCCGACGGGCTTCCTGCCCACCGAGGACCAGGGCGCCGCGTCGATCCAGTTCCGCCTGCCCGCCGGCGCGACCCAGAGCCGCACGCAGGACGTGCAGCTCGCGATCGAACGCTATTTCCTGGGTCAGGAAGGCAAGAACGTCGCGACCATGTTCACCGTCACCGGCGGTGGCGGTGGCGGCGGCGCGAGCGGCCAGAACACCGGCCAGGGCTTCCTCAACCTCACCGACTGGTCCGATCGCAAGGGCAGCAAGAATACAGCCGACGCGATCGTCGGCCGCGCCTCGGGCGCCTTCCGCAATTTCCGCGACGCCCAGGTCTTCGCGCTGGTGCCGCCGGCGATCCGCGGCCTCGGCCAGTCCACCGGCTTCACCATGGAGCTGCAGAACGCCAGCGGCATGAGCCGCGAGGACTTCGTCGTCGCGCGCGACAAGCTGCTGGCCGCAGCCATGGCCGATCCGGAGCTCGCCCAGATCCGCCTGTCCGACCTGCCCGACGTCGCGACGCTCAAGGTCGATATCGACCAGGAGAAGCTCTCCGCGCTCGGCCTCAACCAGGGCGACGTCAACAGCACGCTGTCGACCGCCTGGGGCGGCCGCTATGTCAACGACTTCATCGATCGCGGCCGCGTGAAGCGCGTCTACGTCCAGGGCGATGCGCAATATCGCGCCGCGCCGGGCAATATCGGCGAATGGTTCGTGCGCAGCAACAATGGCGAGATGGCGCCCTTCTCCGCCTTCGCGCAGACGAGCTGGGCGACGGCGCCGACCACCCTGTCGCGCTTCAACGGCATCTCCTCCTTCGAATTCCAGGGCCAGGCCGCGCCGGGCAAGAGCTCGGGCGAGGCGATGCGGCGCATGGAAGAGCTCGCCGCGCAGATCCCGGGCACCAGCGTCGCCTGGGCCGGTCTTTCCTATCAGGAGCGGCTGTCCTCGGGCCAGGCGCCGCTGCTCTACGGCGTTTCGCTGCTGGTCGTGTTTCTGTGCCTTGCCGCGCTGTACGAGAGCTGGTCGATCCCGATCGCGGTGCTGCTCGTCATTCCGCTCGGGCTGGTCGGCGCGATCTTCGCGGTGACGCTGCGGGGCTTGCAGAACGACGTCTATCTCCAGATCGGCCTGCTCACCACGATGGGCCTGGCCGCCAAGAACGCCATCCTGATGATCGAATTCGCCGAGGCCGCCGAGAAGCAGGGCAAGCGGGTGATCGAGGCCGCGCTGGAGGCCGCCCGCATCCGTCTCCGCCCGATCCTGATGACCAGCCTCGCCTTCATCTTCGGCGTGCTGCCGCTGGCAATCTCGACCGGCGCCGGCGCCAACAGCCGCATCGCCATCGGCACTTCGGTGATCGGGGGCATGCTGACCGCGACGATCCTCGCGATCTTCTATATCCCGCTGTTCTTCGTGATCGTCCGCCGGACCACGCGCGACGCGCTCAACCGGCTGCATCATCACCATGACGAGCCTCAGCCGGAGGCGCAGCCATGAAGCGGATCGCATTGTTCCTGTGCGCCGGCACGGCGCTGGCCGGCTGCTCGATGGACCCGAAATATGTCCAGCCGGCAGCGCCGGTGCCGGCCTCCTGGCCGGTGGGCGACGCCTATCTCAAGCAGAGCGAATCATCGCTGCCGGCGGTCACCTATCGCGACATCTTCCGCGACCAGCGGCTGCAGAAGCTGATCGGACAGGCGCTCGCGGAGAATCGCGACCTCAGGATCGCCGCCGCCAACATCGCGGCAGCGCGCGCCAATTACCGCATCCAGCGCGCCGGGCAGCTTCCCCAGATCGACGGGAGCGCCGGCGGCACCGTCTCCGACGGCACCAGTTCGGGCAACACGGGCAGCAACAGCTCGGGCACGCGCACGCGCTTCTCGGCCGATGCCGGCATCACCAGCTTCGAGCTCGACCTGTTCGGCCGCCTCGCCTCGCTGAGCCGCGCCGAGCAGAACCGCTATTTCGCGACCGAGGCCGGCGCGCGGGCGACCTGGCTCACCCTGGTCGGCGACATCGCCGATGCCTGGTTGAACTATGCCGCCGACGCCAGCCTGCTCAAGATCGCGCAGGACACCGCCACCAGCGCCGGGAGCAGCGTGCAGCTCACCCGCGCGCGGCTCGACGGCGGCATCGCGCCGCGCACCGACCTGCGCCAGGCCGAACAGGTGCTCGCCACTGCGCAATCGGACGTCGCGGCACAACGCACCGCGCTCGCGCAGGACATCAACGCGCTCCAGCTCCTGGTCGGCGCGCCGATCGATCCGTCGCTGCTCCCCGCCTCGATCGACGAGACCGAGACTGCCATCGCCGAGCTGCCCGCCGGAATCGATTCGGGCATCCTGCTGCGCCGGCCCGACGTGGTGCAGGCCGAATATCAGCTCCGCGCCGCCAATGCCGAGATCGGCGCGGCCCGCGCGGCGCTGTTCCCGCGCATCTCGCTCACCGGCCTGCTGGGTGTCGCCAGCGACGCGCTGCGCGGGATATTCTCGGGCGAGGGCTTCAACTGGTCGGCCGGCGCCAGCGGCAGCTACCCCATCTTCAGCGCCGGGGCCGGGCGCGCCGGCGTCGCGCTCAGCGAGGCGCAGCAGCAGGCGGCAGTCGCCACCTATGAGAAGGCTATCCAGACCGCCTTCCGCGAAGTCTCCGACGCGCTGGCCCGCCGCGGCACCATCACCGAGCAGCTCCGCGCCGACCAGGCCCAGGCCGAGGCGGCGAGCGACACTTATCGGCTGACCGAGGCCCGCTATCGCGGCGGCATCGACACGTTCCTCTCCAGCCTCGACGCGCAACGCTCGCTCTATTCGGCTGAGCGCGGACTGGTCGGCACCCGGCTGGTCCGGGCGAGCAACCTCGTCACGCTCTACCGCACGCTGGGCGGCGATTCGCTGCTCGAGCCGACCAATGCAGGCCCCGCGCCCCGCACAAACGAAGAGGGCGCTCCTTCACCGCGGTGAAGAAGCGCCCTCCCCGGAGCATCCTCTCTTCTTTATCCTGAAACCAATCACCCTCCGCCCCAGGTGGCCGTGATCGCAAAAAACCCCGTTCGTCGGCTCCGGCACAAAGCAGGAGCCGACGGATAAGGGTGGGAAAACGTCTGCCTTAGAACTTCACCTCCGCCGCAATGGTGAACGAGCGTCCGCGCGGATCGGCCACGCGCGGCTCCCACGAGCTGCCTGCGCCGGTATTGCCGTCATAGGTGATGGCGAAGGGCGGATCGGTGTCGAACAGGTTCCGGATGCCGGCGGTCAGCTTGTAGCCGGGGATGCCAGTATAGGCGACCGATGCGTTGTAGATCACATAGTCCTTCACATACTCGTTATAGTCCGGCCGTGTGATCGTGCCCGCGGCGATGCCGGGCAGCGCGAAGTTCTTGTAACCCTTACGGAAGATCTGGCTGAGCGACAGGCTGATGTCATTGTTCGTATAGCTCAGGAACGCATTGTGCTTCCACTTGACGCCCAGATCGCCGGCGAAGCTGAACACGCCGATCAGGCTCGGCCCATAGGGCGCGGACGGCGTCAGCTTCTCGCGCTTCTTCAGCAGCAGCGTGCCGTCCAGGCCCGCCGAGAACAGGCCGCCCAGCCCTTCGATGCCGCCGCGGGCCGAGAATTCGAGGCCCTGGGTCCGGCGCGAGCCGGCATTCACCCAGCGATTGTCGATGGTGGTGATTTCGTCGGTCGCCGGATCGCGGATGAAATTGTCCGGAAACAGCGCCGCATTCTCGATCAACTGGCGCAGCGTCAGCAACTGGATCGTGTTGTCGACCGAGATCGACCACCAATCGGCCGAGAAGCTGAAATTGTGCGCCGGCTGGATGACCACGCCCGCATTGAACTGCTTCGTCGTCTCCGGCCCTAGCTGGCCGTTACCGCCCGTCCAGATGTTTGGGCGAATGAAGGCGCAGGCCGGGTCGGTCGCATTGGGAACGCCGCCCGGGCACCGCACCGGATCGGCGAGGTCGCTTCCCGCATAGGGCGATTCGGTGATGCCGTTGAAGATCTGGTTGAACGACGGCACGCGGAAGCCGGTATTGTAGGATCCGCGGAACATGATCTGGTCGATCGGGTGGAACTTGATCGCAACCTTCGGATTGGTCGTCGAGCCGAAGCCGGTATAATCGTCGATGCGCACCGCGCCGGTGACTTCCAGGCCCGGCAGCAGCGGGACCAGCACCTCGGCATAGGCCGCCTTCACGTTACGATTCTTCGGAGTCAGCGCGTTGACGTTGTCGAACGCCGCCAGGAAGATGACGGGCGCCGTCGCCGCCGCGGCATCGGAGCCGTTGAACTCATAGGTCTCGCGCCGATAATCGATGCCGGCAGCGATCTGCACGTCGCCGCCCCAGATGTGGAACAGCGGACCCGACACCGATGCGTCGAACTGCTTCACTTCATAGCGGCCGCCATACAGCGTCGCGCCATAGGCCGAAACGGCATCGAGCGCGGCGAGGCCCTCGGGCGTCTGCTGCAGGCTGAACGGATTGATAAGGCCGGCGTTGAGCACCCCGAGCAGGCCGGGCTGCGTCGCGCCGGGCGCGGTGGGCGCACCCGGATCGGGCGCATTGGCCGCATTGGTGCCGCGATAATAATAGCCCGATCCCAGGACCGAAGAAGATTCGCTTCGCGCATAGGAAGCGCCGGCCCGATAGTCCCAGCCCTCCCACAGCGGACCTTCGAGGCCCAGGGCGGCGCGGAACGTCTTGGTCTCGGTCTGGTATTCGCGCGGGCCGCAGGCGTCGCAGCGCCAGCGATAGGCGATCGGCTTGCCGTAATTGGCCTGGATGCCCGCATTGGGGAACGCTGCGATCAGCGAGTTGTAGATCGCATTATAGGTCGGCGCCGTAAGCGCGTTCAGCGGATAGGCGACCGGCAGGTTGGTGGTGTTGCCGGAAACCTGGGCGTTCGAGAAGCTCTTGGCCGAATTGGCGTCCGATCCGGTGATTTCGAGCGACAGCTCGTGCTGGCCCGCGATCCGCACGACGCCGCGGCCATAATAGGTCAGCGTCTCGATCGGCTGCTGGATCACCGCCGCACGACCCGTATCCCACGAACAGGCATAGGCCGCGCCCGGCGCGTTCCAGAGCTGCTCGTCATAGGCCATGCCGCCGTCGATGCTGTCGCAACCGGCGCCGCCCGGAAGATCGAGCGTGTTGATGCCGCCGTCCGCGCGCACCGTGCTCCCCGGGATCAGCAGGTTCTCGAGCCGGTTACTGGGCGCTCCGGTCGTGGCGTTCGCCGCGGTGGTGCCGCCCAGCAGCGTCCCGTTCGGGAAGCCGCCGGTCGCATTGGGGTTCAGCGGGAACATCGTCGCGATCGGCGTGCCGCGCGTATCGATCGAAAGGCCGCGATTGGGCTGGTTGCCGTTGACGAAGCCGCGGTCCGAGCCGCGCAGGATCTGGTTCCAGCTATAGGCGACCGCGCCCATCACGTTGAAGCCGTCCTTGTCGAGATCGCCATACCCGGCGATGCCCGAAAGACGATAGATGTTGCCGCCGCCCGCTTCGGTGACGTCGGTGAAACCCTGGAGGCCCAGGCCCTGATAATCCTTCTTGGTGATGAAGTTGATCACGCCGCCGACCGCGTCGGTGCCGTAGATCGCCGACGCGCCGTCCTTCAGCACCTCGACACGCTCGATCGCCGCGAACGGGATCTGGTTGACGTCCACCGCCGATCCGGTGAGGCCGTGCGCCGCGACGCGGCGGCCGTTGAGCAGGACCAGCGTGGCCGCGCTGCCCTGGCCGCGCAGATTGGCGGCGGAAAGCCCGTTGGTGCCGCGCTGCGCGCCGCTGGTGACATCGGCGTTGGAGGCGAGATTGTCCGCGCCGCTGCCGTTGGTCGACAGGAACATCACGAGCTGCTCGGGGCTCGAAATGCCGTTGCGCGACAGCTCCTGCGTCGTGATCACCTGGAGCGGCAGCGCCGAATTGTTCGGATCCTGCTTGATGCGCGATCCGGTGACCAGGATCTCGTTGCTCTTCGCCTGGACTTCCTCCGGATCCGAGACCGGAACGGCGGCGCCGGTCGGCGTCGCGGCCTCCTGTGTGTCCTGGTCGGCCTGCGTCTGCGCGGCGGCAGGGGCCGCAACGGCGAGCCCGGCGAGCGCCGTGCCCGATACCAGCATCAATTTGAAAGACTTCGCAGCAAGCATGGTCATGGCCCCCAAGCGCCGCTCAACCCCAGAGCGGCCTGCGACATTAAGTAACAAGAATGTTGCGGTGCGCCATAGTATCTGTTGCACAATCCATAACGTCGCGGCATTTCCTGTCTTGGAATTGTCGCGAAACGTGGCGCGGGCGCAACACCGCGGGCTTTTCCGTCCATTTCCGGCCATTGACGTATCGCGCCGCACGGCCGAGCGTTGCGGAAATGCTGCCCCGGGGGACCGAAATTGCTGCACTCCTCGCATGAATCCGCGAGCCACACGCTTGGCTGACACGACTCCGCAAGCATCCGTCATCCGCCCCGGCCTGGGCCGCATGGCGCTGTATGTGCTGCTCGGCTTTTCGGCCGGCCTGCCCTTCTACATGTTCAACGCGGTGCTGCTGCTGCGGCTGGCGCGGCACGACGTCGATATCGTCACGGTCGGCTTCTTCGCCTGGGTGGCATTGCTGCCGACCTTCAAATTCGCCTGGGCGCCGCTGCTCGACAAGTACGACGTGCCCGGTTTCGGCCGCTTCTGGGGCAAGCGGCGCGGCTGGATCATGCTCTCGCAGCTCGGCATCTTCCTCTCGACCGTGGCGATGGCGTTCACGTCCGCGGATACCAATCTGCCGGTGACCGCGCTGTTCGCGGTGCTGCTCGCCTTCTGGACCACCACGCTCGAAGTCGCGGCCGACGCCTGGCGCATCGAGCTCGCTCCCACCGCCGAGCAGCAGGGGCCGCTGGTGGCCGCGAACCTGTGGGGCTATCGCAGCGCGATGGTGGCGGCCGGGAGCGGCGCGATCCTGATCGCCGCCGCCTGGGACTGGACGATCGCCTATCTCGTCATCGCGGCGGCCTCCTTCCTGCCTTTCCCGATCCTCGCGGCGATGCGCCCCGATCCCGGACGTGGCGGCGGGCGCAGCACGGCGCTCGCCACCGGGCTGATCGCCAGCACGCTGGTGCTCGGGGCGAGCCTGGCGGTCGCCGCGGCGGTCGGCTGGGCGCTGCTCGCGGCGATCGGCTCGATCGGAATGCGCAACCCCAGCGTGATGAGCTATTATGTGTTCGGGATCGCGCTGATACCGTTCATCGCGCTGGGCGCCGCGGTGCCGTGGATCGTCAAGCTGCCGGCGGACCATCCCCTGCTCAACACCGCGGCGCTGGCCCCGTACATCAATGTGGCCTGGCGATACGGCATCGTCATCATCCCGATCCTGCTGTTCGTCTCGGTCTACCGGATGGGCGACGTGATGGCGCTCACGCTCTCCCACCCGCTGTTCAACGCGCTCGGCTATGGCCTGACCCAGATCGGCGTGGCGGACGGGTTCGTCGCGCTCTTTTCGAGCATGTTGGGCGTGGCGCTGGGCGGCTGGCTGGCGGCCAAGGCGCCGATGGGCTGGGCATTGGCGATCGGCGCGGTGATGTCGGCGCTCTCCAACTGGATCTTCGCCTGGCTGGCGCACCAGGCGCCGGGCGGGCCGCTATGGTTCCACATCGGATCGTTGCCGGTGACGGCGGGCGACTTCGACCTCTATCTCGCCATGGCGGTCGACCAGTTCGGCCATGGCTTCGAAGGCGCGGTCTTCGTCGTCTATCTCTCGCTGCTGGTGAACCCGCGCTTCCCCGGCGCGCAATATGCCCTGCTGTCCGGGCTCGCCTTCCTGCTGCCCCGTCTGCTGGCGGGATTGTCCGGCGTATTCCAGAAGGCGATCGGCTATGACGGCTTCTTCCTCATGGCGGGAACGATGAGCCTCGCCGCGATCGTCTTCCTGCCGCTGATCCTCCGCGCCCGGCCGCGGCCCGACGACGCATCATGATCGACACGATCGACCCCGCATTCGCTCCCGCCGCCGCATCCGTGGCGGCGGGCCGCATCCCCGGCGCGACGCTCGGCGTGGTGAGCGCCGACGGCCGGCGCTGGGTCCGCCACATCGGCATGGCCGCGCTCGTCCCCGAAGCCGAGATGCTGACCGAGGACCATTGGTTCGACCTCGCCTCGGTCTCCAAGGTGATCGCGACCACGACGATCATCCTCCAGCTCGCCGACGAAGGCCGGCTCGACCTCGACCGGCCGCTGACCGACGCGATCCCCGACCTGCGCCAATACGACGTCGCCAACGCCGCCGAGCGCAAGCTGACCTTCCGCGACTGCCTGGCGCACCGCACCCATCTGCCCGCCGTCGAGCCGATCTACACCTATGGCGACGATCCGGACCGGCTCCGCGCCTTCGTCCTCCAGCGCGAATGGCGGCATGTCGAGCCGGTCTATTCGGACATCAACTTCATCCTGCTCGGCATCGCGATCGAGCGGATCACCGGCGAGCCGCTGTCCGACTGGCCGCTGGGACCGGGCCTGAGCTACGGCCCGCCGCCCGGCCCCGCCGTCGCCACCGAGCGCTGCATGTGGCGGGACCGCGTGCTCAAGGGCGAGGTGCATGATGAGAATTGCGCGGCGATGGGCGGCGAGACCGGCCATGCCGGGCTGTTCGGCACGGTGGCCGGGGTGCTGGGCTTCGCGCAGGGGCTGCTCGACGGCACCGGCGCCTCGCCGGCGATGCTCCAGGCGATCCGCACCCGCCAATACAGCCACCGCACCTGCGGCTGGGAACGCAAGTTCGCCGGCTGGTCTGGCGGGCAGGCCTGCTCCGATGAAACGATCGGCCATACCGGCTTCACCGGCACCGGGCTGTGGATCGATTTCGAGCGGGGCCTGGCCTGGACGCTGCTCACCAACCGGGTGCATCCGAGCCGGCATTTCGACAGCGGCATCTTCACGCTGCGGCCCGCGACCGGGGATGCGGTGATCGGAGCGTGGGACGCGGGCTGAGCGATTTCCCGGCTGTCGGTTGCCGGTTGACCAAGTTGACTCGCTGGCGGGGTGCGTTTCCTCTCTTCCCAGAGGGGTGCGCAGGGAAGCGCCGCTGCAACGCGACGGGGCGGCCACACCGACGCGACACCGATGCGCCGTTGGCGCTCCACGCACGCGGCATATACGCGACACCGACGCGCCCAGGCAGCGTCCCGGCCGGCTTCTATCCAAGGTTCAAAGAGCAACGCCATTGGCGGCGCGGCAGCCAAGCAGGTGAAATCCTACATTGCCAGCGGTTTCGCATGCGGATCTAAAATCCCTCTCCCCATCGGGGAGAGGGAGGGAGCCGACGAAGTCGGCGGAAGGGAGAGGGGCAGTGGGAGTGGCTACGACTGCCCCTCTCCCTTCCCACTCGCTGCGCGAGCGGGCCCCTTCCCTCTCCCCAATGGGGAGAGGGAGTTTCGCCCCTTCGCCGCGAGCCGCGCCTTAATTCTCCGCCGCGATCAGCTCCAGCGCAGCGTCCATCGCCCGGGTGGCGTTCACGTCTTCGGGCACATCATTGGCATAGGCCGAGAAGGTGAGCGTGCGCCCGCTCTTGCCGATCATATAGCCCGACAGGCCGTTGGTGGCGTTGAGCGTGCCCGTCTTGGCGAACAGCCTGCCCTCCAGCGGCGTGCCGCGGAAGCGGCGGGCGAGCGTGCCGTCGGCGCCGGCATTGGGCAGCGTGCCGCGCCATGCTGCACCCCAGGGCTGCGCAGCAATCCAGCGCAGGAACGTCACCACGCCGCGCGGGGCGACGCGGTTGTAGGTCGACATGCCCGAGCCGTCGGAGAAGTCATAGGCGCGGCGCGGGACGCCGGCGCCCGCCAGCATCGCCTCCACCACCGCGACGCCGTCGGCGATCGATCCGCTGCCCTGCTGCACGGCGACGCGGCGCAAGAACAGCTCGGCATGGAGATTCTGGCTGACCTTGTTGGTGAGCGTCAGATCCTCGATCAGCGGCGGGGGCGTGAGCCTGGCCAGCGGCTCGATCACGGGCGGACGCGCGGCCGGAGCGCCCTTGCGCACCTTGGGATCATCGGACGGCGACAAGGGCCGGTGCCGCGCCATCGCCTTGCCCGTCACGCGCACGCCGCGCGCCTCCAGCAGCGCCTTCAAGCGCCAGGCGGCATAATCGGCCGGATCGTCGATTCCGAAGCGCAGCTTCGCCGGCTCAGCACCCGCGGCGATCGTGCCCGTCAGCCGGATCGTGCGGCTAAGGGGCATGCGGTCGGCGGCGATCCCGGTTCTGCCCGATGCCACCGTGATGGCGCGGTTCTCGACCTCGAAATAGGGCAGCATGACGAGCTTCGGGGTCTCGCCCGCCGCGCCCGGGATCACCTGTGCGGCCAGCTCGTTGTCGTCGAGCGTCAGCGCCGAGATGCCGGTGCCCGAGCGCGTCGGGATGTTGTTCCAGCTCATCCCCGGGCTCCAGCGCTCGTCGGGGAAGAGCGTATCGTCGCCGATCACGTCGCGCACCACGCGCGTCTTCGCCGCCACCGCATCGGCCAAAGCGGCGAGGCAATCCACGGCGCAATCGTCGGCGCTCGACAAGCGCGCGTCGCCATGCCCCTCCAGCACCACGTCGCGCCCCTCGATCCGCACCGAGGCGCCGCCCACCGTGTCGGGCCGGTCGATGCCGGGCAGAGTCGCGAAGGCCGCCGCGGTGGTGAACATCTTGGTGTTCGACGCGGGAATGAAGCGCCCGTCGGGATTGACCGCGACGATCTCGCTGCCATCCTCGCCCGCCACGACCAGGCCGAAGCGGACGCCCGGCCCGGCCTCACCCAGCTTCGCCTCGACGCGGGCCTGCAGGCTGTCCTGCGCCGCCGCGGGCGTGGCGATAAGCAGCGCCGCCGCGAAAATGCTGCGCTTCATGCTGCGTCTTCCCCCCGGTAGACGGTCTCGTCCAATTCCCCTTCCCAGCGCGCGACGCAGGTGGCGACGGCCAGGTTCGCGCTGGCGCTGGGGACGGTGCGGGTCATGTCGAGCAGCCGATCGAACGGCAGCACGAAGCCGACGACCAGCGCGGTCTGTTCGGGGGCGATGCCGACCGCCGAGAGCACCGCGGCGAGCATGAACAGCGAGGCGGAGGGCACCGGCGCCGTGCCGAACGCGGCGAGCGCGCCGGTGAGCAGGACGACGCCATAGACCTGCGGCGTGAGCGGCGTGCCGAACGCCTGGAGCGCGAACATGCTGAGCAGGCCGACATACATCGCCGTGCCGTCCTTGCCGATGCTCGCGCCCAGCGGCAGCACGGTGGAGAATACCGGACGGCCGACGCCGAGATTCTGCTCGGCCACACGCATCGCCACCGGCAATGTCGCCGAACTGGAGGCGGTGGAGAAAGCGACGACCAGCGCATCGACGATGCCGCGGAAGAAGGGCAGCAGCGGCAGGCGCGCGAGCAGCCGGAGCATCAGGCTGTGCACCACGACGATCTGGATCGCCGAGCCCAGCACCACCGCCAGCGCCAGCCAGCCGACATGGACGAACACCGCCGTCCCGTTCGCCGCCACGGCATTGGCGATCAGCGCGAACACGCCGAACGGCGTCGCCTCCATGACGATGCCGACGACCTTGAGCAGCACCGCCGAGATGGATTGCAGCACGGCTGTGAAGGGCTTGCCCGCCTCGCCCGCGATCACCGTGCCGCAGCCGAGCAGGATCGCGACGAAGATCAGCGCGAGCATGTCGCCCTTGGCGAGCGCATCGACGATGTTGAGGGGGATGATGCCGATCAGCTGGTCATAGGGGGTGACCGGGGTGCCCAGCGCGTGCGGCGCGGCGGTGCCGAGCGGGGCGCCGATGCCGGGGCGGATCAGCGCCGCCACCAGCATGCCGACCGAGACGGCGATCGCGGTGGTGAGGGCGAACAGCCCGATCGTCCGCCCGCCCAGCCCGCCCAGGCGCCTGGGATCGGCGAGCGAGGTGATGCCCGACGCGATCGTCACCAGCACGATCGGCGCGACCAGCATCCGGATCGCGCGGACGAACAGGTCGCCGAGGAACTGGACGTGCGGCGTGGCCGAGGGCCAGACCAGCGCGAAGACCAGGCCCAGCGCCAGCGCGCCGAGGACGCGCTTCCACAGCGCCGTCGCGAACCAGGCCTTCAGCAAGATGTACTCCCCTCTCTGCAAGGGAGGGGCTGGGGGTGGGTGCGCGGCGTCAGCCGCGCCCCCGCAGTCGAAGCGAAACCGAGGCATCGAGCCTCGGCTCCGCTAGACCCACCCCTTGATCCCCTCCCTTGCAGGGAGGGGAGAAATAGGAAGCCATGCGCCCGATGTATCAATGGCAGCTTCCGGGCGTGGGGGCATGCGCGAGCGCGCGGCCGCCGGCCTTGCCGGTGAGCGCGCCCTTGTCGACCGCGACCACGCCGTTGACCACCACGGTCTGCACCCCGGCGGCGAGCAGGGTCGGCTGCTCGTAAGTGGCGCGCGCGGCATAGGTCTTGGGATCGAACACGACCAGATCGGCGAACGCGCCCTGCTTCAGATGCCCGCGCCCCTTCAGCCCGAACCAGTCCGCCGGAAACGCCGAGCTGCGCTCGATGAATTCGCGCAGCGTCAGGACGTGATCGGCGACGACGTACTTCGAATATTTGCGCGCGAAGGTGCCATAGACGCGCGGATGGCCGCCCGATGCGTCGGAGCCGGTCATCACCCAAGGCTGCTTCATGAAGGCGGCGATGTCGTCCTCGCTCTGGTTGAACGAGACGACGCCCGGATCGCCGATGCGGATCACGGCGATCGCGGCGGTCACGGCATCCTCGCCGCGCGCCTGCATCACCTGGGCGAGCGTCTGGTTGGCATATTGCCCCTCGACGATCAGCAGCTTCTCCGCGCCGCCGCGCTTGCGCAGATTCTCGACGATGCCGGCGCGCAGCTTCTCCGCCAGCGCGGGATCGTCGAAGCGCTTGAGCAGCGCCGGGCGGCCGCCGTCCTGCGCCCAGAGCGGCATCAGCGAGGCGACCAGGCTCGTGCCCGAGGCCGACCAGGGATATTGATCGGCGGTGACGTTCTGGCCCGCGGCGCGCGCGGCCTCCACCTTGGCGATGATCTGGGGCGCCATGCCCTGCACATCGACGCCGAGCGCCTTGATATGGCTGATATGCGAAGGCAGCCCGCCGTCGCGGCCGATGCGGATCGCCTCGTCGATCGCCGCCGCGAGGCCGACGGTGTAGGAGGATTCGTCGCGGATATGGCTGTCATAGACGCCGCCGCGCCTGCCCGCTTCCCTGGCGAGTTCGATCACTTCCTCGGTCTTCGAGAAGCTCTGTGGCGCGTAGAAGAGTCCGGTCGAGAGGCCGAGCGCGCCCTGGCACATCGCGTCCGCGACCAGCGCCTTCTCGCGCGCCAGTTCCTCGGGCGTGGGCGCGCGATCGGCCTCGCCGACGACCTTCTCGCGCACTGCGCCGAAGCCGACATAGGCGGCATAGTTGATCCCCACCGGCTTCGTCGCCGCGGTGCCGAGTATTTTCGCCACATCGGGCGTGCCGCCGCCGTCATTGCCGATGAAGGCGGTCGTCACGCCCTGCATCAGGAAGGCGGGGATCAGCCGCTTCGCCGGATCGTCCGAGGCGAGATCCTCGCCCATATGGGTGTGCGGATCGATGAAGCCGGGGGCGACGATCATGCCCTTGGCGTCGATCACCCGCGCCGCGGTGACGTTCGCATGGGGGCCGACCGAGACGATATGGTCGCCCGAGATCGCGACATCGCCGACGAACGGCGCGTCCGAGCCGGTGTAGATCGTGCCGCCGCGGATCAGCAGGTCGACCTTTTGCGGCGCGGGCGGCGATGCCGCGCCCAGCGTGAAAGCCGCAATCCCGAGCAGCAGCGCGACCTTCATGGCGATCCCCAAAATCCCTTTGCCGGCGGCAACATATAGCCGTGCTCGTCGCGCACCCCGCCGGCGCGATCCTCCGCGAGCCAGATCGGACCGTCAAGGTCGATGAAGTCGGACATGCGCGCGATGTGCAGCGCCGGGGCGATCGACAGCGACGTGCTGATCATGCAGCCGGTCATCAGCCCCAGCCCGCGCGCCCGCGCCGCCTGCGCCAGCTCCAGCCCGGCGGTGAGCCCGCCCGACTTGTCGAGCTTGACGTTGACCACCTGGTAGCGCGCGGCGACGCGATCGAGATCGGCCGCGACATGCACCGATTCGTCGGCGCAGATCGGCACTTCGGGCACGAAGCCCTCCAGCCAGGCATCGTCGGCGGCGGGCACCGGCTGCTCTAGCAGCGACACCCGGCACGCGACCAGCACGCGCTGCATCGCCTCGACCATCCGCCGGTCCCAGCTCTCGTTGGGATCAACGATCAGCGCCGCATCGGGCGCCGCCGATCGCACCGCGGCGATCTGGGCATCGGGCAAGGTCGCATCGACCTTGACCTTGATGAGCGGCGCACCGGCGATGCGGCGGGCGGCGGCGCCCATCATCATCGGCGTGTCGATGCCGATGGTGAGCGCGCTCGCCAGCCGCTCGGGCTCCGGCGCGCCGATCAGCGCGGCGACCGACTTTCCGGCGATGCGCGATTCGAGATCCCAGAGCGCGCAATCGACCGCATTGCGCGCGGCGCCCGGCGGCAGCAGCCGCAGCAGTTCCTCGCACCCCGCGCCGCCCTCGATCGCGCCCCGGACGCCTTCGATCGCCGCCAGCGTCGTCTCGACGCTTTCGCCGTAGCGCGGATAGGGCACGCCCTCGCCGCGCCCGATGACGCCGTCCGCCGCCACCGTCACCGTCACCACATCCGCCTGGGTCTTGACCCCACGCGAGATGCGGAACGGGCGGCTCAGCGCGAAGCAGTCGTGCTGCGCGCTGAAGAGTCTAAGCATAGCAGCTCGTCGAGGATCGGATCGACGCCGAAGGCGATCGGATCGGTGCAGGGAAGGCCCAGCTCGTCGGCGATGGCGGCGCAGAGCCGCTCCGCCTCGGCCGGCGCGAGCCGCGAGGTGTTGAGGCATACGCCGACCGCGCGCACCTCCGGGCTGGTCAGCCGCGCGACCTGGAGATTGGCGGCCAGGCATTCGGCGAGGCCGGGCAGCCCCCGGCCGGGGATGCCGCGCATATGGCTGCGCACCGGATCGTGGCACAGCACGAGCGCCTCGGGCTGGGCGCCGTGGAGCAGCCCGGTCGAGACGCCGGCGAAGCTGGGGTGGAACAGCGATCCCTGCCCCTCGATCACATCCCAGCCGCCGTCGTGGCGCGCGGGGGTGAGCATCTCGATCCCGCCGGAGATGAAATCGGCGACCACCGCGTCGATCGGCACGCCGTCGCCCGCGATCAGGATGCCGGTCTGGCCGGTCGCGCGGAAATCGGCCTTGATCCCGCGCGCGCGCAGGCCCCGGGCGAGCGCCAGCGTGGTGTACATCTTGCCGACCGAGCAATCGGTGCCGACGGTGAGCAGGCGGTGGCCGGCGCGGCGATTGCCGTTGCCCACCACCATGTCGGCCGGCGGCTCGCGCACGTCGAACAGCGTCAGCTCCTTCTCCGCGGCCAGCGCCGCCAGCCGCGGCACGTCGCGCAGCCGCTGGTGCAGCCCGGCGGCGACATTCATCCCCGCCTCCAGCGCGGCGGCGGCATCGTCGACCAGATCGCCGCCCAGCATCCCGCCCGAATTGGCGATGCCGAGCACGATCGTCTTCGCCCCCGCCGCCGCGCCTTCGGCGATCGTCAGGCGGGGCAGGCCGAGGGTGAGCGGGCTGTCGTCGTGGCGGAACTCGCCCACGCAATCGTCGCGGCGGAACTCGGCGAGTCCACGCGAGGTCTTGATGCCGGCGAAATCGGTGCTGTGGCCGAGGTAAAGCAGATAAGGAGCAGGTATCATCACGGTAACGCTATCGTCCGCCGGCCCCGACCGCGCATAGCAATCGGCCCGCCCGGCATAGCCAGCCGTTATGGCGCGTCAATGACCTGGGCGAGCGTCTTGAGGAAATCGGTGGCAAGCGCGGTGGGCGGCCGATTGAGCAGGAACATCGCATGGACGTCGAACGTCACCTGCGGCTTGAGCGGCCGGATCGAGAGGCCGGGCGCCATCGAAGCCTCGGCGGTGAAGCTGTCGACCACCGTCAGCCCCACGCCCTGCCGCACCAAAGCGGTGGCGATATAGAAGGTGCGGGCCGATACGACTTCGTCCAGCACGATCTCGGCGCGCTCCAGCTCCTGGGTGAAGAGCTGGCCGATCGGGCCGCTCGCGACCACGCTGATGAACTTGTGGTCGCGCAGCCGCTGGAGCTCGATGCGCGGCGGCGCGTCCGGCATGTCCTCCTCGCGATAGAGCACCACCAGCTCGCCCTCGCCCAGCCAGCGATGGCCCACCGGCGCGGCATGCGGCACCTCATAGGCGATCGCGATATCGGTCTCGCGCTCGTAGAGCTTGCGCAGCAGATCGTCGTGATGGACGGTCTGGAGATCGAACTTCACGCTTTCATGGCTGCGCAGGAACTGGGCCACCGCAGTCGGCAGCGCATCGAGCGCGATCGAGGGCAGCGCCGAGACGCGCAGCATATGGCCGCTGCCGCGCCGCAGATTGCGGCTCGCCTCGCGAAGCGCATGGACCTTGTCCTGGATCTCGCTGACTTCGGTGAACAGCGTATGCGCGTCGTCGGTGGGCACCAGCCGGCCGTTGGTGCGCTGGAAGAGCTGGAAGCCGAGCAGCGATTCGGCATGGCGCAGCATCTTCGAGACCGAGGGCTGCGAGACGTTGAGCGCCCGCGCCGCGCCGCTCACCGATCCGTTGACATAGACCGCGTGGAAGATTTCGATATGCCGTAGGTTCATGGGACCATAGCCTAGGGTTCGCTTGCGCGTGCTGTCCACCCCGACCTAGGTTTCGCGTCATGCTGTTCACCGCCCTGCTGCTCGCCGCCACGCCACACCCGATCGCAAGCGTGCGCATCGCCTTCGACCGCAAGGGCGAGACTTCGATCCGCCAGCAGGGCGTGGCCGATCTCTCCACCGGGCGCGCCGTCATGGCCGACGATCCGGTGCGCGTCGCTTCGATCTCGAAGCTCGTCACATCGATCGCGGTGCTGCGGCTGGTGGAGCAGCACCGGCTCGATCTCGATGCCGACGTCTCGCAATATCTGGGCTGGAAGCTGCGCAACCCCGCCTTTCCGGACGCGCCGATCACGCTGCGGCTGCTGCTCTCGCACCGATCGAGCCTGACCGACACGATCGACTATGTCCTGCCGCTCGATGCCGATATGCGCAGCGTGCTGACCGATCCCAAGGCCTGGGACGCCGCCCACGCGCCGGGAAGCTGGTTCCGCTACACCAATTTCAACTTCCCGGTGATCGCCGCGGTGATGGAGAAGGCGACGGGCGAGCGCTTCGACCGGCTGATGGACCGGCTGGTGCTGCGGCCGCTGAAGATCGACGCCTGCTATAATTGGGCGAGCTGCGACGCGAAGACCGCCGCGCATGCGGTGACGCTCTATCGCGACGGCCAGCCGGTGAAGGACGATCATCGCGGCGCGGCGCCGCCCTGTTCCGTGACGCCCGCCACCGACGGGAGCTGCGATCTCGCCAAGTGGCGCGCCGGCGCCAACGGGGCGATCTTCGCGCCGCAGGGCGGCCTGCGCATCTCGATGCACGGGCTGGCGAAGATCGGACGGCTGCTGCTCGGCGGCGGCACGGTGGACGGCGTGCGGCTGTTCGGCCCGCGCACGATGGCGCTGCTGGAGCGGCCGCTCTGGACCTATGACGGCAGCAACGGCGACACGATCCACGGCTTCTATTGCAGCTACGGCCTGGCGATCACCTTCCTCCCGACGCCCGGCCAGGGCTGCCGCGACGATCCGTTCGGCGACGGCACGCGCCGCATCGGCCATGCCGGCGAAGCCTATGGCCTGCGCTCGGGGCTGTGGGTGGATCGCGCGGCCGGCACCGGCGTCGTCTATTTCGCGACCGATGTGGCCGATGCGCCGGGCGCCCGCTCGGCCTTCACCCCCACGGAGGAACGGCTCGCCCGGCCCTGAGCCTTACCGGTTGACCACAGCCACGCGAATATGGCACTCGGCGCGCGGCTAGCGGGTATAGCACAATGGTAGTGCAGCAGCCTTCCAAGCTGAATACACGGGTTCGATTCCCGTTACCCGCTCCAATTTTTGCAGTAGCGAACCCGTGATTCTTTGTTGGCGCTCCGCCCTGAAGGGCTACGCGCACGGTTCGATTCCCGTTACCCGCTCCAATTTTTGCAGTAGCGAACCCATGATTCTTTGTTGGCGCTCCGCCCTGAAGGGCTACGCGCACGGTTCGATTCCCGTTACCCGCTCAAGCCTCTCGCTATGAAAACCGACACCCTCCCGCTCGCACTCTATGTGCATTGGCCGTTCTGCGTGTCGAAATGCCCCTATTGCGACTTCAACAGCCATGTCCGCGAGCAGGTGGACCAGGATGCCTGGCGCGCGGCGCTGCTCGCCGATCTGGCGCATGAGGCGGCGCTGCTGCCCGGGCGGCGGCTGGGATCGATCTTCTTCGGCGGCGGCACGCCTTCGCTGATGCCGCCCGGGACGGTCGCCGCGCTGATCGAGGCGGCGGGGCGGCACTGGGATTTCGAGCCCGATATCGAGATCACGCTGGAGGCCAATCCCTCCTCGGTCGAGGCCGCGCGCTTCGCCGATCTGGCGGCGGCGGGGGTGAACCGCGTCTCGCTCGGCCTCCAGGCGCTGGACGACGAGGCGCTCCGCTTCCTCGGCCGCGCGCACGGCGTGGACGAAGGGCTCGCGGCGCTGGAGACGGCGCAAAAGGCGTTCGGCCGCGTCAGCTTCGACCTGATCTATGCCCGGCCCGGCCAGTCGCTCGCTTCGTGGGAAGCGGAGCTGGCCCGCGCGATCGGCTTCGGCACCGAGCATCTCTCGCTCTACCAGCTCACCATCGAGCCCGGCACGCGATTCGCCACGCTGGCGGCGCAGGGCGCGCTGACGATCCCCGACAGCGACACCGCCGCGGACCTGTTCGAAGCGACTCGCGCGATCGCCGCCGACGCCGGGCTGCCGGCCTATGAGATATCCAACCATGCGCGGCCGGGCGCGGAGAGCCGGCACAACCTGACCTATTGGCGCTATGGCGATTATGCGGGCGTCGGCCCCGGCGCGCATGGCCGGCGCGGCGGACTGGCGACGGTCCGCCACAAGAAGCCCGAGAACTGGATGGCGGCGATCGGACGCAAGGCCAACGGCCTCCAGATCGAGGACGCGCTCACCCCGCACAACCGCGCGACCGAGGGGCTGGTGATGGGCCTGCGCCTGCGCGAAGGCGTGGACCTGACGCGCATCGCCGACCTTGCCGGCGGCACCGCGCCGGTGGACGATCTCGCGATCGGGCAGCTCATCCGCCAGGGCCTGATGGCGCGCGAGGGCGACCGCCTGCGCGCCACCGAGGCGGGAATGCCCGTGCTGGAGGCGATCCTGCGCGAGATCGTGCTCGATTAGGTTTTATGGACATTCAGCCCTATCTCCCCTCTCCCCTTGAGGGGAGAGGGTTGCGCAGACTATGGTCGCGCACTTGCGCGGCCATAGTCGGAGCTGGGTGAGGGGTGGGGGGCTGCAAAGCAGCCGCGCGGAGCTGCGCTCCGCTCTACCCCTCTCCAAGCTGCGCTAGGCAGCACGCTGCCAAGCTTCGCTATCCTCTCCCCTATCAAGGGGAGAGGAAATGACAGGATGAATGTCGATCCGTCCTAGTATCTGGTGGAACGCCCACGATACTAAGCCCCGGCCTTCGCCGGGGTGGGACTTCCGCTCCAGGTGCCGCCCCGCCGATCGGAACTGTCACGCAGTTACGCTAGTTGGCACCGATCCGATCCAAGAAGGAGCGCCGATATGCGTCTGCCCCTGATACCCCCCGCCGAGCTCAGCCCCGAGCAGAAACCGCTCTATGACGAGATGCGCAAGGGGATCGCCAGCAACTTCAACGCCTTCAAGGTGGAGCGCGAGGACGGCGCGCTGATGGGGCCGTGGAACCCGTGGCTGCACGAGCCGCGCATCGGCAAGGCGATCTGGGATCTGACGCTGGCGATGACCGCCGAGGCGAGCCTGCCCGACAATGTCCGCCAGATCGCAATCCTGGTCGTGGGGGCGCGGTTCGATGCGGCCTATGAGATCTACGCGCATATCGCCGTCGCCGAGAAGGAGGGCATGAAGCCCGAGCGGCTGGCCACCCTGGTCGCCGATCTCAAGCCCGTCGACCTGAGCCCGGAAGAGAATATCGCGTTCGACCTCGCCTATACGCTGGTGCGCGGCGGCGTGCTGCCCGAGCCGGTCTATCGGCTCGCGGTCGAGACGTTCGGCCAGCACGGCACCAACGAGCTCATCTATCTGGTCGGGCTCTACGCGCTCGTCTCGACCACGCTCAACGGGTTCAACGTGCCGGTGCCGGAACGCGACTGACCGCTCACTCTACGTTGGCGGGTGCGGGAGAGACGGTCACCACCGTGCCGCCACGGATCTCCTGCACTTCGAGTGCGCGATCGGCGACGCCGTCGCGGCCGAAGCGGAACGCGCCGTCGACGCCGCCGAAGCCGCGATCGCTGAGCCGCTGCGCCGGGAAATCCTCGCCCGGCTTCCATTCGCGCGCGATGCGGACGGTGAGGAGCACCGAATCATAGCCCAGCGTCGAAAGCCGATAGGGCGCCGCGCCGAAGCGCGCCCGGTATTTGGTCGCATATTGGCGGTAGAAAGTGTCGGGCACGCTGGCGAACCAGGCACCGTTCAGCACCGCCTTGGCGCCGATTCCCGAATCGGTGTTCCACAATTCGGTGCCGAGCACGCGCGCGGTCTTGCCGCTGGCGGTCTTGCGCACCGCGGGCAGCGCCGCGACCGCGCTGCCACTGCTGCCGGCGATCAGGATCGCCTGATAGGGCACCCGGCCGAGCTTCGTGATCGCGCCGGCCAGCGAGCCCGGGCGGCCATCGAACGTCTCGAGCGCGAGCACCTTGCCGCCGGCCCCCTCCACCGTGCGCAGGAACGAAGTCGAGGCGCGCTCGCCATAGACGCCGGTGGGGATCAGGCCGGCGAACTGGCTGATGCCGTTGGTGCGGGCATAGGCGACGACGCGCTCGATCGACTGGGTGGGCGAATAGCCGAGCAGGAAGGTGCCGCCCCCCGCCGCGCTGACATCGTTGGAGAAGCTCAGCACCGGCACATGCGCCTTGCGCGCGATCGGCGCCACGACGCGGGCATCTTCGGCCAGCAGCGGCCCCAGGATCAGCTTGTTGCCCTCGGCCACCGCCTGCTGCGCCGCCGCCGCCGCGCCGCCGGGCATGGTGGTGTCATAGGTGGTGATGCGGATCGCATCGGTGCCGGTATCGAGGATCGCGAGCTGAGTCGCGTTCTGGAGCGACTTGCCGACGCCGGCATTGGCGCCGGTGAGCGGCACCAGCAACGCGATGCGGTGGCGCTCGATATCCTGGGGCAGGCCGGGCTGGATCACCACCGGCCGCTCGGCCGGGCGCTCGGCCACGGGGGGCTTCTCCGCCTCGGGAATCACCCGGGGTCCGGTGGAGCATGCGGCGATGAACAGGGCCGCGCCGACCACCGCCCAGCGCAGGCGGGCGAAAAGCCCGTGTTGCCGTATCCCTTTGGCGTCTGCCATGACTCTCCCCGATGAAACCTGTTCTAGCGCCCGGCCTCTATATCGTCGCCACCCCGATCGGCAATCTCGGCGATCTTTCCCCGCGCGCATCCGAAATACTCTCGGGCGCCGATGTGGTTGCAGTTGAAGACAGCCGTGTGACGGCGGGATTGCTGCGGCATATCGGCGTGAAGCGGCCGATGCTGCCCTATCACGACCATAACGCCGATGCCGTGCGGCCCGGGCTGATCGCGCGGATGGCGAGGGAGGCGGTGGCTTTGGTCTCCGACGCGGGGACGCCCTTGATCTCCGATCCGGGCTACAAGCTGGTCCGCGACGCGCGGGCGGCGGGGCATCTGGTGGTGACGATCCCCGGCCCCTGCGCGGCGATCGCGGCGCTGACGCTGGCCGGGTTGCCCACGGATCGCTTCCTGTTTCTCGGCTTCCTGCCTTCGAAGCAGCATGCCAGGGCCGAGGCGATCGCCGAGATCGCGTCGGTGCGGGCGACTCTGGTGCTCTACGAATCGGGTCCGCGCCTTGCCGCCTGCCTGGGCGCACTGGCCGAGGGGCTTGGCGACCGCGAGGCGGGAGTCGCGCGCGAGATCACCAAGAAGTTCGAGGAATGCGTGACCGGCACGCTTTCCGCGCTTGCCGCGCGCTATGCCGATGCGCCGCCCAGGGGCGAGATCGTCATCATCGTCGCCCCGCCCGGCGAGGCCCCGCCTGCGTCCGCCGAGGAGGCGGATATGGCGCTGGCCGAGGCGCTCACGCGGTTGCCCGCTTCGAAGGCGGCGGGCGAGGTGGCGAAGCGGCTGGGGCTGGACCGGAGGGAACTCTACGCCCGGGCGATGGCGATGAAGGACAGAATAAGCCCCTCCCTTGAAGGGGAGGGGCTTTAACATGGCACGCGACCGCCGCGCCGCCGAGCTTCGCGGGCGTGACGGCGAGCGGCGTGCGGCCTGGTGGCTTTGGCTGCGCGGCTGGCAGATCCTCGATCGCCGCGTCCGCACGCCTGCCGGGGAGGTCGACCTGGTCGTCCGCAAGGGCAACCTGATCGCCTTTGTCGAGGTGAAGACCCGCCGCACCGCCGCCGAGCTGGATTTCGCGATCGACCAGTTCCGCCTCTCGCGCGTCGCCGCCGCGGCCGAGGTGCTGATGCCGCGCTATGCCGGGCCGGGCGATGACATCCGTGTCGACGTGATCCTCATTGCCCCCAAGACGCTCCCTCGCCATATCGAGAACGCCTGGATAGGGTGACTTAGCCGAATAAGTCACCTAGAGGCGTCAAAAGGAGGCCGAATGTCGCTCACCGTCGCCGTGCAGATGGACCCGTTGGACGCGATCAACATCGCCGGCGATTCGACCTTCGCGCTGATGCTCTCGGCGCAAGCGCGCGGCCATCGGCTGTTCCATTATACGCCCGAAGACCTGAACTATCGCGACGGCCGCGTCTGGACGCGGGCGCATCCGGTCACCGTCCAGCGCGTGCCGGGCAACCATTTCCATTTCGAGGCGCCGGTGAAGCTCGATCTCGGCAATGAGGCCGATGTGGTGTTGATGCGCCAGGATCCGCCCTTCGACCTGGGCTATATCACCGCCACCCACCTGCTGGAGCGGATCTCGGACAAGACGCTCGTGGTCAACGATCCCGCCAACGTCCGCAACGCGCCCGAGAAGGTGTTCGTCCTCGATTATGCGCAGTTCATGCCGCCGACGCTTGTCACGCGCAGCCTGGAGGAAGCGCGTGAATTCCTGGCCGAACATGGCGAGATCGTCGTCAAGCCGCTCCACGGAAACGGCGGCAAGGCGATCTTCAAGGTCGGCAGCGACGGCGCCAACCTCTCCGCGCTGATCGAGGTGTTCAACACCGCCTATCGCGAGCCGCACATGATCCAGGCGTTCCTCCCCTCGGTGGCGGCAGGCGACAAGCGGATCGTGCTGGTGGACGGCGAGATCGCCGGCGCGATCAACCGCATTCCCGGCGAAGGCGAGATCCGATCCAACCTGGCGGTCGGCGGATCGGCGGCCAAGACCGAGCTGACGCCCCGCGAGCTGGAAATCTGCGCGCTGCTCGGCCCCGAGCTCAAGCGGCGCGGGCTGCTGTTCGTGGGGATCGACGTGATCGGCGGCGAATGGCTGACCGAGATCAACGTGACCTCCCCCACCGGCATCGTCGCGATCGACCGGTTCAACGGCACCGATACCGCCGCGATGATCTGGGACGCGATCGAGCGCCGCGTCGCCGCCCGCGCAGGCTGAGCGCCGCGCATGACCAACTGGCTCGACTGGGGCTATTTCGGCATCTTCCTGCTGATGGTGCTGGAGAACGTCATCCCGCCCGTCCCTTCCGAGCTCATCATGAGCGTGGCGGGCATCGCCGCCGGACAGGGCAGAATGAGCTTCCCGCTGCTCGTGCTGGTGGGCACCTTGGGTTGCGCGGTCGGCAATCTCTTCTGGTACGAGGTCGGGCGTCGCTACGGCTATGAGCGGCTCAGGCCCGCCGTCGATCGCTGGGGCCGCTGGCTGACGCTCGAATGGGAGGATGTCGAGAAGCTGCGCCGCTTCTTCCATCGCTGGGGCGGCATCACCGTGTTCATCTTCCGCTTCATGCCGATCGGACGCACGGTGATCTCGATCCCCGCCGGCCTGCTCCGGATGCCCTTCTGGCGCTTCCTGATCTACACCACCCTGGGCAGCGCGGTGTGGAACACGATCCTGGTCGGCGTCGGCTATTGGCTGGGGACCAATTTCGAGACGGTCGACCATTGGATCGCCCCGGTGGTGACGGCGGTCGTGGCGCTGGCCGTGCTGGCCTATCTGTGGCGCGTGCTCACCTGGAAATCGCGCCACCGGACGGACGAAACGCGCTAAGCGCGCGGATGCGCGTTGCGATAGACGTCGAGCAGGTGCGCAGCATCCACCGCGGTATAGATCTGGGTCGAGCTGAGGCTCGCATGGCCCAGCAATTCCTGGAGCGCGCGCAGATCGGCGCCCCGGCCCAGCAAATGCGTCGCGAAGCTGTGGCGCAGCGCATGCGGGGTGGTCCGCTCGGGCAGCCCCAGCGCGGTCCGCGCCGAGCGCACCGCCTTGCGGATCATTCCCGGCGGCAGCGGGCCGCCCTTGGCGCCGCGAAACAGCGGCGCCTCGGAAGAGACGCCATAGGGGCACGCCTTGGCATAGGCTTCGATCGCCTCGCGCACCTGGGGCAGCAGCGGCACGATGCGCGTCTTGTCGCGCTTGCCGGTGACGCGCAGCGTCTCGCCCAGCGGCAGCACCGCGCCGGCAAGCGCCACCGCCTCGCCGATGCGCAGCCCGGCGCCATAGAGCAGCAGCAGCACCGCCCAGTCGCGCGCGGCGATCCAAGGCTCGCTCGCCTCGTCCGAAGCCCATTCGGCCAGCGCCACCGCCTCGCGCGGGGCGATCGGGCGCGGCACGCCCTTCTTGACCTTCGGGCCGCGCAGCCGGGGCAGGTCCGCGGCATCGCCCACCGCGAACTTCAGGAACCCGCGCACCGCCGAAAGCTCGCGCGCGGCGGAGGCGTTGCCGAGGCCATCGTTGCGGCGGTGGGCGAGGAACGCGCGCAGATCGGCCGCGCTTACCTTCGCCAGCGCCTCGGGCGTCACCGCCCTGCCCCAATGGCCCTGCAGGAAGGCCACCAATCGCTCGGCCGTCGCACCGTAAGCCCGCACGGTATGCGCCGATCGCCGCCGGTCGCGGGCGAGATGCTGGGCGTAGAGGAGGGGGAGCGGGTATGGCATTGCGATACCCTATCAATTCCTCCCCGGTACGGGGAGGAATTAGAGAATCAGCCGATCTTCTGGCCGGTCTTGGCCCAATCGGCGAGGAAGCCCTCGATGCCCTTGTCGGTCAGCGGATGCTTTACGAGCTGGCGGATCACGGCGGGCGGGGCGGTCATGATGTCGGCGCCGATCTTCGCGGCCTCCAGCACATGGATCGGGTGGCGCACGCTGGCGACCAGGATCTCGGTGCCGAAATCATAATTGTCATAGATCGTGCGGATGTCCTCGATCAGCTCCATCCCGTCGAAGCCGTTGTCGTCGTGCCGGCCGACGAACGGCGAGACGAAGGTCGCGCCCGCCTTGGCCGCGAGCAGCGCCTGGTTCGCCGAGAAGCACAGCGTGACGTTGACCATCGTGCCGTCGTCGGTCAGCGCCTTGCAGGTCTTGAGGCCATCGATCGTCAGCGGCACCTTGACCGCGACATTGTCGGCGATCTTCCGGATGATCTCGGCTTCCTTCATCATCGTCGGATAGTCGAGCGCGACGACTTCGGCCGAGACAGGGCCGTCGACGATCTGGCAGATCTCGGCGACCACCTCCAGGAAATCGCGGCCCGCCTTGTGGATCAGCGACGGGTTGGTGGTGACGCCGTCGAGCAGGCCGGTCTCGGCCAGGTCGCGGATGTCGGCGGTGTCGGCGGTGTCGGCGAAGAACTTCATGGAAACGGCCCTTTCGGCGCTGAGCTGCGGTTGTCGCGCGCCTAGCCGAGCGCGCCGGATCGGGCAACGGCGGGATGGGTCCGCGGCGCCTCATTCCCGTTACCCCGGCCGAAGTGCCGGGGTCCACCGTGCGGCCGGGGTGACGAAGGATGTCAGCGCTCCCCCGCCACCAGCATCAGCTTGACGCGCGGCGCCTGCAACTGGCGCACCTCCACTCGATAGGTGCCCGGCTTCAGCCGGTAGCGGATGACCTTGCGGATCGTCGAACAGGCCGGCCCGCGGCTCTCCGACGCCATTTTCAACGCCTTGCCGCGTCCCTGGTAGAGATCGACCCAGCCGTCCTGGTCCACCGCGATGCCGAACACCCCGGCCTTGCGGATGCGCACATTGGTCGCCGCCGCCTTGTCGCGTCCCGCCGCCAGCGTCACCGCGCGGCCGGTATCGAGCGTGCGCCCCAGCCGCATCCAGCCGGCGAGCGGGCGCGGCAGCGCGGTGTCATAGATGCGGCACGGGGCCGCCATCGTCAGTGCAAGCGCGGTCAGGAACATGTGCGGCCTCCCCGGTTGGTCGCCATTGTTCTACTTTCGTTCCAACCCCGAAACAAGCCTCATCCGGATTGTGACAATCGAACGCCGAAAGTGTACGGGGCGCCGCCATGCGCGCGCTTCTCGCCCTTCCGCTCCTGTTCGCGCCGCTGCCGGCGCTCGCCCAGCGCACCGACGAACAGCTCTGGCTGGCCGTCAATGCCTCCACCGCGATCGGCGACCGGGAGCGGCTGACGCTCGAATCGATCGGCCGGTTCAGCGATCGCGCCGGCGGCTTCGCCCATTCCGAGTTCGGCGTGCTGGGCAGCGTGACGATTGCCAAGGGCGTCGAGATCGCCGCGGGCTATCGCCATGTCGAGGATTGGGACCAGGGCCGCGCCCTGCCCAATGAGGAGAGGCTGCGCCAGATGGTGACGGTGACGCTCGGCAACCTCCTTACAAGGCTCCGCGTCGAGCAGCGCTTCAACAGCAGCGGCCCCGCGATCGGCGTCCGCGTCCGTCCGCTGCTGCGCTTCACCCTGCCGCTCGCCACCAAGGGACCGGCGCTGTTCGCGCAGCACGAGAGCTTCCTCAACGTCAACGATACGCGCTGGGGCCAGCGCTCGGGCTATGAGCGGATGCGCAACCAGGCGGGCGTCACCGTGCCGCTGGCGAAGCAGCTCTCCGCCGATATCGCCTATCTCAACCAGTATCGCTTCGGCCGCGACGGCGCGCGCGACCAGATGGACCATGCCGCCGTGCTGAGCCTGTCGCTCAACCTGTGACGCTCATTCGCCGCTGACGAGCATCACCTTGGCCCTGGGCTGGGCAAGGCCGGTCACATAGAGGCGGTACAGCCCCGGATCGAGCTTGAAGCGCACGATCTTGCGAATCGTCGAGCATTCGGGGCCGTGGCCGTGCGCGACCGACGCCAGCGCCGTGCCGCCCGCCGCACCCGGCAGCACGTCGATCCAGCCGGGCTGGTCGAGCGCCACGCCATAGGTGCCGGCGGTCGCGATCCGGAAGGCGATCGTCGCCGCCTTGCCGGGCTTGGTGCCCGCGGGCACGCCCTTGAGCGTCGCGGCATCGACCGTGTCGAGCGAGACCGCCTTGTCGGGCGTGAATTCGTCGCCGGGCGCGGTCCAGCCCGTCAGCGACGCGGGCAGCGCGGCGTCGGCCGCCTTGCAGGCGGTGGTCTGGGCCGCCGGGGCGGCCTGGGCGAAGAGCAGGGCAGCGAAGAGCAACATGGCGAGCCTCCTGAAACGTACAACGCGCGATACGGGATTCCCGTTCGCGGCGGAATCCCCATATGAGGCGGCAATGCCCGGCAACCGCGCCCGTGTCCTCGTCCTGCACCCCGTGCTCGGAATCCTCGATTATCGCGTGCCGCACGGCATGGCGGTCGAGCCGGGCGCGATCGTCGTCGTGCCGATCGGCCCGCGCCAATATGCCGGCGTGGTCTGGGAGCCCGAGCGGCTGGCGACCGAGGAAGTCGGCGACAATCGCCTGCGCAACATCCTTGCCGTGGCCGACGCCCCGCCGATCCCCGCGCCGGTGCGCCGGCTGATCGAATGGACCGCCGATTATTATCTGAGCCCGCCCTCCGCCGTGCTGGCGATGGCGCTGCGCACCTCGGCGGCGTTCGAGAGCGCGCCGACGATCGTGGAGTATCGCGCGACCGGGCAGGTGCCTGACCGCCTCACCCCGCAGCGGGCGCAGGCGCTGGAGCGGATCGGCGAGCGCCAGGGGCTGGTGCGCGAGCTGGCGACGATCGCCGAAGTCTCCGACGCGGTGATTCGCGGGCTGGTGAAGACCGGCGCGATCGAGGCGGTCGTGGTCGATACCGACACGCCCTATCCGCTCCCCGATCCCGATTTCGGCCCGCCCGATCTCGGCGCCGACCAGGCCCATGCCGCCAGCGTCCTGCGCCACGCGGTGGGCGCGGAGGCGTTCCAGCCCTTCCTGCTCGACGGCGTGACGGGCTCGGGCAAGACCGAAGTCTATTTCGAGGCCGTCGCCGCCGCGCTGGCGGCGGGCAGGCAGATTCTGGTGCTGCTGCCCGAGATCGCACTGACCGAACCCTTCCTCACCCGCTTCGCAAAAAGATTCGGCTGCGAGCCCGTCGCCTGGCATTCGGGCCTGCGCACCTCGCAGCGCCGCCGCGCCTGGCGGGCGATCGCGCGCGGCGAGGCGATGGTGACGGTCGGCGCGCGCTCGGCGCTGTTCCTGCCCTATCCGAACCTCGGCCTGATCGTGGTCGACGAAGCGCACGAGACCAGCTTCAAGCAGGAGGACGGCGTCCATTACCACGCCCGCGACGTGGCGGTGATGCGCGGCAAGTTCGAGGAATGCCCGGTGATCCTCGCCTCGGCAACGCCGGCGATCGAGACGCACCACCAGGTGGCGATGGGCCGCTACGAGGAATTGAAGCTGCCGGGCCGCTACGGCGCGGCGGAGCTGCCGCATATCGAGGCGATCGACCTGATCCGCGAGCCACCCGAGCGCGGCCGCTGGCTCAGCCCCCGGCTGGTCAAGGCGCTGGAGGAGACGCTGGCGCGCGGCGAGCAATCGCTGCTGTTCCTCAATCGCCGTGGCTATGCCCCGCTGACTTTGTGCCGCAATTGCGGCCACCGCTTCCAATGCCCGAACTGCACGGCGTGGATGGTCGAGCACCGGCTGCTGCGCCGGCTTTCCTGCCATCATTGCGGCCACACTGTTCCAGCGCCGAGCATGTGCCCCGAATGCAAGTCCGAGGACACTTTGGTCGCCTGCGGCCCCGGCGTGGAGCGCATCGCCGATGAGGTCGCCGCGCTCTTCCCCGATGCGCATACCGCGATCGTGACGTCGGACACGCTCTGGTCCCCCGCCAAGGCGGCGGAGTTCGTTGCCCGCATGGAGCATGGTGCGATCGACATCGTCGTCGGCACGCAGCTCGTGACCAAGGGCTATCATTTCCCCAATCTGACGCTGGTCGGCGTGGTGGATGCCGATCTGGGCCTCGACGGCGGCGACCTGCGCGCGTCCGAGCGCACCTTCCAGCAGATCATGCAGGTCTCCGGCCGCGCCGGGCGCGGCGAGAAGCCGGGCACCGTCTATATCCAGACCCATGCCCCCGAAGCCCGCGTGATGCAGGCGCTGGTGAGCGGCGACACCGAAGCCTTCTACGCCGCCGAGACCGAGGCGCGCCGCGATGCCGAGGCGCCGCCCTTCGGCCGCTATGCCGCGATCATCGTCTCGTCGGAGGACAAGGCGGCGGCGGAGGAGACTGCCCGCATGATCGGCCGCGCGGCGCCGCAACTGGCCGAGATGCACGTCTATGGCCCCGCCCCCGCGCCGCTGGCGATGCTGCGCGGCCGCCACCGATTCCGCCTGCTGGTCCATGCCCGGCGCAGCTTCGACGTGCAGGACGTGATCCGCGAATGGCTGGGCGCGCTGAACTGGAGCGCCAGGGTGCGCGTGGCGGTGGACGTCGATCCCTACAGCTTCGTCTAACCCTGTCGAATCGCTTCTATTCCTCTGCCCACGCCGCGGTTAGCATCGCCTGGACTCGGGGGAGATTCGCGTTGTTCCGGAAATTGCTCGCGCTGGCCAGCCCTGGCGCGATGGCTGATCGCGATGATCGACGGCGCCCTCAAGACGCTCGACGCCAGACCCGAAGAACCCGCCGCCGATCCCGATCCGGGCAAACCGGACGGCTGAATCGATCACGCTTGCCGAACCCAAATAGACTCTTAAGGTGCGAAGGATTCAGGGGGAAACTGATGCTTCGTAAACTCTTTCTGTCCGCCGCGTTTCTCGTGGCGCCTTCGCTCGCCCATGCCGATTGGTACGAGGCGAGCTCCAAGCACTTCGTCGTCTATGCCGACAAGGATCCGGGCAAGCTCAAGACCTATACCGAGCAGCTCGAACGCTTTGACCAGACGTTGCGCTTCCTCACTGGTACGCCGGACAAGCCGCTAAGCCCGTTGCTGAGAGTCCATGTCTATATCCTCTCCAATGTCGGCGAGATCGAGAAACTCTATGGCGGTTCCGGTCCCGCAGGTTTCTTCAACGCGCGCGCTACCGGATCGGTCGCGTTCGTGCCCGATGGCGACGGCGGCGGCATGCTCGACGCGCAGACGATCCTCCAGCACGAATATGGCCACAGCTTCATGTTCTCGAGCTGGCCGAGCATCGTGTTCCCGAAATGGTTCGTTGAAGGATTCGCCGAATTCGTCGGAACCGCATTCTACCGGAGCGACGGGACGCTGATCATCGGAAAGAACCCCGACTATCGCTCCTATGGCCTTATGCGGACGGCCCAGATGCCCGCGGAGCGCATGCTGCGCCTGGATCCCAAGGACAAAGACCTGGACACGCAGACGCTCTATGGACGCGGCTGGCTGCTCACCCATTATACGATCCTGGGGGGCCATGCCGATCAGCTCGTCGGCTATATCAAGGCGATCAACGAAGGAAAATCAATCGACGAGGCGAACAAGGCATTCGGCCCGCTGGACCGGCTCGACGGCAAACTGAACAGCTATGCGCAACGGGGCACCTTGCCGACGATTCGCGTGGAAGCAGGCAAGGTCCCCGTGGGCGAGGTGAAGATGCGGGCGCTCACCGGCGGCGAAGCCGCGACGATGAAGGCACGCATCTATTCGCAACGCGGCGTCGATCCCGAACGAGCCAGGACTGTCGTCGAATGGGCGCGCAGGGCGGCTGCGCCCTATCCCAACGATGCGGCTGCGCAGAACGAGCTGGCCGAAGCGGAATTCGACGCCGGCAACCATGCGGCTGCAGAAGCGGCCGCCGATCGCGCGCTCGCCGCCGATCCCGAATCCATCCACGCGCTGCTCTACAAGGGCATGGCCCAGATGGAGATCGCGAAGGCCGCCAAGGAGCGCGACGCGGCCAAGTGGAAGGCGATCCGCAGCTGGTTCGTCAAGGCGAACCGTCTCGACACCGAATATTCGCAACCGCTGATCCTTTATTATCAGAGCTTCGCGGCCGCAGATCAGGCGGCGCCCAAGACGGCACAGGACGGATTGATCGGCGCTTATGTGAAGGCACCCTATGACGACGGTCTCCGATTCATGGCAGGCGAGGTGCTGATCCGCCAGAACAACGTCCCGGCCGCCCGCATCGCATTCGAGAAGATCGCCTATGGCCCGCATGAGGGCGCGGGCGAGAACAATGTGGCACTGAAGGTCGTCACCGCGCTCGACGGTGGCGGCTCCGACGCCGCGCTCAAGGTGCTCGACGACGCCCAGGCGGAAGCCAGGAAGAAGGGCGAGGACGCCAGGAAGAAGGGCGGCTGATCCCCTCGAAAGGCTCGATGGCGGTTCGGGCACGGCTTGAACCGCCATCGCTTTTGCCCGAAAGCGGCGCCATCGAAACGACGGGGCACGCGATGCGGCGATTGCTGATTCTGGTGGCGCTGGTCCTCGCCTGGGGGATGCCGGCGCATGCCGATGACATCTCCGCCTCGGGGCGCGGCGTGGTGCGCATCGTCACGATCGCGGTGGTGGGCGACGAAGTGGTTGGCTTCGGCCATGGCAGCGGCTTCGCGGTCGCGCCCAATCGCATCGTCACCAATGCCCATGTCGTCGAGCTCGCCTCGCGCTATCCCGACAATGTCGTGATCGGCGTGGTGCCCTCCGAAGGCGACAAGTCTTTCCAGGGCACGCTCATCAAGATCGATACCGCGCGCGACCTCGCGCTGATCGAGTTCACCGGCGTCAAACTGCCCCCGCTCACGCTCTATTCGGGCGGCGTCCAGGACGGCGAGGCGCTGATCGCGCTCGGCTATCCCGGCAATGTCGATCTCGCCACGGCGCGCTCGGCCGCCGATTTCATCACCCCGCAATCGCCGGTGCGCTCGCAGGGCGGGTTCGCCGGCCTGCGCATGTTGCAGGGGACCAGCGTGCTGCTCCACACCGCGAGCATCGCCCGCGGCAATTCGGGCGGGCCGCTGCTCGATCGCTGCGGACGCGTGCTCGGCGTCAATTCGGCGATCACCCGCGCCGACGAGGGCGATTCCACCTTCGCCTTCGCCATCGCCGGCACCGAGCTCGGCGCTTTCCTGCGCGAGGCCGGCCAGCCCTTCGCCACGGTCGACATCCCCTGCACCAGCATCGAGGACCGGATCGCCGCCGATCGCAGCGCCGACGAGCAGGCCCGCGTGAACGCCGAGGAAAAGGCCCGTGCCGTCGCCGCCAAGGCCGAATCGGATCGCCAGGACGCCATCGCCCAGGCGCGCAGCCGCAACGAGGCGATGCGCGAGAATTTCATGGCCGGCGCCGCGGTGCTGCTGGTGCTCGGCGCGCTCGCCGTGGCCGGCGGCGGCCTGCTGCTGTCGCGCGATCGCCGGCGCGAGGGCTATGGCGTCGCGGCGGGCGGCGGCGTGCTGATCCTGGGCGCGATCGCCCTGTTCTTCAGCCGACCCGGCTTCGACGAGACCAAGGTGATCCCGGTGCCCGAGGCCCATGGGGCGGCGGCGGTCAGCACCGCCGCGCTTGGCCGGATGGTCTGCACGCTCGTCCCCGAGCGCAGCCGCGTCACCGTCACGACGACCGACAAGGTCGATCTCGACGTCGGCAATGACGGCTGCGTCAACGGCCGCACCCAATATGCCGAATCGGGCAAGCGCTGGCAGCGGGTGCTCGTCCCCGACCAGGAGCAGACCGTCTCGGTGCTCGATTTCGATCCGGACACGCGCACCTATACCAACACGCGCTACCTGCTCTCGTCCGAGCAGATGCAGAGCGCCCGCGCGCTGCGCGCCACCGTGCCGCTCAAGACCTGCTCGTCCGACCAGAGCGCCCGCGCCGCGCTCGCCGCGCAGCAGCAGTCGGTCCGCGCCGCGCTGCCGCCGGTCTATAACGAGAAGCTGGTCTATAGCTGCACGGCGGCAGCGGAGGGGCCACCGGCGGAGTAAGGCTCAGGCCCGGTCCACCCGCGCCGCGAAGCAGCCGCGCCTGGCGTTATGGACGTGCAGGAAAGCCGTCGCCGGATCGGCGAACCAGCGCTCGATCAGCGTTTCCAACTCGCGCCCGTCGATCACGTCGGCATCGGTCATCATCGCATGGCGATTGAAGGCGCGCACCGAAAGCAGCCGGCAGGCGAGTTGCTCCGGCACCATATCCACATGGCGCGCCGGCGTCTCGGCGCCCTCGCACACGAAGATCGCGTGGCGCGAGCGATAGGGATTGCGCGCCGGCAGATGCTCGTAGTTGAGCAGCAGCAGCAGCGCCTCGCCCGGCTCGGCATCCTCCAGGGTGACGCGGCAGGGATAGCCCGGCTTGCCGTCGGCGACGACGCGGACCACGCCCTCGGCCGCCAGCGCGGCATCGTCCATCCCGTAGAGATAGCGGAACGGCGCCGGATCCAGCCCGGCGATGACGAAGCTCATTCTTCCACGCCTTCGCGTTTCCTCAGCGCCCGCTTGCGATCGACGCCATAGGCATAGCCGCCGATCCCGCCGTCGCTACGCTGGACGCGGTGGCAGGGGACGACGATCGGCACCGGATTGGCCCCGCACGCCGATCCCGCCGCGCGCACCGCGCCGGGGCTGCCTGCCTCGGCGGCGATCTGGGCATAGCTGCGCGTCTCGCCCGGCGGGATTGCCCGCAGCGCGTTCCACACCGCCTCCTGGAACGCGGTGCCCTGCACGTCGACGGGCAGGTCGGTGTGCCGCCCCGGCGTCTCGACCTCGGCCACCACCCGCGCGGCCAGCGCGGCCAGCGCCGCGCCGCCGCTCACGATCTCCGCCGCAGGGAAGCGCCGGGCGAGCGCGAACCGGTCTTCGTCGAAGGCGATGCGGCACAGCCCCTTGTCGGTCGCGGCGATCAGCAGCGGCCCCAGGCTGGTTTCGGCGATCGTCCAGCGGATCGTCACCCCCGCGCCGCCGCGCTTCCACGCGCTGGGCGTCATGCCGAGCCGGGCATTGGCGGTTTCGTAGAAGCGGCTCGGCGCCGAATAGCCGGCCTCGTAGATCGCGCCGGTGACGCTTTCCTCCACGGTCAGCGCCTCGGCCGCACGGCGCGCGCGCAGGCCGCGGGCATAGGCGGCCGGCGTCACCCCGGTCGCGCGCTTGAACAGCCGGTGGAAATGATGCGGCGCATAGCCGACGTGCCCGGCCAGTTCCTCCAGCCCCAGCCCGTCCTCCGATGCCTCGATCAGCGCGACCGCCTGAGCCACCGCCACCCGCTCGCGGCCCACTTCGTCGGGCTTGCAGCGCAGGCACGCCCGGAAACCCGCCGCGCGCGCCGCCTCGACATCGCCGTAGAAGCGCACATGCTCGCGGCGGGGGCGCCGTGCCGGGCAGGTCGGCTTGCAATAGATGCCGGTGGTGGTGACCGCGACGACGAACCGCCCCTCGAACGCGCGGTCGCGCGCCGCGAAGGCGGCCCAGGCGGCATCGTCGGAAAGGGGCGTGCTCATGCGGTGGATATAGTCGCGCCGACCGCGCCCGACATCCCGCTGCTTGCGCTCAAAGCTACGTCTCTCCTTCACCCCGGCCGAAGTGCCGGGGTCCACCGGGAGGCCGGGAGAGCCGCTCGAAGCTCAGAGGGGCTCGCTGGAGGATGAGTGGCCCCCGGCACTTCGGCCGGGGTGACGGATTGGGCGCGCGGATTGCCTCAATAACTCGGACAAACCCCTTGCTCCCGCCAGCGCTTGCCGGCACTGTTAACGCTAACGGGCGCGCAGACGCCGCAAGGGAGAGGGCGATTGGGCTTCTGGCAACGCACGCGCGCGCTGCGATGGTGGATCATCGCGATCGTGATGCTCGGCACGATCGTCAACTATCTGACCCGCAGCACGCTCGCGGTGGCCGCGCCAACCTTCATGGCCGATCTGAAGATCGACGAGCATCAATATTCCTACATCACCGCCGCCTTCCAGGGCGGGATCATGCTCCAGCCGCTGGTGGGCTATATCCTCGACACCATCGGGCTGCGCTCGGGGCTGGCGCTGTTCGCGGCCGGCTGGGGCCTGCTGACCATGGCGCACGGACTGGCGATCAGCTGGCAATGGCTGTTCGCGCTGCGCGGCCTGCTGGGTTTCGCCGAGGGCACGTCGCACACCGGCGGGCTGAAGGTCGTCTCCGAATGGTTTCCGGCGCGCGAGCGTGGAATGGCGGGCGGCGTCTATAATCTCGGCGCGTCGGCGGGCTCGGCGCTGGCGGCGCCGCTGGTGGCGGGATCGATCTATCTGTGGAACTGGCGCGCGGCCTTCGTCGTCGCGGGCCTGCTCGCGCTGATGTGGGTCGTGCTGTGGCTCTTCTGGTATCGGCCGCCCGCCAGCCATCCGTCGATCTCCGAGGCGGAGCGCGCGCATATCCTCGCCGGGCAGGAAGCGCATATCCAGGCGTCCGCCGCGCCGCCCTCGATCCCCTCCCTGCTGCGCCAGCGCAATTTCTGGGGCATCGCCATCCCGCGCTTCCTGGCCGATCCCACCTGGGGCACGCTCACCTTCTGGATGCCGCTTTACCTGACCACCGTGCGCGGCTTCGATCTCGGCCAGATCGCGCTTTCCGCCTTCCTGCCCTTCGTCGCCGCCGATCTCGGCTGCCTGTTCGGGCCGACCGTGGTGCTGTGGCTGGAGCGGCGCGGCATCGGCCTCATCAACGCGCGCCGCTGGACCTTCACGCTGGGTGCGGTGCTGATGACCGGCATGATGTTCGTCGGCACGGTGGAGAGCGCCTGGGCGGCGGTGGCCCTGCTCTGCCTGGGCGGCTTTGCGCACCAGACGCTGTCGGTCACCGTCATCACCATGGCCAGCGACCTGTTCCGCCGCAACGAGCTGGGCACCGTCGCCGGCATGGCGGGCACGCTCGCCAATGCCAGCATCCTGATCTTCTCGCTGCTGATCGGCGGACTCGTCTCGACGATCGGCTACAATCCCTTCTTCGTCGCGCTCGGCCTGCTCGATCTGGTCGCCGCGGCATTGCTCTGGACCCTGATCAAGGCCCCCGAATGATCCGCAATCCCATCCTGCCCGGCTTCAATCCCGATCCCTCGATCTGCCGCGTCGGCGACGATTATTATATCGCGACCTCGACCTTCGAATGGTTCCCCGGCGTCCAGATCCATCATAGCCGCGACCTCGCGAACTGGACGCTGCTCACCCGTCCGCTGCGCCGCGCATCGCAGCTCGACATGCGCGGCGATCCCGATAGCTGCGGCGTATGGGCGCCCTGCCTGAGCCATGACGGCGAGCGCTTCCACCTGATCTATACCGATGTGAAGCGCTATGGCCGCACCACCGTCTCCGGCGCCACCGGCGCGAGCCTGCGCGATTTCCACAATTATCTTGTTACCTGCGATACCATCGACGGCGAATGGTCAGACCCCATCTACCTGAACAGCAGCGGCTTCGACCCCTCGCTGTTCCACGATACGGACGGCCGCAAATATCTGGTCAACCAGCTCTGGGACCACCGCCCAGGCCATAACCGCTTCGCCGGCATCGTCCTCCAGCAATATTCGCCCGAGCAGCGCCGGCTGGTCGGCGAGCGTGCGAACATCTTCCCCGGCACGCCGCTCGGCCTCACCGAGGCGCCGCACCTCTATCGCCGCGGCGACTGGTATTACCTCCTCACCGCCGAGGGCGGCACCGGCTGGAACCATGCCGTGACGATGGCGCGTGCCCGCGACCTGCTCGGCCCCTATGAGCTCCACCCGGACGTCCATATCCTCAGCAGCCGCACCCGGCCCGACGCCCCGCTGATGCGCGCCGGCCATGCCGATCTGGTCGAGACGCGGGACGGCGCGACCTATATGGCCTATCTCTGCGGCCGCCCGCTTCCGGATCGCGGCCGCTGCGTGCTCGGCCGCGAGACCGCGCTCCAGCCAATGCGCTGGGCCGAGGATGGCTGGCTCTACACGCAGGACCGCTCCGGGCTGCCGATGCTCGAAGCCCCCGCGCCCGATCTCCCCCCTTCGCTGCCCCGCCCGACCGAGGCGCGCTACGATTTCGACGAAGCCGAGTTGCCGATCGACCTGCAATGGCTCCGCACGCCCGAGCCGGAGACGATCTTCAGCCTGACCGAGCGCCCCGGCCATCTGCGCCTCCATGGCCGCGAGACGATCGGCAGCCTGTTCACCCAAGCGCTGGTCGCGCGGCGGCAGCAGGGTTTCTGCTATTCGGCATCCTGCGCGCTGGCGTTCGAGCCCGAGCATTTCCAGCAGGCTGCCGGGCTGGTCGCCTATTATAACGGGTCGAAATTCCATTACCTGCACGTCACGCACGACGCCGAAATCGGCCGCCATATCCGCGTGATGTCCGTGCTGCCCGATGCGCCCCAGGTCGATGCCTTCACCGCGCCGGTGCCGATCCCGCCCGGCCGCATCGCGCTGCGCGTCGAGGTCGATTACGAGCGGCTGCGCTTCGCCTGGCGCGTGGGGGACGACGACTGGGCCTGGCTCCCCGAAATATTCGACGCCTCGATCCTGTCCGACGAAGCCACCGCCCCCGGCCAGCCCAATTTCACCGGCGCGTTCGTGGGGATGGCCTGCCAGGACATGGCCGGCACCGGCCGCCCGGCGGACTTCGACTGGTTCGACTATCGCGAGCGCCCCTATGCGCCCGATGCGGAGGCGCTCTAGCGCCCCTCCCGCGCCTTGCGCAGCAGTGCCTCCAGCTCCGCGACCACCTGCGCCTGGCCCTTGAACGCATGGACCAGCTCGCGCTTCGGCAGCGGCATCAGGAATTCGCAGCCGTGGCGCTGTCCGTCGCGGCGCACCACCTTGGCCTCGCGCGCCCCGGCGCCGGCCAGCCCGACCGAAACCAGCGTCCCCACCGGCAGATCGACATCGCCCGTGAACAGGAAGCCCGTGCGCGAGAAATTCTCGACCGTCACGTCGAAGGGCTTGCCGTCCATGCCGCGGAGCGTCGTCTCGCTGTCCACGATGAAGCGGATCGCCCCCCGTGCATCGACTTCGCCCAACACTTCCAGTCGCGCGACCAGCAATTTCCGCACTCCACCCTGCTTCCGGAGCGCGATTCTAGGACGGATATCGTTAAAGGTTTCGTAACCCCGGGGCGGCGCGAACCGTCTTGACTTTGGTCAGTCTCGCTGCCATATGCGCCGCCATCGAGGCATCATGCAGCGTGATGGGCCGTCTTTGGACGCCCGGCTCTGCCTCGGTCCAGACCCCGGCTTCCCTTATCACGCGGGTTGTCATTTTTGACACCGCTTCCGCGTCCGGATTCCGTGCGCGTCGGCCGCATTCGAAAGTTCCATAATGCAATTCAAGCACCTCGGCCTGTCCGAGACCGTCCTCGCTGCGCTCGCCGCGAAGGGCTATACCGAAGCGACTCCGATCCAGGAGAAGTCGATCCCGTCGCTGCTCGAAGGGCGCGACCTGCTCGGCATCGCCCAGACCGGCACCGGCAAGACCGCCGCGTTCATGCTCCCCTCGATCGATCGCCTGATCGCATCGGGCAAGCGCGCCGCCCCGCGCGGCTGCCGCATGCTCGTGCTCGCCCCCACCCGCGAGCTGGCCAGCCAGATCGCCGAGAGCGCCCGCGCCTATTCCAAGGGCACCAACCTGTCGATCTGCACGCTGTTCGGCGGCACCTCGATCCATAAGAACAAGACCGATCTCGCCCGCGGCGTCGACATCGTCGTCGCCACGCCGGGCCGTCTGGTCGACCTGATCGACCAGCATTATGCGATCCTGCTCGGGATCGAGATCCTGGTGCTCGACGAAGCCGACCAGATGATGGACCTGGGCTTCATCCACGCCCTGAAGCGCATCGTCCGCGAGCTTCCCTCGAAGCGCCAGACGCTGTTCTTCTCGGCGACCATGCCCAAGACGATCCGCGAGCTGGCCGGCCAGTTCATCAAGGATCCAATCGAAGTGAAGGTCACGCCCGAGGCGACGACCGCCGAGCGTGTCGAGCAGCGCGTCACCTTCGTCCAGCAGGCCGAGAAGCAGTCGCTGCTGACGATCGCACTGCGCGATCCGAGCATCGATCGCGCGCTGGTCTTCACCCGCACCAAGCACGGCGCCGACCGCGTCGTCCGCCTGCTCGGCGGCAGCGGCATCGCCTCGAATGCGATCCACGGCAACAAGAGCCAGCCGCAGCGCGAGCGCGCGCTGGGCGAGTTCAAGTCGGGCAAGGTCAAGATCCTGGTCGCGACCGACATCGCCGCACGCGGCATCGACGTGTCGGGCGTCAGCCATGTCTTCAACTTCGAGCTGCCCAATGTGCCCGATCAATATGTCCACCGCATCGGCCGCACCGCGCGTGCCGGCGCGACCGGCGTGGCGATCAGCTATTGCGCGGATGACGAGCGTCCATACCTGCGCGACATCGAGCGGCTCACCCGCCAGAAGGTGACCATCGAGCCGCTGCCGGCCGATTTCGTCAACGAATCGAACAAGATCAAGTCGAGCCGTTCGCCGATGCCGGTCGCCCGCGACGAACAGAACGGCCGCAACGGCCGCGCGATGCAGCACCAGAACGGCCGCCGCAGCGACAGCCAGCCGCGCGGCGAGCGCCGTGACGGTCCGCCGCGGGGCGATCAGCCGCGCCGCGCCGGGGGGCCGGGAACGGAGGCCCCCCGCAGGAAGCGCCCGCGGGCCGCAAAGCCCGCCAGCAAGGCCCGCCCCAAGGGCAGGGGGCGAGCCCCCCCGGCCCGGGGGGGCCGCGGCCGCCCGCGGCGGGGGGGGGAAGGGGGGGGGGGGGGGGGGGGGGGGGGAGGCGGGGGGGGGGGGGGGAGGGGGGGGGGGGGAACCCCCCCCCCCCCCCGCGCGGCCGGGGGGGGGGGGAGGGGGCGCGGAAAAAGGCCCACCGGGGGGCGGAGGGGATGTAGGGGCGGCCGGTGGCCGGGAGGGGGGTGGCGATCGGGCCGCCAAAGACGACCGCGCGTTTCCAGTGGCGGCTCAACGGGGCGAAGGGCTATGTCAGCACGCACGCGCTGCCGGGGGGGCGGGGGCGGGGCGGGGGGGGGCGGCCCCGCGCCCGGGGCGGCGCGCCCCCCCCCCCCCCGCGGGGGGGGGGGGGCGGGGGGGGGCCCCCCCCCCCGCGGG
>NZ_JAAVVE010000029.1 GCF_018449795.1 Sphingomonas sp. dw_22
GGGCGCACCCGGCCGGGGGGGGGCGGGGGGGGGGGGGGGGCCGGGCTTGGCCAGCAACCCCACCACCACAGGCCAAACGCCGCGAGCAGGGGGGGCGCGAGCCAGATCGTCATGCCGTCGACGCCCGCCTGCCGCCCCAGCACCCAGGCGAGCGCCAGCGCGGTCAGGAACATCGGCACCGAGAGGATGCGCCTGAGCGTCGCCATCCACGCGCCGGGCTTCGGCAGCATCCGGCGGAAGGCGGGGACGAAGCCGAGCAGCAGGAAGGGCAGGGCGATGCCGAGCCCGAGCCCGCCGAAGATCGCCAGCGCGGCCGGCCAGGGCAGGATCAGCGCCGCGCCGAGCGCCGAGGCCATGAACGGGCCGGTGCAGGGCGTCGCGATGAATGCCGCCAGCGCGCCGGTGGCGAAGGCGCCGCCGGTGCCCTTCGACGCGGCGCGATTGATGAAGCCCGGCGCATTGATCTCGAACAGCCCGGCCAGGTTGAGCGCGATCGCCGTGACGAGCAGCAGCAGGACCAGGATCACGCGCGGATCCTGGAGCTGGAACGCCCAGCCGACGGTCGCGCCGCCCGCGCGCACCGCCAGCAATATGCCGCCCAGCGCCAGGCACACCGCAACCACGCCGGCGGTATAGGCCAGCGCCTCACCGCGCGGATTGCCCTCGCCGTGATTGGCCTTGGCGAGGCTCAGCGCCTTGAGGCTCAGGATCGGGAAGACGCACGGCATGATGTTGAGGATCAGCCCGCCCAGCACCGCGCCGGCAAAGGCGAGCAGCGCGGAGAGCCAGACCGATCCGCTCGGCGCCGCGGCCGATGCGGGCGCGACCGTGCCGGGCGCCGCATGGACGATGAAACCCTGATCGCCGAGCGCGAGCACGCCGTCGATCGCGCCCGGACTGCCCTTGGCGGCGGTCTCGATCACGATCCGGTCGCCGTCGCGCGTCACTTTCTGCTGCGCGGCATAATCGATCGTGTCGGTGGTGAGCGGATAGAAATAGCCGTCCCCGGCGGCTGCGCCGGCGGGATAGGGCACGGCGATACGGATGCGGCCGTTCTCGACCTGATAGGTCGCCGGGGTGCCGAGCGGCCTGGGCAGCGCCGCGCGCCATTTGTCGAAATCGGCGCGGCGTTCGGGCGAAACGGCACCGTCGCCGATCGTCAGCGTGGTGGCGAGATCGACCTTTTCGGGCACGCACAGCGAATCGGTGCAGACCAGATAGTCGAGGTTCACCTTGACCGGCAGCGTGCCGCGTGCGCCGGCCGGGATCTTCAGCGTCGCCAGCCGGACGAACTGCCCCTCATAGACATAGTTCATCAGCCCGGCGATCAGCAGGCGCTGGGGCACCGGATAGCGCAGCGGCCCGGCGGCGGCGCCTTGCGGCAGCGTCCAGGTCGCCCTGGCCGGCAGCCCTGCGTCGCCCGGATTCTCCCAATAGGCGTGCCAGCCCTTGTCGGGCGTGGAGACGAAGGCGAGGGTGATTTCGCTGCCCGCGGCGGGGGAGCCGGTCTCGGCGATCAGCTCGGTATGGACATGCGGACCCGGGCCGATCGGTTGCGCCGCCGCCGGGGCAATGCTCAGCGCGAGGAGAATCGACATCAAAGCGAAACGAAGCAAGGCCATGGCCCGTCCTTGCCCAGCTTGCGTCGATGGACAATAGCTGGGTGCATTCTTTCCTCGCGCCGGAGCCGGCTCCCATGAAGTTCGCGTCCACTTTCGCCGCTGCAATCGCCCTGTTCGCCGCCGTTCCGTCGTCCGCGCAGGAAGCTGCGCCCACCGCGCCCCGCACCCCGCCCAAGCTGGTGGTGGTGATCTCGGTCGACCAGTTCTCGGCCGATCTCTTCGCCGAATATCGCGCCCAGTTCACGCAAGGGTTCGCGCGGCTGATGTCGGGCGCGGTGTTTCCCGCGGGCTATCAGAGCCACGCCGCGACCGAGACCTGCCCCGGCCATTCGACGATCCTGACCGGCGATCATCCCTCGCGCACGGGCATCATCGCCAACGACTGGACCGACTTCAACACCGCCCGCACCGACAAGACCGTCTATTGCGCCGAGGACGAGAGCGTCCCCGGCAGCGATTCGAGCAACTACACCGTCTCCGACAAGCATCTGAAGGTGCCGACCTTGGGCGAGTGGATGAAGCTCGCCGATCCGCAGTCCCGCGTCGTTTCCGTCGCGGGCAAGGATCGCGCGGCGGTGATGATGGGCGGCCACAAGGTCGATGAGCTTTGGTGGTGGAACGGCAAGGCGTTCGTTTCCTATGCCGGCCGCGCCGAACCGGCGATGGTCACGCGGATGAACGCGAGCACCGCCGCCCGCATCGCCGAGGCGCAGGAGCCGCTGAACCTCCCCGCCTTCTGCCAGGCGCGCAGCCGGGCGATCCCGCTGGGTGCCGGCAAGACGGTGGGTGATGGCCGCTTCGCGCGTCCGGCGGGCAGTTCCGGGCAGTTCCGCGCCTCGCCCGAGTTCGACGACGCGATCCTCGCGCTCGGCGCCGGCATCGCCACCGACATGAAGCTGGGCCAGGGCGCGCATACCGACCTGCTGATCCTGGGCGCCTCGGCGACGGATTATGTCGGCCACACCTATGGCACCGAAGGCAGCGAGATGTGCCTGCAGCTCTTCTCGCTCGACCAGACGCTGGGCCGGCTGTTCGCGGTGCTCGACAAGACCGGCGTGGACTATGCGGTGGTGCTCACCGCCGATCATGGCGGCCACGACCTGCCCGAGCGCAACCGCGAGCATGCCGCGCCGATGGCCGAGCGCATCGATCCGGCGCTCAATCCGTTCGCGATGGGCAAGGATATCGGCGCGAAGATGGGCCTGACCGGGCGAGTGCTCGGCGGCAGCGCGGCCGGCGACATCTATATCGATCCCAAGCTCACCAAGGCGCAGCATGACGCCGTGCAGGCGGAAGTCATCAAGCGCTATTCGGCGCATCCGCAGGTGCAGGCGATCTTCACCCGCGCCCAGATCATGGCGACCGCGCCGGCTACTACGCCGCCCGAGACCTGGACGCTGCTGGAGCGCGCCCGCGCGTCCTTCGATCCGCAGCATTCGGGCGATCTGGTCGCGGCGCTCAAGCCGCGCGTCACGCCGATCGCCGATCCGACCCGGGGCTCGGTGGCGACGCATGGCAGCTTCTGGGACTATGACCGCCGCGTGCCGATCCTGTTCTGGCAGAAGGGCATGACCGGCTTCGAGCAGCCGTTGTCGGTGGAGACGGTGGACATCGCCCCGACGCTCGCCGGGCTGATCCATGTGCCCGTGCCGGTGGCGATCGACGGCCGCTGCCTCGATCTGGATGCCGGCGCGGGAGATACGTGCAAATAATCTAATCTCCCTCTCCCCTCCGGGGAGAGGGTCGAGGAGAGGGGCAAGTGCGGTGCGCTATCGATAGGCCCCTCTCCCCAGCCCTCTCCCCGATGGGGAGAGGGAGCTAACGCCGCTCGAAAGCCCGGATGCCCGGTCCGAGCCGGTTGTTCGCCAGCACGATCTCGCTGCCCGACAGATCCGCCACGAATGCCGGATTCCCCGGCGCGCCCGGCGCCATCGTCGCGACATTGTCCTCCACGCGCAGCCCCACGGCCGAATAGGTTCGCCCCTCCGCCGCCACCACGATCAGCCCGGAATAATTCTCCTTGCCCTTGCCCTGGACGAAGGTGTTCCGCGCGATCAGCCCGGTGCCGCCCTCGGACAGGTCGATCATGTAGTTGGTCTTGCGACCCTTGCTGTCGTCGAAGCTGTTGCCGGTGATCGTGACGCGCGGCGCGCGCAGCTTGACGTAATGGCCGCCGGTGCCGCGCTCGAAGCGCGAATTGGTGATCGTCACCTGGCCGTTCAGCCCGAGATAGATCGAATGGCTGCAATCGACCGTCTCGTCGCACTGGCCGAGCCCGGCGAAGGTCGAGCGGTCGATCGTTATGCTGCGCACCGTCTCGTGTCCGCCGCCAAGGATGCCTTCCTGGCTATCTAGGAACATGGAATTGCTGACGGTCAGGTCGCCCATCTCGATGCGGATTCCGGCGCCGTTGCCGTCGCTTACCCGCATGCCGCGGAAGACGATCCCGTCCACCACCGATCCGCGCCCGCGCAGCACGAACGCCGCCTTGCCCTCGCAGGTCTCGCCCTCGAAGATCGCGGTGCCAGGCTGGACGGCCTTGTAGGTGATCCTGCCGCCGGTCTGGACGGTGCAGTCGTGATAGGTGCCCGGCGCGATCAGGATCGTCGCGGTCCCGTCGCGGATCGCCGTCACGGCATCGTCGAGATGGGCATAGCCCCGGCCGGTCTCGGCGACCGTGAACGGCGCGCGTTCCTGCGCGGCGGCGGGAGAGGCGAGGGCGGCCAGCAGCAGGAGCCCCTTCACCGCGTCGACTCGTGCAGCACGCGCTCGGCGAACAGCCGGTTGACGAAGGTCAGATTGCCGCGCGGATCGGCATAGGGTGGATCGACATGCTTCTCTCGTGCCAGCAGCTCGGCGAGCGTGCCGTCGGCCGAGGGCGTGTCGGGCTGGGCGCTGTGGATCGGATCGGCATAGGCTTCGTCGGCGGGGACGATCTCCCAGCCGTCCGCCCGCAGCGCCTTGACCAGATCGGGCAGGAACAAAGCGGCCAGATCGGTCTCGTGCATCAGCATGACATGGATCGGCGAGCGGCCGATCGTCTTGACCATCAGCGCGTCGGCGAAGTCGGCGGCCTCCAGATGCGTCGCGATGTAGAATTTGCGCAGCGCCTCCATGTCGATCGCCTTGCCGGCCTTTTTCGCCGCGATCAGCTGGTCCTCGGTGTTCCAGTCGGAGCCCGAGGCGGTGACATAGCCGTCCTGCAACCCCCGCGCCTTCAGCACCGCGCGGATCGCGTCGCGCTTCGCCTTGTCGGTGCCGCCCTCGTCCAGGAACGGATAGCGGAACCAGGGGCGATAGCCGGGCCGGCCCTTCAGCCACGCCTCGGCCTTGTCGATCTCGGCGGTATAGGCTGCGACGCTCAGCGCCGAGAGGTGCGGATGGGTGAAGCTGTGATCGCCGATCACATGGCCGGCGCGGACATAGGCTTCGATATGCGCGACGCCGTTCACGCCGTCGCCGGTGCCGATATGGCCGGGATTGACGAAGAAGGCGGCCTGTTTGACGCCGGCCTCCTGCAGCGCCGCGATCAGCTTCTCGGTGCGCTCCTCGGGGGCGAGGAAGGGGCCGCGGCTGCGCGGCACGTCGTCGAAGGTCAGCGCGATGCGCTTCTCCTGCGCCTGGGCGGGAAGGGCAGTGAACAGCAGCAGTACCGGCAGCAGTCGCGCCAGCATCCCGATCAATCGGCTCAAGACCGTCTCCTATGACCTTCTCTACACGGCCAATAGACGCTGCCGCGACGGAGCGCCATAAGTGCCATGATGACGTGCGTGTTGCTCTTCCGATACGGCGTTTCGCCTGCTCTCGGTCGCGTGACTGGTCTGGTCGCGTGCCTAGGCGATGAAGACCTTGTCGTTGGTCCCCGTGCACTCGTTCGGAAAATAGTTGAGGTCGAAAAGCGCCGCGGCGCTGCCGCCATAGGTCTGATCCAGGGTCTGTTGTCCGATGTCGTTCGTCAGGCCCTGCGTCACGATGGCGATGGTATGCGACCTGAAACTATAGCGGATGTTCCTCTTGCCATAATTCGCGTCGTACTTGTCGAAGCTGGCCGATATCGGGTCCGCCACGCGCCCGTTGCCGGACTTGGACGTTTCGAGGTCGTTCGGATATTCCTTGGCGTGAAACACCACGATCAACCCGTCCGTCTTATGCCACAGGACATGGCCGTGAAACAGGTCGGTCCGGGAGAACACGGCACTGGCGGTGACCCTCGCCTCCTCGAACACCCCCTTGAAGAACTGGTCGGCCTCCGACTGGAACGTGCAATAGGAATAATCCCTGAATTCTCCCGTGGCGCCCTGGCTCGCCCAGTTGGACAGGCGCAGAAAATTTTGCGTGAAGGTCGCATTCTTCGAGGACAGATTGTTGATTTCCGTCGCGCGATCGGTGGCGGACCTGACTCCGCCGTCCTGCTTCGCCGGGTTGAGCAACACCGCCCGGAGATCCGAAGCCGCCCGGGATTCGTCCGTTCCGGCCGCCGATTGGAGACATCCGGGTATAGTCGGTAACGCCATGATTTCGGTCCTTCCGTTGTTCGAAAGATCAACGCGGCCCGTCTTTTGTGGAATGAATCATGTTCATCCCGTCATTGGCTTCAAGGTACAGGGATTCCCCACCGACCGAAAGCCGAATTAGCCCGATCGCGGTCGGTTCAGTCCGGTGTCCGTCCGATCGGCACGGGGAGCAGGCGGCCGCTATCGTCGCCGATCACCATCACCTCGACGCCGAAGGCTTCTCGCAAAGGCTGGTGCGCCAGCGCCTCGTTGGCGGGGCCGAAGGCGACGATCCTGCCGTCCTTCATCAGCAGCACGTCGTCGGCGGCGCGGGCGGCCTGAACGAGATCGTGAAGCACGATCACCACGCCCATGCCCCGGCTCGCGAGCAGGCGGAGCTGTTCCAGCAGGGTAAGCTGATGCACCGGATCGAGGCTGGCGAGCGGCTCGTCCGCCAGCAGCCATTGCGGCTGTCCGGCCAGCACCCGCGCGAGCAGCACCCGGGCGCGCTCGCCGCCCGAAAGCTGGGTGACGGTGCGGCCGGCAAAGCCCTGCGTCTCGGTCGCGGTCAGCGCGGCGGCAACCGCCGCATGGTCCGCCGCCGACATGCCGGCAAAGGGCGCACGGTGGGGCAGGCGGCCGAGCGCGACGACATCCTCGACGCGCAGATCCCAATGCACCATCGGATCCTGCGGCAAATAGCCGATCGTGCGGGCGCGCTCGCCGGGATCCATGCGGCCGAGCAGGCGGGAGCCGAGCCGCACTTTGCCGGCATCGGGATCGATCAGCCCGGCGAGCGTCTTGACCAGCGTCGACTTGCCCGATCCGTTGGGGCCGAGGATGGCGGTCACCCGGCCGGGCCGGAAGGTTGCGCCGATGCCCTGCAGCACGCGGCGATTGCCCAGGCTGACGGCGAGATCGGTGAAGCTCAGATCCATGCCGACCGCCGCATCCGGAGAAGGAGGAAAAAGAAGAAGGGCGTGCCCAGCATCGCCATCGCGACGCCCAGCCGGATCTCGGTCGCGCCGGGGCCGAGCCGCACCAGGCTGTCGGCCGCGAGCACCAGCGCCGCGCCGCCGAGCGCGCTCGGCACCAGCAGCGCGGAGGGCCGCGCCCCGGTGAGCGGGCGCATCAGATGCGGCACGATCAGCCCGACGAAGCCGACCACCCCGGTCACCGCGACGCCGGCGCCCACCGTCAGCCCGGTGCCCAGCACGATCAGCAACTGGGTGCGCTGGAGCTTGAGTCCCAGCGAGCGCGCGGCATCCTCGCCCAAGGTCAGCGCGTCGAGCGCGCGCGCGGTGAAGAGCAGGATCACGCAGCCGAGCGCGATGAAGGGCACCGCCAGCTTCGCCTCGGCAAAGCTGCGATCGGTGAGCGCCCCCATGATCCAGTCGATGATCTCGGCGACCGCGAACGGGTTGGGCGCGACCGAGATCAGGAAGGCGGTGAGCGCCGCCGCCAGACTGGCGAGCACGGTGCCGGCCAGGACGAAGGTCACCGCGCTTTCGGCCCGCCAGGCGAGGCCGACCAGCAGCAGCATCGAACCCGCCGCCGCGACCATCGCCGCGCCGAAGATCATCAAGGGCGCGCTGGCGGACAGCAGCACGATCGACGCGACCGCGCCCAGCGCCGCGCTGGAGGAGACGCCCACCACCGCCGGATCGGCGAGCGGATTGCGCAGATAGCCCTGCAGCACCGCGCCGGTGAGCCCCAGCCCCGCGCCGATCGCGAGGCCCAGTATCGCGCGCGGCAGGCGCAGCTCGGCGATGATCCACCAGCGCGGATCGTTGGAGAACCAGGCATCGAACGGCACCCACACCTTGCCCGCCATCAGCGATCCCGCGAACAGCAAGGCGACGAGCAGGGTGAGGCCGGAGAGGAGAAGGGCGCGGTTCACTTGATGCTCCGGCGGATCTGGGCGAGGCGCGCCATCGCCCTGGGGATAACGGGTCCGCCGCAATTGACCAGCGCGCGCGGGAAGGCGGCTTGGGTCACCTTGCTGCCGATATGGCGAAGCGCCTCGGTGCGGAGCTGGTTGGCGCGCGAGGACTGGTCGCGGCCGACTTCATCTGGGACGAGCATCACCCGCGGCGGATCGGCGACGACATGCTCGATCGGCAGATAGCCGGTGAATTTGAGGCCGTAATGCGCGGCGTGGTTCGAGAAGCCGGTGCGGGTCAGCATGTCATCGAGCAACGTGCCGCTGCCCGAGACGAGATTGCCGCCGATCCACAGCAGGGCAGGGGTCTTGGCACCCGGCCATGCCGTCGCCGCGAGCGCCCGGTCGATCCGCGCATTGATCGCCTTGCCGCCCTCGACCGCGCCCACGGCGGCGGCGAGCTCGGTCACCTGCGCCTTGCTGCGCTCGATCGTCATCGGCATGTCGAGATAGAGCGTCTTCAGCCCCGCGCGGGCGAACGCCTCGCGCGTCGAGGGCGCGGTGAAGCTGCTGGCGACCACCAGATCGGGCTGCATCGCGATGATCTCCTCGGCCGTCCCGCGATTGGCGTGGAAGCGGCGGGCGGTGTCGAGCGGGATCGAAGTCGCCATCGGATCCTGCGAATAATGGCTGATCGAGGCGATGCGCGCGGGCGGCACCAGCTCGATCAGCACCGCGTCGGCGCAGGGGTTCATCGATACGATGCCCCCGCCGCCCTGCGACGGAGGCGCCGCGCATCCCGCGGCCATCAGGCAGAGGAGCGCGGCACCGCGCATCAATCGAACTTGAGCCGCATGCCGCCATAGGCCGCGCGGCCCATCGTGCCATAGCCCGAGACGGTCTGGTATTTTTCGTCGAACAAATTCTCGACGCGGCCATAGACTTCGATCCGATCGGTGACCGGATAGGCCGCGCGGATGCCGGCGAGCGTATAGCCCTCCAGCCGCGTGAAATTGCCCGCATCGTCGAAGCTGTCGCCTACCACCAGCACTGTGCCGCCCAGGCTCAGGCCGAAGCCGAAGCGGTAATCCGCCGAGATGCTGCCGGCGTCCTGGGGACGGCGGGCGAGGTCGTTGCCGAAATTGGCGCCGGGCGAACGGTTCTCCGCATCCGCGTGCGTATAGGCGCCGCGCAGCGACAGTCCGGTGACAGGGGTGGCGACCAGCTCCAGTTCGACGCCCTCGGCGCGCGCCCTGGCGACGTTCAGATATTTGGACGTGCCCAGGTCGAAATCGATCTGGTTGTCGGTGTCGCGGTGGAACCAGGTCGCCTTGGCGGTCACGCCGGGCAGGATGCGCTGCTCGGCGCCCAGTTCATAGCTTTTGGCGGTCTCGGGTCGCAGCTTGTCGTAGCCGTAGAAGCTGAAGAGCTGGTAGAGCGTCGGCGCCTTGAAGCCCTCGCCATAGCTGGCGTGGAGGCGCGTCCCCGCGATCGGCTCGATCGCCGCGCTGGCGCCGAAGCTGGTGTGGCCGCCGAAATCGCGATGGTCGTCGTGGCGGATGCCGGCGTTGAGGCTCGCCCAGGAGACCGGGTTCGCGATCAGCTCGCCATAGAAGCTGGTGATGCCGGTCGATTCGCGGAGGCTCCCGTCGAAATAGCGGCTGTTCTCATGCTCGGCGCCGAATACCGCGCGATAGCCCTGCGCCAGTTCGGCATCGCCCTGATATTCATAGCGCTCGCTGCGCCCCCGGCCGAAGAAGCTGGGCTCGGCGCCGAACGCAGGATCGTAATTGTCGCGATTGATGTCGGCGATGGTGAAGGCCAGCCGGTTGTGGAACCTGCCGCCGAACAGGTCTGCCTTCAGCCCGGCATAGCCGTACAGTTCCTGCGCCTTTGCGTATTCGGCGTCGTCGGCGAGGATGTAGTCGGGCGCGGGGAAGCCGTCGAGATCGGCCTTGCTGTCGGCATAATAGCCGCGCAGGTCGAGCGAGACATTGTCGACGATCCTGACGCTCAGCTGGCCGGTCGCGCCGAACTGGCGATAGCCGTCGGGCTCGGTGCCCGAGGCAGCGGCCGAGATGCCGTCGGTGGTGGTGTAGCCCGCCGTCAGCGCGCCCGAGAGGCGGTCATTGCCCGCCGAGACGCCGGCGGTGCCGCTGAACGTGCCGAACGATCCGCCCTCGGCATTGCCGCGAAAGCTCAGCCCCTGGCTGCCGTCGCGCGTGACGACGTTGACGACGCCGCCGATCGCCTGGCTGCCCCAGACCACCGAGTTCGGCCCGCGCAGCACCTCGACGCGCTCGGCCGAGCCCGCGAGCAGGTTGGCGAAGTCGAAGCCGCCGCCGGGCGAGGAGGGGTCGTTGACCCGCACGCCGTCGATCAGAACCAGCGTCTGCTCCGCCTCGGCGCCGCGGATGCGGACGCTGGTGAGCGTGCCCAGCCCGCCGTTGCGCGACACGGTGACGCCTGGGACGGTGGCGAGCAGGTCGGAGAGCACCATCGTCTGGCGCTGCTCGATCTCGGCCCGCTGGAACACGGTGACCGAGCGTGAGACTTCGTCGAGCGGCTGCGGCACGCCGCTGGCGACCACGACGATGTCGCGATCGACCCTTTCGTCGGCGACGATGATCTGGTCGTCGGTCTGCGCGTGGGCGATCGCAGGTGGCAGCAGCGCCGCCGATGCGATCAGGAGATACTTGAACTTCTGCATTGCAAGACACCCTTTCGAAGGATCGCCTTGCCGGAATTGGCGCGGCGACCCGGTGTCGCTCGCGCGGGGGAATCCCCCCGTCCGCCCGGTGCACCCCGCCCGCGCGAAGGAATCGACTGTGGCGGGCAGGTCTCCTGGCTCCCGGGTCGCCGCCGGACGTGCCGCCTTCCCGAGGCACAGGCCCCAGTGGCATCGTGGCACGCCGGCTATCCGGTTACAGTTGCGGGGGCAGCCTCGGGCTTCAACCGAGTTCCCTTTTTCATCCCCCTGGCAGGGGACACCCGTCACGCGCCTGCCCTAGCGCCGATTGCCGCAGCGCGGCAACCCCCGGGGCTTCAGGGCGGAAAGGGCTATGTCTAAGCCGCTCGCTCGTTCGCAGCAGGAATCGCGCGGGGGGCACCGGCGGCCGAATCGGCCACGGCGAGATGCTTCATCCGGCCTTCGACATGGCCGCCCAGCTCGATCGTGATCGTCTGATATTCGACGTCGCCGATGATCCGCGCGCTGCGCTCGACGGTGAGCTGCTTCGCCCGCACCGCGCCTTCGATCGTACCGGCGATCCGCGCCGTCTCGGCGGTGACGTTGCCGAGGATCCGGCTCTCGGCGCCCTGCACCAGGTTGCCGCACGCCACATCGCCTTCGATTCGCCCGTCGATATGCAGGTCGGCCGTGGCGGTGACGTTGCCGCTGACGGCCACGTCGGCGCCGAATACCGAGAACATGCCGCGCTTGCCCGTGGCACCCGATTGCGATGCCGTCGCGGCACGGTTGCGATTGCCGTTGAACATGGTTGCGCTCCCCGATCGGCTGTCCCGAATCCCTGCCGCCGATTAGCACGGCGCGGGCGCCGGGCGGACTCGAAAAAGCGGTGCCGCCATGCTATATGGGGGCAGGGCCGGGACGCCCGCTCCAGGTCGGGAAACGCCCTGCCGCCGGGCGGTTGACCGGGCGGCGGCGCAACGCTATAGGCGCCCCGTTCCACGACGGGCCGGTCTCCGGCCGCAAACGCCTGTGGAACAAAGAGCTGAACGTTGCTGGAGACGCAATGGCCCGGGGGGTCGCAGACACCCGGGGCCTTTTCGTATTCTGTAGAGATTTGATTTCGTAAAGAGTCTGGGCTCCAGCAAAGTAACCGCCGGAAAATTCCGGTAACGAAAAGGTGAAGGGCTTCATGCCGACGATTAACCAGCTGGTCCGCAAGGGCCGCGAACCGCAGAAGGCCAAGTCGAAGGTTCCTGCGATGGAGCAGAACCCGCAGAAGCGCGGCGTTTGCACTCGTGTCTATACCACGACCCCGAAGAAGCCGAACTCGGCGCTCCGCAAGGTGGCCAAGGTCCGCCTGACCAACCAGCGCGAAGTCATCAGCTATATTCCGGGCGAAGGCCACAATCTGCAGGAGCACTCGGTTGTGCTCATCCGCGGCGGCCGTGTTCGCGATCTTCCCGGCGTTCGCTACCACGTCCTGCGCGGCGTGCTCGATACGCAGGGTGTGAAGGATCGCCGCCAGTCGCGTTCCAAGTACGGCGCTAAGCGTCCGAAGTAAGCCGGCCGGCTTTGCCAACCGACGCAAGTCGGACCGCGAAATGCCGACCCTCGAATGGCTGAAGTTTAGAAGGAAGATCCAATGGCTCGTCGTCGTCGTCCCGAAAAGCGGGAAATCCTGCCTGATCCTGTTTACGGGGATGAGGTTCTCACCAAGTTCATGAATTCGGTCATGCTGGACGGCAAGAAGTCCGTGGCCGAGGGCATCGTCTATTCGGCGCTCGAAACCGTCGAGCAGCGCGCCAAGCGCGAGCCGCTCGGCGTGTTCCACGATGCGCTGAACAACATCAAGCCGGGCATCGAGGTCCGCAGCCGCCGCGTCGGCGGTGCGACCTATCAGGTTCCGGTCGAAGTCCGTCCGGAGCGTGCCCAGGCGCTGGCGATCCGCTGGCTGATCACCTCGGCCCGCAATCGCAGCGAGCACACCATGTCGGCCCGCCTCTCGGGCGAGCTGATGGATGCGGCGAACAATCGCGGCAACGCCGTGAAGAAGCGCGAAGACACGCACCGCATGGCGGAAGCGAACCGCGCGTTCAGCCACTACCGCTGGTAAGGCTGGCGCCGGCAAGGCTGGCGCCGGTAATTTCAGTACCTATATCCTGGGGAGCCGCCCAAAGCGGCTCCCCGCATCGCTAAGGAAGCACCGACCATGGCCCGCAGCCATCCGCTCTCGATGTATCGCAACATCGGCATCATGGCCCACATCGATGCCGGCAAGACGACCACGACCGAGCGCATCCTCTATTACACCGGCAAGTCCTACAAGATCGGCGAAGTGCATGAAGGCACGGCGACGATGGACTGGATGGAGCAGGAGCAGGAGCGCGGGATCACGATCACGTCGGCCGCCACGACGTGCTTCTGGAACGATCACCGCATCAACATCATCGACACCCCCGGCCACGTCGACTTCACCATCGAGGTCGAGCGTTCGCTGCGCGTGCTCGATGGCGCGGTCGCGTGCTTCGACGGCGTTGCCGGCGTGGAGCCGCAGTCCGAGACCGTCTGGCGCCAGGCCGAGAAGTATCACGTGCCGCGCATGTGCTTCGTCAACAAGCTCGATCGCACCGGCGCCAATTTCGAGCGCTGCGTGGAGATGATCAAGGATCGTCTCGGCGCCCGTCCGCTTGTCCTCTATCTCCCGATCGGCATCGAGGGCGGCTTCAAGGGCCTGGTCGATCTGGTCAACAACAACGCGATCATCTGGCTCGAGGAGTCGCTGGGCGCGAAGTTCGAGATCACCGAGATCCCCGACGACCTGAAGGACGCCGCGGCGACTGCTCGTTCCGAGTTGATCGAAATGGCCGTCGAGCAGGACGACGCCCTGATGGAGGCGTATCTCGAGGGCAACGAGCCGAGCTCGGCCGACCTCAAGAAGCTGATCCGCAAGGGCACGCTGAACTTCTCGTTCGTCCCCGTGCTGTGCGGTTCGGCGTTCAAGAACAAGGGCGTGCAGCCCCTGCTCGACGCCGTGGTCGACTATCTGCCGAGCCCGCTCGACGTTCCCGCCATCAAGGGCGTCAAGCTCGACGGCGAGACGCCGGACGAGCGTCCGTCTTCGGACGAGGCTCCGTTCGCGGCGCTGGCGTTCAAGATCATGAACGATCCGTTCGTCGGCACGCTGACCTTCGCGCGCATCTATTCGGGCAAGCTCGAATCGGCTTCGACCGTCACCAATTCGGTGAAGGACAAGAAGGAAAAGGTCGGCCGCATGCTGCTGATGCATGCGAACAGCCGCGAGGACATCCAGGAGGCCTATGCCGGCGACATCGTCGCTCTCGCGGGCCTGAAGGACACGACGACCGGCGACACGCTGTGCGCCGCCAACGCGCCGATTATCCTCGAGCGGATGGAATTCCCCGAGCCCGTGATCGAGCTGTCGGTGGAGCCGAAGACCAAGGCCGACCAGGAGAAGATGGGCGTCGCGCTCAATCGCCTGGCGCGCGAGGATCCGTCGTTCCGCGTGTCTTCGGACGCCGAGAGCGGCCAGACCATCATCAAGGGCATGGGCGAGCTCCATCTCGAGATCCTGGTCGATCGCATGAAGCGCGAGTTCAAGGTCGAGGCGAATGTCGGTGCGCCGCAGGTGGCGTATCGCGAATATCTCGCCAAGCCGGTCGAGCTGACCTACACCCACAAGAAGCAGTCGGGCGGCTCGGGCCAGTTCGGCGAAGTGAAGGTCAAGGTCATCCCCGGCGAGCGTGGCTCGGGCTACCAGTTCTTCGACGAGATCAAGGGCGGCAATATTCCCAAGGAATATATCCCCTCGGTCGAGAAGGGCATGCGCGAGACGGCGGAAACGGGCTCGCTGATCGGCTTCCCGATCATCGACTTCGAAGTCCACCTGATCGACGGCAAGTATCATGACGTCGACTCGTCGGCGCTGGCGTTCGAAATCTGCGCCCGCGGTGCGATGCGCGAAGCGGCCCAGAAGGCCGGCATCAAACTGCTCGAGCCGATCATGAAGGTCGAGGTCGTCACTCCGGAGGAATATCTGGGCGACGTCATCGGCGACATGAACAGCCGTCGCGGCCAGATCCAGGGCACCGATACGCGCGGCAATGCGCAGACGGTCGAGGCCATGGTGCCGCTGGCGAACATGTTCGGCTATGTGAATCAGCTCCGCTCGTTCACCCAGGGCCGCGCGCAGTACAGCATGCAGTTCTCGCATTACGACGAAGTGCCGCAGAACGTGGCCGACGAAGTGAAGGCGAAGCTGGCGTAATCCGAAATGAGTCGCTAAGGGGCCGCGTTCGCGTGGCGCCCTGACCGGCCGCGAAATTGATCTAGAAGGTAGGAAACAATGGCGAAGGCAAAATTCGAGCGGACCAAGCCGCACCTCAACATCGGCACCATCGGTCACGTCGACCATGGCAAGACGTCGCTGACGGCCGCCATCACGAAGGTTCTGGCAGAGACCAGCGGCGGCGTCGCCGTGGACTTCGCGAACATCGACAAGGCTCCCGAAGAGCGCGAGCGCGGCATCACCATCTCGACCGCGCACGTCGAGTATGAGACGACGAACCGCCACTATGCGCACGTCGATTGCCCGGGTCACGCCGACTATGTGAAGAACATGATCACCGGTGCCGCCCAGATGGACGGCGCGATCCTGGTCGTGTCCGCCACCGACGGCCCGATGCCGCAGACCCGCGAGCACATCCTGCTCGCCCGCCAGGTCGGCGTGCCGGCGATGGTCGTGTTCATGAACAAGGTCGATCTGGTCGACGACGAGGAAATCCTCGAGCTGGTCGAGCTGGAAATCCGCGAGCTGCTCAGCTCGTACGAGTTCCCGGGCGACGACATTCCCATCATCAAGGGTTCGGCGACCTGCGCGCTCAGCGGTTCGAACGACAAGTTCGGCAAGGACGCGGTCCTTGAGCTGATGAAGGCTGTCGACGAGTACATCCCGCAGCCCGAGCGTCCGCTCGACAAGCCGTTCATGATGCCGATCGAAGACGTGTTCTCGATCTCGGGTCGCGGCACGGTCGTCACCGGCCGCGTCGAGACCGGCATCGTCAAGGTTGGCGAGGAAGTCGAGATCGTCGGCATCCACCCGACCGTCCGCAAGACCACGGTCACCGGCGTCGAGATGTTCCGCAAGCTGCTCGACCAGGGCCAGGCCGGCGACAACGTCGGCGCGCTGATCCGCGGCGTCGCTCGCGACGAAGTCGAGCGTGGCCAGGTTCTCTGCAAGCCGGGCTCGATCAAGCCGCACACCGACTTCCAGTCGGAAGTGTACGTGCTGTCGAAGGAAGAGGGTGGCCGTCACACGCCGTTCTTCGCCAACTATCGTCCGCAGTTCTACTTCCGCACGACCGACGTGACGGGCACCGTCGAGCTGCCCGAGGGCACCGAGATGGTTATGCCGGGCGACAACGTCGCGCTGGGCATCAAGCTCATCGCGCCGATCGCCATGGACGTCGGCCAGCGCTTCACGATCCGCGAGGGCGGCCGCACCGTCGGCGCCGGCGTCGTCAGCGGCATCGACAAGTAAGCTGAAGTAAAAAGCCAGGCCGCTCGGCACCCCGAAGAAAAAGGGGTGTCGGGCGGTTGCTTTTTTATGAGGGCAGCTGTAATGGCCCGCCCTTCGGTTTTAGGTTTAACAGCAAGAACCTCGGCAACGAGGTCCGCTCTTTCGCATCGGCAGGACCATGGAAACGCAGAATATCCGCATTCGCCTGAAGGCGTTCGATCATCGCGTGCTCGATCAGGCGACCGGCGACATCGCCGACACCGCCCGACGTACCGGCGCTCTCATCCGTGGTCCGATCCCGTTGCCGACGCGGATCGAGAAGTTCACGGTCAACCGTGGTCCGCACATCGACAAGAAGTCGCGCGAGCAGTTCGAAGTCCGCACCTACAAGCGTATGCTGGATATCGTGCAGCCGACCCCGCAGACGGTCGACGCGCTGATGAAGCTGGACCTCGCGGCCGGCGTCGATGTCGAGATCAAGCTGGCGTAAGCCGGTTTGCTGAAATCCCCGCGAAGGCGGGGATTTTTCGTCTCCCTCCCATCTTGCGACCAATGGCTGCATGGAAGGGTAGACAAGGAAGCGAAGCTGACGTATTGGCCCGCCTCCACATGAGATTCGCGATTCCCGTTTGAACGGATTCGCATCGTCCCTCGACCGGATCATCCCGATCCAACGCAAGGGAATTGAGCCACAGGCTCTACGAGATAGGGATACCGCCGGCCTCCTCACGGAGAACCGGGCCTGCGTCCCCCGTCGTTTCCGCTCTCGGGCGGGAATTCAGCCCAGACGGGGGCTCGCATCATATTTTGGGCTGAGGCACGCACCCGAGGGAATGGTCCCGAGGGTGCCTCTGTATGGGAGCATTGGATCATGCGCACTGGCGTGATCGCGAAGAAACTGGGGATGACCCGCCTGTTCCAGGACGACGGCCGCCACGTGCCGGTCACCGTCCTGGCGCTCGAAGGCGTTCAGGTCGTCTCCGTCCGCGAGAAGGATCGTGACGGCTACACGGCCGTCCAGCTCGGCGCCGGCACGGCGAAGAGCAAGAATGTCGCCAAGCCACAGCGCGGCCAGTTCGGCAAGGCCGAGGTGGAGCCCAAGGCGGTTCTCGCCGAGTTCCGAGTCGATGCGGACGGCCTGCTCGAAGTTGGTGCCGAGATTTCGGCCGACCATTATGTCGCCGGCCAGTATGTCGATATCCAGGGCAAGACCCAGGGCAAGGGCTTTGCGGGCGGCATGAAGCGTTGGGGCTTCGGCGGTCTGCGCGCCACCCACGGCGTCTCGGTCTCGCACCGTTCGCTCGGCTCGACCGGTCAGCGCCAGGATCCGGGCAAGGTCTTCAAGAACAAGAAGATGGCCGGCCATATGGGTGACAAGTTCCGCACCCAGCAGAATCTCGAGATCGTCGGCACCGACGTCGAGCGCGGCCTGATCTTCGTGAAGGGCTCCGTGCCCGGCTCGAAGGGTGGCTGGCTGTTCGTCAAGGACGCGGTGAAGGTCGCGCGCCACGCCGACGCGCCGTTCCCGGCCGGCCTGAAGCAGGTCGCCAACAACAACGACACCGCCCCCGCAGAGACGCCCGCCGAGGACGTTGCCGCGGTCGAGGCGACCGAAGGCCAGGAGGGCTGAACGTGAAGGTCAAGGTACAGACCCTCGACGCCAAGGCTGGCGGCGACATCGAGCTCAACGACGCGATCTTCGCCGTCGAGCCGCGCGCCGACATCCTGCACCGCGTCGTCACCTGGCAGCTCGAGAAGCGCCGCGAGACCGCTCGCGGCACCCGCGAGCGTGCCGATGTCGCCCGCACGGGCAAGAAGTTCGGCCGCCAGAAGGGCGGCGGCACGGCCCGTCACGGCGATCGCCGCGCTCCCGTCTTCGTCGGCGGCGGCAAGGCGCACGGCGCCCGCGTCCGCGACTTCAATCCGTCGCTGAACAAGAAGATCCGCGCGCTCGGCCTCAAGATGGCTCTCAGCAGCCATGCCAAGGCGGGCTCGCTGATCGTCCTGGACAATCTGACGGTCGACGGCGCCAAGACCAAGGCGCTCAAGGGCAGCTTCGAGAAGCTGGGCCTGGGCAAGACCCTGGTGATCGACGGCGACACCGTCGAGAACAGCTTCGCGCTGGCCGCCGGCAACCTGCACAAGATCAACGTGCTGCCGGCCATCGGCGCCAACGTCTATGACATCCTGAAGCACGACACGCTGGTCCTGACCCGCGCTGCCGTCGAGAAGCTGGAGGCGCGCTTCAATGGCTAAGAAGCCCATCAAGGCCGTCGACAACCGTCATTATGACGTGATCGTCGCGCCGCACATCACCGAAAAGTCGACGCTCGTCTCGGAGCACAACGCCGTTGTGTTCAAGGTCGCCGGCGACGCCACCAAGCCCGAGATCAAGGCCGCCGTCGAAGCGCTGTTCTCGGTCAAGGTCACCGGCGTCAACACGATCGTCCAGAAGGGCAAGACCAAGAAGTGGAAGGGCGCCCCCTACAAGCGCTCGGACATGAAGAAAGCGATCGTGACGCTCGCCGACGGCGACCAGATCGACGTGACGACGGGAATCTGAGGCGATGGCACTCAAGCATTATAATCCGACGTCTCCGGCCCGCCGCGGCCTGATCCTTATCGACCGTTCGGGCCTGTTCAAGGGTCGTCCGGTCAAGGCGCTGACCGAAGGCAAGACGAAGACCGGCGGCCGCAACAACAAGGGCCATGTCACGTCGCGCGGCATCGCCGGCGGCCACAAGCAGCGCTATCGCATCGTCGATTTCAAGCGCCGTCTGTGGGACGTCGAGGGCACGGTCGAGCGGATCGAATATGATCCCAACCGCACCGCGTTCATCGCGCTCGTCAACTATGGCGACACGCCCGAGGGCAAGGCCAACGTCGCGTACATCATCGCGCCGCAGCGCCTCGCTGTCGGCGACAAGGTGATCGCGTCGAAGAAGACCGACGTGAAGCCGGGCAACGCCATGGAGCTGGGCTCGATGCCGGTCGGCACCATCGTCCACAATGTGGAGATGAAGCCGGGCAAGGGCGGCCAGATCGCCCGTTCGGCCGGCACCTATGTGCAGGTCGTTGGTCGCGATCGCGGCATGGTGATCGTTCGCCTGAACTCGGGCGAACAGCGCTACATCCACTCGAATTGCATGGCGACGGTCGGTGCGGTGTCCAACCCGGACAACCAGAACACCAACCTCGGCAAGGCCGGCCGCAATCGCTGGCTGGGCAAGCGTCCGCTGACCCGCGGCGTCGCCAAGAACCCGGTCGACCACCCGCATGGTGGTGGTGAAGGCCGGACCTCGGGCGGCCGTCATCCGGTCACCCCGTGGGGCAAGCCGACCAAGGGTGCGCGCACCCGCCACAACAAGGCGACGGACAAGATGATTATCCGTTCGCGCCACGCCAAGAAGAAGGGCTAACCGCCATGGCTCGCTCCGTCTGGAAGGGTCCGTTCGTGGACCTCCATCTGCTCAAGAAGGCGCAGACCGCGCAGGAAACCAATGCGCGCGCGCCGATCAAGACCTGGTCGCGCCGCTCGACGATCCTGCCGGATTTCGTCGGCCTGACCTTCAGCGTCTACAACGGCCGCAAGTTCGTGCCGGTGTCGGTCAACGAGGACATGGTCGGCATGAAGCTGGGCGAGTTCGCGCCCACCCGCTTCTTCCCCGGCCACGCCGCCGACAAGAAGGGTAAGCGCTGATGTCGAAGGATAAGGCTCCCCGCCGCGTCGCCGATAACGAGGCTCTCTCGGTCGGCACGCAGATCCGCGGTTCGGCGCAGAAGCTCAATCTCGTCGCGGGCCTGATCCGCGGCAAGAAGGCCGGCGACGCGATGAACATCCTCGCCTTCTCGAAGAAGGCGATGGCTGTGGACGCGCGCAAGGTGCTGGCCTCGGCCATCGCCAACGCCGAGAACAACCACAACCTCGATGTCGACGCGCTCGTCGTCGCCGAGGCGTCGGTCGGCAAGTCGATCACGATGAAGCGCTTCGCGACCCGCGGCCGTGGCAAGTCCACCCGCATCCTGAAGCCGTTCAGCCGTCTTCGCATCGTCGTCCGCGAGCAGGAAGAAGCATAATGGGTCACAAGAGCAACCCGATCGGTCTGCGTCTCCAGATCAACCGCACCTGGGACAGCCGCTGGTTCGCCGAGGGCGCCGATTATGGCCGCCTTCTGCTGGAGGATCTCAAGATCCGCCAGTACATCATCAAGACGCTGCCCCAGGCCGCGATCTCGAAGGTGGTGATCGAGCGTCCGGCCAAGCTGTGCCGCATCTCCATCTATGCCGCGCGCCCCGGTGTCATCATCGGCAAGAAGGGCACGGACATCGAGAAGCTGCGCAAGACGCTCGGCGCGATGACCAGCTCGGACGTGAGCCTGAACATCGTCGAGATCCGCAAGCCGGAAGTCGACGCCAAGCTCGTCGCCCAGGGCATCGCCGACCAGCTCGAGCGCCGCATCGCCTTCCGCCGCGCCATGAAGCGCGCGGTGCAGTCGGCCATGCGTCTCGGTGCGGAGGGCATCCGGATCAATTGCGGCGGCCGTCTCGGCGGCGCCGAGATCGCCCGGTCGGAATGGTATCGCGAAGGCCGCGTTCCGCTGCACACGCTGCGCGCGAACATCGATCATGCCTCGGCCGAGGCCCACACCGCCTATGGCGTGTGTGGCGTCAAGGTCTGGATCTTCAAGGGCGAGATCCTCGGCCATGATCCGATGGCGACCGATCGCCTCAACATGGAGTCGCAGACGACGGGCGTTCGCCCGGCGCGCGACGAACGCCGCTAAGGGTTAGGACAGAGAAATGCTGCAACCGAAGCGCACCAAGTTCCGCAAGGCCTTCAAGGGCCGCATCCATGGCGACGCCAAGGGTGGCACCACGCTGAACTTCGGGTCTTACGGCCTGAAGGCGATGGAGCCGGAGCGGATCACCGCCCGCCAGATCGAAGCGGCCCGCCGCGCGATCACGCGTCACATCAAGCGCCAGGGCCGCCTCTGGATCCGCATCTTCCCGGATGTGCCGATCTCGTCGAAGCCGGCCGAAGTTCGCATGGGCTCGGGCAAGGGTTCGCCGGAATATTGGGCGGCCCGCGTCAAGCCCGGCCGCATCCTGTTCGAGCTGGACGGCGTTCCCGGCCCGATCGCCGCGGAGGCGTTCGAGCGCGCCGCGATGAAGCTGCCGATCAAGGTCAAGGTCGTGGCCCGCCTCGGCGACACCACGCACCTGGAAGGTTAAGGGTCATGGCAAAGAAGATCGAAGACCTGCGGACGAAGACCGAGGACCAGCTCAGCGAGCAGCTCGGCAACCTGAAGCGCGAGGCGTTCAACCTGCGTTTCCAGGCCGCCACGAGCCAGCTCGAGAAGCCGAGCCGCGTGCGTGAGGTCCGTCGCGACATCGCCCGCATCAAGACGCTGCAGAACGAGCGCTCGCGCTCGGCTGCGAAGTAAGGAACGAGACCATGCCGAAGCGCGTGCTGACCGGGAACGTGGTTTCCGACAAGGGCGACAAGACGGTCGTCGTGCTCGTGGAGCGTAAGGTGAAGCACCCGCTCTACGGCAAGATCATCCGTCGCTCGAAGAAGTATCACGCCCATGACGAGGGCAATGAGTACAAGGCCGGCGAGACCGTGCGCATCGAAGAGACTGCGCCGATCTCCAAGCTGAAGACCTGGAAGGTGATCGAGCGGGTGAACACCCACGCGACGCCGGCGAAGGCGGAAGCCTGAACTTTTAACTGGAACCGCCGGGCAATTTGGTCCCGGTAGGCCGAACGAGAAGGAACCGGATCGATGATCCAGATGCAGTCCAATCTCGACGTCGCTGACAACAGCGGCGCGAAGCGGGTGCAGTGCATCAAGGTGCTGGGCGGCTCGAAGCGTCGCTTCGCCGGCGTGGGCGACGTCATCGTCGTCAGCATCAAGGAAGCCGCGCCCCGCGGCCGCGTGAAGAAGGGCGATGTTCATCGCGCCGTCATCGTGCGGACCGCCAAGGACATTCGCCGCGCCGACGGCTCGGTGATCCGTTTCGACGGCAACGCCGCCGTGCTGGTCAACAAGAACGAGGAGCCGATCGGCACTCGTATCTTCGGGCCGGTGGTGCGCGAGCTGCGCAACAAGGGCTTTATGAAGATCATCTCGCTCGCGCCGGAGGTGCTGTGATGGCTGCCGCCAAGATCAAGAAGGGTGACCAGGTCGTCGTCCTGTCCGGCAAGGACAAGGGCAAGACCGGCGAGGTCGTCCAGTCGCTGCCGAAGGTCGACAAGGTCGTCGTCTCCGGCGTGAACGTGGCGGTGCGCCACAAGAAGCCGAGCCAGGAAAACCCGCAGGGTGGCCTTGAGCGCTCGGAAGCGCCGCTGCACGTCTCCAAGGTCGCGCACGTGACCAAGGACGGCAAGGCGACCCGCGTCCGCTTCGAGGAGCGCGACGGCAAGAAGGTTCGCGTCGCCGTCAAGACCGGGGAGGTCATCAATGGCTGATAATTATATCCCGCGCATGAAGTCGAAGTACGACACGGAAATCGCCAAGGCGATGACCGAGAAGTTCGGCTACAAGAACGTGATGGAAGTTCCGCGGATCGACAAGATCACGCTGAACATGGGCGTTGGCGAAGCCACCCAGGACAAGAAGAAGGTCGAGCAGGCAGCCCAGGAAATGGAGCTGATCGCCGGCCAGAAGCCTGTCGTCACCAAGGCGAAGAAGTCGATCGCGCAGTTCAAGCTGCGCGAGGGCATGCCGATCGGTTGCAAGGTCACCCTTCGCCGCGAGCGCATGTACGAGTTCCTCGATCGTTTCGTGACCATCGCGCTCCCCCGCGTTCGCGATTTTCGCGGGCTGAACCCGAAGTCCTTCGACGGTCGCGGCAACTATGCCTGCGGCATCAAGGAACAGATCGTGTTCCCCGAGATCAACTATGACCGCATCGACAAGGTGCGCGGCATGGACATCATTGTGACCACCACCGCAAAGACCGACGACGAGGCTCGCGAGCTTCTCCGTCTCTTCGGCTTCCCGTTCCCCATCGAGGCGGACGGCGAAGCGAAGCAGGCGGCGTAAGGAAGGAAGAACTTAAGTCATGGCGAAACTGAGTTCGATCAACAAGAACGAGCGTCGCAAGCTGCTTACGAAGAAGTATGCAGGCAAGTATGCGAAGCTGAAGGCGATCGCGAACGATGAGAGCATCGACGATACCGAGCGTCTCATCGCGCGTCTGAAGATGGCTGAGATCCCGCGGAACGGTAACCCGACCCGCATTCGCAATCGTTGCGAGCTCACCGGCCGTCCGCGCGCCTATTACCGCAAGTTCCGTCTCGCTCGTGTGATGCTGCGCGATCTGGCCAACAAGGGCCTGATCCCGGGTCTCACGAAGTCGAGCTGGTAAGGATCACGACAATGGCAGTGACCGATCCCCTGGGTGATATGCTCACCCGCATCCGCAACGGCCAGCGTGCGCGCAAGGACTCCGTCCTCACGCCCGCTTCGAAGTTGCGTGCCCGCGTTCTCGATGTGCTCCAGCGCGAAGGCTATATCCGTGGCTATAGCGAAGAGCAGATGGGCCCTGCGGCCGGCATCCGCATCGAGCTGAAGTATTTCGAGGGCCAGCCGGCGATCAAGCACGTCGCGCGCGTCTCGAAGCCGGGCCGCCGCGTCTATTCGGGTTCGCAGGAGCTTCCCCGGATCCGCAACGGCCTGGGCATCACGATCGTCTCGACGCCTCGCGGCGTTCTGTCCGACGCGGAAGCGCGCGAGCAGAATGTCGGCGGCGAAGTGCTCGCGGAGGTCTTCTGATATGAGCCGCATCGGCAAGAAGCCCGTATCGATTCCGAGCGGCGTGACCGCGACGATCGACGGCGGCATCCTGAACGTGAAGGGCCCCAAGGGCGCCCTTTCGCTCCCGCTGCGCAGCGAGATCAGCTACACGCTCGAGGACGGCGGCATCTCGGTGCAGCCGGCCAACGAGACCAAGGCTGCGCGTGCCTTCTGGGGCATGCAGCGGACCATGGTGCAGAACCTGATCACCGGCGTGACCGAGGGCTTCACCAAGAAGCTGCTCATCACCGGCGTCGGCTATCGCGCGGCGTCGCAGGGCAAGGTGCTCAAGCTCCAGCTCGGCTATTCGCACGACGTCAATTTCGACATCCCCGAGGGGATCGAGATCAAGACGCCGGATCAGACCACGGTCGAGATCTCGGGCATCGACAAGCAGAAGGTCGGCCAGGTGGCCGCGGAGATTCGTCGTTGGCGCAAGCCGGAGCCCTATAAGGGCAAGGGCATCAAGTACGACGGCGAGTTCATCTTCCGTAAGGAAGGGAAGAAGAAGTGATCAGCACCAAGGGTCTCTCGCTTTTCGAGAAGCGTCGTCGCCGCAACCGCACCGCGCTTCGCGCGCGTGGCGGTGGTCGTCCGCGTCTGTCGATCCATCGTTCGGGCAAGCATATCTATGCCCAGGTGATCGACGATGCCGAGGGCAAGACCGTCGCGGCAGCCTCCACCCTCGACAAGGACGTGCGCGGCAAGACCGGCGCGACCGTCGAGGCCGCGCAGGATGTCGGCAAGCGCGTTGCCGAGGCCGCCAAGGCCGCCGGTGTCACGCAGGTCGTCTTCGATCGCGGCGGCTTCCTCTACCATGGTCGCGTCAAGGCGCTGGCGGATGCCGCGCGTGAGAGCGGATTGGAGTTCTAAATAATGGCCGATGAAATCAACACGACCGACGCACCGGTCGAGGCGCAGGACGCCGGTCAGCCGGCTCCCGAGCAGCAGAGCCGTGGCCCGCGTGGCGGCCGTGGCCGTGGCGGCCCGGGCGGCGGCGGTCAGAACCGTGGCGGCCGTGACAATCGCGGTGGTCGCGACAATCGCGGCCGTGGCGGTCCCGGCAGCGACGACGGCGGCGAGGAGCTGATCGAGAAGCTGGTCCATATCAACCGCGTCTCGAAGACGGTGAAGGGCGGCAAGCGCTTCGGCTTCGCGGCGCTGGTCGTCGTGGGCGACGGCAAGGGCCGTGTCGGCTTCGGCCATGGCAAGGCGCGCGAAGTGCCGGAAGCCATCTCGAAGGCGACCGCGGCTGCCAAGAAGGCGATGGTCCGCATCCCGCTCAAGGAAGGCCGCACGCTGCATCACGACGGCAACGGTCACTTCGGCGCAGGCCGCGTGACGGTCCGCACGGCTCCGGCCGGCACCGGCATCATCGCGGGTGGCCCGATGCGCGCCATCTTCGAATCGCTGGGCGTGGCGGACGTCGTGACCAAGTCGGTCGGCACGTCGAACCCCTACAACATGATCCGCGCCACCTTCGAGGCGCTGAACGAGCAGACTTCGCCGAAGTCGGTCGCTCAGCGGCGCGGCAAGAAGATCGCCGACCTGCTCGGCCGCGGTGGTTCGCAGACCGCCGAGGCGGATGCGGCCGCGATCGCGGAGTGAACGACATGGCGAAGATCAAGATCAAGCAGATCGGTTCTCCGATCCGCCGCACCGGCGACCAGCGCGCGACGCTGATCGGCCTGGGCCTGAACAAGATGCACCGGGTCAGCGAGCTGGAGGACACTCCCGAAGTTCGCGGCATGATCCGCAAGGTGCAGCACATGGTCGAGGTGCAGGGCTGAGCCCTTCCACCGAATCCAGGTGACATACAAAGGGGAGGGGGCTAAGCGCCCCCTTTCCGGTTTTATCCAGCGCGACAAAAGCGAAAGCGAGTGCACGACATGAAGCTCAACGAACTCAACGACAACGAAGGCGCCCGCCACCGCCGCATGCGCGTCGGACGCGGCATCGGCTCGGGCAAGGGCAAGACTTCGGGCCGCGGCCAGAAGGGCCAGAAGAGCCGCGAAGGCGTCTCGATCGCCGGCTTCGAGGGCGGCCAGATGCCGCTCCACATGCGTCTGCCGAAGCGTGGCTTCAACAATATCTTCGCCAAGGATTATGCCGAGGTGAACCTGGGCGCGATCCAGAAGGCCGTCGATGCGGGCAAGCTCGATACCTCGGCCGTGATCGACCAGACAGCCCTGAACGCGGCGGGCCTGACCCGCGGCGGCAAGGACGGCGTCCGCCTGCTCGCCAAGGGCGAGCTGACCGCGAAGCTGAGCTTCAACGTCGCCGGCGCGTCGAAGAGCGCCAAGGAAGCGGTCGAGAAGGCCGGCGGCTCGGTGGAGATCCCCGAGATCGTCCCCGCCGCCGAGAAGCACAAGGCCAAGCATCGCGTCGCTCAGAACGCCCGCAATGCGGACAAGGCGGACAAGATCGCCAAGGCCAAGGGCTGAATCTGGCCAGGGGGCTTAGACAAGCCCAGGATTGCACCTATATGGGCGGCGGGGGCTAGGGTTTGGTCCCCGCCGCCTTTTCAATTTTCGGGACATGGTAATCGATGGCTAGCGCAGCCGACCAACTTGCCTCCAGCATCAGTCTGGCGAAATTTTCGAAGGCGACCGATCTCAAGAAGCGGCTGTGGTTCACCCTCGGCGCGCTGATCGTCTTCCGCATGCTGAGCTATGTGCCGCTTCCCGGCGTCGATCCCACCCAGCTCAATCTGCTCGCCCAGCAGACTCAGGGCGGCGTGATGGACTTCTTCAACAATTTCACCGGCGGCGCGCTCCAGCGCATGTCGGTCGTGGCGCTGGGCGTGATGCCCTATATCACCGCCTCGATCGTGGTGCAGCTCGCGACCTCGCTGAGCCCCACGCTCAACGCCATCAAGAAGGAAGGCGAGAGCGGCCGCAAGCGGCTGAACCAATATACCCGTTACGGCACGGTGGCGCTCACCGCGGTCCAGGGATGGTTCATCGCGGTGGGGCTGGAAAGCTTCGGCGCGCAGCAGGGCCTGCAGGCCGTGATCGAGCCGGGCCTGATGTTCCGCGTCGGCGCGGTCATCAGCCTGGTCGGCGGCACGCTGTTCCTGATGTGGATCGGCGAGCAGATCACCAGCCGCGGCATCGGCAACGGCATCAGCCTCATCATCATGGCCGGCATCGTCGCCCGCCTGCCCACCACGCTGGTCCAGCTCTTCGAGAGCGGCCGCACCGGCACGATCGATCCGCTGCGCCTGATCCTCATCATCGTCGGCGTCGCGATCCTGGTGCTGTTCATCTGCTTCATGGAGCGATCGCAGCGTCGGATCCTGATCCAGTATCCGAAGCGCCAGACCGCGCGCGGCGTCCAGGCCGAGCGCAGCCATCTGCCGCTCAAGCTCAACACCGCCGGCGTGATCCCGCCGATCTTCGCCTCGTCGCTGCTGCTGCTGCCGCTGACGATCACCCAGTTCGCCGGCCAGGCGACGGTGGGCGAGAGCTGGTGGGGCGATCTGGTGATCTCGCTGAACACCTATCTGCGCCACGGCTCGCCGCTCTACATGGCGCTCTATGCGGCCGGCATCATCTTCTTCTCCTTCTTCTACACCGCCGTGGTGTTCAATCCGGAGGAGACTGCCGACAATCTCAAGCGCTATGGCGGGTTCATCCCCGGCATCCGTCCGGGCAAGAACACCGAGAATTATTTCGACTATGTGCTGACGCGCATCACGGTGGTCGGCGCGGCGTACCTGACCGTCATCTGCCTGGTGCCGGAATATCTCGTGCTGTCGATGGGCATTCCGTTCCTGATGGGCGGTACTAGCCTTCTGATCGTGGTCAACGTAACCATGGACACGGTGACGCAGATTCAGTCGCATCTGCTGGCGCACCAATATGGCGACTTGATCAAGAAGGCGAAGCTGAAGGGACGAATGCGCTAAACGCGCAGCGAAACTGGGGAGACAATTTTGAACATCATCCTGTTGGGTCCGCCGGGGGCAGGCAAGGGCACGCAGGCCAGTCGGCTTGAGACGGAGCGGGGCATGGTCCAGCTCTCGACGGGCGACATGCTGCGCGCCGCTGTGAAGGCGGGCACGCCGACGGGCCTCAAGGCCAAGGCGGTGATGGAGGCGGGCGAGCTCGTTTCCGACGATATCGTCTCGGGCATCATCGGCGAGCGGCTCGATCAGGGCGATACCGATCGGGGCGCGATCTTCGACGGCTATCCGCGCACCCAGGCCCAGGCCGAATCGCTCGATTCGCTGCTGGCCGAACGCGGCCGCAAGCTCGACTATGTGGTCGAGCTGGTGGTCGACGAGGACGCGCTGGTCGATCGTATCACCGGCCGCTTCACCTGCGCGAAATGCGGCGAGGGCTATCACGATCGCTACAAGCTGCCCAAGGTCGCGGGCACCTGCGACGTGTGCGGCAGCCACGAGTTCAAGCGCCGGCCCGACGACAATGCCGAGACGGTGCGCACCCGCATGGCCGAATATCGCGCCAAGACCGCGCCGATCCTGCCCTTCTACGAAGCCAAGGGCCTGGTCCGCACGGTGGACGGCATGGCCGACATCGACGAGGTCGGCCGGCAGATCGACGCGATACTGGACGGGGCGGAATAAAGTCGCCCGGAGGGGCGGCGCGCCAAGTGGCGCCGCCCCGGCGCTCACTCTCGAAAATGCATCGGGCACATCGCCGCGCCCCAAGGGTGCCGGAGACCGGCGTCTAAGGTCTGGACCGGGAAGGGAAGGGGTATTGCGTCCTGCGCCGAATGCGGTGCGGTAAGCTCGGAAGGCGGGATGGCCGGCACGGCATCCTCCCGGCGCGGAGCTGTCCCATTGCTGACGTCATGCCGCATCCGCGCCGCTTGGCCTCACCGCATCGATCGTGTATGAGGATTGTTCCGGCGATTGATCGCCCGCGGCGCTTGACTCGGCGCGTGCGGATGCATATGTCGCGCATCTTCCGAAACACCGGTTGTCACGGCGGCGCACCCAGCGCTTGTCGTGCCGCTGCATTTTCGGAGCAACGCTACGAGATGGGACGTGAGCTGCCATGCGACGTCCCGTGGAGCTGGGAGAATAAATTCCATGGCACGTATTGCGGGTGTGAACATCCCGACCAACAAGCGCGTCGTTATCGCGCTTCAGTATATCCACGGCATCGGCCCGGCCAAGGCCAAGGAAATCACGACGAAGCTGGGCATCACGCCCGAGCGCCGCGTGCAGGATCTGTCGGACCAGGAAGTGCTGCAGATCCGCGAGACCATCGACGCGGGCTACACCGTCGAGGGCGATCTTCGCCGCACCGTGGCGATGAACATCAAGCGCCTGATGGATCTGGCCTGCTATCGCGGCCTCCGTCATCGCAAGGGCCTTCCGGTCCATGGCCAGCGCACGCATACCAATGCGCGCACCCGCAAGGGCAAGGCCAAGCCCATCGCCGGCAAGAAGAAGTAAGGGGGCGCTGAGAAATGGCACGTGAACCGCAGCGCATCAAGCGGCGCGAACGCAAGAACATCACCGCAGGCGTCGCCCATGTGAACGCCAGCTTCAACAACACGATGATCACCATCACCGATGCGCAGGGCAACGCGATCTCCTGGTCGTCGGCCGGCATGATGGGCTTCAAGGGCTCGCGCAAGTCGACTCCCTATGCCGCCCAGGTCGCCGCCGAGGATGCGGGCCGCAAGGCTGCCGAGCACGGCGTCCGTACGCTCGAGGTGGAAGTGAAGGGTCCGGGTTCGGGCCGCGAATCGGCGCTTCGCGCGCTGCAGGCGGTCGGCTTCCAGATCACGTCGATCCGCGACGTGACTCCGATCCCGCACAACGGCGTTCGTCCGTCGAAGCGCCGTCGCGTCTGATTGCACTCCTGTCCGGCTCCGCGGACCCGGGTGCGGGTCCGGGGCCGGTGCAGTATTTACCCGGCAGGAACGCCCCATCCTGCCCAACATGAGGAAAGCCCGTGTCGGTCAACGCTAAGAACTGGCAGGAACTCAAGAAGCCCAACGGCCTCGAGAAGAAGCCCGGTGGCGATTCCAAGCGCAAGCTTACCTTCGTCGCCGAGCCGCTCGAGCGTGGCTTCGGTCTGACGCTGGGCAATGCCCTGCGTCGCGTGCTGCTGTCGTCGCTCCAGGGCGCAGCGGTCACGTCGATCAAGATCGAGAACGTGCTGCACGAATTCTCGAGCCTCGCGGGCGTCCGTGAGGACGTGACGGACATCGTCCTGAACGTGAAGCAGATCGCGATCCGCATGCAGGGCGAAGGGCCGAAGCGCCTCCAGCTCTCGGCCACCGGCCCCGCCGAGGTGAAGGCCGGCGACATCGCCGTCACCGGCGATATCGAGGTGATGAACCCCGATCTGGTGATCTGCCACCTCGACGACGGCGCGACGCTCAACATGGAGCTGACCGCCGACACCGGAAAGGGCTATGTCCCCGCCCAGTCGAACCGCCCGGCCGATGCGCCGATCGGTCTGATCCCGGTCGATGCCCTGTACAGCCCGGTTCGCCAGGTCTCGTACAAGGTCGAGAACACCCGCGTCGGCCAGGAGCTCGATTACGACAAGCTCACGCTGTCGATCGAGACCGACGGCACGATCACCCCGGAGGACGCCGTGGCCTATGCCGCGCGCATCCTGCAGGACCAGCTCGCGCTGTTCGTCCACTTCGACGATTCGGCGGTCACCCGCTCGGCTCCGGTCGGCATGGCCGTTCCCTCGGCGCCGTCGGACGGCGCCGTCGGCGATACCGCGCAGATCAACCGCTACCTGCTCAAGAAGGTCGACGAGCTCGAACTCTCGGTTCGCTCGGCCAACTGCCTCAAGAACGACAACATCATCTATATCGGCGATCTGGTCCAGAAGACCGAGGCCGAGATGCTGCGCACGCCGAATTTCGGTCGCAAGTCGCTCAACGAGATCAAGGAAGTCCTGTCGTCGATGGGTCTCCGTCTCGGCATGGAAATCCCGGGCTGGCCGCCTGAGAACATCGAAGAGATGGCCAAGAAGCTCGAGCAGGAGATCATGGGCTGATCGCAGGCGAATAGCGAAAGCTATTCGCCGGCTCGGCGATCAGCCCGACCGACGACGCGGCTTTGCCGCGTCGCTGCGTAGACAAGGCGGAAGACAATTTGACCCCTCCAGCGAGTCAAATGAGTCAACCGGACGGTCAAATTTCAGGGTGGGCCATCCGTCCCCACCTGGTCTCGGGTTCCGTCGAACGGCCCGTTAACGAACGAAGGAAGATATCATGCGTCATCGTGTCGGCGGCCGTAAGCTGCAGCGTACTTCGGCCCATCGTGCGGCCCTGTTCCGCAACCAGTCGGCCGCGCTCATCAAGCATGAGCAGATCACCACGACCGTTGCCAAGGCGAAGGAGCTTCGCCCCTATGTCGAGAAGCTCATCACCCTCGCCAAGAAGGGCGGCCTGTCGAACCGCCGGCTGGCCCATGCCCGCCTGCTGGACGATGCGCAGCTCGTGAAGCTGTTCGACGTGCTGGCCGCGCGCTACGCCGATCGCAACGGCGGCTATACCCGCATCATCAAGGCCGGCATCCGCGCGTCGGACGCTTCGCCGATGGCGATCATCGAGTTCGTCGACCGCGACGTCTCGGCCAAGGGCCAGGATTCCGGTCCGGTCCTGAGCGATGAGGATTTCGACGAAGCCGCCTGATCCAGGCGACAAGAGTTGCGGAAGAGCGACGGTGCCGGACGGCGCCGTCGCTCTTTTTGTTTCACCCGCTCAAACCTTGGTATGGGTGAAATCCGCGAGGCGAATACCTATCTCCGCGTCAAAGAAGTTCGCACCGGCCCGGCCGGTGCCGGAGACAGGAAATGAAGTCGAATACCCATCGCAATGCGTCCTCGTCGCTGGGGTCATGGATGGCAGCCTTGCTGGCGTTGGCGCCGCTCTCGGCGCTGTTCTACGCGGTACAGACGACCGGCATCGGCGTCGCTTGAGCCGGGCGGCGCAACTGGTAGGAGGCGCGTTCCCCTTATCCGTCGGAACGAGTCCTGCCATGACCATCGCTTATCCCGAGACGCGCCGCATCGATCTGGTCGAGGAACAGTTCGGGGTGCCGGTGGCGGATCCCTATCGCTGGCTCGAGAACGACGTGCGCAATGATGCCGAGGTCGCGGCCTGGGTGGAGGCGCAGAACCGCGTCACCCATGCCTATCTGGCGACGCTCCCCGGCCGCGACTGGTTCCGCACCCGCATCAAGCAGCTCTTCGATTACGAGCGCTTCGGCGTGCCGCACAAGGCGGGCGACCGCTATTTCTACATGCACAACACCGGGCTACAGAACCAGGCCGTGCTCTTCGTCCGCGAGACGCTGGACGGCGAGGGGCGGGTGCTGATCGATCCCAATGGCTGGTCGGCCGACGGCGCGACCGCGCTCGCCGAATGGTCGCCTTCGGACGATGGCCGACACCTGCTCTATTCGATCCAGGACGGCGGCAGCGACTGGCGCGTCGCCAGGGTACTGGATGTCGCCACGGGCAAGGACACCGGCGACGTGGTCGAGGGGATGAAGTTCACTCTCGCGGCATCCTGGGCGAAGGACGGCAGCGGCTTCTTCTATTCGCGCTATCCCAAGGTCGCCGAGGAAGCGAAGTTCCAGGCGCTCAACCAGAACCACCGGATCTATTTCCACCGGCTCGGCACCCCGCAATCGGCCGATCGCCTGGTCTATGAGACGCCGGCCGAGCCCAATCACAGCCATTATCCGCAGGTCACCGACGACGGCCACTGGCTGGTCGTCACCACCAGCGAAGGCACCGACGATCGCTATGAGATCACGCTCGCCGATCTGAACGATCCCGCCTGGCCGACGCGGACGGTCATCCACGGGCTCAACCATCACTGGTCGCTCGCCGGCAATCACGGCACGCGCTTCTATTGGGCGACGAACAGCCACGCGCCCCGGATGCGGATCGTGACGATGGACGTGATCGGCGAGCATCCCGAGGCGCACCCGCTGGTGCCCGAGGACAAGGCGACGCTGGAAGGCGCGGCGATCGTCGGCGAGACGCTGGTCGCCAGCTATCTGGTCGATGCCCGCACCGAGATCCGCCGCTACGCGCTCGACGGCGCGCCGCTCGATCCGGTGGCGCTGCCGGGCATCGGCACCGCCTCGGGCTTCGGCGGGCGGCAGGACGATCCCGAGACCTTCTTTGCCTTCACCAGCTTCAATGCGCCGACCACCATCTATCGCCACGATGTCCGCACCGGCGAGAGCACGCCCTGGGCAGTGCCCAGGCTGCTGTTCGATCCGGCCGAATATCAGGTCGAGCAGCGCTTCTACGCCTCGAAGGACGGCACCCGCGTCCCGATGTTCATCGTCCGCCGCAAGGATGTGACCGGCCCGGCGCCGACGCTCCTTTATGCCTATGGCGGGTTCAACATCTCGAACACGCCGGCCTTCTCCGCCTCGCGGCTCGCCTGGATGGAGCAGGGCGGGGTGTTCGTCCTCGCCAACATCCGCGGCGGCGGCGAATATGGCAAGGCGTGGCATGACGGCGGGCGGCTGGCGAACAAGCAGAACAGCTTCGACGATTTCATCGCGGCTGGCGAGACGCTGATCCGCGAGGGCGTGACCGGCCCCGGCCAGCTTGCGATCCAGGGCGGATCGAATGGCGGGCTGCTGGTCGGCGCCGTGGTCAACCAGCGGCCGGACCTGTTCGCTGCGGCGCTGCCGGCGGTGGGTGTGATGGACATGCTGCGCTTCGATCGCTGGACCGCCGGCCGCTACTGGGTCGACGATTACGGCCACCCCTCGCAGGAAGCGGACTTCCGCGTGCTGCTTACCTATTCGCCCTATCACAACGTCAACGGCGGGCGGGACTATCCGGCGATCCTGGCCACCACCGCCGACACCGACGACCGCGTCGTGCCGGGCCACACCTTCAAATACGCCGCCGCGATCCAGGCGGCAGCCATCGGCGACAAACCACACCTCGTTCGCATCGAGACCCGCGCCGGCCACGGTTCCGGCAAGCCGACCGACAAGATCATCGAGGAAGCCGCCGACATCTGGTCGTTCGCCGCCCAGTGGACCGGGCTGGAGATAAAGCAGGCAACTGGTTCAGCCGGCGGACAGGCGGCATCGGCTAGCGTCGCCTCGTAGGGCAATGGGAGGGCATCATGGGATTTCTTCGGTTGATCGGCGGAACGGCGGCCTCGATCGCGGCCTTGTCGCTGGCGGTGCCGGCACAGGCGCAGCGCTATCATGGCCCGCGCCATCATCACCGCGGCGACGGTGACGGCGTCGCCGGCTTCCTCCTGGGCGCGCTGTTCGTCGGCGGGATCGCCGCCGTCGCCTCGGGCGAGAAGAAGAAGCGCGAGCGCGAGGAAGCCTATCGGGAAGATTATGAGGCTCCGCCGATCGAGGGTGACGAAGGCAGCGCCCCGCCGCCGCCGTCCGAAGGATCGCCGGTCGCCGATCTGCCGGCGCCCGACTCGGCCAAATATGATGGCCTCTACGATCCCGACGCTGCCGCCGATCGCTGCGCCGTCGCTGCCGAGACCGACGCCCAGCGCTTCGCCCGCCTGTCGCGCGTGACGAACATCTCCAGCACGGTCTGGAACGGCAAGAGCTGGACGGTGAAGGGCAATGTCGAACTGGCCGAAAGCTATCGCGACGAGACGAAGCGCAGCTTCGATTTCCGCTGCGCGCTGAAGGCCGGCAGCGAGCCTTATGTGACGATCCCGGGCCTGGAGCCCGCGGCCTGACTTTACAGGGCAGGGCGGGCTAACTATCGCCCGCCCATGACGACCGAGCACAGCGAATCCATCCTGATCGTCGATTTCGGCAGCCAGGTGACCCAGCTCATCGCGCGCCGCGTCCGCGAGGCGGGCGTGTACAGCGAAATCGCGCCCTTCACGACCGCCGCCGAGGCTTTCGAGCGAATGAAGCCCAAGGGCATCATCCTCTCCGGATCGCCGGCATCGGTGCTGGATGAGGGCAGCCCGCGGGTGCCGCAGGCGATCTTCGACTCGGGGCTCCCGATCCTGGGCATCTGCTATGGCCAGCAGGTGATGATGCACCAGCTCGGCGGCACCGTGACCCTGGGCGATTCGGGCGAGTTCGGCCGCGCCTTCATCGAGATCGAGGACGGCTGCGTGCTGTTCGACGGCGTCTGGCACGAGGGCGAGAGCCATCAGGTGTGGATGAGCCATGGCGACAAGGTGACCGAACTGGCGCCGGGCTTCCGCGCGGTGGCGGTCAGCCCCGGCTCGCCCTATGCCGTCGTCGCGGACGATGCGCGCCGCTATTACGCCACCCAGTTCCACATGGAGGTGGTCCACACCCCCGACGGCGCCAGGCTGCTCGCCAATTTCGTGCGCCATGTCTGCGGCCTGTCGGGCGAGTGGTCGATGGCCGAGTTCCGCAACGCCAAGATCGCCGAGATCCGCAAGCAGGTGGGCAGCGGCCGGGTGATCTGTGGGCTTTCGGGCGGCGTCGATTCGGCGGTGGCCGCGGTGTTGATCCACGAGGCGATCGGCGACCAGCTCACCTGCGTCTTCGTCGATCACGGCCTGATGCGCAGCGGCGAGGCCGAGCAGGTCGTCAGCCTGTTCCGCAACAGCTACAATATCCCGCTTGTCGCTGTGGACGCCGAGACCCTGTTCCTGAGCGGCCTCGCCGGGGTGACCGATCCCGAGGCCAAGCGGAAGTTCATCGGCAAGACCTTCATCGACGTGTTCGAGGATGAGGCGAGGAAGATCGGCGGCGCCGAGTTCCTGGCGCAGGGCACGCTTTATCCCGACGTGATCGAGAGCGTAAGCTTCACCGGCGGGCCTTCGGTGACGATCAAGAGCCACCACAATGTCGGCGGCCTGCCCGAGCGGATGGACATGAAGCTGGTCGAGCCGCTGCGCGAGCTCTTCAAGGACGAAGTGCGCGAGCTGGGCCGCGAGCTGGGCCTGCCCGATGCGTTCGTCGGCCGGCATCCGTTCCCCGGGCCGGGCCTGGCGATCCGCATCCCGGGCGAAGTCACCAAGGAACGCTGCGACATCCTGCGCAAGGCGGATGCGATCTACCTTGAGGAGATCCGCAACGCCGGGCTCTACGATGCGATCTGGCAGGCCTTCGCGGTGCTGCTGCCGGTACGCACGGTGGGCGTGATGGGCGACGGGCGGACCTATGACTATGTCCTGGCGCTGCGCGCGGTGACCTCGACCGACGGGATGACCGCGGTGGCCTTCCAGTTCCCGGGCGACTTCCTGGCGCGCTGCGCAACGCGGATCGTCAACGAAGTGCGCGGCGTGAACCGGGTGACCTACGACTATACCTCGAAGCCGCCCGGCACGATCGAGTGGGAATGAGAGGAGGCGTGGTTTCTCGGCGGATTTACAATGATTTGCGCGGCTGACTACTCCCTTCGAACTGCTGGCGATCTAGTCGCGCGGGTCTGAAGGCAGCTATATTGATTGGTACTGCTCTGGCCCAGTCACTCTCGTGGCTCCGTGGATTGAATGAAGGGTGGTCCTGGATGGTCGTGGGCGGACCTGATGCGTTTGACTTAGGGCGCCAGTCAAAGTCGTACATGGCGCAGTGCGCTTGAAGGCAGACGTCGATCCAACGGGCCTGTAGTTGTTGGATACGAGCGGTGAGGGCTTTGATGCATGTTCCACCGGGCCGGCAGAGCGACATATGTGGGCTCCCGAAGCTGTCAGTCGGTCCGTTTGCGTTCCCCCTTTTCCTGGACGGGGGCGGTCTGGTCGGCGCCCGGGATGGGGGGCGCGGGAAGCGTGGCGGCGGCGTAGCGGGCGTGGTGCAGCAGTCCGCTCGTGCTGGGCAGGACAGGCGGCCTGGCGGTCGGCTCGCCGAAACGGAACGCCTTGGTCAGGTCGCCGAACGTCTGCCGCCGCCAGTCGGTGATATTGGGCTCGCGGACGCCGGTGAAGCGCTCCAGGAACTGGAGGATCGACGTATGGTCGAACGGCTGGCTGCACACCCAGCCGCCCGCCGTCCAGGGCGAGACAATGATGCACGGCACGCGGAAGCCCCCGCCCACTGGCAGGCCATCGACGAACTCCCCCGACGTGCCCTGGGGCGGCACCGGCGGCGGGACATGATCGAACAGGCCGTCATTCTCGTCATAGTTGAGGATGAAGACGGTCTTTGCCCACACGTCGGGATTGGCGGCGACCGCGTCCAGCTTGGCGGCGATGAACTCTGCCCCGGCGGCGGGCATCGAGCTGCTGGGATGCTCGGAGCCCTCGTTGGTGGGGCAGAGCCACGTCACCGCCGGCAGGCGATCGTGCAGTGCGTCATATTCGAACTCCCCATCCGTGGCCGAGGGCATGCCCTTCACCCGTAGCGGCGATCCCGGTGGCGAATCCATGAACTGGCGGAACAGGCGCAGCACGTTGAAGCCGGTGCCGTTGTCGGCATGCTGATAGACTTTCCAGCTGACGCTCGCTTCCTCCAGCCGCTCGGCATAGGTCTTCCACCTGAGGCCCTCGGGCGGCGTCTTCTGGCTGATCTGCGGTTCGCCATAGCGCCCGTCGGCGTCGATCATGCCGGTGAGCCAATAGAAGCGATTGGGGCGCGTCGGCCCCATCACCGAGCAATGATAGGCGTCGCAGATGGTGAAGGCTTCCGCCAGCGCATAATGGAACGGGATGTCCTCGCGCTTGAAATAGCCCATCGTATAGGGGCCGCGCGCGCCGTCCGCCTTGCGGTGGGCGGGCAACCATTGGTCCATCTTCCCGCCGTTCCACGCCCGATGCTGCACCGCCCAGGCATGGCTGGTCGAAGGCAGCGCCTGCGCCTTGGTGGAGAAGGTGTCGAGATGGAAGGGAAGCATATACCCCTTCGGGTTCTCGGCGTCCGGCTGGTGGAACACGCTCCTGCCGTTGGGGAGGGGGAGCGCATGCGGGTCGTCGAAGCCGCGCACCCCGGCCAGGGTGCCGAAATAATGGTCGAACGAGCGGTTCTCCATCATCAGCATGACGACATGCTTGATGTCCTTGAGCGAGCCGGTGCGGCGTGGTCCTTGCGCCAGCAGCTTCTGCACGTTGGGCGGCATCAGCGTCGCCGCGGCGGAGAAGGAGGCAAGCTGGGCGGCGCTTTTCACCAGCCGGCGGCGCGTGAAGGCGGGGGCGTTGGTCATGCTTCTCTTTCGGATCAGGCGCGGTGCAGGGCGGCGCGGTCGGGCGTGACCACATAGCTTTCGAGCGTGCTCAGCTTGCCGCCTTGCTGCTCGATCTGATCCACCACCTTGATATCGGTCTTCCAGCGCTCGCGCGTGATGTCGAAGAGCTGATAACCGCGCTGGTCCGCGAACAGTTTCACATGCGGATTATTGGCATGGATGGTGTCCAGATTGGCGACCGGGCCGCCATTCCCGCCCGTCGAGATCGAGGTGGAGAGGAATTCCACCGCGGCCTGCTCGCCGTCGAGCGCTTCCTCGCGCACCGGAACCGTCCCGGCGAAATGCTTGTGATAGTCGCCCGACGCGATGACGACGTTCGACAGGCGGTGGCGGCGGATGGAGTCGACCAGCCGCGCGCGTGCCGGCCGATAGCCGTCCCAGGTGTCGGTTGCCAGATCGGGATCGGCCGCGCCAGGCTTGCGCCGGTCGAACGGCATGACCAGCACCTGCTGCGCGATCAGGTTCCAGGCGGCATCGCTGCCCAGCCCTTCGTCCAGCCAGGCTTCCTGCCTGCTGCCCATCAGCGTCGGGGAGACATGGGCTTCGGGCGGGCAGGGCTTCTTCTTGCCGTCGTCGCACGGCTGGTCGGAACGATAGGTGCGCGTGTCGAGCAGGTGGACGCGCAGCAGCCGGCCATAATCGAGCCGGCGATAGGCGATCATGTCCTGGAATCTGGGGAACTGGCTCTTGCGGACCGGCATGTTCTCATACCAGGCCTGCATCGCGGCGAAGCGGCGCAGCAGGAACGCCTCGGGCGGCGTGTCGTGCTCGTCGATGCTGTCGGCCCAGTTATTGTCCACCTCATGATCGTCGAAGGTGGAGAGGAAGGCGGCGGCGCGGTGGGCGGCCTGCAGGTCCGGGTCGGTCTTGTATTGCGCATAGCGGCGGCGATAATCGTCGAGCGAGTAGATCTCGTCCCCCACATGCTCGCGCACGCAGACCGGCTTGTCGTCCACGCGCGGGCAGACGCGTTGCGACCAATGCTCGTAGATATAGTCGCCATAGTGGAAGACGGCATCGAGGTCGGGTTCTTCGGCGAGATGGCGATAGGCGGTGTAATAGCCGCCTTCCCAATGCTGGCAGCCGGCGACGCCGATGCGCAGCCGATTGGCGGGCGCACCGGCCAGCGGGGCGGTGCGCACCTTGCCCGCCGGGCTCATCTCGCCGCCCGCCTGGAAGCGGTACCAATAGGGCCGTGCGGGCAGCAGCCCGGCGACTTCGACATGCACGCTATGCCCCAGCTCGGGTCGCGCGACGGCCTCGCCCGACTGGACGATCCGGGTGAACCGCTCGTCTTCCGCGACTTCCCAGAGCACGGGCACGGCCTGCATCGGCATGCCGCTGCCGCGTTCCAGCGGCTTGGGCGCCAGCCGGGTCCAGAGGACGAAGCCGTCGGGCCAGGGATCGCCCGAGGCCACGCCCAGCGTGAAGGGATTGCCTCCCAGCGAAGCAGCCGCCCACAGGCGCTGCGGCGAAAGTCCAGCGAGGAGGACTAGCTGGCCTGCGCCCAGCATCAGGGTGCGACGATCGAAATGCATGAGAGGGAAACCTTCCGTCGAGAGGGGAATCATTCACCGGCCGCGTCGCGCTTCAGGAACGCGATGAGTGCGGCGGGATCGTTGGTGAGGATGGCGTCCACGCCGAGGCCGAGATAGTCGCGCCAGAGCGCCTCGCTGTCCGCGACATCGGCGAACACCATCACCCCGGTCGCGCGAAGCTGACGGACCTGCGCCGCATCGGTGTCCTGCGCGCGCGCCACGAGGCAGGCGGCGTGGTGATCTTTGGCGAGGGCCATGAAATCCGGCTTGAAGCGGTCGACCCGCAACAGGCAGGTGCGGATGCGCGGATTGATCGCGTGCATCGCATCGAGCGTGCGATAGTCCGAGGATTGCAGGATGAACCTGTCCTCCAGCCCGTAGCGGCGCACGCGCGCTTCGATCAGCGCGACGAAACGAACCGGATCGATCGGCGCACCGGCCGGCTGCCGCGGCATCTTCGTCTCGCCGAAGAACAGGACGTCGCGGCCACGGAACGTCTGGAGGAATTGGTCCAGCGTCGGCATCCGGGCGCCCGGCGCCGGCTTCTGATCGGGATAGGCCGGCGAGCGCGACGATCCGCAATCGAATGCCCGGGTCTGGCGGAGGGTCAATTGCCGGATGGGGCCTGCCGCCACGCCCGAACTCGGGTCCGCCTTGCAGAGGGCCGGATTGACCGTCGTGTCGTGGTGCAGCACGATCCGGTCGTCGGCCGTCAGGTTCATGTCGAATTCCAGGATGCCCACGCCGAGGCGGGCGGCGTTCTCGAACGCGGCAAGCGTGTTTTCCGGCGCCATCGCCGGGCCGCCGCGATGCGCGACGACGATCGGCTGCCGCTCGCCCGCGCCGGCCGTTCCGCTCCCCGCCGTTGCCAGGGAGGCTGCGACGCACAGGAGCAGGGCCGATGCGCGCCGGCGCTTGTGTCCCGTCATGGTCCGGTATCTCTGCATCTCAACGTCCTGCTGGAAACGCATCGGGCCCGGATGCGTGCGAGCGCGGCGGGGTCGGCGGGAAGGGCGGTGTCGCCGGCAGGTCGGCCGCTGATCGGCACCGCCTTGCGCATCGGGACATCCCCTGCGTCGGGGAAGGGCGCCGGGCGTCCTTCCCCGGCAGCCGCCTACATCTTGAAGATGAGATCCACCGAGAAGGACCGGTTCCTGGTCATCTCGTAGCGGCGCATCGAAAAGGGATCGAGATACCCCTGCGCCACGGGCTCCTGGAGGATGTCGTTCGCCTGGAGCTTGAGGATGAACTTGTCCGTCAGCGAGAAGCGCAGCGCGGCGTCGAGCTGCCCCCGCGCTTCCAGCCAATAGGTCGTCAGCGGATTGGCGCCGAGCGAGATCGGGCTGCGGCTCTTCCAGTTGTACGCGACCCGGAACTCGCCATTGCCCGGCAGGCGATAGAATAGCGAGCCGTTCACCAGCCAGTCGGCCTGATATTGCAGCGCGTCCAGATGGACGAACTTGCCGCCATTCACATAATCCATGTCCGCCCACATGCGGGTGGCGTTCACCGAGACGCCCAGCTTGTCTCCGAAGGAGCCGAGGCCCGGAATCCGATCGCTGACCACCTGGAACTCGAGGCCGCGCATCTTGGACGAGGAGGCGTTCATCGGCGTGGATACGGTGTAGGTGACCCCGTCGATATCCTGCTCTTCCGACATCGTGTAGATGTCGTCCTTGATGTTCTTGTAAAAGCCGCTGAGCGAAATCAGTCCGCTGCCGCCGAAATAATATTCGGCCGCCACGTCGAAATTGTCGGAGACGCGGGGCTGAAGCTCGGGGTTGCCGCGCGAGATGGTGAGGTTCTGGTTGTTGCGCGATTCCGCCCGGGCGATGTCGCCGAAGGCGGGGCGGCCGAGCGAGCGGCTATAGGCGCCCTTCAACCGGAAGTTCTGCGTCACATTGTGGGTGACCAGCGCCGACGGGAGGAAATGACGGTATCCGCCATCGTAGCGCTGGAAAGTGCCGTCATAGCGGCTGGCCACGGCGAGCGGGGAGTCGGCGTCGAAATTCACATCGTCGTAGCGAACGCCGGCGATGACATGGGTGTTTTCCGTCCCGTAGGTGACCGAGGCATAGCCGGCGAAGACGCGTTCGCGGTAGGAATAATCGTCCGAATATTGCGCGTTGCTGGTGGAGTTCTGGTTGATCGCCAGGTTCGGCTTCACCTGATCGGCAAAGGCCGCATAGTCGATCCAGATGACCGGATAATGGTAGAGGAACGCGCTGATGTCCGGATGGATTCCGAACGAGCCCAGCGGGCTGGCGTTCGAGGTATAGGTCGTCGTCGCGGAATCGCGCGTGGCGGTCACGCGCCGCGCGTCCAGGCCCACCGCGAAGCCGAAGCCCGTGGCGTCGTGCGAGTAGTTCTTCTTGAAGTCGATCTTGTTCTCGAACGAGGTCATCTTCGCGTGGACGAACAGGTCCGATGCGGCCGACATGTTGTAATTGGCGATGTTGGCGAGATCGTCGTTGTTGTCGAGCGTGATCTGATTGGACCGGCCGCTCATATCGAAGTCGATATAGGCGTTCTTCGGGCTATAGGCGTAGATCAGCCCGAGATCTTTGTTGTAGAACTTGTTCTCGTTATAGCCGGTGCGCACTTCCAGCGAGGAATCGTCCCCGAAGCTCTTGACCGACTTGAGAATGGCGCCGCGGGTCTCGTTCTGGAACCGGTCGTAATCATAGCTGGGCCGGGTGCGGCCGATCTTGAACGTCGCGGTCTGCGGGCCGGTGCGGACCAGATTGGTGAAATTCTCGACATAGAATTGGTTGAGCGTCTGATCCTCGATCTGCTTGTAGTTGTAGCCGAGCAGCGAGAATTCCAGGTCGTTCGCCGGGCGATATTCGAACTGGGCCGATCCGCCGAAGGTCTGGGTGTAATGGGTATAGTCCATCGGGCGGATCAGGGTGGGGAAGGGCTGCTTGCCGTCCCAGTTGGACAGGTCCGACTTCGCCGTCGCGCCGGTGTCCGTATAGAAGACGCGGCCGTTGGGATTGCGCTTGGTATAATCATAGTCCTTCTGGCGGTATACGCCGCTGAGGACGATGCCGAACTGGTCGTTCGCGCCGAACTTGTGCGCCCATAGTCCCTTCACGCCGCCGCCAAAGGGCGTGTCCTTGTAATGACCCAGGCTGTTGATGCCGGGGACATATTTGCCCTTGCCCGTCTGAAGGCTGGCGAGCGCGTCGATGAAGAAGGTGTCCTTGCCGTGGAGCGCGCTGCGCGGCTGGATGTTGGTGACGCCGCCGATGGCGCCGGCATCCAGATCGGCGGTGAAGGTCTTGTAGACCTGGGTGGTGCGCGAGATCTGCGTGGGGATCAGGTTGAGGTCGACGCGGCGGATGCCGTCGCCGTCGTTCGCGCTGGAGAACATCGCCATGCCGTCGAACGAGGTGAAGTTGAGATCGGGCGAGATGCCGCGCACCGAGACATAGGCCGCTTCCTGCTCGCCATAGAGCGTCTGCATCGAGCTGACGCCCGGCACGCGGATCAGCGCGTCGGCCAGCGTCTCGTCGGCAAGGTCGCCGGTATCGTCCTGCGTCAGCGTGTCCACCACGCCCAGCGAGGCGCGGCGATTGCTGACCGCTTCCTGGCTGCGCAGCGTGCTGCCGGTGACGACGATGTCGCTGGCCTGCTGGTCGCCGGGGGCATCGCCCTCCTGCACGGGATTGTCGGAGTTGGAGACCTGGGCCTGAGCGGCGACAGGCACCAGGAACGCAGTAGCAATGGCCGCGGCCGAAGCCGCGGCGTGGAGATATGGAGAACGCATCGGAAGAAGCCCCCGTTTGGATGATTGTCGGCTTCATGACGCGATGCGGGAGGGTTTCCTTCGCGACGCAATATATTAATTTGCGAGGACAATTTTATTTCATTTCTATTTCATAGAATAGATTTGAAATATATCGGCATGACTTATAAATTCATCTTGATTTTCGTGTAAAAAAATCTGCCTATATTGTCATATATCGTGCCATTTTTATATACGGTATAGGCATATGGGGGCAGAGTATCGAGGATGTTGTTCACGCCGAAGCTGATCCCGAATTCCTTGTTTACGCTGAGATAGATGGACAGATCGTTGTAAACGACCGGAGGGATATGGTTGTCGTCATATGCCTCGGGAGATTTCGCGTTCACGTCCAGACGGCCGGCGCTGATGAAGCGGGTATCGAGATTGACGTTGAAATCGCCGATCTCATAGCTGGTCAGCAGCGTTCCCCGAAAGCGGGGATGCTGCCAGTCGCCTTCATATTTGATGTTGCCCGCGGGGACTCCCGGCGTCGTCTCGGTGCGTTGCTCCAGAAGATAGGTTCCGTTGAAGCTGAAGCGGAGATTGCCGCTTCCCAGCCGGGCGCCATAGGCGGCGCTGAAGTCCAGGCCGCGCGCGCGCATCCTCGATGCGTTGATCTGCCGGGTGCGGATGGCGGTGACGTGCCCGTCGGCGGGATCGCGATCGATGGACCGGCAGAATATGTTGTCGATCGTGGGCAGATCGACGCAGAGGTTCATCATCGTCGTGTCGCTATACTGGATGATCGCGTCCTTGATATCGATGTCCCAATAGTCGGCCGTCGCCTTGAAGCCCGGCAGGAGCCGGGGCTGCAGGACCATGCCCAGGGTCAGGCTGTCCGACGTCTCGGGCTTCAGGTCGGGATTGCCTTCGGTCGTGATGAACGGCCCCATCTTGAAGTCGCCCAGCGGCGTGACGATGCCGAGCGCGCGGCAGTTCGCCGAGCGTGCCGCATTCTGATAATAGTCGCCGGCCTCGCAAGGGTCGTTGATCGAGCCGACCTCGCTGACGATCACCCCCTCGTAGAGCTCGCCGAAATTCGGGGTGCGGACGGTGCGCGAGCGTGTCGCGCGAAAGCGGATACCGTCGGCCGGCGACCAGGTGCCGCCGACCTCCCAGCTATGGGTGCCGCCGGTCGTGCTGTAGTCCGAATAGCGATAGGCGCCCTCGATTTCGAGGTGGCGGGCGAAGGGAATATCCTCGAGCAGGGGAAGGACCAGCTTGCCATAGGCTTCGGACACCTGGGACGACACGTCCAGATCGGGATGCACCGCATATCCGGCGATGCCGAAGGTCAGCTCGGTCCTGGCAAGCGGGTCGTCGCGGGTCCGCAGCGTTTCCCTGCGATGCTCGATCCCCAGGGTGAGCACGGCATCGCCATGGGGCAGGGAAAATACCTTGCCGGTGATATCGGCTCCGAAGACGCTCTGGGTGTTGGTCCGCTTTTCCCGCCGCGTGCCGAGGACATAGGCTTTCAGGGCTTCCGAAGCCGGCTCCTGGCTGAATATGTCGAGCGGAACGCAGCCCGCCGCCCGCGCGGCGGGATCGCGGCAGACTGGCTGGCCGGTGACCGGATCGGCGATCACGTCGCGCGCTGCAACCCAGTGCGATGTATAGGGAATGTTGGTGGTGCGGACATCGTCGGTCGCGCGGCCATATTGATGGAAGGCCGTCCATTTCAGCCCGCCGGCCAGCGTGCCGCCCAGGCTTTGCCCCAGGGTGAAGCTCTTGCGGTCATGGAGCTCCCGCATGATCGGGAAGTTGCCATAGGTCCGCTCGATGTCGAGCTTCGCCAGTCCGTTGTCGCGCATGAACTGCCGGACGGCCGGGGGCAGGAACGGATTGTCCAGATAGGCGACGGAGCCGCCGGCCCCGTCGAACCAGTTCGGCCGGCTGTCGTCGCGATGGAGCGGGATGCCCGCGATCCCGTCATACCGGGTCCGCCCATAATCGAGGTTCGCGCCATATTCGATTGCATCCGAGAATGCGTAGTCGGCGCGTGCGATCAGCGCGAACGCCTCCAGGCCGCCCCTGAGCTGGTCCTGGTCGCGCAGGTTCCTGCCGTCGCCGCCGTCGCCATAGCTGAACTCTCCCGGGAACAGGGTCTTGTCATAGCCGGCGATGCGCGGAGCGCCGTTCTCGACGAGGTAGGAATTCCCGTTGAAATAGAAGCTCGGTTCATAGGCATAATAGATCTGCCTGAAATCGGGGACGGTCACGCGATCCGGGATGCCGTCATTGGCGCCGCCATTGTCCGGATTGGCCATGCTGTTGACATAGGTCCGGTAGCGCTGGGTGAAGACCAGGGGCGCGATCTTCGAATAGGTTCCGCCGATGGCCAGAGAGCCGCGCCCGCCGGCGAACCCGCTGCCCGCCGCGAGCGAAATCGATTGGATATCGGCGTCGCCGCGCTGGGAAATCCCGCTGGTGGCCGAACCGACGACCCCATCGACATGGCGTTTGGTGATGATGTTGATCGCGCCGGTCACCGCATCGGCGCCGTAGATCGGCGCCGCGCCACCGGTGACGATCTCGACGCGCTCGACCATCGCCGCCGGGATCATGTTGATATCGACGGCGGAGGAGCGGGCGGATCCCGAGACGCGGCGCCTTCCGTCGATCAGCGTGAGGCTTCGGTTGGTGCCGAGGTTGCGCAATGAAACCGAGGCGACGCCCGCATCCCAGTTTTGACCGAAGGCGCTGGAAAGCCCGATCCCCGCCGAGATCGCCGGCTCCCGCATCAGCGCGTCATAGACCGTGACTCGCCCCAGGCGCTCGGCCTCTTCCATCGAGGTCGTGCGGCTGGGCGTGATGGACGCCGGTTCCGGCTGGGCGATGCGCCGGCCGGTGACCACGATCGGCTGCCGGGCTTCCACCGCTTCGTGCGCGGCATCCGCATCGAGTATCGCGACCCCGCCCGCCAGCGAGCGGACGAACAGGCCGCTCCCCAGGAGCAGCCGATCGAGCGCGGCGCGGGTGTCGAGCCTGCCGCGGACCGCATTGGTGGTGCGTCCCTGGACTGCGCTGCCGGCCACGATGATCTGGATATCGGCCTGCTCGGCCAGCATCCGGATACCGCTCGATGCCGGCTGGGCAGGCACGTCGAAGGCGCGGGTCCGCTCCTGCGCCATCGCAGGGAGGAGCGGCATCGTCGAAACCGCCGCAGCGACAGAGGCCAACCGTCGAAAGGAGGAAAGCATCGCGCGATATGCCACTAGGGCAGCCGTGCTACTTCTCTATGACAATATCGCCCTGGCGATGGGTGACGCGGGCGCCGGTGACCGCCGCGGCCGCGCGGGCGAATTGCTCCGGATCGTCGGTCTTGAACCGGCCGACGATCGGCGTGTTCCCCAGCGCCGGATCGCCGAGCACGATCTTCGTCCGGTTGACCTGATTGAAGCGCGCCGCCGCCGATGCGATCGACATATTGTCGAAGGAGAAATGCGCGGGGCGGGGCAGGGCGGCGTCCGCCGGTTCGCGGGCGCCGGGATCGAGCGACAGGCTGCCGCCCGCATGGAGCAGGACCGCCCGATCCTGGGCGTCGCGCGCCCAGACCAGCACGCTGCCTTCGGCCACGCTGACCGCGCCTCCGACAGCACCCAGCCGGCGCACCGTGTAGATCGTGCCGGTCGCCTGGGCATAGACATCGCCTGAGCGCACGATGAAGGGGCGCGCCCGATCCTTCGCGACGTGGAAGGTGGCCTCGCCATTCTCCAGGGTGATCCGGCGCACGCCCGCTTCCATGGCGACCGAGACCCTGCTCCCGGCGCCGAGCGTGACCACCGATCCGTCCGCAAGGGCCATCTCGTGGCGCGCAGGTGCGCCGGCGGGGCCGGAGCCGGGAAGGACCGGCACGCCGACCACCCACAGCCCGGTCATGCAGGCCGCGATCGCCGCGCCGCCGATCGCAAGGCGCGGGAGCCAGCGCGTTGCCTTCCTGGCATTCCAGCCTGAGGGCGCGGGAGGATTGTCGTTGACGGGCGCGTGCAGCGCGTGCTGCTCGATCACCGCTTCTTCCAGCGCGTGGAGACCGGCGCGCGCGCGCAGATAGGCGCCCCGGCGGTGCCGGTCGGCAGCCAGCCAGGCCTCAAGCTCGGCATTGCGCTCGACTGTCATCTCGCCATGGGCCGAACGTGCGGCCCAACGGGCCGCCTGTTCTTCGAGATCATCGGTGGAATCGAGACTCATCAACTATTTCTACCTCGAATCCTCGGCGCCAGCGTCTTGATCGGCCATTGTCTTCAATATGCGCCGTATCCCGCGAACGACATGATTTTCCACGACACTTTCACTGACCCCAAGCTGTTGGGCCGTTTCCTTCTGGGAAAGGCCGTGAATGCGCCGCAATTCGATCACGCGCCGGGCGGTCAATGACAATCCTGACAGCAAATTGTTCACCCGGCCGAGTTCCTGGATCGCTTCCACTCTCCTGTCCGCCAACGGACTATCATCTTCGACGTCGAACCAGTCGATTTCCGTCATCGGCTTGGTGTTCGCGACCTTGGCGCGGCGAAAACTGTCCATTACCACCGCCTGGACGGTCCTGAAGACATAGGCGCGGCCGTTTTCGATATGGGTGACGGAGTCCAGCCCGGCGATGCGGCAATAGACTTCCTGGATCACATCATCGACGTCGATCAGCGAACCCCAGCGCCGCGTCGCCCAGCGGCGTACCGCGCCTTCGTGGGGAAGGATCTCGCGGGCCACCCATGCGGCGATGCTGTCACGCTCATTGTCCATTCGATGCGCCCATTCGCTCTCCGGTGGGAGGTTGCTCACCGATTCGAGGAAAGCGAGATGTCCGTTCCTAAAGACGGACTCGATGACAATTGCATTACAGCGCTGGGAGACGAGGAAGAAGGCCGGATCCATTGGCATGGGCAGGAGGTGCCGCGGGATCGCCAGAGGATGGTTGCGTTTGCGGAGGTGCCACGATCGGAAACCAAAGCCATGCCACTTGCGTTCTGAACGACCTCAACCGTTCAGATTCCACTCTTCAGGAGTACTCAACCTGGGTTGCCGTCAAAAAAGGTCGCTTCGGAGACAGGCTCGCTCCAGTAAGGCGACATCATGACCGGTCTCCTCCTGCATCGGAGCCGAGGCTATCGGTCTCCATCGAAGAGCACCGCTGCAGCCAGCCGCAGCGGTGCGAGGGCAGGGGCTATTGGGCTTCGGATGCGTCGATCACGCCGTTGTGGTTGACGTCGGCCTTGTCGAACTTGGCGAGATCCTCGACCAGCAATTCCGCGGCGCTGACGGCGCCGTCGCCATCGGTGTCGAGCCGCTTGAAGCGGCGGTCGATCCTGGCCTGGTCCATCGTCTCGCCGCGCTTCTCCGCCGCCTTGGTCATGAACGCGGCCAGTTCGGCCGGGCTTCCCTTGCCGTTGCCGTCGGCATCGAGATTCCTGAACTTCTTGGCCGAGGCGGCCTGGGCCTGATCCCGCGTCTGGCCCGCCTTCTGGGCGAGCGCGTTGCTCGAAGCGAGCAGGGCTGCGGCAGCGAGGCTGTACTGGATGATCTTCATGTCTCAACTCTCCTTTGGTTTTCAGAAACGGAAGCCGGCGCTCGCCCGCACGCCGTAGCTCGACGCGCCGCTGCCCGTCTCGCCGCGCAGGCCCAGACCGAACAACAGGCGTCCGGAAATCACCGAGGCGTCGATCCGGCCGGTGAGGGTGGTCGAGCCGAACTGCGCCGCGCCGGCCTCGAACACATTGTCCGCGTCCACGAAGCCGAACGTGCGCCGGCCCTCCGCATCGTCGAGATAGGAGCGCGCGCCGATATCGGCCGACAGCGTGACGCCGCCGAAGGTGCCGGTGCCGCGCGCGCCGTAGCTGGCGAGCGTGGTGGTCGCCTGGTCCCTGCCGGCGACAAGGGCGGCCGGGCCGCCCGATTCCTGCACCCGGTCGAACGTGACCGAGGAGACGCTCGCGCCGAGATAAGGCCCGACGCGCACCGTATTGCCGAGCGGGGCGAGATAGGCGAGCTCGCCGAACGCGACATAGGAATGGCCGTCGCCGTCCGAGGTCAACCGATTGGAGAGGCTGCCGATAGCGACCTGCCGGTCGGTCGACAGGGTATGCGCGGCATAGCCCAGTCCGCCCGCGAGGCGGAAGCCGCCCGCGGTATAGCCGAGATAGGCATAGGCCGAGTTGGTCACCAGGTCCGCATCGCTCGCGCGCGCCGTGAGGCTGATGTCGTTCTTGGCATGGCGATAGGCAACGCCGCCGCGCAGATGGTCGCCGGTGAACTCGATGCCGCCCTCCAGGATCCGGCGATCGGACTTGATCCGGGCATAGCCGTCATCGGCGGCGACCGTGATCCGGCCGATATCGCCCGCCAGCCAGACGGCTCGCCGCTGGCCCCGCGGGCCGTCCACGCGGTCGATCAGCTCGCGCGCCGCATCATGGCCGTCGCGCCCGGCCACCGCCGAACCGGCTACAAGGACTTCGCCCGAAAGCTGGTCGAACGCGTCGCGTGCGTCGGTGGCGTTGAGGCCGACGACCGCGTCGAACACCGCGCCCGAGCTCCGCGCCCCGACCGCCGCCGCCACGGCGCGCTGGTTGCCGGTCTGGGCGACCGCATCCAGGCTGACGTCGTTGCGGAGCAGGCGCAACTGCACGCTGCTGGCGCTGTAGGCCAGAGTCGGGGCAAGAAAGGCGAGATCGGTGGTCACGCTGCCGAAGGTGCCCGTCACCGAGGAGCCGGTGAGTATCGTATAGGTCGTGAGCGGCAGGAAGTTCGTCTGCCCGCCGCCCAATACCGAGACGGTGCCGCCCTGGAGGGTGACGGCGCCGGTCGCGGCGATAAGGTCGGACGTGCCGTTGGATGAGACCTCGACCTGATAGGTCGATCCGCTCCCCAGGGTCAGGCTGCCGGCCACGTTGAGCGTGCCGATGGAGTTGCCGGGCGCCACCGTGCCGGTGACGTTCAGCGATCCGATCCTGCCCGATCCGCCGAGCCGCCCGTTGGCGCCGATCGAGACCGAGCCCGCCAGCGAGCCGTTCACCACCAGCATGCCCTCGGTGATGGTGGTCGAGCCGGTATAGGTGTTGGCCCCGCCCAGGGTCAGCGTGCCGCCGCCCTGCTTGACGAGCCTGCCGGTGCCGGAGAGGACGCCGGCATAGCTGGTCGCGTCCGATTCGTTCACGGTGAGGATCGCGCTGCCGAGATTGATCGCCCCGTCGCCGGAGAGACCGCCGACCGTCTGCGCGAAATTGTTTAGCGTAACGCTGCCCGGCGCGGCGACGCTAAGCCTGCCGCTGCCGAGCACATTCGCCGCGCCTGCCGCCAGCACGCCGCCCGAGACGGTCGTGCCGCCCGAATGGGTGTTGGCGCCGCTCAGCGTCAGCGTGCTGGTGCCCGCTTTGGCGAAGCTGCCGGTGCCGCTGATGGCGCCGGCGAAGCTGCTGTCGGCGGTGCCGCCCGCCGTCAGCGTGCCGCTGCCGAGCAGGATGCTGCCCGCGCCGTCCAGCGTTCCCACCGTCGCGGCGCCGCCGTTCAGGTCGAAAGTCGCGCCATTTGCGACCGTCAGCGCGCCGGTGCCGATCGTGCCGCCGTCGAGGCGCACCGTTCCGGCGATGATGCCGGTGGCGCCCGTGTAGCTGTTCGCCCCGGCCAGCGTGAAGATGCCGGTGCCGGTCTTGGTAAGGCCGCCGCTGCCGCTGATGACGCCGGCGAAGCGTGTGTCGCCATTGCCGCCGCCGGTGGTGAGGTCGCCGCCCGTAAGGGTGACGCTGCCGTCCCCGGCGAGGCTGGCAATGGTCTGCGATGCCGCGAGGTCGAGTGTCGCGCCCGCGGCGATCGCCACTGCGGTTCCGGTCGGGAGCGCGCCCGTCGCGCCGGCCCGCAAGGTGCCGCCCGCGACGGTGGTGGTGCCGGCATAGCTGTTCGCGCCGGTCAGGATCAGCGTGCCGGTGTCGAGCTTGTCGAGCCCGCCCGGCCCGCCGATGGCCGCGCCGATCGTCGCGGTGACGCCGGGATCGACCCGGATGTTGGTCTGCGCATCGACCGCGCTCAGCGTGCCCGTGCCGGCGGCGATCACATAGCCATCGGTCATGAACTGCATGCCGGTGAAGTCGATCGCGCCGTCGACGGTGACGGTGCCGGCGGTTCCCTGGAACACGGCGAAGCGGCCGCCCCAGCTATCGTTGACGGTGCCGTCCGCGCCGGTCCAGTTGGTGCTGCCGGTGGTCCAGGTGCCCGAGCCGCCCTCGATCGCACCGTTGGCGATGGTGTTGCCGCCGTCCCAGAACTGAATTTCCGGCACGAGATTGTCATAGACCAGATTGACCTGCGCGCCGACCGAGGTCTGGAGCTGGATATGCTGGGCGTTGGCGCTCTCCGGCAGCGTGCCAATGGCCAGGCCGTTGTCGGTCAGCGTGCCGGTATAGTCGATCAGGCGATAGACCCCGACGCCGAAGCCGCCCAGATCGGTCACGTTGAGCGTGCCGTCGAGCGTGAGATCGCCATTGACCTGGATCCGGTCGCTCGCGCCCACGACGTTCGGGCGGCCCAGGCCGAAGTCCAGCGCTAGGCCCGGGGGGACGAGAGGCCCCCCCCGGGGGACAGTGCGCGGGCCCCCCCCCGGCGCGCGGGGGCCCGCGCCGGCCAGGGGGA
>NZ_JAAVVE010000003.1 GCF_018449795.1 Sphingomonas sp. dw_22
CAGACCCTCAGCCACGAGATTATTTCGTCAAGATCGTGGTCGGCAATGACACGCTTCACTTCGACAAAGTGAGGCGCGATGAAAGCAAGGCCTACGGGGTCCAACTCGATGCCGGTTACACCTACTTCATTGATCGTATTGTGCCGCAGGCCCAATGATGCACGCCGATCAACTCCCTCGCGTGTTTCAGGCGAATGCCGACCGATTCTACCAGCGTGTGGTCCTCAAAACGCTCGGCGAACTCACCACCCATGACACGCTGGCAGTGGGGCCGACGGCCGACATCGCCGAGTTCCTAGACCGGTGCGCCGCTCAGGTAGACAACCACATTGCCAACGAAGCGGCGAAGGCCTTCGCGCTAACCCTGGATGGCATCTTTGAGCGCCAGCTCGCCCGTTGGACCGGCGTGCACGGCGTGAAGGCCCAGAAGCTCGAGGCAACGCTTGAGGCCGCCGATCGCATCACCGCCATCGATCTCGTGAGGGCCGGGATTGTCGGCGACCTCTCCGAATTGCACCTTGTCGCCAACGTGGCGCGCCACGGCGACGGAAGTTCATGCGACAAGCTGAAGGTCGCTGCGCCGCAGCTCTGGGACAGTCCCATGCTCGATTACTACGACCTTGCGCCCGATCCCGCTCCTGTCAGCGAAGAGCTGCGGGTCCGGCCCGATGATCTCAGGCGCTACGCACGCGCGATTGCGCGGTTCTGGGGCCATGTGGACCCGCTTCCGAATGCGGTGCGCGACCCGCTCTATTGATTGCTCTCGCGAACCGGGGACAACAAGCATGACGCGATGGGGCTGAAGCAAGATATTGACCTGCCCGTCCAGAAACTCGCCAAATTCCTGGAGATGAACCGTAGAGAGCTGATTTTAGACTACACCTGCGTCATAGTAGAAGCGGATGAAGTGCGTGCGTTACTTCAAGAAATAAGCGAAATCCATTCCGCAATTCCCTTTTGCGGCTCTGTTCGTCTTGGCGGTCGTCTTCTATTTGTCATATAGTCGGCCCGCGCCTACGCATGCCAAATGCTCCTCCACGCCCTGACTGCCCGGCTTCGTCCGGAGCGCGAACTTTCTTCGCGGTGGGGAATCTTCTGCGAGGCGCGAGAACAGTGGCTCGATGTGCACTTCGGGTCAAAGACCGAGGCTGAGTCCGCGATCGAGATTATCGCGAAAGCCCAGCAGCGGCATCAAAGATGAGGTAACTTCCCGCCGAGGTCTAGCGCCATGCGGAAGCAACGGAAGAAGAGGCCCCCCAAGCCAGGAAGCCGGCAGCTGCCAGAGCGGCCCCAAAGGGCAACCGATGATCGCCCGCTAATCTGTTTCCGCGCATGCGCTCAATCAACACGTAGCCGAGCCCCAACAGGCTCGCCCCAAGCAGCACTTGGGGCAGTGCGCGCCACCCCAGCCAGCACCCAATTGCTCCCAGAAGCTTAGGGTCGCCGGCTCCCAGGCCCTCCCTCCCGCGCAATGCGCGATAGAGCCCCTTCACGCCCCAGAGCACGACGAAACCGGCCAAACCCCCTATCAGCCGTTCTGAAAGCTGTGGCGTGAGACCGAGCCCGAGACCCGTGAGCGCGAGAGCCGCCGTCAGGGCATTTGGAAGCAGCAACGCGGTCAAATCTATAGCCGCGAGCGCTAGCAGGAGCCAACCGAAGACCGCGCCGGCGATTGCCTGAAAAAGAGGCGCGGAAATGCCGGCCAGCACTCCAATGACAGCGGCTGCGGTCTCAATCTGCCAATGAATCGACGGAATTCGCGCCGAACAGCTTCGACATCGATGCCGCTGCACCGCAGCACTCACGATCGGAATCAACTCGGCGGGCGAAAGCGTCCGGCCGCAACTGTCGCAGCAGGATCGGCCGAAGACACTGCCGCGGCCCTGTGGCCAGCGAATTACCAGGACCGCAATGAAACTGCCGACGATGAAGCCCAGAAAACCGAGCAGCAATACCAGCATTTTGGCTTCCCCGGCGGTTGTCGATCATGGTCCGACGCATCACGTGCCCCCGTGATCGACACGATCCAGTGCCGATCGGAGCGAGGCAAGGTTACGACGAACTGATGGATGTTGCCTCGCGCAAAGCAAAGTGAGATATTTTTTCTCAGTTCTTGCCAAATTGAGGCGCGCCAAGTGTCTATTGATATGCGGCGACTGTGAAATTGGAGTGACAAGCTCTCAGTTGCAGTACACGATCGCAATGATCTGGTCGGGGGGACCGCGCGCACGTGCCGAAACCGGGTTCGACAAGCCAGCCAAATCCTTCCTGCGCCAATAGTCGCGGGAGCCATTCCCGCTTTCGCCCAAGAACGATCGCGACACCCCGAACACGCGAGAGTTGGCGAAGGGCCGGTGCGGGCCGGTCTCCTTGAAAACCACAGCTTTGAGGCGGCAATGATCCGTCCAAAGCGCGGCACTCGAGAAGATGCACAAGCTTCCCGAGGAGCGTTGCCAGGGAATACGGTTGGCTAGGGGGCTACTTGAACAATGAGGAAGTTGCTGGAGGAGTTGAAACATACCGAAGGCGGCCGTCGGTTCCTTGTCAATCTGTTCGACGGAATGTGGCCCCTAGAAGACCTCCCGAGCGCCATCGCCCGTCAATTCCTGACTGATGTCGGCGACCTCGCTACCCATCCGTCGGGTCCGAAGTGGCATCGCTGGCAACCGCATTTTCTCTCGATCGCTTTCGGCACGCCGGAGACCTTTCAATATAAGGGGCCTGAACCCCTGACCACGGAAGGCCAATGGATGACGGTAAAGTCTGCTGCGGATATTGGGGAACTTATCCGGTCATCGCCGTGGATCGACCCAGTTGCAGCGGACCGGCGCTTCTCACCATACGATCTCAAGGCGATTCCGAACACGCTTCGCGATGCGGACTACGAGCAGTTAGCCGCGAACATCAACGATCCGCTGTCCCCGCTGCGGTTCCGACTTGCCAGGGCCTTCCGTCGAACGCCCCGCGCGCGCCCACGACCGGCGCCGGTCTGGGCGTCGCGCTGGGGTGAATTCGCGATGGCCAATCCTGGCCTGCCGTTCCCATCGACACAATCTGCCGGCCGCGTCCGAGATTGGCTGGGGCTACCCTATGACGATGGGACAGCGCTGTTCCTCATTCGAGCCAGGGCGATCTTCAACGCGAAGCGGCATATGATCCGCCGCCCGACTATCCTTGACGGCATAGCCAACCCGCTCTTCAAGCATCGCGTCGACGCACTTCGGCAAAAAGAAGGGTGCGGGAGCACCGCCGATCTCTATCGGCTCCGTTCCGCCCCGAGCACGCCGGACATGCTCGATGGCGGTCCCGAGGTCGTTGCGCGCAGGATGTGGTTTCATCCTCTGCGATTTGAATGCGTCTATATCGGCAAGGCGCCAGCGATCGACTACGATATTTTCGGCGACCATCTTCACGTTCGTCTGCTGGATGCGCGCGATCTATCGGCAATGGTAGATCACCTCGAGGTGGCGCTTACATGAGTTGGGAGACCTGGGCTTGTATAGTCTGAGCGGCATTCAGGAGCTCGAAATGCAATCATTGCGATGGGACGAGCGAGATTACATTGATTGGCTCCGCTCAAGCTTCGAAAGGCTCGAGGCTGAGGCGGGGACTCCCAACGAGCACCTCGCCTTCTATCCGCTGCGCTTGAATCTTGAACTCTCCGCGCGCGGGCAACTCTTCGGGGTGTTTCAAACGCTTCGGGGCCGGCACCCGAGACTCGCGGAGGCACTGCGGCACGCGATCGAGACGCAAATACGCGAGTGGGATCAGGTAGGATTGGACACCGACGAACTGGCTCTCGCCATAGAATTTTGGCGCAGCTTGCCGCCCCTTTGTCCGCCGGGCGATCTGGTGGCGCAGGTCCGCCTCTTTCTTCGCGCGCTGGGAAAACATGACTTGCCGAACACCGAGGAACTCGTTCGCGTGCTCGTTCAGGCGGTGAGCACGACACCCGTGAACCAAATGCACCTCAGCTTCTTTGAGGAACTCTTCGACGGAGGTGAATATTGGCAGGACGAGTTCATGCGCCTTCTCGTCGATCGCTATCTCTCCTGGCGGGAAGACGACTTATCTGGGGCCTGGTTTGAGTTGCGCATGCAGTTCTCCCAAGCTCTAGAGCGTGCCGCATCACCGACCGAGCCCGGTGGTCGGGCATTCATCTCCAACCTGGCGCGACGCTTGCTGCCTGAGGAACCGAAGGCGACGGTGCCGACTTCGGTAGAACAATGGGGAAATATCTGGGAAAGGCTGACATCGAGCGAATTCGAACTTGAAGAAGCGGATACCGTCTACGTGGTATTTCCGCCCGCCAAGAGTGTGGCCGAGTTCCCCAAGCTGGCACAACTTCTGTCATGAATTCCCCGTCACCGGCCTTTGACCAGTATCTGCAAGCTGCAGAGCACGTGCGAGAAGCGATCAGGCAGAACCGTGCCGATCAGATCGATGGAGAAGCTCAAGAGATCGTCTATATCTTCGACACAAACGTCATCGAACATTTTCTCCAGATTGGTGAAGGCGGCGGGTTAGGCGGCCTCACATTCGGAGAACTGCTAAGGGACTCCGTGGCGGTACGTGTGGGGCATCGCCTGACGACTGAGTATCTGCTCTCTGGAGGGCTGCCCGGCCAAAATAACGGGAAAAGCAAAGGCAACGGATATATCAGTCCGTTCCACTGGAACGAGACCCTTGCGCGTGTCGGTAAGCTTGAACGCCAAGTTGTCCGAACTGCGGAGGCGATCAAGATTGATCCGCTCGATGACCTCCAGGCGATCGAAGATCCACGCGAACTGCTCAAGAAAGCGTCGCTCGTGGTTCCTCGCGAGATCCTCGCGGTCCTCAAACGCGCGACTTCGGTCGAACGGCGCTTGGATCGGTGTTTCGGGCAGAGGCGAGCGATTGTTCCCTTTCAGGGAATGACATTTTGGGCGAACGCCGAAAGCAAAGTTCTTCATCGCGATCTAGCGAGATGGAGAACGAGCCTGCTTTTGCATCGGCGTAAGCTAGATGCGAACCGCAAGCGGCATGCGCCGATTTCAAATCGAAGCGAACAGGATCTGCGCCACCGTATCGAGCATGACGCGGCGACCCTCGCGGGGATAGAGGCGCTGTATCGATGCAATCCCGAAGCGTGCGGGGAGTCGAGGCGACTGCAGTTCCTGTTTATCACGGCGGACCAAGCAATCTTGGACGCTGTCTCGGAGCGACGCGATGCCCTCGAGGAACAAGGCATTCCGTTGTTCATACGTCATCCGCGGGTCTACTCGCCGCTGCTCAATTTCTCGAACATGCTCAGCACGCTCCAAGGGGTGGAGATCGAGGACGACGTTCGAACCGTGTTCCTAGCCGTCGAGCGAGCGGTGGAGCAGTTGTTTGAGCTGGACCAGGCGCCGTCGCCGTCAGCGGTGGAAGATGGGAGCGAAAAGCCCAAGGAATCTACGGGGCCGTTGTTCTCGCAGTGGGCAGAGGCTGCTCGACGCCTAGTCACCGTTAATTCGCGATATTTTTCCGAAGACAGCGAGTCCATTCAGCGGGTTGCCGAACGCCTGACGCAGCCGGACGCGTTGAAGACCGCCAGTCAGATGCTGGGCGAAACTCTCTCGCGAATCCGGGGACACCATTCGCGCATTCTTTCGATGCAGGCACTCGACCAACTCAGTCGCAATCTGACCGACTTAGCGGAAGGACGGGCTCAAAAGGGCCTTCGCCGCGCGCCAATGATCTATCTTGGCCCGCATCTGACTCCGAGCCGCTCCAACCTGGAGGCGAGCAGAGGCATCGACCAACTTCTTGACCGCCTTGTCACCGACGGCGGATTGCCAGAAATTCGAGAAGTCATCGAACAGCTGGGGCCACTGATTCAAGGCGCATGGACGAAGCCCGAGGGCCAGCTGCTCGCTGCCTGTATCTTCCTGGCTGTCGGAGCGTGGACCTCTGCTCTCGAATGCGCGCAGCGCTGCATCGAGCAATCAACGGGACGCGCCCACGCTGTCTTCGTTCGCGAGGCGAATTACACCAAAGCGCTCGCGCTGCGATTTGCCATTCGATCACGCTCCGACTTCGACGACGCGAAGGAGGTTCTCTCCGCCAATATTGTCCAGTGGGGCTTTCGACGCGATCACGCTGCTCCTCTTTCATCTCTTCGTGACACGGTTGAACTGGCTGCACTCTATCAGTCGGTCGCGGTACTTCAGGCGATCGAGAACAGCACACCGTATTCGGCATTCGGCCCTGGGGAGGTGCCACTGGACATCCTCCAAGCGGATGAGATCATCTCCTATTTCGACAAGGGCGTTTCGATGATGGAAAGCGCTCTCGAGACCCTTGATCTGAATTTCTCAGGTGACAGCGCGCACGGCTATGCGGCCGGTCAAATCGATCGTCAGCTTTCTGTGAATCTGGTGGGCGCGTATGTCTTCAAGAAGCTGTTCGGCCCGCTCATCTCGGCGGACGCCTATTCGGACAATGGGCTCGACGCGATGATGAAAAGGGTCTTGGAATTGATGAGCGATGAGCTCAGAACGGTGCCTCCCATCGCCCGCGTCTATGCCAATTGTGGTCGTGTTTTGATGTCGCCGAATGTCGAGGAGGCTCAGACTACGATATCGCTGGTCGATAGCGTGCTGGCCGATCTTCAGCTTCCCTATGCCGACCAGGTTGAGCTGAGATACCTTCGCGATTTCATGCTGGTCCCCATGTCCAGTGACACCTAACGAGATCGCGATCGACGTACGGACCTTTCGCCCTTGGTGAGATCCGCGAGAAGGGCTGCGCTTTCAAGAGCACGCTTCAGAAGGCAATGTTTTTGCTGCGCTGGCCGAACGTCCGCGCCGTTGACGATTTCCATTTCTTGGGGAAGCGTAAGCGTGGTCTGACGGCCGCCTTGACTATCAGGCTTTTGTGCTGGCGCGGGCGGCTTTGCCGGAAGCACGTTTGGCGAGCGTTGCCATTCGCGCGTTGATTTCGTTCGAGCTGATGTCGTTTGGATCAAAGACGCGCCCATACCATTCGAGCACGGATTTGTGCTCTGGATGGCGTGGCCTGGCCATGGCATCGAGAAATTCCTCGAACCCCGGTGGACCGCCGACGTCCTCGGGCGGCGCGCGACGGTCGCCATCGACGAACCGGGGATAAGCGGTCGTTGGATCGGCGGGCAGAACCTCTTCGATCACGATGCCGTGCCGCCAGTCATCGCCGAAATCATAGGTGTAGGCAAAGGCTGTGACGCCGCGTTCGATGAGCTTTGCAAGGCGGATGTTGCCTGCGTCGCGGGTCGGCGGGTCCATATAGTCGTCGTCGAAGCAGATTCCGTAGCTGGCCTCGTCAACATCGAAGCGGAACAGATGGTAGTTCTCGAACAGCATGACTGCCTGGATCGCGAGGTGCAGGGTCTTGAGGCTGTTGGAGAGCGGCAGTTCGACCCGCCGCCAGATGGCAGGCTCGATGTCGTCGAGTGTGATGCGAATCCGCGCGATCTGGTCGGTCATGCTGCCATGCTGACCGGGGCTTGGTCGGCTGTCCAGTTCCAGGGCATGAGCTCATCCCAACGCGATGCGGGCCAGTCGCCGGCGATCTTGGCGATGACGTCGGCGATGTACGCCTGCGGCTCGACAGTGTTGAGCTTGCAGGTCTCGATGACGGTGTAGATCGCGGCGGCGCGCTCGCCGCCGGCCTTGGATCCGGCGAACAGCCAGTTCTTCCGGCCGATCGCGATGCTGCGGATGGCTCGCTCGGCAATGTTGTTGTCGATCTCGAGCCGACTGTCCTCGACGAACCGGGTGAGCGCAATCCAGTGCTTGCGGCCATAGGCGATGGCCTTGGCGACTTCGGACTTTGGCGAGAGGCGTCGCAGCGCATCGTCGAGGGCGATGCAAAGCGCCTCGATCACGGGCGTTGCGCGCTCCAGGCGGGTTCTTCGTCGGACATCTGGTGGCGCCCCGCGGATCTCATCCTCGATTTTATAGAGGCTGGCGATCCGGGTCAGCAGGTCGGTGGTGAGCGGCGTCGGGCTGGTGGTGTGGATGTCGAAGATCTTGCGCCGGAAGTGCGCCCAGCAGGCGACTTCGGTGATGCGGTTGGTGGTGTAGAGCTGATCGTAGCCGGCATAGCCGTCGGCCTGAAGAAAGCCGGTGAAGCGGCCGAGCTGGGCTCTGGGATGGGCGCCGGTGCGATCCTGGGTGAAGTGATACCAGACCAGCGGTGGACTGGCGGCGCCGGAGCCGCGATCATCGACGACATAGGCCCATAGCCTGCCGGTCGCGGTCTTGCCGCGGCCCGGGTCGAGCATCGGCACCGGCGTGTCGTCGGTGTGGATCTTGGCGGCACCCAGCCCGACCTCGCGGATGCGGCTGACGATCGGATCGAGCAGCGCCGATGCCTGGCCGGCCCAGCCGGCGAGCGTCGAGCGATCCAGCTCGATGCCCTGCGCCGCCATCATCTCTGCCTGGCGATAGAGCGGCAGATGATGATCGAACTTGGCGACGACGACATGGGCCAGCGTTGCGAACGTCGCCTTGCCGCGCGCGATCGCCTTCACCGGGGCGGTGGCCTGCACGACCTTGTCGCAAACCCGGCAGCTATACTTGGGGCGGATGGTGCGCACGACGCGCCACTGGACGGGCACGGCGTCGAGCATCTCGTCGCTGTCCTGACCCAGCGGACGCAAGGCCCCACCGCACTCGGGGCAGGTGCAACTGCCTTGCTCTGGCTCGATCCGCAGCTCCTCGCGCGGTAGGTGTGCCGGGAGCGCGCGGATGGGCGTTGGTCGCTCTGCGCTGACGGGATCGGCGCGCTGTGTGCTGGCCGCGACGGCCTCGGCCTCAAGCTCCTCGAGTGCCAGCTCCAGTTGTGCGATCTCCTGGGACAGCTTCTCGGAGGAGGCGCCGAACTGCATCCGCCTGAGACGCGCGATCTGCACGCGCAGCGTGTCGATGAGGATGTCGCGCGCGGAAATATCGGCGCGAGCCGACGCCAATGCGGCTTCGATCTCGGCGATGCGAGCGTCTTTGTCAGGGAGGGAAAAGCCTGCGTCCGACACCGCGATTACATAACAGATCGGGCATCTTTGGGCCAGGAAAACCGCCTGAATCCGGGGGCTTTTAACCCGCCAGCGAAGGCGTGAAAGTGCGTTCCGGGCGTCGCCAATCGATACCTTCGAGGAGCATCGAAAGCTGGGCCGCGGTCATGGCGACCGAGCCGGTCGCGGTTGATGGCCAGACGAACCGGCCGCGGTCCAACCGCTTGGAGAACAGGCACAGTCCCTGGCCGTCGTACCAGAGCAGCTTGACCAGATCGCCGCGCTTGCCGCGAAACGCGAACAAAGCGCCGGAATGCGGGCTCTGCTGCAAGGCCTGCTGCACCAGCACCGCCAGGCCGTCGAACCCCTTGCGCATATCGGTCGCGCCGCATGCCAGGAATATCCGCGTCAAAGGGGGAAGCGGGATCATCGCGCCAGAACGCCGATCACTCGAGATAGCGCGTCGGCATCGACCGATGCATCAACAGTCAGCCGCACGCCGGTCGGCAGCTCGATCCTGATCCGGCCGAGGCCAGGCTGCGCGACGGCTGGCGCCGGCAAGGTCGTTGCAGGCCCGGCAATCTGCACCTCGGCGAAGCTTGGTTGCGACGGCACAGTCACGCCCGTCAGTGCGCCCGACATCGCCTGCCGACGCCAGGTATAGATCGCGCCGCTGCCGGCCTCGTGGCGCTCGACCGCCGCGCGAACCGACCCCTCGGGCCCGAATGCGTCGCGCAGGATCGCCAGCTTCTGCTCCACGGTCCAGTGCCGCCGACCTGAAACGCGCCCGACGATCTGGATCCGACCGCTCATACGACCACTCGCTCGTTCGCCCGCTGGCTCCACGATCTCGTCTGACATCAATGCTCCGCCCAAAGAGCGGCAATCAGCCCGCTGGCCAGCCATCCGGCAAGGCGGCCTTCAGGCCACGCTTACGGGGAAGCGGCGGCCCGCCAGCTCGCGCCGACGGACCACCGCATTGCAGAACGCAAGGCTCTCTGAGCACCTGATCGGGCGCAGAATCCAGTGCAACATCGAGTGCTAGTAGGTCCAACGCATGCGGATCCCTATCTTTTGCCGGGGCTTCGAGAGCCAAGAAATTTTCCAGGCTGATCCGCATTATTTCCCGGCCGGTTTGCTTTGTGGGCTGCTAGCAGGGGGCCGCAACATCGTTGGCAGCGCGGCGCGCTCTCTTCACGCTATACTCTGGATCGTAAGTGCCGCCGCGGGTCATCAGGGCCCAAGCAATGCGGGCGTTGCGATTGGCGGCGGCGACCGTCACCACCTTCACCGGCCGTCGCCTCAGCATCTCGACCGTGCGCGGATCTCCTTCGGCCGGCTTGCTGATCGCATAGCGCACCTTGGGGAGCGCGCTGGTCACGAGCAGCCTGCGGAGATAGCCATTCCCGCGCCGAGATATTCTCCCCATGCGGACATTGGGCCCGCTCGAGTTTTGGGATGGCGCGAGGCCTAGCCAAGACGCAAAGTGACGGCCGGTGGCAAACCGTGCCGGGTCTATGGTGAGAGCTGCGAGCGCGCTCGCCGTGATCAAGCCGACACCCGGGATTGTCGCCAGGCGCCGGGAGACGTCATCCTGCTTGTGCCAGCGATCAAGAGCTTCCTCAAGGATTTCGACCTGCTGTGCCAGCACCTTGTATTGATCGAGCAACACCAGTCCCACCATTCGCGCATGCGACGGGATGAAGGCAAGCTCGCTTGAACCAAGCTGTTCGGCCACGCGCACGACGTGCACGACTCCGACCTTGGTGACGACGCCGTACTCGGCGAAGAGAGATCGCAGCGTGTTCACGATCTGAGTCCGTTGCTTGATCAGCAGCACCCGCGACGAATGCAGGGCGACCACGCCCTGGTGGTCGGTGGACTTGGTCGGAATGAACCGCATCTGGGGGCGAACCAGGGCCTCGCAGATGGCCTTGGCATCGTTGGAATCGGTTTTCTCCCCGGTGCGGAACGGCTTCACGAACATGGCGGGCATGAGGCGTGCGTCGTGACCGAGCTTCGTAATTTCCCGAGCCCAATGATGGGCCGCTGGTCCCGTCTCCATTCCAACAAGGCAGGGCGGCAGATCGGCGAAAAATGGCAAAAGCTGTTCTCGTGCGAGCCGCTTCACCATGACGAGCGCACCGTTCGCATCATTGGCGTGAACTTGGAAGACGGACTTGCTGATATCGAGACCTATCGCCTTGATCTTCGCGAATTCTGCATTGCGGCTGGAGCGGCCCTTCCGCGCTCGCTTGTCCTCGGTTTGTGCGCTCAAGATGGGGACTCTCTTTGGAGACGACAGCCGGAGCCGTTCATGGCTCCGAAGCTGGAGCCACGAACGGCGCAAGCCGCTGCCGCGTGCGGTTGATGACCGAATGAGCCTGCGAGCAGGTCGGGCGTCCCGTGGGACGACCGCTGCGATGTTGCGGCCCGCACGCTGTCCCTATGTGCAGCGTGCCCTGTTCTCAACCATGCCGGTTTTCGCGCGGCACGCAAGTACCTACCTGCTACTCGGTCATTCGATCCAAAGGCGGCGAGTGAATTCCGGTAGAGGCGCCGCCCATCCGCAAAGCGCACCCTGTCTCCGGCCATGTCGGATGTGGAACGAGATGGATCGCCGCGCCGCTATGTGCAAACAGTCGAAGGCCCTGCGGGCGTTCAAATCCTGTCTTACACCGGTCACTGTGCCAAGCTACTAGCCGGCAGCGCCCGTCAGCGAGTCGCCATGTTAGGATCGAGCAAGATCAATGTCGTCGCCATGCTCTTGTCTTGCGGGGGCAACGCGCTGATTCTTGGCGGTATTATCTGGGGCCTCTCCGTATATCCGCAGCGTCGTGAACTTGGTTCGGCATCCCAGCCGCTCGTTATCGAACTACTGCCCCTGAAGGGTGAGGATCTGGAAAAGCGAAAGGCCGCTGCCGCCTATGCTGTGCGCGCCGCCGAGATTCCAGGCCCGAGTCCCGCGGCCCCGTCCAGCCTTGCGGACATTGCGCCGAAGCGCGCGGCGGCGGCAGTCCATGAGGAGTTGGCGTCGGCCACGGCCGCAGAAACGGGCGTCGAGACATACGCCGACGGCGCGCCCGACACCGAACTGTTAAGCGACTATCAGCGGCGCCTGAACGATCTTATCGCCCGCAATGCGCGCTATCCTGCCGAAGCCCGCGCGCTGCGGGTCGCGGGCGTGACGCGTCTTGCATTCAGTCTCGATCGCAGCGGCCAGGTGGTAGAGAGCTGGATCCAAAAAAGCTCGGGGTCGAGCGCATTGGACGTCGCCGCACTCGAGGCCCTCGAACGCGCACAGCCGCTGCCGCCAATGCCGGCGGGACTTCCCGCGCGATTACAGTTCGTGGTCGAGATTGATTCATCCGCCGCAACCGTTCTCGCTGTTCGGTAGATCGTGCTCGGCCGGGGGGACGGCGATCGGCCGCCGCTTCAAGCCAAGCTTCGACCGCCCCGCGAGCCCCGGGGCCCCTCTGCATTGACCTGCGAAAGGTTCCTCGCGCGCCAGCGTTCGGCGCGAGCAGGGCGGATCGCGATGTTTTCAGCATGAGCGCGCAGTTCTGCAACGGCTGCCGGATCTCCCGTTGAACCGACCCCTCTGGTCCGGCCAGAGCCATTTTTGTCAATAATCGCGACAAAATTATTAGCTGCACCGTAAGATTCGGCCTGAGACCTTGAAGAACCCGGAATCAACGTGTGCTTGATTCTGCTGTGATCTCATGGTCGAAATGTAGTAGATCACAGGCCGCCGGTCGCGGACTTGAAGTTCCTTCGAGCCAGCGTGTCCGTCGACATTGGCTGCACACCTTCGATCGCGATGAATGCGCGCTCATCTCAACAGCCGACACCCCGGGGGGCAAATGCGGTGGTTCATCAGGATTAGACCAGCACTCGCTGCGCTGATTGCCGGGATTTCGCTGCTCAGCCCGAGCGCGTTCGCTCAGACCAACGTCACGGTCACACCCGGCATAGATAACAAGACCGCGGAGGACGCGGTCGCGCCGACACCGTCGATCTCGTACGTGTATGTCATCGCCAACAATGGGCCAACGCTGGCGACGCTCTTCGTCGTAGCCCGCGCGGTTCAGCGCTCGAACAAATCAGAATGCAACCGACCCGAGGTCGATGACTGCAAGCTCAGCTGGTGGCTGGACGACAAAGAACTCACCGCTGAGGAGCCGGAGAAAGTCGAGATCGGCGCGCACCGATCCAAACGGCTGACCTTCAAGGGCAAGGCATCGACCCTCGACGTCTATGAAACCGAGGTGGCGGTCGATGAACTGGATTCGACCAGCGGAAAGAATACATCCCATGTCGTGCGTCTGCGTGTGACTCGGAAGCTCCTTGACCTCGGCGCTTCGCCGATTGCAGCGATCGAAGGCGGCCGCTTCGAAGTTGGTGGCGGCCACAAAATACCTGTCACGGTGACGAACCGGGGTCCGCGTAGCGTCACATTGAAGGGCCCTCCGTCAGCCGCGATCATGCAAGACGAAGGCGGAGGCAAGTTCGCGATCACGCGAGATCAAAAGGCGGCGTGCCCGTTGCCCGCGCCAAAGTCCTTAGCCCCCGGACAGAACTTCAAATGCGATCTTGCCGTCCCTGACTTGCCGAATGGCAGGTTCCGCGCCGACATAACCATCGAGCAGGACGATCTGACACCGCCCACAGCCAGCGCTGAATTCGCGGTCCGCAGACCGGTCGGCGTCGCCATATTTTGGCTCGTTCTCGGCGCGCTGGCGGGCGCGGTCGCCTTCTTCTGGCAGGATAGCAAGCGCACCAGGACGGTCCAGCAGATCAACGCTCTGAGCGTCCGCGATGAATATCTCGAATTGCGCGGCACGCTCGCCGCCGCGCAATCGGAGAGCAGATCGGTCTGCGAACAAGCCATCGAGGAACTGACCAAGCTAGCCGCAGGGCTCGAGAACAAAGCGAATGCAGATGCCGCAACGCGCATCGACTTGCTGAAATCCATGCTGCCCGCGCTCCGGAACTTCGCGAAGCTGGAAAGCAAGTTTCATGACCTGAAGGATCCACCTACCGCAAGGAACGCGCTGCGCGACGCGCGGCAGGCGATCCAGGGGACAAGCGCGGACGCCGCGTGGCAAGCGGTCAATGCGTTCGAGGACGCGCTCGATAACACGACTTCAAGCGCTCGCTCCTTTGCTCGGGTCGACCACACCACCACGCGCGTCCGGTGGGCGCCCCACGAGCTGACGTTGGGTAGTCTTCGTTTAAGGCTGCATCTGATCGACGCATTGAATTTGCTGATCAGCGTCGCGCTCACGACAGCGATCGGGGTGGGGGCTCTTTGGGTGCCAAATGCGACCTGGGGCGGATTCGGCGATGTGATGATCGCATTGCTGGCGGGGTTGGGCGGGACGATCACCGGCACGGTGACCCTCTCGACGATCGCGGCACCGTACAAGGTGCAGTTGCACGCGCCGGCATGACCCAGTCCTGATCGAAGGAGGCGAAGCGGCTCGACGATTGCCTGTCTCCATGAGCATGACGACGGTCGTATCCGGCCGTGCACTCCCTGGGTGCCGAGGTTGCAACTTTTGTAGGTCGACCAGGACAGCCAGGAAAAGCAGCCAATCTGGTTTCATTCCAGAGCCGACGAGGCAGGTCCGACGCTCGAAAGGAGAGGGCAGCACCCGGCTTTCAATGACTTGACGTTTGGAGCGCCCCGCCAAGAACCACGGTATTGCGCGCTTCTCGGCCCGGACCGACCTTCATTTTGCTCGATACTGGGGGATTCCCTAGCTAGGCGAATCACCGGTTGGGGCATGTCACACGAACGTCCTCAACCAGTGATCTAAAACGAGCGATATCCCGACTCATGAGAGTGTTCATGCCTGGTCCCAACAGGATCAACTTCCTGAGCCTCTTTTGCTCATGTGTCGGCCATGCCGCCATATTGGGCGGCATCATGTATGGTCTGTCGGATTTTCGTAAGGAGCGGGTGGGTCTTAAGCCCTCGCAACACCCCCTCGTCATAGAGTTGATCCCCCTTGATCAGATTAACGCGACCAGCGGCGCTGCGGCTGCGAACCATGATGATGCGCCCTCGACCATCGCCCGCAAGGGAGCCGAGCGAGCCGCCAAGACGGCAAATCCCCCGCCGCCGGCCGTCAGGCTGGTGGCAAAGCCTGGCGATACCGCGGGAACCATGCTCGCCGCGGAAGGGGCGGGCGATCAGGGATCGACGACCGCATCAGACTTCAGCGACTATCAACGCCGCCTCTACGAGGCGCTTGCGCGCGGCAGCCGCTATCCAGCTGAAGCGCGGCGAATGCATCTGGCTGGCGTCACGCAACTTGCCTTCAGGGTCGACCGGGCGGGTGCTGTCCTGGAGAGCTGGATTCAGGAAAGCTCCGGCTCGGAACTGCTCGACGATGCGGCGCTCGAGGCCCTGACCAGAGCGCAACCGCTGCCGCCGATCCCGGCCGGCCTCCCATCCCGGATGGACTTCGTGATCGAAATAGATTTGTCGGTCATGCAGCAATTTGCCATGCAGACGGCCGGGTAGGGGCCCGCCATTTTCACGCGCAAGTCCCTTGTCGGCCCAATTGGGGCGAGGTCGTGAGCGCGTCTTCACGAGATATATTGATTGGCCTTCTTGTGTCGGAATATCCCGATCTCAAGCGGCGCCTGGCGGGACGGCTGGGTTCCGCAGACGCGGCGAACGAGGCGCTCCAGGACACCTATGTCCGCCTCCAGCGCACCGAGATTCAGGACGAGATCCGCAATCCGCGATCCTACCTCATCAGCATGGCGATCAACATCGCCAGCAACCGCATCCGGTCGGAGGCGCGGCACTTGTCCGCCACGGACATCGAGGAACTTGTCGAACTTCCTGACGAAAGCCCGAACCAGGAACGCGTGGCCGAAGCGCGCTCGGATTTGCAAGCGGTCGAACGCGCTCTCGAGGGTCTGCCAGGGCGCCGGCGCGCAATGTTTCGGCGCTTCTGGGTGAACAACATCGAGTACAGGGATATCGCATTGGAATTCAACGTTTCTGAAAGGACAGTCCGCCACGAATTGCTCCTTGCGACGCGCTACCTGCAGGAAGCCACGGAAGAAATTTTCATTCCCGCCTTGCAAAAACGTCTCTCCGAAGTGTCCTCTCAGTAAGGGAGCAGAGCAGTGACCGATCTTGGTACGCTCCCTCAGGGACCAGTGGACGGCTATTCAGCATGACGCAGAGGAGTGGCTGGACAGATTCTGACCTCTCGCGCTTGCGCCTGGAGGGTTTGGATCATCTCAATCGTCTCCACTCGGGGGAGGCGACCGACCGGGATGCTGCAGCGTTCATCGCGTGGCGCAATCAGAGCCGCGCGCATGAGGAGGCCTTTCGCGCTGCAGTGCGGCTGCGCGACCTCGTACGGATGGTGGAAGCCGAGGCAGAAGCCAGAGAAGGCGCCGCCGACAATGTCGTCCCGTTCAAGGCGCCGCCGCGAGCGCCGCATCTCTCGCGCAGGCAAATGCTTGGCGGAGCTCTTGCAGCATCCATTGCAGGCGGCGCGATCGTTACCGGGCGTATGCTCAATCTCGTTCCGAGCCCGGCAGAAGCGATGGCAGACTTTCGCACGGGCCCCGGCGAACGGCGCGTGATCAAACTCGCCGATGGCGCGAGCGTGGACCTGAACACGCGCACAAGCATCGATATGCACACCGGGCTCGCGATACCTGCCATCGAGCTGATCTCCGGGGAGGCGGTTTTGACCAGCGGTCCAACGCAGCCGGCAGCGCTCGTGGCTGGGTCGGGCACGAGCGTCGTTCGAGCTGGACGTTTCAATGCGCGCCGCGACGGTGACGATGTTTGCATCACCTGTCTTGCGGGCGGCGTCGAGGTCGCCTGGAACCAAGAGAAGCGCATTCTTCGGCCCGCGGACGCGGTGCGATACAACGGCGCTGCGATAGGAGCGGTGGAGCCAGGCACCGATCCTACCGTTCTGACCGCATGGCAATCCGGCACTCTCATCTTCCGCAACATGCCGATGCGGGAGGTAGTGAACGAAATAAACCGCTATCGCTCGGGTAAGGTCTTCCTCGCGAATTCGGGATTGGCTTCGCGGCCGCTCAGTGGAACGTATTACGTAGACAGAATTGATGACTTTTTTAGTCAGGCGGAACTAGCGCTTGGTGTCAAAGTGTCACGCCTTCCGGGTAACGTGGTCATCCTGAGCTAGCAGTCTCTCCGCCGTTATTACAACGGCCGATTCTGTCACTAAAGTGTAACAAAAATTTCCTGCCAAAAATCGCGCTTCTACGTGTCTTCTCTTTGGGATCACTTCGGGGGAGCGCAAATGCTTGGCAGCCAGGCAGCGCACGACGATCGTGTGCAGGGTCATACCGAGACGGGACTCGGACACACGGTGCACGCCCCGGATCCGCTGGGTGCGAGCGCCAATATGCCGGACCTGAGCGAATGCCTGTCCGCCCTGGACCTCCGCAATTGGCTGCTCAAATTCTCGCGTAGCCTTGGCTTCTACGGCGGACGCTACATCCAACTCGCCCGGCCTTGCTGGGGCCTGGACGAAAGCGAGCCCGGCTTCCCCATCCGGCATCTCACCACCTCGAGCCAGGCCGAGCGCGAGGACGAACACTGGATTGCCAGCGACCCCTCGATTGCCTTGATCCGAGGCACCTATGCGCCATTCTCGTGGTCGACACGCCATACCGTGGAAGTGGCCCCGAAGCAGCGTGCCTGGCTCGACGGCGAGCGGAGTCGCGGGATCGACGCGGGCCTCGCCATCCCGGTCCAGGACAGCGCGGGATGCCCGGCCTATCTCAGTCTGTTCGGCTATGACGAAGTGTCCATCAAGCTTCTCATCGACAAGAAGGCGCCGGAACTGGCGTTTCTCGCCGGACAGTTCCACGCGCTCGCCAAGACCCTCGTCCCGATCGCCAACTGGGTCGGACGCGGCCCACGCCTGTCGAACAGAGAGCTCGAGTGCCTGCGGCTTGCGGCCCTCGGACAGACCGTCGACGAAAGCGGCCATACGCTAGGCATCTCCGGTCGCACGGTCGAATTTCACCTGCGCAACGCGCTCGACAAACTCGGCGCGCCGACCAAGCTCCGCGCCGTTGTTCTCGCCTTCGGCGCGGGCGCGGCGGCCGGCCTCTAGGGTTGAACTGGCGGTCGGGCGCATGTGCGGGAATTGCCTGGCCGTTAGTGAACGTCGAAATCCGGCTTTGCATTTGCCCGAGCAGGCGCGCCCGGTCTTGGACAGACGATGCCAAACGCTTGATTGAAAATTGCGTACACCCTGCCGGTTTCATTGGCGGCGTAAGAAATGCTTCCGCCATGGGATATCGATAACTGCATTTTTCTTCTGAGAGAATGTTCAAAACAAAATGAACTCATATTGACACAAGATCATTCAAGACAAATGATGCCAGTTCAGCTGGGCAGTATTTAGGGACGGCAGATCGCGTGCGAACGCCGACCTGCGGGGTATACTGATTGGGGGGGGGCATTATGGGACATTGGCGCAGGGCATCTGCCATGCTGGGGACGTCGGTCATGCTGGCGGGCTGCACCACACCTTTCGCTGGATCGACGGGCATCAACTGGTACGGCAAGCCGGCCGCGGGGACCATCACGGTGTCCGACCCGAAAATGTACCGCCGCGAAGCGCTGATCAATGAGCGCAACAAGGATATTGCCTGGCTGGACGGACTGATCAACGACAGCGCGACTGTGGTGTTCAAGCCGGAAATCGCCCGCGAGATCGAGCAGATATCGGCTCTCTCCGCGGCGCTCGGCCTGAGCTTCGATCCGGCCAGCGGGCTCAACTATCGACGCGCAAAGGAAACGGGTGACCTTCAGCAGCAGATCGACGTGGTGCAGTTGCAGCTACAGCTCGATCAGCTCAAGCGGGACGCGGATCTCGTTCGCAAGACGTTCGATGCGCAAGCCCAGCCCGTCAATGTCGATCCGAACAAGCTCGCGGATGGCAGTCCGGGGACCGCGACATCGGGCACTCCCGCGGCGGCAGCCGACCAGCTCACCGCGGCGATCGACAAGCTGACCGCCGCGCTTGGCGACCGCCTGGGTGCCGATGCCAAAGGCGCCGCTGTGCCGGCCAATGTGGGTGCCAATCCGGCCGACCTGTTCAGGGATCGCGCCGCCTATCGTGACTTGCTGAAAACGGCGCGAAATGCGGCGAGCCTGGACGAACTTCACGACGCTGGCGGCGACGCGCTGATCCGGCTCAATTTTCAAGCGACCGTGCTTCCGGACCGGCGCCACTCCGATGTCCCCGGCGTGATCCAGATGAAAGTCGTCGCGCCGGTCATGTCCGAGCCCGAAAAGACCCGATTCTATCGCGGCTGGCTCAGCTACATCAACGCTGGCCTCAATATCGAAAATGGTCTGATCTGGAAGCCGAACGCGTCCTTTCTCGCCTATGGCGTCGCCGACAATTTCGATCTCGTCTATTTCAGCTTTGCTCCGCCCAAGGCGCCGCCAGCGGTGCCAGCGGCAGCGCCCGCGAAGACGGCCAAGCCAGCCCAGGCAAAGGGTGGAAAGAAACCCACGCCCGTTGCCGCGCCGGTTCCCGCGTCCGCGGCGGCCGTCTGTAGAGGTCTCATTCTTGACCCACAGGTGACGGACGAAGCCGGCTGCGAGACCCTGACATTCGCCGTGCCCAAGTTCCTCGGAACCTCGCCACAGGAGGGCCCCTATTCCGACCTCAAGGACTATCTCGCCGCATTCCAGCTGGCGTCGAACGACGCCATAGAGCAGCAGGAGTTCCAGGCCGCTCGGAGCGATCTCGTCGATCATCCGGATCGCTTCGTATCCAATTGCGTGCTCGCGCGTCCGACGGACCTGAGCCAGCCCGGCAGGCCAGATACCCTGTATTCCCAGCTCGATACGACCTCTCGCCGGCTTCTGAGGGAGCGCGTGCGTGCCGCAGGCGGCGCTGTTCTCTCCAACATCGATCGGCTTGCCAGAGCCATGCTCGAGGCGCGGGGGATCAAGCCACCTGCCGACAGCAGGATGGATCTCGTGGCAACGCGTGCGGCGCGCGCTGAAATCCTGCTCAGAACCCTTGAGCGGTTCACCTATCCCGCCGAATGCACGCCCAGCCAGCGAGGCGCGTTCCGCGAAGGCGGTGGATCCGTTTATGTCCCGCCGCGCTTCGAGGAAGCGATCACGCGGGAAGCCGATCGGATCGCCGTATACGATATCGGCCCGAGGGAGCAGGTCCAGCAGGTATCGACCATCGCCCGCGCGGCGAACAGCCTGTCGCTGGCCCTTTCGGTCGCTGCGTCGGATCCGACGTCGGGTGCCGCGGCCAACGCGGCTGCCGGCTATTCGCGCCAGGCGATAGGCCGTGCCGAGACGCTCGAGCGCTTGCCGGCCGTCGTCGGCTATTCCGTCATTGCCCGCAAGACGTTCGGTTGGGTGATCGGCCCACGCGCGCTGGTCAATCCAAAAGGGGATATCAAGCTCGACCAGAACCTGCGCACCTACGACCTGACGGTCGATCTCTCCGTGCCCAGCTGGTGGCCCTCTTTCTGTCTCGAGACCGTGACAGGCTGGGCGCCAAAGCCGAGGCAGATTGCCGACGCCGGCGCCGATTTCGAGCTTGCAAGCGAAGATGTGACTGCGGGCTCGATCGGAACCTGCAACACCATCGCGTCGGGCGCCGGGACGGAGACGGGGAAGACGGTCCGATATGTGAAGGCTGCCAAGGTCAGCCTCTCGCCCAACGACGCCGACTATGCGCAGCTCACCACCTACCTCTCGCTTGGCGGTATCGAGGAGCGCCGACGGGTTGCGCTTGAGGACTCGCGCCTCTCGGGGCAGGCCGTCAGCGCGTGCCGCCCGACGTCGCTCATCGTCCGCGGCGACAGCGTGTGGCGAACCTCGGAAGTCATCATCGGCGGGGCGAAACTCGGCGCGGCCGCGATCACCGTCGCGCCCGATATGGCCGGCGTCATCGTCGACGTCCCGGCGCTCGATGAAAAGGTCGGGGCGATCCCGACCGCCAAGATACCGTTCAGGCTGCTGACGCCCTACGGCGTGGCCCCCGGCGAGGTCGACTATGCCCCAAAGCCCGCGGAAGGCTGCAAGCCGCAGGAAAAGAAGGGCGAGGATGGCGCGAGCGTGACCTCGTTCACTCCGACCGCGTTCAGCGTTCCGAGCCTTCAGGTTTTCAATTTCACCGGTGCCAAGCTCGATCAGATCGATGCCGCCACCCTCAACGGCCAGCCTGGAAAGGTCGACAAGGTGGCCGGCGGCAAAGCTCTCAAGGTCACGTTCACCCGTGATCAAACCGAGGGGCTGCCGGTCTCGCGCACGGTTCCCCTCGTGCTGTTCAAGGGCACCGAGCAGGCCGTGGTGAAGACCGTCGAGGTTACCGCGAACAATGGAGACCAGTGATGCGCTACGGCACCGCAAACATCACGTCGGGGTATTGCTGGATCGACGAACCGGGCGTCAGCGAGCCCGCCGAGTTCCAGCAGGAGGACTATCCGGATGTGAAGAAAGGCTCGCATGTCAGCTTCGAACGTGATCTCGCCGACTTCAAGAAGGCGATCGACATCCTGGTCATCGGGAGCCTGACGAACCGCGAACTCGCCAATCGCGTCGCCGACGAACACGGGCTCGCCAAAGCCGACGCCCGCAAGCTGGTCGACGCCGTCGTCGCAGCAATCGCCGAGTCCGCCTCGAGCGGGCGGGATGTCTCCCTGTCAGGTCTGGGCAAATTCAAGTTGAAGCACAGCGCTGCGCGGAAGGGGCGGAACCCCGGTACCGGCGAGGCGATCGATATCGCCGCATCGAAACGGCTCACCTTCACGCCGGCGAAAGCCGTGAAAGACAAGCTCGAAGGCTGAACCATTCCGGTTGAATGGTGTGGAAATGGATGGTTGCAGGGAGAACGATCGGTCTTGGCCTGACAGCTGGCCTCAGGGGGGAAGATGGATTGGAATGCCGAGGTAATCAAGGCGGCGGCGGGGAGCCCCCTCGGCGTGCTTGCGCTCATGGTGATGGGGCTCTCGGGCCTTGCGTTGACATTCTTCAGGAGCGCGGACGCCCGCACGAAGTTGATCGTCTTCGTCTTGCTGCTCGCGGGCGTCGCGGCGTTTGCGATTGCCGTGATGATGCAACCTCGCGAACCACGTCCGGAGCCTGCTCCCAGCGCGACGGCGCCGCTCCCTTTGCCGAGCGCGTCGAGTTCAGTGCAACCCGCATCCTGCCGGGCGAGGGATAATGGCCTCGAGCGCTGGGGCAAGACCGAGCCGATCACCGTCGACAGCGGCTAGCGGGGCGGCGGATCCTCCCCGACCGAGTTCTGCGGCGGCAAGCTGAAGGAGCAGCAACTCCTGGTTGGCGATGACGGCGAAGTGGTGCTCGCCAACCAATCGGAGGACAGCAGGGACGAGAAGCCGCCTTTCAACGTCCGCCGCTACATCTACACTTGCAGCTTCATCAAACGAACCGACCCGATCTAAAGGCTCGCGCCCAACCCGGCGTGCCGTCAGGCGGGTCACGCTCCGGACAACGGCATGAACGTCACAGCGATCGGTAATCACGCGACCGCCATCGGTGCGCTCAATGGCAACTACGACAATCGTTAGGGGGAAACAGGTAATGAAGTGCTCGCAGGTCATTCTCTTCGCGACGTTCGCGGTCGCGATTGCGCCGACCAACGCGCAGGCTCAGCGACAGGTGACTGCGACGGGCACCCGCAGCACCGCGATCGGCATAGTTAATGGCAATGTCGTCGTCCAAGGCCCGAGCAACGCGACGATCAACAGCATTATCCAGCGTTTGAACGCGATCAAGGCGCGCGGCGGCCTGTCGGAAAATGAACTCAAGCTCATCGTCGATCTGCTGAATCAGACGATCATCCCGCAGCTGGATTCGATCAAGGGAGACACGAGCGCAATTCGACAGCAGCTCGACGCTCTGAATGAGCGTCTCGCTATCGCAGCCGATCACCCGGACACCGCGCGCGATGTCTTGCGCCCGTTCCTCAAGCCGGCATTCGATCTTTCGAACTCGAGCTTTCCTGTCAGCACCTTCCTCGATGTGAATGGCACCAAGGAGTACAAGCTGATCTTCTCGCTCACGGGCGACTGCGAACTCTATATCGATCCCCCGCGCGGCGCCGGCTTCACCGTCGCCTATGGCATCCTTTCCGACCATGGAACTCGGATCTTCTCGACATTGGGCGGCACCCAGCCACATTATCCTCCGCTGCATCTCCCGGGCGGCGTCTATCAATTTGTCATGCTCGCGAAGCGCAATGCGGGTCAGTATAACGCGACAATTAGCGCACGTTGCTCGTAAGCCTGGCGCAGGCGTCTGGCGCTTCGCTAGCCCGTCCGCGGAGAACGATCGGTCAATGCGATCTGGACTATTCAGCACGCTTTCGATCGCAACTCCGACGAACGCGATCACGAAGCGGGCAGGACATCGTCTGGTCGCCAAGCGTACCCGCGTCGACGAGGAGCTCGACCACGGCTCCGCCCTTCGGAGCCCCACGATCAGAATGTCTGCGATGACTGATCGGGCGGATGTTTTGGGGGAGATCAGCGCGGAAAAGCGCAGGGTCGAGTGCGATCTCGGAGGACGCTGTCGACCGAGGAGTTCGCTCCTCCAGACGCCTAAATCGCAGGCTCCTTGAGCCTCAGGCCCGGCAAGGCGTAGGCGCTGTAGATCGCCCCGATCGGATTCCCCACACGCATCAGCGCCGCCCGGGCCTCGTAGATCGCCTCGCCCAGCGTCTTGCCCGCCAGGAACTCGGTATAGAACAGGCGTGCGAACTCGGCAGCGGCCATGTCGGGCACGGCGACTTCGGTCCCGATAACCGCGTCGCCACCCCATTCCAGAAGCATGCCGGGAAAGGACATCACGCCTTCCGGCGTAACGTCTGACGATGCGCAGGCGTTGAGAAAAACCAACGGCCGGCGAGTTCCCTTTCCGGCACGAACGGTGCCGTTCGGCAGCAGCTCCCTCAGCGCGGCGCTATACTGGCTGACGACTGACCAGGCGCCGCCCAGCAGCTGGACTCGACGCCCGAGCTGAACGGTGTGGTCACGCGAGAGCGCCGCCGTGGTGTCGTAGTGGCACACGAAATGCTGCACGTCGTCGGGCCGGGGATAGGCCGGCTCCCCCGGACAAGCGGCATCCCAGATCTGCTGCGACAGCCTTTCGAGAAAATCCGGCTTGGACATCTTCACATCCGGCCAGGGGCCGCGAAGGCATGCGCCCAGCTGCCGGAAAAACGCATGCTCGACGGCCACGCCGTCGAGATCCTCGTTGACGAACAGGCGGACGAGCGGCGGCGACTGATTGTCGATTATCGTCTTCGCCGCGCTCGCCTGGTCGTGGATCGTCTTCTCCTTGCGGACCGCGCTCATCGGGCTGCGGCAGAAGATCGTCGAAAAGACGGGAAAGCGCCGCGCGATCGCAGCGATTTCTCCCGGATCGTTAAAATCGGGATCGGCGGTATTGAACAGCGGCACGAACTCGAGCGGCAGCGGATATTCGAGCGTGCCGTCGAGATAGACCCTGGGCGGCGCATTCCCGTCCCTGTTCCAGCCGGGAACATAGGCCTGGAAGCTCTGGCTGATGCTGTCGTAGAGACAGCCGAAGATGTCGATGCCGATTTCCGATCCGACGGCATAGAGCTGCCGTAGCGCATCCAGGGAAATCTCGGACGACTTCTCGACCTCCTTGTCCTGCAGGATCTTCGCCATGTCGAGCAGACACGTGCTGAGAACCTTACGCAGTTCAGGAAGTCTTCCCGGTGTGACGCTGAGCGGAATGTCCAGGTGCGGTTGCTGTGGAACGACGATCCGAAGCCGCAACAGGCCGTTTGCGGCATAGACCGCCATGTTGATGTCGGAGTCGGGATCCATTCTCAGTCCAGCGTCGCCACCTCGCCCCGAAGCGCCAGCACGGCGGCGAGCCTGTCCTTCTGCGTCACGCGCAGCCACAGCGTCATCGCCCCCGGCTCCGTCGGCGTTACGAAGGCGAAGCTGATCCGACCTGATGGCTTCTTTGCTTTGAAGGTGCAGACCTGCCTGCCGGGATCGAAGCCGATCGCGGCGCTGCTGTCGACCGAGACTGCGAAGCTGACCGTCTCGACGTCGTTGCCGCCGCTGATCGAGATCGTTTCGCCGAGCCCCTCGCTGCCGGGGCCGGGCTCGAACCAAATGAGCAGCGTATAAGGCTTGCTGGGCAGGAGTCTGAACCGGCCGCCCTCCGAACTGGCGATCTCCTCCGATGCGGAACTGCCGCTGGTCTGAAGCTGGGCGCGGATGCGGCCCTGATAATTGTCGAGCGTCGTTGCGCCGACCGCGCTCGCGATCTGGTTGAGGCGCACGCCGAGCGGGCCTGAATCAAGGAACGCCGATTTCGCAAGCAGGTCAGGAACCAACGCGTCAATCAGCACGCCCAGCAGGAGACCCAGCACAAGCACGCCGAAAGGACTGAACTGCGTCACCGGCGTGGTTGGCAGGACGATGTTGCTCCGGACCACAAGATAGCCGATAGCCGCTCCCTGCATCGCGATGAAAACGCGGAGGATGGTATCAGCCGCCTTATCCCGCGCACTAAGGGCTTGCCTGTCAGGCTCCGTCAAAAGCCTCCGCGTGTATTTGTAGCCATAACCCAATGCTCCTCCGATCGCCGCAAGCAAGGCGAAGCGTACTTCGTTGGACATTGTGCCCAGCCAGCTCGGCTCGCTGCCACCATTCGGCCAAATGACCAGCAGGAGCGCGACTCCGATGATGGCTGAGAGCGTTGCATAGACAAATCCGAATGGATTGATTTTCGGTGGATTGCTCTCCTCGGGAGCTTCCATCAGCGCTACTCGCCCTTGTAGAAGATGGGTATGACGAACGTCCACAACAGGACGGCGAGCGAACCGATATAGGGCACATAGAGCCCGAACTGCTCGAACGGCCCGCCCTGGCTGTAGATCCAGACGACAAACGCCCCAGCGGCGATCAGCACGGGCAGAGGTTGAGCGGGCTTCTTTTTGTCCGGGTCTCTTGTTCCGTAAATCCGGACCAGAAAGACCAATCCCAGACGGCCCAAATCGCCGAGACGACCCGCTCGGTCTGGGGAATGATCCCCGCACCGATCATATATACGCCGACCACCTCCGCCGGGATCATCTTGAGGAGGCGGCCAAGATAGTCCTTGAACTCTTCGTTGACCGTCGCCGGTGTGCTGCGAAGTTTGTCTTGGTTTTCGATACGAAAAGGCGCGGTCATTCAGTCCCCCCATCCGTAGATATCTTCGCAGAGTAGCATGAGAGCATACCTTCAAAAAGGGCCTCCCGCAGTTGTCCGTCAATATTGGTGCAGCTTCCGCTGTCGCGACGTGCGGCATGATTTGGGTGCAGCGCGCTGGTCAAAAACGTCGAGCACCAGGGCCCGCAGCCCCGTCTCGCGTCTGCAATCAGCCAGACAGCCGTTGTCGGGCAACACACGCACCTCGATGTTTCGGATTTACAGCCTAGATGAAATAGGGATCGTCCAGCCGCCTCGTCTTGACCGTAGCATCGAGACCCTGAAGCCGCTCCAGGAGCGCCGGCAGCCCGCTCAACGGAAAAGCGTTCGGCCCGTCCGACAGCGCGCGATCCGGGTCCGGATGTGTTTCGAGGAAAAGCCCCGCGACACCGACGGCGACCGCGGCGCGGCTGAGCAATGGGACGAACCGCCTGTCGCCACCTGAGCGGTTCCCCGCGCTTCCAGGCAACTGCACCGAATGGGTCGCATCGAAGACGATCGGGGCACCCGTCTCGGCCATAACGGCGAGACCACGCATGTCGTTGACGAGGTTCTGATACCCGAAGCTCGTGCCCCGCTCGCAGAGGAGGAAGCGATCGGACGACTGTCCCGCGCTCTGGGCGGCACGCACAGCCTTGTCGAGAACCTGCCCCATGTCGCCGGGCGCCATGAACTGAGCCTTCTTGATGTTCACCGGCCGGCGGGTCCGTGCAACCGCTTCAATGAGATCGGTCTGGCGCGCGAGAAAGGCTGGCGTCTGCAGCATGTCCGCCACTTCAGCGACCGGGTCCACCTGCCAAGTCTCATGCACGTCGGTGAGCACCGGCAGCCCCGTTTCCGCGCGGACTTTCGCGAGCATCGACAGTCCGGCGTCCAGCCCAGGTCCACGGAAGGATGAGGTCGATGTGCGATTGGCCTTGTCGAACGAGGCCTTGAAGATGACGAGCAGATCGAGGCGCCGTGCGATTGCCGCCAGCTCCTCCGCGATCTCGAGCGCAAGGGCTTCTGACTCGAGCACGCACGGCCCTGCAATAAGGAACAGCGGCCGGCTGTTCCCGACCTCGCGACCAAAGAGCTCCATGCAATCTGGCTCCATTAGACCAGGTGACGCTCAGCGAGCGCGGCCTCGACGAGGACGATATCCGAGGGATGGTTGATCTCCCACATGCCCCCGGGTGGATCCGGAATCTCGACCATCCGAATGGGCACGCCCTGGTGCAGGAAGCGGAGCTGTTCCAGTCCTTCGACAACTTCGAGCGTCGAGGGGCGCGCTTCCGCATACATCTCGAGCGCCTCGCGCCGATATGCATAGACGCCGAGATGGAAATAGACCGGCACGTCATAGGTGCGCTCGGGCAGGTACGGCAGAACGCGCTTCGAAAAATAGAGCGCGTCCGCCGCGCCATCGAACACGACCGTCGTGCCGCCGACGCGTCCGTTGCGCGCGTCGGCGGTCAGGCGATCGAGCTGCAGCGGCGTGCAGAGGATCATCGGCGTGACGACATGCAGATGCGGCTCGGATCTCAGGGTGTCGATCATCAGCTCGATCGCCAGGGGCGGGGTGAGGGGTGAATCCCCCTGGAGATTGACGATGATATCGGCATCGATGCCCGCCTCGCGCACGGCCGCCCAGCAGCGCTCGGTGCCGTTGCGGCAATCGTGCGGCGTGACCACGACCTGCGCTCCGACGCGTCTGGCTTCATCTGCGATCCGCAAGTCGTCGGTCGCGATCCAGATTTCGGCGACGCCGCCTACCAGGCGTGCGGCTTCCCAGCTGCGATGGATGAGGCTCTTTGCCGCTCCGTTGGCACCTCGCAGCGGCGTCAGCGGCTTGCCGGGAAATCGCGATGAGGCAAAGCGCGCCGGGATGACGATCGCGACGCGTTCGGCCCGGGCAGCGACGCTCGTTCCGCCGACAACCTTGAGCATCACCCAATCCCGAGCCGGAGAAGATCATGGATGTGGACGAGGCCGCGCACGCGGCCTCCAAGACCATCCTGGATGACGAAAACGGATGTGATCCGGGCTTCCGACATGATGGTCAGGGCATCGCGCGCCATGGCGCCGATCTCGAGGATCCGCGGTCGCTTCGTCATGACCTGATTGGCGCGCATCGATCCCAGCGAGATCCCGCTTCTTCGAATGTCGCCGTCGGTGATCACGCCGGACAGCCTTTGCTGCGCATCGACCACGCCGGCAATGCCGAACCCTTTCTCGCTGATCACCTCAAGCACGTCCTCCATCGACATCTCGCCGCTCACCAACGGTAGTTCGTCGCCGCCGTGCATGAAGCTTTCGACGCGCACGAGATCGAGGCCGAGGCGACCGCCGGGATGCAGCTCCAGCAGGTCGGCGGCCTTGATTCCGCGCATCTGCATCAGCGTGATCGCCAACGCGTCCCCGAGCGCGAGCATCATGGTGGTCGACGTCGTTGGCGAACTGCCGAACGGACAAGCCTCCTCCCTCGGTGGCAGCAGCAGATTGACGGTGGCGCTGACCGCCACGGGCGAATCCGGACTTGAGGTGATCGCGATGATCGGAACCGCGAGGCTCAGCGCGCGCCGCATGATCACCCCGAATTCGCGCGTGTCGCCGGAGTTCGACAGAATGACCAGCGTATCGCCCGGCAGGAGAACGCCCAGCTCGCCATGAACCGCGTCGCCGGCGTGTAGGAAGCACGACGGCGTGCCGGTTGAGGCCAGGGTCGACGCGAACTTCTGCGCGATCTGGCCCGATTTGCCGAGCCCGCACGCGATCACCTTGCCCGTGGTTCGCCGCAGGACGGTTATCGCGTCCGCGAAATCCTGGCCCAGGTCGTGCGCGAGCGCCCAAAGCGCTTCCGCTTCGGTCGCGATGGTGCGTCGGCCCATCGCGACGATCGCACTCCCGTGCATTGCTCCGTCCGCGAGCGCGTCCATGGTATCGAGTCGAACTCCTTTGGCGGAATGCCACGGACTCGACGCTAGATGACCTGGCGACACCGCCGGCTGGGGAAAACCACAGGAATAGCCGCGTTGCGGAAAATCTTCGCCTGGGCTGGCCTCAATCGCCGTTCCTGTGCCGCCCCTTCAAGGACACGAGCAACGGCTGGACGATCCCGTCGGGCGGCGGGGATACAGTTCGCCCGATAAGGACTTCGGTCAGCAGCCGATCCTTCTTCGCGTCGCCGCTTCCGCGGTCGACGCGAATCTCGGTCACCTCGCCGGTGTCGGCGATCCTGATCGAGACCTGGACGGTGAAGACGAGTTGCTGGGTCCGCTTGTCGCCGCGCAGATAGCCCTGGAGTTCGCTCTCCAGTCGTCCATAGAATGCCATGCGCTCGACCGGACTGAGGCGCGTCACCACGATTTTCTCGCGCACGACGACACGGCCCAGCGGCACGAGCGGCATGGCATCCTCGTTCTCGGGCGTGGTGATGACCGCAGCGCTTGCCCGGCTGTACCGGGCAATCAGTCCGGTTCCCCGCAGCAAGAGCTGCAGCGCTTCGCGCGGGGCATAGGTGCCCTGCACCGCGCTCGAGCGCCGACCGGCGGTCAGCTTGCTGTCGTAAAGCAGCTGCACGCCCGTCGCCCGGAAATACTGGGTCAACGCGGCATCGAGCGGCTGCGCTGGGATGTCGAACGCGACGCGCTGGTCGGCGCCAGCTTCCTGCGCGGGCGCGGAGGCGGCTGCCATGACGCTCACGCCGATCGCGACCAGCAGCGCGCAACTCGGGAGGGGGCGAAAGAAAGTCACGGCTGCCATCTGCGCGTAGGATAGTGCGGCCAATCTCCCGTGGCGAGTTGCCCGACATGGTGCATTGCAACACTGGGACGGAAAGAGCGTGAAGCAAGGATAGCACAAATCGCAAAGTCGATTTCGTTGCTCACAACCCTATGGGGAAATGCGAGGCTATTCGCGATCCGATATGGTCCCCGCCTGAGATAGACGGACGATTATAGTTCCAAACATTACGAGAATATGAAGAAGTTGTGAAAAAAAATAATACTAATAATTTACTCCAAAGTGGGCGCTTCGGATCGACCTCGGGCGACAATCACGATAAGCTATTCCTACCTGTCAAGCGAATAGTCGCAACTCGGAAATTCTGTCACTATTCTGTAACAATTTTCTTTTGCCAAAATCGCGCTTTCGCCGTGTCCACTAAGCAGGAGCTAGTTCCCGGGGGTGTGACCAGATGTTCGCGAGCGGCGCGTTTTCGCGCCATGTCAGTCCTGATGCGCGGGGCGATGCAACGCCTGCCGAGCGGGCGGGACTCATGGCCGCCGGCTCGCTTGCGGCGTTGGTCGGCGATCTGTCGGCCTGCGATACCGCGGAAATGCTGCGCGAATGGCTCTTGCGCTTCGCGCATGGCCACGGGTTCCTCGGCGGCCGCTATCTCCATTTAGGCCACTTTCACTCCGGCCAACGCGCTCCCCACTGGAAGCTCCTCCGTTTTCTTTCGACCCATGACGACCGGGCTGATCTGTGGGTGACGGAGGAGATCGGCGCCGGGACGATGCTGTTCACCTTCCTGCCGTTTGCCTGGTCGAACGGCGACGGGGAGGGGCTGACCCCGGCCCAGCGCGAATGGTACGCGGTGACCACGCTCACCGAGCTACCGGCAGGCGTCACGGTCCCGGTCCAGGATCATGCGGCGGGTCCGGCCTGCCTGATTCTGTTCGGTGGTTCCGAGCAGGATGCGCTCGATCTCATCGAACTCGAGACGCCGTCGTTGGCGGTCACCGCGCTCGCCTTCCACCTTCTCGCCAAGCTGATCGTTCCCGGTAGCAACGCATTGGGTCCCGCGCTGTCCGATCGCGAGATCGCCTGCCTGCGCCTCGCCGCGCTCGGGGACACGCTCGCCGACACCGCCGCCCAACTCGGGGTCTCGGTCCGGACCGTCGAGCTCCATGTCGGTCGGGCAAGCAAGAAGCTGAACGCCGCGAACAAAGTCCACGCCGTCGCGATCGCGATCGGCGCCGGTCTGATCCAGGTCTGAAATGCACGAGCCTCACAAACATATGCGTTCCACCGTCGCGCGCCGAAAAGCCGGCCAAGTCTCCGCGTCCTCTGATCGGCAGCCTGCGATCGACGCGAGGATAGGCCGGACCCTGCGCTATGCCCTCCTGTTGGCGAGCGGGGCGGCCGCCCTGCCGATGGCGGCGATGGCGCAGGACGGGACGAGCGTGACCCTGGGCCAACTGCCGTCCGCCCAGATTCCGCAAGTGCCGCCGGCGGTGGTGCCGGACTCCCATCCCCCGATCGACCGTGCGCCGCAACCGCGCATCGAAGTTCCTCAGGAGGCGCTTCCAGCGCGCCCGCAGACCCGCGAGCAGCAGGATGCCGGACCGGCCGCGCCTCGCGAGGCGCCCGCGAAGTTCATGATCGCGGCGATCGACGTTTCCGGCGTGAGCAAGCTCGACAATGCCGAAATCGAAAAGCTCATCTACCCGTATCTCGGACCGGATCGGACCAACGAGGACGTGATCGCGGCGCAGAAAGCGCTGCAGGACGCCTATGCCAGGAAGGGCTTCGAGGCGGTCGAGGTCGAGATCCCCGTCCAGCCCAACGACACCTTCGCCCAGGGCATCGTCCAGCTGGTTGTCCATGAAACGCCGCTTGGGAAGGTCCAGGTGGTCGACGCGAAGCACCATTCCCCCGAAGTCGCCCGGGCGCAGGTTCCCTCACTCGTCGAGGGGCAACCCATCAACATCGCCTCGCTCCAGAGCGACATCGCCGAAGCCAATCGCTTCCCCGACCGGCAGATCAGTCCCAAGTTCAAGCCCGGCGCGACGCCGGGCACCGTCGACGTCGACCTGCAGGTCGAGGACCAGAGCCCGGTCCATGCGAGCGTCGAGCTCAACAACGACAACAGCCCCAACACCGAGCCGCTCAGGCTGAGCGGCACGGTTCGCTACAGCAATCTTTGGGGGGCGGGCCATACACTCTCGGTCACCAGCTCGCTGGCGCCGCAGGACACCAAGCAGAGCGCGGTGGTCTCGGCATCCTACAATGCGCCGCTGTTCGGCACCCCCTGGTCGTTCCTGGTCTATGGCTACAAGTCGAACAGCAACGTGGCCGCGCTCGGCGGCACCAACGTGCTCGGCAACGGCTATCAGATCGGCCTGCGCGCGACCTACCGGCTTCCGGGCGACAAGGTCTTCCAGCAGATCAGCTTCGGCCCGGACTTCAAGTCGTTCAAAGAGAATATCTCGCTGGATGGTCGGCCGCTTCAGCCCACCAAGATCAACTATCTGCCGCTGGTCGCCGAATATGCGCTCAGCGGCGCGGACGACGAATCGACATTCGGCCTGACCCTTGGCGCGACGGCCGGCCTTCGCGTGATCAAACGCGACGCCTGTTTCGAGAACCCGTTCGACGGCCCGCCGCCGCCGGGCGTCCTCACCTGCCAGCTCGGCAGCGACGTCGGCGTGATCGCGGACCAGTTCACCGGCCGCGCGATCAACGCGAGCGAGAATTTCGTCCATTTCAACCTGGACCTCAACTACACGCGCACGCTCGACAAGGACTTCCAGGTCGCGCTGCGCTTCTCCGGCCAGCTTGCGGACTCCAGCCTCGTCACCAACGAGCAGTTCTCGATCGGCGGCATGTCGAACGTGCGCGGCTACTATGTCTCGGAGGCGGTCGGCGACGACGGCTTCAGTTCCTCGATCGAGCTGCGCACGCCGGACTGGGGGCCGTCGATCGGCTCGATCGTCGACTCCTTCCGCCTCTTCACCTTCCTCGACGCCGGCTACGCCCGGGTGCGCGCGCCCGCGACCGGCCAGCAGGACGAGTTCCGCCTCGCCGGTGCCGGCGGCGGCTTGCGCCTGCAACTCTTCAAGCTGGTCACGGGCGAGTTCGTGATCGGCGTGCCGCTTCGCCGCGGCCCGATCACCGACCGCGGCGACCCAAGATACAGTTTTTCGCTGAAAGGCGAGTTTTGACGATGGACAGGAACAGGGGGTCTAAAGTGGGCCGAACGATCATTGCATGGCTGATCGCGTTCTTCGCGATCACCTCACCGGCCTTTGCCCAGACGAGCAGCGGCTGGTGGAACAAGGAGTGGCCGTACCGGCGCGCCGTGACGGTCGACACCTCGCCGACCGGCGCCAATCTGAGCGGTGCGATCGGTCGCACGGTTCTTCTGGTGCGGCTGCACAACGGCAATTTCACGTTCAGCGACGCCCTGGAGAACGGGGCGGACCTGCGCATGGTCGATACCGACGGCAAGACCCCGCTTCCCTTCCATATCGAACGCTATGATGCCGCAAACGGCATCGCGACGCTGTGGGTCTCCGTTCCCAATCTGGCCGGGGGCGAGAAGCGTCGGATCTGGGTCTATTTCGGCAACAAGAATGCGCCCGCGGGCAGCGACATCGCCGGCACCTATGACCCGGACACGGTCGCGGTCTATCACTTCAGCGAAGCAGGCGGGAAGGCGGCCGCAGATGTGACGGCCAACGCCAACAACGCCCAGAATGCCGCGCCCGCCATCGACGAGAACGGCGTGATCGCGCGTGCCGCGAAATTCGCGGGCAGCGGCGAGCTGATCATTCCCGCTTCGGCGTCCCTTGCCTCGCCCGCCGGCGGCCCGCTGACGATCGAAAGCTGGGTCAAGTCCGATCAGCCGAACGGCGAGCAGGCCGTGTTCACGCACGGTCCGCTGATCCTTGGACTTGCGAACGGCGTTCCCTTCGCCCTGGTTGGCGAGCAGCGCGTCCAGGCGAGCGCGGCGGTGAAGACCGGCGAATGGACCCATCTCGGCTTCGTCGCCGATGACCAGGGCTTCCGCTTCTATGTGAACGGCGTCGAGGCGGCGGCGGGCACCGGTCCGCTGCCGGCGCTCGACGGACCGATCACGCTGGGCGGCGGCAACGGTCGTCCGTTCACCGGCGAGCTCGACGAGGTACGCCTGTCGAAGACCGCTCGCCCGGCGGCGATGATCCTCGCCAACGCGCAGTCCGAGGGCCCGGGCAACAAGATCGTGGCGGTGTCCGACCAGGCCGAGCGCCAGAGCGCGGGTGGCGGCAACTTCTTCTACGTCCTCGCAAAGATCGAGATCATCGACGCGGTGATTATCGGCCTTTGCATGGTGATCCTCCTCCTCGCGATCGTCGTGATGATCACCAAGGCGCGCTACATCAACCGCGCCGTCCGGGCCAACAAGGTGTTCCTCAAGCGCTTCCGCGCGCTCCATGAGCACCTCATCAGCATGAAGCAGGTCGAAGGCATCGGCCCGCGCGAACTGGCCGTCATCGAGCAGGCGCCGCTCGCGCGCCTCTATGAAACGGGCGTCGAGGAACTGGAGGTTCGGCGCGGCACCAAGGGTGCACGGCGCGCACTGTCCGGCGAGGCGGTCGAAGCGATGCGCGCGGCGGTGGATGCCGAGGTGGTCGCGGAGAACCAGAAGTTCGACCGCTGGCTCGTGCTGCTGACCATCGCCATCTCGGGCGGGCCGTTCATCGGCCTGCTCGGCACCGTGCTGGGCGTGATGAACACCTTCGCCGGCGTGGCGCAGGCCGGCGACGTCAACGTCAATGCGATCGCACCGGGCATCGCGGCGGCGCTGATGGCGACGATCGCGGGCCTCGCCTGCGCGATCCCGTCGCTGTTCGGGTACAACTATCTGAACAGCCGGATCTCCGAGATCTCCGACGAGATGCGCGTGTTCGTCGATCGGCTGATCACCCGCCTCGCCGAAATGCAAAGCGACGGCGCGCCGTCGCTGCAGGCGGCGGAATAGGGCAGGCGCGGGGAGAACAGCCATGCAGATCAACAAGGGCCGGAAGGCCTATGACGACATCAACATCACGCCGATGGTCGACCTGTGCCTCGTGCTGCTGGTGATCTTCATCCTCATGGCGACAGCCAGCGTGCAAGGGATCAAGGTCGACCTGCCCAAGGCGAGCGCGGCGCAGAGCCTGGTGCAGCCCAAGACGATCGCGATCACGGTGACCACCGATGGCCAGATCTTCATGGACGCGTTCCCGGTGACGCTGGCCGATCTGGAGGTGCGCCTGCGCAATGCCAAGGCCTCCAATCCCGATGTACCGATCGTGCTCAAGGGCGACCGTGTCGCCCAATATGGCAAGATCACGGACGTCCTCGACCTTTGCCGCCAGCTCGACCTGAACAAGGTCGGCCTGGTCACCGGCAAGCCCGGCCCGACCGCCTGACATGCCCGGCATCAGAGATCAGGCGACATCGACGCGCCGGACCGGGATTTCCTGGTCCGACCTGAACCGGCGCGCGCGGCTCTGTGGCCTCGATCTGGGTGGCTGGAATTCGGACTATGAAGGCGCGCGCATCTTTCTGGGCGCGCTGGGAACCGACCGGGAGCGGTCGATGATCTTCGAAGCGGGGGAGTGCGCCTGATGGCTGCGCATTCGCTCGAACCGTTCGAGCTGGAAGATCGCAATCCGATCCTGGCCGCATGGCCGTGGGTGATCGTCGCCGCGCTGGTCGCCGCCCTTGTCTGGTTCGTCTACTCGCAGCTGACCGCGGTGCGCGGCATCAAGGTCGAAGCACCCTCGCCGCAGGTGGTGAGCATGCTCCCGCCGCCTCCACCGCCCCCGCCGCCGCCGCCCGAGATCAAAGAGAAGCCGCCGGAGCCGACCGAGCAGCCGCAGCCCAGTCCCGCCGAGGCGCCCAAGGCACCGCAGCCGCAAGCCGCCCCCGTCACCGTCGCGGCACCCGCGCAAGCGGGCACCGACGCCTACGGTGTCAAGGCCGGGCCCGGCGGCGGCACAGGCGCGCCGAGCAGCACCGGCACCTGCCTCGGCACCAATTGCGGCGCCGCGCCGAGCGGCAACGGCATGACCGAGGGCCTCTATCGCCAATATCTCAGCTCGGCGCTCGAGGAACGCGTGCGGGGTGACGACAAGCTCAGCCGGCTCGTCTTCTCGGCCGACCTGGCGCTGACCGTGACCGCCGACGGCCGCGTGACCGGCGTCCGCCTGCTCGGCGCGCGCGGACGCAATGACGATGCCACCATGGAAAAGCTGGCTTCGCTGCTGGGCTCGGTCCGCGGCCTCAATGCGCCGCCGCCCTCGATGGTGTTTCCACAGCGCGTGACCGTGCGCGGCCGGCGGGGGATCTGATCATGGTCTTTCAGCCCATGACCGATCTGGCACCGCACCCGGATCGATATTTCCCGAATACGATGTTCCGGTGCGTCGGCCGTGCCCTGGCCTCAACCATCGCTATCGCCGCGTCGCTCGGTCCGATCGCTTGTCTGGCACAGGACGGTCCAGTGGGGGCGCCCGCAGCGGATGCCCCCAATACCATGAGCGGTGGCATTGGAGCGTCGCAGCCGGCGTGCCGCGGCACCGATTGCGCGCGCAACGCGGGAGCGATCAGCCAGAATATGTACCGCCGCTACCTCGGTAATGCGCTGCGGGAACGGATCGAAACCGACGCCGCCTTCGCCGAGGCGCCGTTCGGCGCGCGGATCTCAATAGTGGTTACGCCGGCGGGTGACATCGCTGAGGCGCGGTTGCTTGAATCCTCAGGCGACGCGGATCGGGATGCGCGTCTCCTTGCCACGATCGGCGGCCTCAAGGCGCTCGAGGCGCCGCCGCCGTCGATGGTCTTTCCGCAAGCGATTGCGGTTCGTGGGAGCGGCGCGCCGCGAAGCGCGCCCGACGAGAATATCCAAAGCCGCGATCCCCGGAACGCCGGCGCGTCGGAAGGTACAAAAGGGGTTAAATGATGTCATCTCGATTCAAACACCGGCCCTTGGGTCGCACCTTGGCCGGCGGCGTCGCGGCGATCACCTTGCTCTGGGCGGTACCGTCCTTTGCGCAGCAGGCCGCCGCCCCGCCGTCCGGGCCATCGGACAGTGCAATGGTCAACCTGGTGCAGGCGCTGGTCGAGCAGGGGGTGCTGACGCCCGAGAAGGGCAAGGCGCTGATCGACAAGGCGCTGGCCGAGGCCGCGCAGGTCCGCGCCGCACAGGCGCAGCCGGCGCCGGCTCCCAATGCGCAGGTGGCGTCGGGCGAACTGACGCCCCCGCCGGCCGGCACGGTGCGCGTGCCCTATGTGCCCGAGACGGTGCGCGCGCAGATCCGCGACGAGATCCGCAACGATGTGCTGGCCCAGGCCAAGGCGGAGGGTTGGGCCGCGCCCGACAAGGCCGCGCCCGACTGGGTGAGCAATATCAAGATCCACGGCGACCTCAGGTTCCGCTCGGCCTCGTCCTTCTACGGGCGCGACAACGCCACCGGCTTCTATACCGACGTGACGGCCTTCAACACGACCGGGCCCTATGACGTGAGCGGCAACGGCAGCCAACTGCTGCCCTACCTCAATACCACCCGCGACAAGCGCAACAACATGCAGATCCGCGCGCGGCTCGGCGTCGAGGCCAAGGTCGCGGGCTTCGTCGATCTCGGCTTCCAGCTTGCGACAGGCGACGATCCGGGGCCGATCTCGACCAATGCCAACCTCACCGGCGGCTTCCAGAAGCGCGACGTCTGGATCCAGAACGCCTATGCCAGGGCCGAGTTCGTGCCCGGCCTTACCGCCATGGTCGGGCGGTTCGACAACCCGTTCCGCACCACCGACCTCATGTTCGATCCCGACCTGGCGCTCGACGGCGTCTATGGCGAGGCCGACCTGACGAAGCTGTTCGGCGAGAAGGGGTTCACCTTCGCCGTGCGCGGCGGCGCGTTCCCGATCGAGTTCGAGGACGAGAACTTCCCGCTGACCTCGCCAGACAAGCGCAACTGGCGCGACCGCTACATGTTCTCAGGGCAGGTCGAGCTCGCCAAGGAGTTCGCCGGCGGGATCAAGGCCGATCTCTCGGCCGCCTATCACGACTTTACTTATCTGCGCGGGCATCTCTCCGAACCGTGCGACGTGTTCTCGGCTTCCAACATCGAGTGCTCGACCGATGCGCTGCGGCCCTTGTGGGCGAGCAAGGGCAACACGCTCATGTTCCTGCGCCAGATCGACTTCCAGCGCGCCGACGATCCCGCCAACGCCATCCAGCCGCAATATCTCGGCCTCAAGTTCGCCTACCGGGTGCTCGACGTGAACGGCTCGGTGAGCGTGCCGATCAGCGATCGCGTGCAGGCCAAGCTCACCGGCTCCTATCTCTACAACTTCGGATTCGACCCGCAGAACATCTGCAAGGAAGGACCGCAGGCGGCGCCGATCACCAACGTGCTGGTCACCGATCCGACCAACACCCTCCAGGGCGCCTGCGACGCGACCAACCCGGCGACGTTCCAAGGCGGCAACCAGGGCTACGGCGCCTATTTCTCGATCGGCGATCCTGCGCTGTTCAGCATCAACCCGCGCCGAGCCCGCAAGGGCGCCTGGGCGGTCAACCTCGCCTACAAATATCTTGAGAGCGATGCGGTCCCCGACAGCTTCACCGACTCCGACTTCCATCTCGGCGGTACCAACGCCAAGGGCTATATCATCGGCGGCGCCTTCGCGCCGTTCGACGGCATCACCATCGGCGGTCGCTGGCTCAGCGCCAACAACATCGTCGACGCTCCGCTCAAGATCGACGTTCTCCAGCTCGATCTCGGGTTCGCCTTCTGATGCAGCCTGCCTTCTCTCCCGAGCGCCGCTTGTTCACGCGCGTCCTTCCTGGCGACGGGCCGGGCCGGGAGAGAGGCGGCGTTGCCGACCAGCCCACCTCCGGCGACGCCGTCACTGGCCACGGGGGCACGGCCGCGATCGATTTCCTTTCCCCCGATTCCGCCAAGTCCGGAGCGTTCCAATGATCCCGCGTGCCCTGTCCCCGCTCAAGCTGCCGCGCCGCGGTCTCCAGTTCGGTGCGAGCCTCGCCGCGCTCGCCATCGGGCTGGTTGCGACGCCGTCTGCCGCCCAGACGCTCGGCGCGACACTCGGGGCACAGGCAAGCCGGCCGCGCCCGCCGGTTCAACAGCCCGCCACCACGCCACGCCGTTCAGGCACGATGCAGGCCGCGCTCGCCCGCCAGCAGTCGACCCAATCGCGCATCGCCCAGATCCGGGCCTATGCCACCCAGCTGCGCCAGGCGGTCAATCGCTCAGGCGCGACCGACGGGCTCTCCGAGAACGGGCTGGACCCGACCCAGGCGATCAACGACGCCCTGGCCGCGCTAAAGGCCGGCGACACCGACCGCGCCACCCAGCTGCTGGTGAGCGCCGGCGCGGCGAACGACCCGACCGGGCTCGCGACGTGGGAAGGTGCCGGGCTTCCGAACCAGTCCACCGGCGCAGACGGCAAGGTCACGGTCACGATCGATCAGACCCAGGAGCGCGCGCTCCTCTCGTGGAACAAGTTCAACATCGGCGCGAACACGACGCTCCAGTTCAACCAGAAGTCGAACGGCACGGCTCAGCCCGGCTGGGTCGCGGTCAACCGCGTCACCAATGCGACTGACCCCAGCCTGATCCTCGGCAATCTCAAGGCCGACGGCACCGTCGTCGTGCTCAATCGTGCCGGGATCATCTTCGGCTCGGGCAGCCAGGTGAATACGCATTCGTTGCTCGCAAGCACCCTCGAGCTGGGGAATGCCGCGACATTGGGGCAAGCTGGCCAGGGCTTGGTGGCGTCAACGATCAAGAACCGCAACGACTACTATCTCGAGAACGGCTTGTTTGCCCCGGCCAACGGCACAGCGGGAGTTACGAGCGACAGTCGCGGGGCGGCCCTGCTCGTTTCCGGTCTCACGGAGCAGAACGGCGCCAACGTAAGGTTCACCCAGGATCCCGAAGGGGCGGTCATCGTCGACAGCGGCGCCCGGCTGAGTTCCGACACGGGCGGCTTCCTGATCCTGGCAGCGCCGACGATCGATAGCGCCGGAACGCTGAGCGCGGTCGAGGGGCAGGTCAGCCTTCAGGCCGGACGCGCGGTCAGCTTCATTCAGTCCACGGGTTCGGACACGGATGCAGATCCCTATGTGCGCGGCTACAAGCTCAATAGCTTCGACTATGGATTGAGCGACAGCAATCAGCTGCCACGCGATCCGACACCCGGCGACGGCACCATCTTCGTCGATGGTCTCATCGAGTCCAAGCGCGGTTACCTATCGCTGGGGACCAATGCCTGGGGCTCGATCGAGGTCAACGGCCTCCTTTCGACCACCACCAGCGTCTCGCGCAACGGCAAGATTTCGATCACCGGCGGCAACATCCTGCTCGCTGGAAGCAGCGATCCGGCCCGCGCGAGCGGGATCGAGATGATCGCCGACGACAATGGCGAGACGATCCCGCAGGGATCGGCCAACGAGCCCGCCACCTTCAAGGCTTCGCAGCTCGAGATCGGCACGCAGGTCCAGATCCTCGGCACGCCTGTCGGCGCGCTGGTGCCGACAGATCTCACCATGGGGCAGAACGCCCTGATCTATGCCCCCGGCGCAAATGTCTCGATCGGTGCGACAACGGTACCCGAAGCCATCGCCGGGAATTTCCTGGCCCTCGCACCTGGCCATATCGACATCGGCAGCGGCGCGACGATCGACGTCAGCGGCTACAAGGACGTCCAGCTCGACGCATCGCGCAACGCGATCGCTATCACGCCGGTCAAGCGCAACGAGCTCCGGGACACCCCCAACTATCGCGAAGTCGCGCTCGACGGCAATTTCACGCTGAACGGTGCGACCCTCTATGTCGATCCGCGGCTTTCGGGCGTGCGCGCTGACGGCGTCGCCTGGGTGGGCTCGCCGCTTATCGAGGCGGGGAGCCTCGCAAGCCAGATTCCAGTGACCGCGCAGGAGTTCATGACCAAGGGCGGGACGGTCAGCCTGCTCACTTCGACGCCGGTCGTTTTCAACAACTTCACCCTGGCCAATTCGCCGAGCATCCACATCGCCCGCGATGCGACCATCGATTTCTCGGGTGGCTGGGTCAACTATGCCGCCGGCACGGTGAAGACGAGCAAGCTGATCACCAATGATGGCCGCATCGTCGACATCAGCAAGGCCGATCCGAACGACGTCTATGTCGGGGTGGTCAATGGCTACACCGATGTGCAGCCGCGCTTCGGCGTGCTCACCACCTATCTGAACTCCACCAGCCAGGGCGCACGCTCCGACGCTTCGTACGACGAAGGACGCGACGCAGGCGCGCTCACGATCAACGCGCCGGCAGTCGCGATCGACGGCACCTTCTATGGCAATGCCTTTGCCGGCTCGCGCCAGGTGCTCGACGGCAAGCGCCCCAGCCTCGCCAGCACGATCCTCGGCGACGGCCGCCTGCTCCAGCGCACGCAGTACGAGCTGCCGTCGGGCGGCGGCGTCACGATCAAGTCGCTAGGCGATGTGCTCGTCTATCATGGGGTGCGCGGGGCGGCGGAATCGAACTGGTCCGAACTTCTGCTCAATGACGGGATGCTGAGCGATGCCGGCCTGTCGTCGCTGTCGCTGACGGCAACGGGGTCGGTCACGTTCGCGGGCTCCAATCCGTTCACGCTGCAATCCTCCGATGCCTTGCAGATCACCGGAGCCTCCAGCCTCACCCTCGCGCCAGGCGGCGCGCTCTCCGTCGACGCCGGCCGCACAATCCGCTTCGAAGGCATCGTAACCGCGGCCTCCGGTTCGATCGATGCGAAGACCGATCTGTTCGGGTCGGGGCTCGGCGTGGTCGGCATTCCGAATGGTTCGGCATTTCGCGTTGGTCTCTATGGTGATGGGAACGGCGACGACGTCAGCTTCCTCTATGGAAGCGATCCCGGCGAGCTTCGGCCCTTCGATGTGGTCGTCACCGGAACGCTCTCGACCGCCGGCCTCTGGGTGAACGATTTCACTGAAGGCGCTCTGCTGCAGGGCGGCGCGTTCCGGAACGGCGGAAGTATCAGCCTGGCTTCCGCGCCCAATTTCTTCGCTGCAATCGGAACCAGCCTCAATACGGCGACGGAAGCGGTCGACCTGAGCGGCAGCATTCGCGTCGATGGCACGCTAAATGTGATGGCGGGCGGCTACGTTTCGTCGACCGGTAGCTTAACCCTCGATGCCAAGGGCGGTGACGTCTCGCTCATCAATCGCACCACCTATGCTTCGACCTCGCTCACCGACAGCGGTCGCTTGACATCGGGAACCACGGGAACATCTGATATTCCGCTTGGCGGCTCTAGCCAGTCGGTCGAGTTTACACCGCTTCCATCGGGCGCACCGTTCGGCAAGGCGGTCCTGCCAAATCTGGTGCCCGATCCGCGTTCGACCGTGGACATCTCGAATGCCTCGATTCTAGGATTCGGCTTTGCCGGCGGAGGAACCTTCGCTCTGGTTGCCCCAGATGTCAGCTTCGGTTCGGACGACCACGCCGGCAGCACGCATATCGGATTGGACTTCTTCAAGAACAGCGGTTTCGGCACCCTCGACGTCAGCACCAGCCGGTCACGAATCGTCGATGATCTCTTCGCCAACGGAAGTGCACGCAAATCAGCCTTCCTCGAAACGACGCGGTTCACGATCGGCGCGGGCGAGACGCTTGACCTCACCCAGTGGCTGCTTCCATCGATCCTGACCGCCGACCAGTCCCGGGCGCTCCGGTCGCTCGGATCCGGCGCGAACCTGCTCGACCAGGCTTTCCTGTCACCAACGAAAATGGATGCGGCGTGGGATCAGAAGGCCGCGAAGCTGGTGCTGGGCGGCCTGACCGAGCTCGACGTGCTAGCCGGGGGAAGCATCATCGGGGCTCCGCAGGCGAGCCTCACGGTCTCCAAGCTCTACAATGCTGGCAGCATCGTCCTGCACGGAGGCACGATCGAGCAGCGGAACGACCTCCCGGACAGTCTGGTCGTCGGCGGGCTCGGCGTGCGCGATGCTGATCTCGGCGGGAGCGGCCTTGCGGATGCGTTCGGCGGCGCAACCGACGGGCAGGGTCGTTTCGACGAGAACGCCCTTAATTCCGCCGGTGTCACGGATCCGACGACCTCCGGGCGCATACTGACCAACCGCGAACTCGTCTCGCGCGACGGCGCGGATCGACTGGTCTACTTCCTCGGCCGGCTCGATTCGAGCGAGGGCATCCTGCTCGACAATGGCAGCGTGACGGATCTTTCAGGCACTGCCGTGCTCAATCCCCGAGCGCCCATCTTGACGAATGGCTCCCAGATCCGAACGGGTTACGTGCTCGACGGCGGGAGCATCCGTTTGCGTTCGGGCCAGATCGCATCCCGCCAAACCGGTTCGGGCCAGTCGGTGACCGTACTGGACGCCAGCACCCTCGTACGCCTGGACGGGGCGTCGCTCGATATCGGCGGTACGAGCACCTATCTCGATCGGTCGACCGGGCTGGGCGCCTACGCGCCATATCTCGAATGGAGCGCCGCGGGCACGATATCCGCCCTCGGCGGGGGCTCGCTCGGCACGACCCATATCAATGCTCGCGGTGGGAACGTCCAGGCCGAGGGCGGCACCCTCGAATGGCTTCGCCCGACCATCGGCTCGGACGAGGATGGCGGTCTCGACTATCTCAATGCCGGCATGATTGCCGACAGCGGCTTCGACAGCTTCGTCGCCCGTAACACGCTGACCCTGGACGGAGACTTCTCGCTGTTCCTGCGCAAGGCGCTCATGGTCGTTTCGCAAGACCCGACGCAATCGAACACACCGCTTGGCGCGGATGCCAATGTCTATGTATCGGCCACCACGGGGACGAATGCGACCTTGGGCGCGAACTATGTTCGGTTCGCAAGCCGTCTCGGCACGGTTCAGCTTCCTACCAGCGGCGCCAATGGTGACGCGAGCGTTCGCTTTGCTGCTGGCGCGCAGGGCGTCGATCTTGTTGGTGGCATAGGCTTCGATCGGTCGATCGCGTCCGTCGGCTTTTTGAGCCCGGGCGATGTCCGCCTGACCGGAGTTAATGACCGTCCCATCGGGCAGGTCGCGTACAACGGCCAACTCGTCGCCAACGGCGATCTTCTGATCGATGCGCGCCGAACCTATGCGACGACCGGCACGGGCAATCTTCAGGCCCTTCTCGAGGGTAGTGCCGCGACGTTGACGGTACCCTATGTGATTGCGGCGACCGGCGATCACAGCATCACCTTTGGGAATAGCTATCTCGACGCGAATGCGCCCGCACCGCTTTCCGCCGGGACGCACGTGCGCGTGCTCGCGGCGCGGATTCAGCAGAACGGCTATCTCGCGGCGCCGCTTGGGCTCCTGGAGCTCGGATCGACCACCACTTCCCTGTTTTCGGGCGCGAGCACGATGCCGACTCAATCCGTGACCTTCGGGTCAGGGAGCGTCACGACGGTCTCGGGAGCCGGGCTCAACATCCCCTACGGCACCACCACCGATCTGATCGAATATTACTATCCCACCATTCTTACGCCGATCACGAAGCTCCCCACCGGACAGCTGAACCTTGCGGCCAATTCGATTGTGGAAGAATCCGGCGCCCTGATCGACGGGCGTGGCGGCGGCGACACATTCGCCTATGAGTTCCAATCAGGTGTGGGCGGCTCGCGCGACGTTCTGGATCGGATCAACCGCGATCCGTTCAGCGCCAATGATTTCAATCCTCTAACCGGCAGCGGGTATCAATTCGCCGACCACCGTCAGGTGTTCGCGCTGGTGCCGGTCAGCCAGGCAAACCGGATCGCGCCCTACGACCCCGTCTATTCCGCGGACTACGGCAGTGCCGGTCCGGCCGACCTCTACGGGGCGCAAGCCGGTCTCACCGTGACGCTGGACGCAGCGCCCGGTGTGCCGGGGGGCGAGTATCTTCTCGTCCCGGCGAAATATGCGATGGCGATTCCCGGAGCGCTCAGGCTGGTCGAGAACGCTGGCACGTCCGCGCCGGTGCCGGGCCAGAGCACGACCTTGCTCGACGGCACCGTCGTGGTGGGTGGCACCTTCGGCTACACCGGCACCGGCATCGCTGAGTCGACGCGGCGCTCGTTCACGGTCCAGTCGAAGGACACGTTCCTCAAATATTCGACCATCAAGACCACCGGGGGCTCGGACTATCTCACCGGTATCGCCGACAAGAACGGCACGGCGCGACCGCGGCTGCCGCTTGATGCGGCGCGTGTGATCCTCGCGCCCCTGACCGAACTCAAGATCGCCGGCGCGTTCGACACGCGCGCGGCTGAGGGCGGACAGGGCGGCCAGTTCGACCTGCTGGGATCGAACATCATCATCGCCGCGGACGACGAGACCCAGACGCCGGGTGCGCTGACCATCAGCGCCAAGACCCTCGCGGGACTCGACGCGACCAGCCTGCTGATCGGCGGCCAGCGCGCCGACAATGCCGACGGCACCACTGCGGTCAACGCGACCGCGCGTTCGATCACCGTCAGGGGCGGCGCTAGCCTCGACGCGCCCGAGCTGCTGCTCGCGGTCGGCGGCGTCGGCTCGACGTTGACAATCGAGGATGGCGCCACGCTCAAGGCGACCGGTGATGCCGGCACATTGCTCACCAGCGACTATGCCGCGTCGACGGCGGGCTCGATCCTGCGGCTGTCGAGTGGCGGCGAGCGGCTGGTCAACCGCACCGGAACCGGCGCCTCCACCATCCAGGTCGGTGCCGCCAATATCATCGGCGGGTCGCTCGGGCTCGACACCTCGGGAACGTTCGCGGTTGCCGACAGCGCCAACCTCGCGGCGAAAAAGGTGGCGATCAGCGGCGGCGCGATTCTGTTCGACGGCAGCGCTGACCTGGCCGGCCAGGCGGGCGTGATCGGCTCCAGCCTCGAGGCCAAGCTCGCGGCAGCCGATCAGCTGACCGTACGCTCGTCGGGCGCGATCCGTTTCTCAGCCGGCGAACACCGATTCAATGACCTCGTGCTCGACACAGCCACGCTGGCCGCCAGCGCGGGCAACGCTCCGACCGATTCCATCACGCTCGACGCGGGCAACGTGCGGCTGGTGAACTCCCTGGCAGCCGCGGACGGATGCGTGGTCGCTGGCTTCTGCGGGCAGGGCGGCGCGCTCACGCTCAACTCCGCAACCCTCAGCTTCGGCGCCAATGACGTGCGCGCCTCAGGCTTCTCCGATGCGGTCACGCTGGCCGCGAGCGGCGGCATGTATGTCGAGGGCAAGGGCAGCTTCTCCAGCGGCGCAACCGCGCTCACTCTAAACACGCCGTTCCTGGCAGACCGTTCGGTTCAGGCCGATCCGCGCGACCAGAAGGTCCGCCCGGAATACAGCTTCCTGACCACCGCCGGGTTCACGGTCACCGCGGTCGGGACCGACGCATCGGCGAAGCCGACCGGCAACGGCGCGCCAGGCACGCGCATCAACATCGGCTCGAAGGATGCGCCGGTGCTGTCGGCCACGATCGTCGGCAGCCTGATCCAGGCGACCGCAGGTATTATCGATGTCGAGTCCAGCGGTGACATCGCACTCTCCGGCGCGACGCTTTCGGTGCCTGGCTATGAGAAGACCTTCGGCGACGACGTCGACCCGGTCACGGTCTCGGCTGGTGGCGGAACGATCAACCTGCTGAGCAAGTCCGGCAGCCTGATCCTCGACGGCGCCAGCACGCTGATCGTCGACACCGGCACCGGCGCGGCCGGTACGCTGAACCTGCTCGCGGGCAATGGCGCGATCACTCTGGATGCGGCGATCAACCCGAACGTCTCGGGCAACAGGCAGGGCAGCTTCGCGTTCGACAGCGGCCTGTCGAGCTTCGACTTCGCGAACTTCGTGACGCGCTACGGGACGCTCTTCGGTGGCGACGTGACGGTGCGCAGCGGGGCAGGGGATCTCGGCCTTGAAGCCGGCCAGAGCCTCAAGGCGAAGAGCGTCAGCCTCACCGCCGACGGCGGCAGCATCGCCATTGCCGGCACGATCGACACCTCGGGCGTGAACGTCGCCGGGATGGACGCGGACGACGCGCGCAACGCGGACGTGAACGGCGGCGATATCGCGCTGTGGGGCCGCAACGGGGTAACGCTGGCGTCCACAGCGAAGCTCGACACGCACACCAGCGGTTACGCCGACACCGACAGCCGCGTCGCCTCAACGGGCAACGTTACCATCGGCATCGAGAACCAGTCTGCAGCGATCACCATTGCGAGCGGCGCGGTCATCGACGTCGGCGCTCGGCGCACCCAGGCCGCGCTCGCGGCGGGCGAGAGCGGCGGTCGCCTGGTCCCTCAGGTGATCACCGATCCAGTCACCGGCAATCCAACAACCGTCTATCGCTATGCGGCGCCGGACACCGGCGGTGACGTCAGTTTCCGTGCGCCGGTGCTGGGCGCCGACGAAGACAAGGTGAACGTCAGCCTCAAGGGCTCGATCCTGGGTGCCGACAATGTCCAACTCGAAGCATTCAAACGCTACGATCTCGATAGCATCGCGGAGAGCGGCCTCTACTCGGGCATCACCCGCGATACCGACGGTACGCTGCTCCTGAATTTCGCCGACAGCAGCGCGGGCGGCGGCAAGTACAACCCGTTCACGGAGAGCTTCCAACTCGCCGATGGCGGTTCCTCGGTCGTCAAGTTCATCCAGGGGTTCGACGTCTCGACCGTCGACGGTTCGAGCCTCGACGGCGTGCGCCTGCGCCCGGGGGTCGAGCTTGCCTCGGGCGGAAGCATCGAGACCACCACCGAGTGGAATCTGGCTGCCGCAAGCTTCTCGCCCGAGCAGCTTCAGGCTGCGGTAGATGCCGGCGTGCTCCAGGTCATCCCCGAGCTCTCGACGGGCGGACAGACCCAGTTTCGCGTGGTGCCCGGCCAGGAAGGCGCGCTGCTCGATAAGTTCGCGACCTTCCTCTATCGCACCGATGGCGGCTCGGCCCGCGGCGAAGCGCCCGTGGTCACTCTGCGCGCCGGCGGCGATCTCATCGTCAACCGCAGCATCTCCGACGGATTCTTCTCGTTCCACGACAAGTCCGATCCGAACTATATCAATTGGCAGCTCGGCGGCGGCAACCGCGCCTACTCGCCGGCGATCCAGTTCACTTGCGGCACCGCCACAGGCTCGTGCGCCAACATCCCGAGCTACGGCAACGGCGCCAATCCGGGGACGAACGCCACGCTGGTGATCGGCCTGGGCAGCCAGGCCGGGCAGGGGGATCTTACCAACGGCAATCCTTTTGTGAACTCGCCGTTAGCGCTGAACGGCAACGGTGCGGCGGGAGGCGGCGACGGGCAGGACTCACTCGGGTTCGCCGAGCTGTTCCCGCTCCTAGACGGCGATGTTGCCATGCATTCGTCGGACCTGCGCCTGATAGCAGGCGCCGATGGGCTTCTCTCTGCCAATCCGCTGCATGTCGATCGCGCATCCGACGCCGACATGATCGTCTCGGGCGAGTACAACTACCGCGTTACCGCCTCGGGGAGCGTCACCTATAACGGTCCGCTGCAGTTCCGGCTCGTGCGTAGCGGGACCTCGCCGTCGGTGAATTTCGACGTTGGCGACACGCTCGATCTCAGCGATCCGCTCGGCGGGCTCGATCAGCTCAAGGACGACGCCTACACCCAGCTCAACTGGGGAAGTACGGCTGGCCTCGGCGCCGACGCGCGCGCCGCCGCGCTCGCCTACTTCGCAGGGAAGGGCTATACGTTCGTGGGCTCCGCCTCGGCGCCGACCGGCGTCATCGCGCCCCTCAACGAGGTTGTCGCATTCCTCCAGACGTTCGAGCCGACCTATCAGGCTGGCCTTGCGAGCAACCGCACCGGCTACACCGCCAATCGCACCGTCCCGCTGATCAGCTATGGCAACGCGAACCAGCAGACCAATCCAGCGACAGCGAACAAGGCCTATGTCCGCTCCTATATCCGGACGGGCGACGGATCGATCGAGGTCGCCGCGTCGCGCGATATCGACATCCGGGGCGGAACCCAGACCTATCGTCAGGAGAACGGGACGGCGACAGCGACGGCCAATTACGCGACCAACGCAAACGCATCGGTCGATTTCTCGGCGGCCGCGATCTACACCGCCGGCGTCCGGGTCGCCCAGGCACAAATCAGCGCGGAACTTCCGAGCGGCGATCTCGTAACGATCATGCCTGACAGCCCCTATTTCAATCCGACTCCCGAGGCAGTGAATTTTGTTCCGTCACCGAAGGCTCTGTCGGACACAGCGCCGGTCCTGGCATATAGTGGGGGCGATATTTCACTCGACGCCGGTCGTGATGTCCTAGGCAGCCGCGATGTGTGGAGCGAGCGGTTCCTTGGCTCTGGCGCTAGTTACATGACCAGTGCAGGGAATGGTACTAGTACGTCTGCTACAAGCGTAGTCGGCCAAGCCAGCCAGCGGTGGCGTGTCGGAAGCATCGATATCGATACCGAAATCGCCATTGCGCCGCGCTACTTCACCGCCGGCGTCGGAGCGCTTGCGGGTGGCGACGTCGACATTCGTGCCGGGCGCGACGTCACCAATCTCACCGTCGCGCTCACCAACAGCGTTACAACAGCGCCCGTCGGAGATAGCGCGGCCATGTTGTCGTTCGGCAATGGCGACCTCTCGCTCTCCGCTGGCAGGGACATTCTCGCGGGGCGGTTCGACGTTGCCTCCGGCGCGGCCGCCATCCACGCAGGCGCCAACATCACTTCGTTCGGCCGCGAGCCAGTCACTGCCGTGCAGCCACAATATGCACGCATCCGCTTGGCGGACGCCGTCGTCGATGTATCCGCCGGTGGATCGATTGCGCTCGCCAGCGTCTCCGCGCTGGGCGTCGACACGTCCGCACAGCAGAGCCAGAATTCGGCTGGCTTCTTCAGCGCTGCCGCAGCGGTCTCATTGTCCGGGAATGAAGACGTCCAAATCTTGCCTGCGCCGACAGGTAGCCTCAGCGCCTGGGATTACGGGCAGCAGCCGACCTTGCTCAGCGGTACGACCACGAACAGCTTCATTCAAGTTTTGCCGCCGAGCTTCGCGATGGCGTCGCTGCTCGGGCGAACGATCCTGCCCGCTGGAGCGTCGCAACTGCTCTATCCCTCACCGATCGGGCAGCTTCACCTTTTGAGCGTGGGCGACATCGCCAACCTGGTGATCGGCATGAGCGACGCCGACCCCGGATTGCTTGGCGGAGCATTCGTTTCCAGACGATTGCTGGTCCCCACTGCGTATCAGCTTCCCGCCGTGCTCGGAAATACCACCGATGCGCAACTGCGCGCGCAGCATAACCGCTTCGCCACGCACGTCGGCGATGACGAGCCCGTGCGAATCTACAGCGACGGTGACATCGGTTCGACGGCGATCTTCCTGCCGAAACAGACGCGAATCACAGCGGGCGGCAACATCACCGACATGTTCTTCAACGGTCAGAATGTCGGGTCAGATGACGTCACCCGAATTCGCGCAGGTGGTGACATCACCGGCACGATCGGTTCGACGGGCGTGCTTCCTTATGTCCGCTCGAACGATTTCATCCTGGGTGGCCCGGGCACCCTTGTTCTGGAGGCGGGTGGCGACATCGGGCCCTTCGTCACCTCGGCGAACATTTCCTTCGGCGGCAAAAGCTACAGCTTCGCCGGTGGCATCCGCACCGTCGGCAACGATTACAATCCGTGGCTGCCCGAGCAGGGCGCGGATCTCCAGGTCCGCTTCGGGGTCGCGGCGGGTGCCGACTATGCATCCTTGCGCGACACGTATCTCGACCCCGACAATTTCGCAATGCTCGACGGCGACCTGTTTGTGCAGGTCGCCGACACTTTCGGGAATCAGCGGCCAGATCGCAGCAAGCCAATCTATGCGCCGATCCTGGCGGCCTGGCTGCGCGACCATTTCCCGGACCTGTTCGCTGAGGTGTTCGGCGGCCAGACATTCGCCAATGACGCTGCGCTGGCCGACTCCGCTTATGGCAACATGGCGGAACTTTACACGGCGTTCGGCAAGCTCGACCTGCTCCACCAGCAGAACTTCCTGATCAACGATCTCTATTTTAACGAGCTCGGCTCGATTGGCGACAAGAGTGGACCCTCGTTCAGCCAATATATCCGCGGCTATCGGGCGGTGCAGACCCTGTTCCCGACCAACCTTGGCTACACCGACAACCTCGAACCCTACACGCTCGACCCCGCGACCGTCACGCCGGACCATCCGCTGGGCGAGCCGGTTCGCAACATCGTCGATGGCCAGCCGCAACAAGCGAAGCGCATCCTGACCGGCAATCTCGATCTTCGCCTCGCCACGATCCAGACCGCGCGTGGTGGCGGGGTCACTATCCTGGGACCCGGCGGAGATTTGATCGCCGGATCGGTGGTGCGAACGGCGGACCAAGCCACTCGCCGCGCCACGACCTTCAACCCCATCTTTTTGTCGTCTCCCAACCCTCTGGGAGCGTTCGAGGCCGGCTCGCTCTTCTACAGTGGGACCAACTTCGATTCAGTTCCGCTCGGCTACGAGGGGCTGCTGACACTGCGTGGCGGCGACATCCGCTCGTTCACCGACGGCAACTTCATTCTCAACCAGAGCCGCGCCTTCACGCAGCAGGGCGGCGATATCGTGATGTGGTCGTCCAACGGAGACCTGAACGCCGGTCAAGGGCCGAAGAGCGCCTCGAACTTCCCACCGGTAACCTTGCGCTTCGACGAGGATGGCTTCTCCGAAATCGATAGTGCCGGCAGCGTCGCGGGTGCTGGCATAGGCACCCTCCAGCGGTTCCCGGACGACCCGCCCTCCGATGTAATTTTGATCGCGCCGGTCGGAGAGGTCGACGCAGGAGACGCAGGTGTCCGCGCATCGGGCAATGTCGTGGTTGCAGCGGCACGCGTGGCCAACGCCGACAACTTCAAGGCGGCGGGCAATATCACTGGCGTACCAAGCCAAGCCGCGAGCAATATCGCGGTTACGTCCAACGGCGCCAATGAAACCCAGGCCCAGTTGAAGGAAGCAACTCGGGCAGCCCAACCGCCCGCCGACCGCCGCTCGATCATCTCGGTGGATGTGTTGGGTCCCGCTGGCGACGGGCGTTGCGATGATCGCAACCGTAGCGACGATCCGGATTGCTCACGCTCTACCACAGAGCAAGATGAGCGGGCGGGCGCAACTATAGCGCCTGGTTCCGAAAGCACTACCGGCGCTCGACGAAGAGAAGATAGAAATCTCTAAATTACAATTCTTACAAGGAGAACCGCCATGCCCGTAGATCCGAGTAACCCTTTCACCGATCTTTCTCTGCTCAACGGAGTAACATTCGATCAGCACGACCTGGCCCGCGCTAGCGCTGCTCAAGTCACACGTGTCAATTTTGACGTCAGGGTTTCCACCGTAACTAAGACAGGGGCGACAACAGAATATCTCCAAGTTCCGGGGCAAGTGCATATAGAAAGCTACTACTATATCCCACCGGATGGGACCACTGCAAGCATATACTATAAGCCGCCCGTATTCGGTGTCATATCCTTTAGCAACATATTCGAGTCAGACGGTGTCACACCTAGACAATTCGCAATTCGGGGCTTCTCGCCTGACGGCTTGTTGCTTTCCCAAGTTTATTACGGAAATGTTCAATCATCTATCGGCGATTTGGATACTCTCGGCGGTGTCAGGATTCTAAGTGACGACGGCTTCGGCGCGGGGGCGTTCTCGTTTCCGGTGACATTCGGCTACGATCCGCAAGTTTACGCTGTGCCGGTCTGCTTTGCGGAGGGGACACAGATTGTAACGGCGTCGGGCCTTGCCAAGATCGAGGATCTTTCCATCGGCGACGAAGTAGTGACGGTCGGAGGAAAGAGGCGGTCCATCAAGTGGATCGGCTGGACAATCGCGCAACCACCTCGCCATGCGTGCCCCTGGGAAGTCAACCCGGTTCGAGTCAAGGCTCACGCCATCGCCCCCAACGTGCCCGAACGCGACGTGCGGCTCTCGCCCGGTCACGCGATCCACATCGGTGGCGTGCTCGTGCCTGTTGGGCATCTCATCAATGGAGCAACCATTGTCCAGGACGAGGTGGAAACGATACGCTATTTCCACATCGAATTGGAGACACATGACCTGCTACTCGCGGAGGGTTTGCCCTGCGAAAGCTATTTTGACGATGGCAATCGTAGGAGCTTCGCGAATTCTTCAGAAATTGTCGAGTTGCATGGCCGACTCGATCCGAAGAGCTGGGACGATGCTTGCGCGCCCGTGGTCGCGGCGGGCCCCCAGCTGACCGACATTCAGCAGCGGCTGAATGCGCGTGCGGAGGAACTTGGCTGGGCTCGCTCTGAGGAGCCCGATCTTTCCATCCTCGCCGATGGCGTTGAAATTTTGCCGCAGTCCGTCGCCGATAACCGCTATCAGTTCGCCTTGCCCGCCACGGACGAGGCGACGCTTCGCTCAAATCATGGAGTGCTCGCGCACGTAATGCCCGGCCTGGCTGACCACCGCCGGCTTGGCGTGGCGGTTTCGCGCTTTTGGATAGATGGCATCGCGATCGACTTGGACGACGCGATGTTCGACGCCGGATTCTGTCCCGCGGAGGTGCACGAGGGGCGCGGCTGGCGCTGGACCAACGGCGAGGCGACGCTGAAACTCGGACGAACCAAGGCTGCGATGATTGAGATCGAGTTGGCGATGGTCGCGCCCAGCTGGACCCGTGCGGCACAGCCACTTCGGGCCGTGGCATAAAGCGTCGAAGGCCCGGGCTCACGGTTCGGGCCTTCCACTCAAAGGAGCGCTTCATTGATCGACGTGATCGAGGATCGGAACACTGAGCCGGCAGCCAGTGCGGTTTGTCCGTGTGGGTCTGGACTTACCATCAGGAATTGCTGCGAGCTCGATCCGCGACACGTCGAGATTATGCCCGCAGAGCGGCACGCTAAGCAACTGACAGCGTTGACCCGCGCCTATCACGCCGGAGATCATGATGCCGCGCGCGACCTTGCCATAGAAGTACTGGAGGTTTCGCCCGCTCAGCGCGATGCGCTCGGCGCGCTGTTCAATCTTTTGCGCGATTCCGGAAACATGCGGGCAGCCGCTTCGGCCGTTAATCGGCTCGCACATTTTTATCCGAACGAACCTATCGTGCGATCAGTTGCCGCGAGTTTCTTCCTCCAGCATCATGAAATGCCGCGTGCTCAGCTTCACGGTAGGATGCTTGTGCGGCTCGCTCCGGAAGAAGCCGTGGCGCACTTCCTGATGGGCCGCGTTTTCCTTGCGAGCCACAACGCTCCGGCTGCCGAGTTCCACCTTCGCTTGGCTGAGCAACTTTCTGATCCCACGAAGCGGTCGGCGCACGATCTACAGGCGGCGCTCGCCGTATCCTTGCGCGAACAGGGTAAGTTCGACGAAGCTCGATCCACGTTTGAGCGGATTTCCGTAGCGGGAGGGTTGACGGCCGATATGTTGCTGGACTGGGCCGCGCTTGAGCAATCGGTCCGCGATTTCGCTTCTGCCCTTGCGCTCCTCGATCGTGCGGACGCGGTGCAGCCTAACCATCCGCCCATTTCGGTGATGCGAGCCGAGATTCACCGCCAAGCCAACGCGCCTAAGCGGGCCCTCGAGGCTATCGGCGGACAAACCAAGGATGCCTCCGGTACCTTTGAGGCTTTGCTAACGAAGGGACAAATCCTCGATTCTCTGGGTCGCTATGACGAGGCATTTGCCTGCTTCGAAGTATATAAGGCGCGCGTGCGAGAAGCGGGCCGCCAACGCTATCTAGCAGATGAAGCGAATGCGCTGGTAAAGTCGCTCAAAGACTTCTTCACTAAGGGACGGACGCGGTTGTTGCCTCGTGCGACGGTTCGCGAGGAGTGTTCGCAGCCCGTCTTCATTGTTGGGTTTCCTCGTTCCGGCACCACACTAGTGGAACAGACGTTAAGCTTACACTCGGAGATCTCTGCTGGCGACGAATTGCCGATCGTCAATTCCCTCGCGGATCGCGTTCAATTCCTACTGGGCAGTCCCGGTGCCTACCCGGTTGCGCTCAGCGAATTATGGCTGGGTGATCGACGGGGGCATGTCGACACGCTACGCGACCTATATCTCAACGAAGCCAACGAGATGGGTGTGATCATCCCCGGAAAGCGATGGTTCACCGATAAGATGCCTTTAAACGAAACTCATCTCGGGCTTATCAGCCTGCTATTTCCTCGTTCTCCTATCATCCATCTTATTCGGCATCCCCTTGATGTTGTTTTGTCGGTCTTTTCCAATGCGCTCACTCATGGTTTCTACTGCGCTAGCGAACTCGAAACCGCGGCGCACCATTACGCCCTGATTGCCGACTTGATCGATCACTACCGATCCGTGTTGCCGTTAAACTATCACGCGGTACGATATGAAAATCTGGTTACTGACCAGGAGCGTGAAGTTCGCGCCATGCTAAACTTCATCGGTGTTCCGTTCGATGCGACGACGCTCTCATTTCACAAAAATACCAGGCACGCTCGCACCGCCAGTTATGCTCAAGTGACCGAGAAGCTCTACACTCGCTCGCGCTATCGCTATCGCAACTATCTAAAGCAACTAGAACCGATTGTTCCTATCCTTGAGCCGACGATCGAACGGCTCGGCTATTCAATAGAGAGCTAACCTTGGGTAAGAAAATGTCGGGCGCTAGGACGTGCAATGTTCGTCACTTCTCAAGTGATAATAGTTACAATCCAATTGCGAATTGCGGCATTTGATCGTTTGGAACGCCATGTATTCAGGCGTTGTGCCGAATTGACTGTTAGGATTGGTGGTGTCGACGGCGCGGTGCTTCTGTCTGTCTCTTGGATTCGCAAGGGTTTGGCAAACGAACTTTCCGCCGATTGCCCATAAGAAAGATGGCCCCGGAAAATCCCGGGGCCATCCATTCTACGATCTTCTAACCACCTTCAGACGCCGGGGCGCAGATGGCAGGTGGAGTTGCTGGTGCTGCCACTTCCGTCCGTCTCGTCGATCCACAGGTTGAGGGCACCGAGTGCGCCAGAGCCCTCCGCAGAGTTGACCGTCAGGAACGACTGCCGGATCGCATGCATCCAGTCCGGCGACAGAGCGCCGATGTTCGACCTGGCGAGCAGCCCGGAGCTGTTGAAGGTACCCCCCACGATGGTGAAGACACCGACATTTCCGTCCTGCTCGACATCCTGATCCTGATCCGTATTGTTGAGCAGGAAGTTCTGGATTGCCGCGCCGTTCGACCCGCTGTTGTCCTTCTTGTAGCAGGTGTAGCCCAGGAACTGGGTCGTGCCAGTGATGGGATAACCGACCGAAGGATCTGCCAGCGACGTTCCGGCATAGAGCACGTCGTACCATGCGAACGGGTTGTTACGCGTCGCATTGCCGAGCGTGCCGCCCACACCGCCGTTCATGTACGCCGGAATGCGAACCTGACGGGTGTCGGTGGCGTTGAACGAGCCATCGCCGGTGCCGACCGCCTGCGGCGGATCGATCGTGCCGAAAGCATTGGTCGCGGCCTGGGCACTCGGCATCACGTAGGCGCCCGTCGCATCGTTCTCGAGCGCAGCGGCCTTCAGTCCGCCGGGGGCGGAAGGCGAGCCGTCGATGAAATCGGCGCCGATATAGCCGATCTTGCCGTTTAGCGCGACACTGGGCGCGGACGGCGAGGCGAAATCGATCCCGGCGCCCGTCGCCTTGATCGCGCCGGCGACGCGGCCGCTGCCGTCGGCAACCAGGAACCGACCCGCCTCATACAGCGGGTTGCCCGGCTGCGAGCTCACCTTGCCCGTGTTGGTCGACGGGGTCACGATGCTGGTGCCGTCGAAATATTCCGCGCCGACGCTGACGTAGCCGGTCGGGGTCACTGTGTTATTGCCCGCCTCGAGCTGGGTGCTGCCGGGGCTGCTCTGGAGGCCCGTATCGGCGCGGACAGTCTGGAACACCGGGCGGGTCGAGGCAGACACGCTTCGATCGTAGGGCAGCGTCTCGGCATTGATCTTGTAGTTGTTGGTGAGCGCCACGGTGTGGACGACGACGCCGGTGCACTGCGCGACGAGGGCGCGGGTGAAGATGTCGGTCGTGCCCGAACGGTCGAGACGGCCGACGAGGCGAACCGGCACGCCATCGGCAGCCCAGCGGCCCGGGGCCTCGGTCGCCTCGAGCGGGTCCATCAGGCTGGTGCCGCCATTGTCGGCGGTGAAGTTGGGGTCATTGAAGTTGACGATCGCGCTGCCGGCCGTCTGGTTGGCGAGGCTGGCATTGAACACGCCGCACAGGGTCTCACGGCTCAGGCGGAGGCCGCCGGCCGCGTTCCCCAGGATGTTCTGCGGGAACTGAATGTTGAACGAATAGTCATGCCCCGTGCTGCTGTTGTGGCCATAGACCGGAGCATAGGCGACCGCGACCGGGAGCACGAACTTCGGGAACATGATCGGCGCGCCGCCGGCAGCGTAGGATGCGCCGGTAAGGCTCGGACCGCCCGTGTAGGCCGTGAGATCGGCGTCGGAAGCTGACGAGTCCGCGAAGGCGTACTGCACCTTCGTCCAGGTGCCGAACGGATTGGAAATGCCCGGGAACGCCGCGCTGAGATTGCCGACGCTGGACCAAGCGGTGCGACCCGCGCCCGAACCCGAACCGACATAGCGCGCCTTGAAGCCCGGTTCGAGCTCGGTCGTCGCGCAGTTGAAGTTCGTTCCGCCTGCGGTGGGAAGATCCGTCGGTTCCGCGACGAACGTGACGGTTCCGGCGACGGTCGAGGAGCCGATCGCGCCCAGCCAGAAGTCTGGCGGCGTCAGCGCGTTCGGTGTGCCGCCCTTGCAGTTCAGCTCCTGAACGAGGACCAGCTGGACCGAGGTTGCGCCGGTGCCGTGCAGGAACAGCTCGCCGTCATTGGAAGCAGTGACCTGCGCCTGCGCGCCGGTCGCGATGATGGCGCTGCTGGCGACGCTCGCCAGGAACAGCGCGTTCTTGAAACGCTTCATGGGTGTTCTCCTGTTGGTTGACTGCCTTCGGAATTGTCGATTGCCTCTCGGGTCAAAGCTCCGCCGCCCCCAAAAAGCACAATGCTTGGGTTGTGTGCGTTCACTCTCTTCAGGTCACGTAAAGTCATACCGCTCAATCGTGAGAATGAACGGAGACCCTCGTTCTGCATTTATGGCCGTGTGATCCCGATCATCGTGAACCGGGTACTTCGGTGCGGGCCATTGCGAGAAGGAATATATCCTCTCGCTTAAATGTCGGCTGCGACTCGACTCTGAACCGACGATTAATTGCTAGTCCGACTTCATGACAGTTGTGTTATACTGCCATTTTGGCACGAATTATCCAACTATAATGGAAAAAACATAACTCGATTCCGCCCCAAAGTTCAGGGGCGGATACCCGGATGTTTTGCAATTTTACTGTAGCATATTCTGGATATGAGCTATCTATAGACGGCTACTCCAGATTCTATGTCCCGGAATTGGGAGCATGCACAACCAGAAGGTGGTACATGACTATGGATAGCACAGTCCGGGCGGCAAATATTGAAAGTTCCTGTGACAAAATTCAGGAGTTGCCGGATTACGAGGATGCCACTGGCATCGAAGCATCCGAGCTGTCGCTCTCCCGCATGCTGCGCGAGCGCGGGCTCCTCCAGGAGGAATCCCACCAGCGCGCGATGCTGATCGTGCGGGAGTCGGGTGAACGACTCGAAGCGGTCCTGACGCGCCTCGGCATGATCTCCGAGGATCGGCTTGTCGCCGAGATGGCCAGTTTTCTCGGGATGGAGACTCTGGGCGCCGAGTCGATACCGACCATCGCGGTTGACGGGCCGGATCTCTCGCTTGGCTTCCTCCGCGACATCCGTGCAATCCCCATCGGCCTCGACGCGAGCTCCGTCCGCGTCGCCGTTTCAAATCCGTTCGACCCGTTCGTCGCCCAGGCGTTCGGCTTCATGTTCCAGCGGAACGTCGATCGCGTGGTCGGGCGCGCCAGCGATATCGATGCGGCAATCGAGCGGCTGTACCACGGGCAGCAGGCTCCTGCCGACGACGTGGACGAGAGTGTCGACGAGGATGATCTGGAGCGCCTCAAGGATCTGGTCAGCGACGCACCAGTGATCCGGGCGGTCAATCGCCTGATCGCGAGCGCCGTCGACCAGCGCGCCTCCGACATTCACATCGAGCCCAGCGACGACGGATTGTCGATCCGCTTTCGGATCGACGGAATGCTGCGCAACGCGGGCCGGTTCCCGGTTGCAATGCGGGCCCCGCTGGTATCCCGGATCAAGGTCATCGCCACGCTGAACATCGCCGAGCGCCGGCTGCCGCAAGACGGCAGGATGCGCATTTCAGTCCGCGGTCACGAGATTGACCTGCGCGTCGCCACGGCACCGTCGATTCATGGCGAGAGCGTCGTCATGCGCATCCTCGATCGCTCGAAGCTGGCGCTCGATTTCGTCGCCCTGGGTTTCGATGCGCCGCTGATCGCGCGGATGCGGGAGGCGCTGGCGAAACCGCACGGCATCGTGCTGGTGACCGGCCCGACCGGCAGCGGAAAGACGACCACGCTCTATGCCGCGCTGTCCGAGCTCAACGCAGAGGAGCGCAAGCTCCTCACCGTCGAGGATCCGATCGAATACCGCCTGCCGGGCGTCATCCAGACCCAGGTCAATCCTGCGATCGGCTTCACCTTCGGCTCGGCGCTGCGGTCGTTCCTGCGCCAGGATCCCGACGTGATGATGGTCGGCGAGATCCGCGACGGCGAGACCGCGCAGATCGCCGTCCAGGCGGCGCTTACCGGCCATATGATCCTCTCCACCCTGCACACCAACACCGCTGCCGGCGCGGTCTCGCGGCTGCTCGATATGGGCGTCGAGCCGTTCCTGCTGGGATCGGTGCTGACGGGCGTGCTCGCCCAGAGGCTCGTGCGCCGTCTTTGCCCCGACTGCAGGCTGCCGTTCGACCTGTCGGAAGGCGGACCGGAGACCCTGCTGCCGCTGCTCCAGGCGCAAGGCGTGCAGCGCCTCTATCAGGCCGTCGGTTGCTCGAAATGTGGAGGCACCGGCTATTCGGGGCGTATCGCCATCCTGGAATTCCTCCCGGTGGATAGCCGCATTTCCCGACTGATCCTCCAGCGCGCAGACACGCGCGACATTCTCGCCGCCGCGGAGGATGGCGGCATGCGCAGTCTCGCAGCCGATGGCGTCGCCAAGGCCGCCGAAGGCCTCACCACGATCGAGGAAGTCCTGCGCGTGGCGAGCGGAGAAGGATGATGGCGACCTACCGATACCGCGCGATCAAACTGGACGGATCGGCGCTGACAGGCGAGATGGATGCGACCGACCGGACCGACGCAGTGGCAAGCCTGCGCCGCAACGGCGCGACCCTGCTGGAACTGACCGTTGTGCAGCCGCGCGCCCCGGGGCGTCCCCGACGTCTCGGCGGCAAGGCAAGAGCGGCCGCTACGACCTGCATAAGTGAACTCGCGGTGCTGATCGGTGCGGGGCTGCAGCTCGACCGTGCGCTCGCCCTTGCAATCGAGAATGTCGAAGACAAACGGATCGCCGCCCATCTGGCGAACATTCTGCGGGACGTTCGAGAAGGAGCGCCGCTGTCACGCGCAATGGCGCAGAAGCCCGACCTCTTTTCACCCACCGCGATTGCCATGACGGAGGCGGGCGAAGCGAACGGCCGCCTTGGCGAGGCGCTGTCGCGTCTCGCGGCGACGCTCGAGCAGGAGGCCGAGCTTCGCCGGCTGGTCGGCTCCTCGATGATCTATCCGGTGGCCCTGCTGATCATCGCGGTCGGTGTCGTGCTGCTCATGCTCCTGTTCGTGGTCCCGCAGTTCGAGAGCATGTTCGCGAGCACGACCCAGAAGCTGCCCACCGCGACCGTGGTGGTCATGACGGCCAGCCGCTTGCTCCGTCACTATGGCCTGGCGCTGCTGCTGGGAGCTGGGGTTGTCGGCTTCGCGTTGGCGATCGCGATGCGGCAGCCGGCGATCCGTCTGGCTCGCGATCGCCTGGTGCTGTTGCTCCCCCTGTTCGGAGAGCTGGTTCGCCGCATCGATACGGCGCGCTTCGCGAGAACCCTCGGTGCCCTGATCGAAGGCGAAGTCGCGCTGCCTTCTGCCCTCGCGCTTGCGCGCAGGACCATCTCCAACCGCGTGCTGGGGGACATCATCGCGCGCGTCGCCGACGGCGTTAAAGAGGGTGGGGGCCTGACCGGGCCTCTCGCGGCGTCCGGCGCGCTGCCGCGCCTCGCCATCGGTTTTCTTCGCACCGGCGAGGAAACCTCGCAGCTCGGCATGATGCTGACCCGCCTCGCCGACGTGCTGGACCGCGACATCCGGACCAGGATCGAGCGGCTCATCGCCATCCTCACCCCCGTCATCACCGTCGTGCTCGGAGCGACCGTCGCATCGATCATCGCGTCGATCATGTCGGCAATCCTCGGCTTCAACGATCTCGCGCTGACATCATGAACGAAGGTAGAACCGACATGGAGAGAAGGCACGAACGCGAAGCGGGGTTCACGCTGCTCGAGCTGCTGGTGGTGCTCGCGATATTGGGGCTGCTTGCGGCAATCGTCGGACCCCAGGTCATCAAATATCTCGACAGCTCGAAGACGCAATCGGCGCGCGTCCAGGCCAAGAATGTCGCGGCCGCCCTCAATCTCTTCAAGCTCGATGTCTCCCGCTTTCCCACCCAGGAGGAAGGCGTCGCCGCCCTGATCAAGCAGCCGGCGAATGTGCCCAACTGGAACGGCCCATATCTGCCCGAGCAGAACGCGATCGTTGACCCCTGGGGACGGCCTTATCTGCTGCGCATCCCCGGCGAACACGGCGACGTCGACGTCTACTCGCTCGGGTCGGATGGCCAGCCTGGCGGAACCGGTGAGGCCCGGGATGTCGGCAACTACTGACCAAGCCGGCCGGCAATATCGCGGCACCTGTGGTTTCACGCTGGTCGAGGTTCTCGTGATCCTTGGTATCCTTTCGCTCATGGCTGGGCTGGTCTTTCCATCGGTCGAACGGGCGCTCCAGCGCCAGGCCTTTGTCGACTCGGCTCGCCGCGTGGAACTCGGCCTCCGTTCGGCACGCGCCGCGGCGATCGCCGGCGGAACACCTGTCCACTTCACGATCGCTCGCGATCGACACGGTTTCAGTATCGGGGACCGGAGCGAGCAGCTGCCACAGACAACGACCGTCAGGACGTCGGATCAGGACATCCTCTTCTTCGCCGACGGCAGCGCGATCGGCAGCGAGGTCGAGGTCGTCGACGGCCATTATTTGCAGAGCATCGTCATTCGGAGCGCGCTCGGTACGATCGAGCGCAAGCAATGACGGCGAGCCATTCCGAAGCGGGATTCAGCCTGGTCGAGACGCTGGTCGCGCTGGCGATAATCGCCGGAATGTCCGCGCTCCTGTTCGAGAGCGTCAGTGCGAACGCGCACTTCGCGCAAACCGTTGCGAAGCGCCGGGATGCCGTGCTGCTCGCGCAGTCGCTGCTGGCCGCGGTTGAGGCGCCGAGCGATTCCGCCAGCGCTGCCGACACAGGCAGCGTCCGCGGCCTGACCTGGCGGATCACGCGAATCTCCCGATCCGGTGGCGCCCGCGACAGCGGCGTTCCGCTCCAGGAAGTCTGGATCGTCATCTCCGACCGCGCGACCGGCCGGGGACTCACCGACGTGCGCACGCTGCGGTTGTCACGTTGAGACCATGCGCGCTCGCCCGCTCCCCACGCTTCGCGCCGGCGAATTGGGCTTCACGCTCATCGAGGTTCTCGTTTCGCTCGCGCTGATGGGAATGGCAGCGGCCCTGCTCCTGTCCGGGCTTCGCATGGCGGGCCTGGTGGCGATGCACGAGCGAACGACCGGATCCGGTCTTGACGAGGTGATCGCAGCCCAGCGCGTGCTTCGGACGGGGATCGAGCGTTTGCGGCCGATCGCTCGCGTCGACACCTCGGGTTCCGTCGTCGAATTTCGGGGCAACGATGCCGTGCTGAGCTACGTCGCGCCCCCGCTCGAGCGCCAGTCGCCCAATGCGCTGCAGCGGTTCCGGCTCGCACGCGCCACGAGCGGCGACCTGGTGCTCTACAGCGTGAGCACCCGGCAAGCGCGGATCGATCCAAGCGGCTTTGATCTTGTCGGCTGGACGCCGACCACGCTGCTGCGCGGCACCTCCAACCTATCGATCAGTTACCGCGGAGCGCCTGTAACGGGTGGCCCGCGGACCTGGCTCAACGAATGGTGGGACAGGGGAAAGCCGCCGGAGCTCATTCGAATTCGTGTCGAGTTTCCGGCGGGCGACAGCAGGCAATGGCCCGACCTTCTGGTCCGGCCGCGGGCGACCACCACGACGACCTGCCAGGTCGACGGCACCACCAACGGCCGTTGCGGCGAACGTCCATGACGGCGCGCGCCATTCTCGACGCGGACATGCGCACCATTCGCCAATGGCTGCTTGGAGGCGTGCGCTGGTGGCTGGAGGAGATGCGTTCGCTCGTACCGGCGCAAGTCCGTCGGGGCCGGTCGAGCGATGGGCTCAAGCTGATCTATCGCGATGGCGCGCTGGTGCCTGGGGAGCCGCGCGGCAGCCGGGCTGTTTCAAAGCCGAGGCAGGGCACGCGAGTCACCATCATCGTGCCGGCCGCATTGTGTCTTTCGAGAGTGATCATCCGACCGCTTCTGGGTGACCGCGATCTCAGGCGGGTCATAGCGTTCGAGGCGGATACGCTCCTTCCGATCCCGGCCGGCGCTGCGATCGTCGCGGGCAGAGCTGCCGGTGCCGCTGGCGAGGCGGGCAAGATGCGGGTCGAAGTTGCGGGAATTCCCGCCGATACCGCCCAGGCGATTGCGGCGGCGATTCTGGCGGCAGGGGTAGTGCCGGCGCGCGTCGAACTGGAAGAGACTTCCGGCCAGTCGGCGCCGATCGACTTCGCGCCAGCGATGCGCGAAGGCGGTTTGCTGCCCCAGCGGCGGAGCGCGACGCCGCTGATCTGGAGCCTCGTGGCGTTCCTGCTTTGCCTGAATGTGGCCGTGGCGATCTGGCGCGATTCGGCGCGCGTCGCGCAATACGAAGAGCTCGTTCAAGGCCAGCAGCCCGCGATCAGCGTCGCACGGACAATCGCGCGCAGAAGCGAGCAGGACCGGCGACAGATCCTGCAGACAATCGCATTGCGCCGCTCGCACGATCCTTTGGCCGTCATGACGTCGGTTGGTGGCGCGCTGCCCAATGGCGCCTGGCTGCAGCGCTTCATATGGGACGGCGCCACCGTTCGCCTTGTCGGATACCGCCCGGCGAAATCCGACGTGGCAACCGCGCTGCGTCGCTCGGGTCGTTTCGCCGAGGTGCGCACCCTAGCCGACGAAACCCAGGCCGCCGTCGCGGCAGGAGAGCCCTTCGACCTAAGCGCGAAGGTCATCGGCCAATGATCGGCTCGGTTTCTTCGCGGGAACGGCGTTTGATCGCGCTGCTGATCCTCACCGCAGTGGTCGCGGCAGCCTATTATCTGGTGATCGAGCCGATCCTTGCGGGGTTCAGTGCTCGCGCCGACCGGACCGAACAGCTCGCGGCGACATATGTCCACAATCTGCGGACAATCGCCGCCATCCCCCGCCTGCGCCGCGAAGCCGAGGGCCGGCGCGCCGCCGCGGCCACGTTCGTCGTCAATGCAAAGAACATCGAAGCCGGCCGCGAGTACCTGAAGGATCGTCTCCAGCGCGCGATCGAAGGGGCGGGTGGCGAGTTCCGCGAAGGCAGCGATGCCGAAGGGCAGCCGGGTTGGGCGCGGGCACGCGCAACCGCCCGAGTGACGCTCCCCCAACTTACCGCTTCGCTCACGCGACTACAGAACGAGCCCCCCTGGATCATCGTCGAATCCGTCAGCGTCACCGCGAGCGATGCGCTCGTGACCGGTCAACCTTCAGCAATGGACGTGGAAATTGAAGCTTCGGTTCCGCTTAGACCTGCCGCCGGTCGATAGATCGTCAGTGCTTCCGCTTCTGCTGGCGATGCTGCTTGGCGCGGCGCTCGCCTTTCAGGGGCTGCTGGGCAACGATCTCGACCTGCCGCTGCCCGGACCGGTCCGCGGGCCGTCCGGAGCCGTGCAGCCGGCCGATCGACCGCGCCCGGCCACCGGAGGACCGGCCGTGTTGGCGAGGTCGATGTTCGCGCCAGTCGCTGGTCCAGCAAGCGAGGCGGGATCGGGGCAGGGGCCGCTCGGCGCCTATGCGGTAGTCGGTTCCATTCAGGTCGGTCGCACCGCCTACGCGGTGGTTCGAGCGCAGGACAGCAGCACCTTTCGAGCGAAGCCGGGCGGGAAAGTCGGCGAGTGGCGTATTCAAGCCGTGACCAGGGACGAGGTTCGCCTGTCGCGAGGCGGTGAGAGGCTGACGGTCCGGTTCGGACCGTCGGGTCCGTTCACGGTCACGGCCACATCAGGGGGAACACAGTGATGAGTCGTGGTCATGAACTTCGCGTCGGAATAGCAACGCTGGCACTCGCGGCCGCATCGTGCGCCCAAAACACACCCCCGCAGCCAATCGCCGTGCCGCAGCCGCCGGCCATCGTCGCCGAAGCGGAGCGTGCGGAGCCGCAGGTGCGCTCGACGATTGTCGGCGGCGAAGCGTCGCCGCCGGAAGCCGCAGCGAAGAAGCCGCAGGCCGTCAAACCGGGCAACATCAGCGTCAATCTTCCAAAGGCTGACGTGCGCACGGTCGCCGCTTCGGTCCAGGAGGTCACCGGCGTTCCGATCGAAGTTGACGCGGGCGCGAACGGCCAGGTGACGCTGGTCACACCGGGCAGCGTCGCGCGCTCGGAAATCATAGGTCTCTTCGAGACCGCCTTGCGTTCGGCAAATCTCGCCCTCGTCCCGGTCGGGAGCGGCTATCTCGTCCGGACAGTGGCGGCGGCCCAAAGCCCCGTCTCCCCGGAGGCCGTCGGCTTCGGCACCGAAGTGATCACGCTGCAATTCATCAACGCGGACGAGGTGAAGAAGGTGCTCGACGGCGCGCTCCCCGGCGTGGTGACCGCCGTCGATGCCCCAGGCAACCGGATTACCATCGCAGGGACGACGGGCCAGCGCAGCAGCGCGCGCGATCTTCTCAAACAGTTCGACGTCAACTGGCTGCGGAACATGAGCTTCGCGCTCTTCGTGCCCGAGCGCACCGACGCGCGTATTATCGTCCCCGAACTCGACAAGCTCATCAACGCCAAGGACGCCCCAACCCGCGACCTCGTGCGGCTGATCACCATGGAGCGACTGAACGGTATCCTCGCCGTCAGCGCCCAGCGCCAATATCTGGAAGATGTCCGTCGGTGGATCGAGATACTCGATCGGGAGGGAGAGAATTCCGAGCGCCGGATATTCGTTTACCCCGTCCAGAATGGCCGCGCACGCGATCTCGCGCGCACGCTGAACCGTGCATTCGGAAGCGGCGGCGACGACGAGGGGGAGGGAAACGGCGATCCCTTCGCTCAGAACGACCAGATCTCCGGGCGCTCCACGTCGTCGGCACCGCGCCCGCAAGTTGCCCAGAATGGCGCGCCACCCAGGAATGGCGGCGCAGCCGAGACGTCGCGAAATGCCGATCCCGATCGCCGGTCCGATACGGCTGGCGGGAAGATCACGGCCGATGAGGTCAACAACGCCATCGTCGTGTTCGGCACGCCGCGAGATTATGCGGTCATCGAGGACGCTCTTCGCAAGCTCGACGTGCCCCCCCTCCAGGTGATGATCGAGGCAGCGATCACCGAGGTGACGCTGACCGACACGTTGCGCTACGGTGTGCAGTGGAACTGGCTGACCGGAAACAGCAATTTCCGGATCACCGACGGTGCCAGCATGCCGACCGGCGCGACGCAGTCGGGATTTTCGTACTTCCTCGCCGGCAGCAGCATTTCGGTCGCACTGAACGCCCTCGAGCAGCGCACCAATGTCAAGGTCATCTCGGCGCCGAAGCTGGTCACGCTCAACAATCAGACCGCCGCGCTGCAAGTTGGCGACCAGGTGCCGGTCTCATCGGGTAGCGCGGTCAGCGTCGAGAATCCAACCGCGCCGATCGTCAACTCGATCGAGTATCGCGACACAGGCGTGATCCTCAAGGTGACGCCCCGGGTCAATGCCGGCGGTCTCGTTCTCCTCGACATTTCTCAGGAGGTGAGCGACGTCAACGCCAATGCGCCGGTCGCGAGCGGCGACCGCACACCCGCGTCTCCTACCATCTCCACCCGGCGGATCTCCACATCGGTCGCGGTGCAGGACGGCCAGGTCATCGCGCTCGGCGGGTTGTTCAAGGACTCCAAGAGCCTCGGCAAGAACGGCCTGCCGATCCTTTCTCGGCTGCCGATCATCGGCGGCCTGTTCGGAAGCCACAACAACGTTCAGAATCGCACCGAACTGATCGTTCTTCTGAAACCTCACGTCATCCGCACGCCCGACGACGGCCGCGCCGTGACCGAGGAACTCAGGGCGAAGCTTCGGACCCTCGAGCCCTTCCGCTCCAAGGGCACGATTCCATGAAATGCACCGCGAACCGCGCCGGCGAGGAAGGCTATGCCCTGGTAGCAGCAGTTGCGAGCATCGCGGTGTTCGCGACGATGGCGCTGACCGTCCTGTCGGCCACGCGAATGGCAATCGAGGACGTGGGGGCCGAGCAGGCACAGATGCAGGCGATCGCCGCGGCCGATGCCGGGATCGCACTCGCGCTCAGTCGCCTCCTGGCCGACGATGTCACGCAGCGATGGGCGGCCGACGGCCGCGTTCGCTCGACCCGGTTTTCGGATGCCAACCTGCGCATCACCGTCAAGGACGAAAGGGGCAAGGTGCCGCTCGGCCTGCTGAATGAAAAGCAGGCAACCAAGCTCCTGGAGGAGGCCGGCCTCGACGGCGATCGCCTGCTGATCGCGCGCGATTCCCTCCTCGACTGGATCGATGACGACAGCGACAAGCGGCCGTTCGGCGCGGAAGAACCTTATTATCGGGCAGCCGGATTGTTCCCGCCAGGAGGGAGAATCGCGTCGGTCGATGAACTCGCTCTCGTCCGCGGCTTCGACGCGAGGACGATCGCCCGTATCCGTCCCTACGTCACGACTTATACGGTGCGCAGCGGCTTCGACGCGGAATACGCCGACCCTCGCGCGCTCGCCGTCATGGACGAGGGCGGAGAAGGGGGACCAGCCGCGATCAACCGGGCGCGGGAACTCGCAGGGCAGCAGACCGCACTGGCCTTCGCCAATACCCCTTCACTCGCCGGCCGCCCGATTTCGATCGAGGTTGATGCCACGCTTCCCAGCGGCGCGCACGCGACGCGCACGATGATCGTCGAACTGACCGGCACCACGGATCAGCCATATCTTGTGCGGGCCTATGACTAGCGATCGCTGTGCTCGACTGCTGGGCCACAATGAATTCCGGCTTCTCGATCTCGAGGCCACGACAAGGGAGTTGAGATGATGGCGAATTCGAAACCGGTCGTGTCCGGCGGGCGGTCGGAGCTCGAAGAGTTGCTGGCACGCGGCGCCAAATTCCTGGCGAAGGGCAAACCGGCGAACGCGTTGCGTTCATTCGACGAGGCGCTCGCCCGCCATCCGACAAGCGCCGAGGCCTTCTGCCGCCGTGCCGACGCGCTTGCCGATCTCGGCCAGTGGCCGCAGGCACTCGCCAGCTACGATCGCGCGATCGCGCTGGATCCGCAGCTTTCCGAGGCACACGATTTCAAGGCCGTGTTGCTCAGCCAGGCCGGCCGGCTTGATGAGGCCCTCCGGAGCGTCGACCGCGCCTTGGCGGCTGCACCGGGGAACTTCAACGCTCTCAACAATCGCGCTCATATCTTGCATGACCTTGGCCGCGCCGAGGAGGCGCTCGCCGCCTTTGATGTCGTCATTGCCCGCGAGCCCACCTTTCCCACGGGGCACTTTATGCGGGCCCGCATACTCGCTGGTCTTGGCCGACACGAGGCGGCTCTTCTCGGCTTCGAACATGTGATCGAGCTCGATCCACAAAATATCGAAGCGCACTGCAACCGGGGCACGGCATTGCTCTTTCTCGGGAAGCCGGCAGAGGGGATCGAGGCGTTTCGCCACGCGCTGGCGCTCAACCCGAACCATGCCGATGCCTTGGCAAACCTGGGTGACGCGCTCGCCAGCCAGCTGGAATATGGCGAAGCCGAAGACTGCTTTCGCCGTTGCATCGAGGTTCAGCCCAACCATGTCGAAGCGGGCCTGAGTCTCGGCCGGTTGCTCTCCTTGCAGCGCCGGTTTGATGAAGCCGGCCGCTGCTATCAGAAAGTCCTCTCGGTCGACCTGAACAACGCCCGCGCGCTCTACGGCCTTGCCCGGGCGATGGAGGAGTTCGGACAGCATCAGAGCGCGCTCATCTGCTACGATCACCTCCTGTCCTTCGCGCAGGACGACGCGCTCGCCCATCAGAAACGCGGTCAGGTCATGCTCAGTCTCTCAAACCAGGCCGAGGCGATCCACAGCTTCGACAAGGCGGGCGCGCTCGATCCAGCCCTGGGCCTACCGGCAACGCGTCTATATGCGGCGATGCATTTGTCGCAATGGGATGGAATCGAGGATCAGCTGCAACAGGTGCGCGACGGCGTTGCGGATGGCCTGAGGGACATGATGGCGTTCCCGATTCTCTCGTTCGCGGATGATCCTGAGCTTCAGCTCGAAAGCTCCCGCATCATTGCGCGAAATCACGCGCAGCTTCCGGCTGTCCCGATCGCCGCGCGATATCCCCGGCACGAGAAAATTCGAATCGGATATTACTCCGCGGATTTCCATCATCATGCGACAATGCAGCTTTTCACCGAAACGCTCGAGGCACATGATCGCGATCGGTTTGAGCTGTTCGGGTTCTGGTTCGGTCAAGAAAAAGATGACCAGTGGAACTCGCGCGCTCGAGCTTCCTTCGACCAATTCGTCGATGTTCGCTTGCAAGACGACAAAGCGGCGGCGTTGCGGGCCCGCGAGATGGGGATCGATATCGCGATTGATCTCAAGGGATATACGCAAAACTGCAGGTTCGGGATCTTCGCCGAAAGGGCTGCACCGATTCAGGCCGGATATCTGGGCTATCCGGGAACGTCCGGGTCAACCTGTATCGACTATCTCCTTGCCGACAATGTCGTGATTCACCCGAACTACCGAAAATTCATTTCCGAGAAAGTCGCCTATCTTCCTGGCAGCTATCAGGCGAATGCCCGTCTCGGACCGATTTCAAACCTGGCGACCCGTGCCGATGCGGGGCTACCCGAGCAGCTATTCGTATTCTGCTGCTTTAATCAGAACTATAAAATAGCGCCTGATGTGTTCCGGACATGGATGACTATTCTTCGACAGGTGGATTCCAGCGTCCTTTGGCTTTGGGTCGATCGGGAGGTTGCGCGCGCGAATCTCTCACGTAGCGCGGAAGAACTCGGTATCGATGCCGATCGTCTCATCTTCGCCAATGCCGAACCGCTCGAGCGTCATCTTGACCGCCTGCAGCTTGCCGATCTGTTTCTCGACACTTTTCCATACAATGCGCACACAAGTGCCAGCGATGCTCTCCGGGCCGGCGTGCCTATCCTGACGCATGCCGGCAAGACCTTTGCGTCGCGCGTCGCGGCAAGCTTGCTGACGGAAGTCGGCCTCCCGGAGCTGATCGTCGATAGCTTCGCCGAATATGAGGCACTGGCAATTGCGCTCGGGCAAGACAAAGCGCGCATGGCCGAGACCAGGCGGCGCTTGCTCGCCGGTCGCGCTGGTTCAAGCCTGTTCGATCCTCATGCGACGGCGCGAAAGCTGGAAGCCGCCTACCGCGCGATGTACGAACGCTACCAGAGCGGCGAGGAGCCGGAAGATCTTCGCGTAGCCATCTGAGACACGTTGCTGATTTGGCTCGGCCAGAAGAGGCAGCTCGGCTAAAGCCCAGGCGACTTGTCGCTTTCGGGCCGTGCTGCCGCTGGCGCGAGACCCCAAGGGGCAAAGACCGCGGGGGAGCGAGCGTCAGTGGCGGGGCTCGAGGCCAATTCACTTGTCGCCCCAGGCGACACCATGCCCGTTCCGGCGATAGGGCCCGGACGCCGATAGAAGATATGCGCTCCGATCTTGATCACGCGCTCCAGTTTCGGTGCCCAATATGGCGATACATAGTCGGCGTGATAGTTAACCGCGTCGCCGACACGCGCCGGGAGCTGTCCGTCAAGCGCCTGCTCGGCAATCGTTCGCGCGCGGGCAAACACTTCGCCAGGCAAGCGGCGGCGCAGCGAGCCGTCGCAGGTGAAAGTGAACTGGCAGCCGGTCCTCTGTGTCGAGCCGGCGAACACCACATCGCACACCGACTTTGGAAATGCCGGATGATGCACGCGATTCAGAATCACCTCGGCGACCGCCTGCTGCCCTTCGGGGCTCTCGAATCCGGCCTCATAGGCAATGGCCAACGTCAGGCATTCGACGGCTTGCGCTCGATCTTCGACGGGGAGGGGGACGGCCGACTGCGCATTGGCGCCGGATGGTGCAAAGACTTGCGCGGTCACCACGACGGCACAAGCGAACATCCACCAAATCCGCCGTAGCGAGGCCGCGGCGGCGACAAAGCCGCGTAGGGACCCGCCGCCGCCCGCAATGACAGCGACAGCTTTAACCGCCGGGCGTCCCAGTCGAAGTGTCATGTCGTCCGGCCTCGCCAAAATCACAGGACTGAGCTGACAATATGAAGAACTTCCGAGATAGCTCGCTATCCCGGTTCTCTATTTACAGCAATTGTTCAGAATAGGTGGCTGTAATCGTCTTGTAACCCCGCTATGTAAGGTGGCGACTGCGTGAAAATATCTAGCATGGCAGGTGCAAACGTCGACTCTTCTCTTATGGATTTTGTCAATTCCTGGCACAAAATTCGATCCCCATTGCGGCAAGAGTGGCGGCGCTGCCTGAACAACATGGAGAAGGGCGAGATGATCGTGAAAATCGGGATTGTTGGATTGGTCTCCGCTGTGGGCTTGTCCGCGATCGCCTGGATGCACTCGGCGGAGGTGCCGGCGAGCAACGCGACGCTGAAGGCGCAACCGCCGGCTCTTATCAAGACCGTAGCGTCGCCGCCCCAGGAGCAGTCCCGGCCGATGCTGCCGCCGCGGATGCTGGACTGCCGACTCGGCCGGATCACCAATTTCGATCCCAGCAGGGACCAGGCGCCGAGCGAATACAAATATGATGGCGACCATCCGTTCAGGCTGTTCCTGCCCTCGATTCCGGTGCGGACAACCGAGCCGCCGCGCTCCACCCAGGCTCCCGAGCCCGTCGATCCGCAGACTCGCATCGTTGCCGATCGGGATGGGATTTCAGCGGGCGCTGCCGGCCATCCGTTCGATCGCGTGGTCGACTATTGGCCAGAACGTGTGGAATTGACCACGCCGCTGGAGTCCGGCGAGGTCAACCTCATCATCCTGCAGCAGTCGGAAGGTCGAAAAGGGATGACGGATATCTTCATGACCAAGGCCAAGGATGCCGTCACCTACGACCAGGCACATCTCTATTCCGGGCGATGCAAGGTGACGTCCGGGGACCGGGCAATGGCGGCGGCAGGCTAGCTGGCCAGGTTCAGAAAAACCGGGCGCCAGTCGCCGCCTGACAAGGGCTGACGATCGGTCGAAGTTGAAATAGCGCTACAATGGTCTGATACACTTTGCCGAACAAAATAGCGCCATTTTGGCTGGAAGATATGGTTCTGACTGCTTGCAAGAATCCGCATAGGAAAAGTGGCAAAAGCGTCATTATTCTGTCACAGAATTGGCATCAGGAATCGCTTAATGTTTTAACAATAGTCGCATTTCGACGCTATTTCTGTAGATCTGCGAATCTTGCCAAGTTGGCATAAAAATATTCCTGCGTTTCTCTGCCAAGCCAACCTCTTCGATGTGTCTATATACTGAGGGCAGGCATCATCGATGCTTGCGGCCCTGTGCCGGGGCGTCGCCCCGGCACAGGGCCGAACGTCGATGCCGAAGGGGGGGCTCGATTTATCCGGGCCTCTACGTCGGACCCTGACCCCAGGGAGACGGCTATGGAAGACGGCATGTTGATCGCGGGCCAGCAGGCCATGGATCGCACACCTGCTCCAGATTCCTTCGAACAGCATTTGATAGTGAACGATCGCCACGACGAGACCTCCCGTCGACGGGCTCGCAGGGCGCGGGCTCACTTGGCGCCGTGGCAGGCGAGCTTGGCCCGCGACATGATGCTCGCGCAGATCAGTTGTGGGCTGGCGCTCGCCGACATTGCCGCGCGGCTGAACATGACCGTCAACCACTTCATCAAGGCGTTCAGGGAGACTGAAGGCGTGGCCCCATATCACTGGTTCATGCAGCGCAGGATCGCCCGATCGATGGCGATGCTGCGCGACGAGACAATGACATTGTCCAAGGTCGCGGATGAATGCGGTTTCGCCGACCAAAGCCACTTCACGAAGGCGTTCACGCGCTTGCTCGGCGTTTCACCCGGACGCTGGCGCCGGAACGCCAAGAATGGCTCGCTCACCTTCGAGGAATAAGAGGCCCTCGCCAACGCGATCCGGCCGAACCCGAGCGCGTGAAGCGGGTCGGCGTCGCAGAAGGTGGCGCACGCCGCTGTCTTGCGAAGTTCGATGACCGGAAGGCTAGTGGAAATCTCGTTCGCTGGAATCCGGCGATGCGGCAGGGGGCGTATCCATGCTGGAGCGCGCTCGATCCATTGCGATCTGGATGTGCGAGAACATTTCGCGATCCCTTTCCTCGTCGAGGACGGACAGGGCCTCCATCAGCAGTAGGATCGCGCGTTGACGCCCAGGGCTGATGCCCGTCTGGCGAAGCGCATGCTTCGCGCCGATGAGGCCTCGGGGAGATGTCGCGAAGTTCCGCGAGGACGCGCAGGCAATATAGTTCTCGACGATTTCCTTGGCGGCCGGCGACAGCTTGGCCTTCAGCTTGCTGCTGATCTTCGGCTTCAAGGATTGGGATGATTTCAGACTGGCGCTTTCGACTGTCCCGCGCTCCACCAGGACCGACAGCGCGCGTTGCAGATAGGCCTTCGCGTCGGTATCGAAATGTTCGAGAACGAGCAGGGCGTCATTGACGCACTCGGCGGCGACGCCGCAGAGGAATTCATCACTCTCTTCATTGTCCTCGGCCAAAAGGCCGCGCCCAGGCTCGTCCACCATTCTTCCCCAATCTATCATCAACCCCGACGGCGCGCAGCTAATGCAGGCAGCCGGACGCGCGTTCCAAAGTTGAAGTACTCGGAGGCGCTAAGCCCTGTGCCGGGCCGTGGAAACCTGAAGCATGGCTCAGGCGCGGACGCCTTTGGGCAGAGCCTTGGACATGCGCGTCCGCGGCCCGGTCGCCCTGGCTACCCGGCTCCATGCTGAGAGAGGTTTCCACGCCTCCGCTGCGTCTCCGCAGGCGGAGGCGTGCCTATGCAAATCACCGACCCGTTGCAAGGCAACTGGCACAATCGCCGCCATTCAATCTGTGTCGGTTTAGTACGGTGCATTGCCGCCAATGCCGCCGCCGCGGCAGGCGTAGCGTGCCGCTGCGCCGTCGCTGCGCACCTCTGGCGGCAAGCAAGAATCGGGTACCCCCTGTGGAAATGACTAGGGGCGGCTCCTGCGGTTGGGGATAGACCAACGACAGCGCGGCCTCGGCGCGACTTGTCCTCCGGAGCTTCGCACCAACGGCCGCATTTCGGTCTCAGCCCAAGTCAAGAGAATGCGCCCGACAATCCTCAAACGCGATAGCCAACCCGATCGAGCCCGGCGCCACCAGCCGTCATCGTCCCGCCGATTCGATGTGCCACGTCTGCTGCAGTCCGAACCTGCGAAAGGCGATCGCAGTTTGACGGCGGCAACTCCGTTCTTGGGCAGCACGCGCAACTTCGTCTGCTCGATACCGAGCCTCGGGGTTGCCGCATGATCGGGTATCTCTTGAACGCGAACGGCTCAGGCCGCCCGGCGCTGGTGCCATTGATGGACGTCGATCGCTTCCTGGATCGTGTCGAAGAAGGTCAGCTTGCCGTCGTTCAGCACGGCTCCTCGTTCGCAGAAGCTCAACAGCGTCTGCGGGTCGTGCGATACCATCACCAGCGTTCCCTCGCGCCGCCGCTCGGTCAGCGCGGCGTGACAGCGATCACGAAAACGCTCGTCGCCCGCGCCGGTGACCTCGTCGACGAGATAGCAGTCGAAATCGATCGCCAGACTGATCCCGAACGCGAGGCGGGCCTGCATTCCCGACGAGTAGGTCTTGACCGGCTGGCGGAAATAGGGGCCGAGCTGCGCGAAATCCTCAACGAAAGCCAGCATTGGCTCGACCTTGCGCCGATAGACCCGAGCGATGAATCGGACATTGTCGGCGCCTGTCAGGCTCGCCTGGAAGGCGCTCGAATAGCCGATCGGCCAAGACACCGTCATGCGGCGATCGATCCGTCCCGCAGTCGGCATTTCCACGCCGGCAAGCAGCCGCAGAAGCGTCGATTTACCGGCGCCATTCGCGCCACAAATTCCGATCGCCTCGCCAGGTCTTACGCTGAAGCTCGCCTTGCGCAGTACCGTCTTGCGGAGATTTCGCGCGTGATACGTCATCGAGACATTGTTGAAACGGATCATCGCACGAGTCCTTTATTGGAGACGCCATTCTCCGGTGATCCGGATAACCGTCAAGGCAAATATGCCGAAGCGCCAGCGGCTCAAGCGTCGGCCGGGTCTTTGCCCAAATGACTGCACCATTGTCCAATGTCGAGCGGCTGCGTCTGCTCTACGACCCGAATTACGTGGGTCACGTCGGCACGCTGAACGGCGGCGCACCCGTGCAAGTGTGCATGGAGAGCCGGATGCTGAACGATCAGTCCGGCACCGGGGTCGCGACTTATGCGCGGGTGCTGGCCGACTGCCTGGCGGCCGCTGGCGCGGAGCCGCTCATTCTCGATGACGGTCGGCAGTTCGATCCCCATCCGCGCTCGCGTGTCGCGCGGTGGCTCTCCGCTGCGCGGGGATCCGGGCGCACGGCGGTGGCCGTGGAACCGAGCGCGACGCCGGCGCCGACGCAGTGGATCGCGCGCGATATTTTTAAGGAGGCGCAGGTCTTCTTCAACATTCACGGACGCCCGCTACCGGTCACGTTCGATCGCCCGCCGGAGGTCATGCACTGGACCTACCCGACACCGATCTACGTCGTGGGGGCGAAGAATCTCTACACTGTTCACGACCTGATCCCTCTGGCGCATCCGCATCTGACGCCGATCCCGACGACACGGCACCGGTCGATCCTGCGCGGTATCGCCGATCAGGCACACAGCATCGTCACCGTCTCCGAGACCGTGCGGCAGTTGGTGATCGAGCACCTCGGCCTCAGCCCGGAAAGGGTCACCAACACCTATCAGGCGATCGAAACGCCGCTCCAGTCCGACCCGCCGCTCCCGTCGGACCTCCGCTCCGGCCGCTACTTCTTCTTCTGCGGTCGCGTGGAGCGTCGCAAGAACCTTGCACGCCTCGCGCGAGCGCTCGCCGAGAGCCGGTCGAACTTGCCCCTGGTGATCGTCGGACCTGCCGTCGATGGCGAGGAAGAGCTGGAGGCGATACTGCGCGCCTCGCCGAACGTTCGGCGCATCGCCTGGGTACCGCGCAACGAGCTGATCGGGCTGATGCGCCGTGCGCGCGCCTTGCTTTTTCCCTCGCTCGCAGAGGGGTTCGGGTTGCCGATCGTCGAGGCAATGACCCTGGGCTGTCCCGTGCTCACCTCCTCGAAAGGGGCTGCTGCGGAGATCGCTGGCAAGGCCGCGATGCTGGTCGACCCCTTCGACGCAGCGGCGCTCGCGGAGGCAATCAGCCGGCTGGACCAGGACGACGCACTGTGCATGCGTCTGCGCGCCGCCGGGTTCAGCCGCGGGAGGAGGTTCACGCCCGAACTCTACGCGCGCCGCCTGCGCGCCCTTTACGCGAGTGCGCTTGCCTCCGGCGCAACTGGAGCAAGCGGATGACGACGCACGGCCAGGCCCTCATTCGCGTCGGAGTCGACGGGTTCAATCTCGGCATGCGTGAGGGAACCGGGGTCGCGACCTATGCGCGCTCGCTCGCCGAGGCCTGCCATGAACTCGGCCGGCCCGTCGACCTCGTCTACGGGCTCAATGTCCCGGCATCCGCGCCGCCGGAGCAGCGCGAAACCCTCTTCTTCAGTGCGCTCGCCCAGACGCAGGCCCCGACCGGCCAGGCGCCGCGCGCTTCAACCGTTCGGAAGATCCGTCGCCTCCTTCTTCGGCCGGGCGTGCGCGAACTCGTCGAGGTTCCGGCCTCAGGTCGGGTCATCCGGAAGGGATTCGCGCAGCGGGTTCCCGCCTATGACCGGCTGTTCACCTTCAATGCTCTTTTCACACTCGGCGAGCGCTATTTTCGCCGGTTCGGTCGCCTCATGCCGGTGAGCGTGCCGCAGCCGCCGGAGATCATGCATTGGACATACCCGGTCCCGGTGAGGATGGTCGGCAGCAGAAACGTCTACACCATCCACGATCTCGTGCCGCTGCGGCTCCCTTTTCTGAGCCTCGAGGACAAGCGCTACCACGAGCGCCTCCTCCACGCCTGCATTGCGCACGCGGCGCATGTGCTCACGGTCTCCGAGCATTCCCGCTCGGACATCCTGAACTTCCTTCCCATCGCACCCGATCACGTTACCAACACCTACCAGGCGCTTCCGCCCCACCGCGGGGCGGAGCGATCCAACGAGGAACTCGCTCGCAACCTTCGGGCGATCTTCAATCTCGAGGCGGGCGGCTACTTCCTCTATTTCGGTGCAATCGAACCGAAGAAGAATGTCGGCAGACTGATCGAAGGATATCTCTCCTCAGCCCTCGACACGCCGCTCGTAATCGCCGGCCCCGACGCCTGGGGCGCCGCGGAGGAACTCCAGCTCCTCGACGGGGACGGGGCGGCGCGCGCTCGCCAGGCCGGCCGGCTGCGGCGCGTCGGCTACGTTCCGACCGAACACCTGGAGCAACTTGTCGCCGGCGCCCGCGCCGTGATCTTTCCATCGCTGTACGAGGGATTCGGCCTGCCCGCCCTCGAAGCCATGTCCGCCGGCGCCCCGCTGATCTACGGCTCCGAGGGCGCACTGCCGGAGATCGTCGGCGCAGCCGGCGTCATGATCGATCCCTATGACGTCGATGCGATCGGCCGCGCGCTCCTGGCGCTCGATCAAGACGAGCGATTGCGGTCCGACCTCAAGTCCGCAGGGGGGCTGCGCGCACTCGATTTCACCATGCCGCAATATCGCGCGCGCATTGACGCAATCCACAAGCAGCTCATCCACGACGCCCCGCGACCTGGCCGGGCGAGCATCTTTCCGAAGACTCCAAATACCCTCAGCGGAGAACTTACCTGATGCCGCGCACCCATCGCGCCAACGTCAAACCGGTAGCCACCTTGCTCGCTTCGTCGCTGGCTCTGGCGGGCTGCGCGACTTTGCCCACCAGCGGACCTACCTCGGCCGAGATCTCACGGGCACAGAGGAGCCTCGACAACTTCGATCTCGTCGATGTCGACGCGGCTGCGCTCGAAAGAATCTCCGCCTCGCCATCGACGGGGAAGGGGCGTCTTGCGCCGCTGGCTGTCGATGGGTTTGTCGACACGATCGGTCCGGGTGACGTGCTGCAGATTGCGATCTACGAGGTAGGTGCACCGCTCTTCGGCTCGCGTGCCGGCGCGACGGCTGAGCTGTCGACGGGTTCGAGCAGCGGCGAGACCTTGCCACCGGTGACCGTGGCGCGCGACGGGCACATCACGATCCCTTGGGCCAGCCACGTCGTCGCGGCAGGCAAGACACCCGATGAGCTCGCGGAAGAGCTGAGCGCCGCCTACCGGCGCAATTCGGAGAATCCGCAGGTGATGGTCGCCATCCGCGAAAATGTGAACAACACCATCATCGTACAGGGCGACGTGAAAAAGCCCGGACGGCTTCCGCTGACGCTCGCGCGCGAGCGCCTGCTCGACGCGATCGCCATCTCCGGCGGATCCGCCAACCCGAGCCTCGACAGCGTCGTCAAGATCAACCGGGCAGAACGTGCCGCGGAAGAGCCGCTGAGCGCGATCGAACCCGGATCGGAAGACGATCTTCGTCTTCTGCCCCAGGACCGTATCTCGGTGACATTCCGCCCGCGCACCTTCACCGTGCTCGGCGCGACCGGCAAGGTCTCGGAGATTCCCTTCCAGAGCCCGCGCGTCTCCCTGATCGAGGCGATCGGCCGGAGCGGCGGGCCCAGCGACGAGCGCGCCGATCCCGCTGCGATCTTCGTCTTCCGCTATGAACCGGCCGAATATGACGGGTCGCCCGCTGCCGGTTCGCGTCCGGTCGCCTACAAGCTCAACATGCGCCAGCCAGAGAGCTACTTTCTCGCCCAGCGCTTCGAGATGCGGCCACGCGACGTCATCTATATCGCCAACGCCGGCGCCAATATCCCGACCAAGGCGATCCAGGTGCTGAGCCTCTTCTTCTCGCCGTTCTACACGGCGAAGGTGCTGAGCCAGTGAAGCTGATTGGCCTTTCGACCGTCTTCGGGCGTGACACGTCCCCTCGCGAACCCCGACCTGAGGTCAGCGGACTTCCTCCGCATCGACCTCCAGCACAAGAAGGAGAACTGCGGATGAACGCGCAGATCGACCCGAGAGCAAGACAGCCCGAGCTGCCGATTCCCGATGGCCTTGGCAGGGATGAGATACTCGCCGCTCTCACCAGCTTTTCCATCGACGGCGCCGGTCCGGGTGAACTCGACGCCTATGCGCGGGAGGATTGCGACCGTTTCCTCCACACGCTCTCGCTGGTTCCGCCTGGCCCGCTCAAGATTCTCGAAGTGGGTGCCAACCCATATTTCCTGACTTATCTCTTGAAGAAATTCCGGCCCGAGGCGCAGCTCACGCTGGTCAACTATTTCGGCGGGGAAGCTGACAAGAAGAGACAATCGCTCGCCGTGTCAGCCACGGACGGAGCCGTGGAAAGATATGATCTCGAATATCACAATGTGAACGTCGAGGAGGCCGATCTGCCCTTCGAGGAAAGCAGCTTCGACCTGGTGCTCTATTGCGAAGTTATCGAGCACATGCTGAACGACCCGGTAGCGACGCTCAGGCGCGTCAAGCATGTGCTTAGGCAAGATGGCTGGCTGGTGCTGACGACGCCCAACGTGGCCCGGCTGGAGAACGTCGCGCGCCTCGTAGCGGGCAGCAACATCTATGATCCCTATTCCGGCTATGGGCCTTATGGCCGGCACAACCGGGAATATAATCGCCACGAGCTGCACCACCTCCTGCGCTACTGCGGTTTCAGCGAGGAGCTGTTCTTCACCGCGGACGTGCATCCCAACCGGGCGGGCGATTTCGTCAGCGTCGAACGGCTCGAGCCGCTGTTGCGCGATCGCGCGGCCGATCTGGGTCAGTACCTCTTCACCCGGCAGCGGAACACCGGGCCGATGGCTCGCCAGCTGCCAGGCTGGCTCTACCGCAGCTATCCGGCCGAGGCGCTCGACATGACGGAGACGCTTTAGGTGAAGGTCGCCATTCCACCTTTTCTGATTTCCGCTGGAGAACCTCCGAGATGAGCACCCAGGATGGGATTGCCGAGCATGCCGAGGCCGACCAGCGGCCGGGAAAGCGGCGGCCGACGATATCCGACGTGGCGCGCGCATATCGGTTGTTTCTGGGACGCGAGCTCGAGAGCGCCTCGATGGCGGGGTTCCACATCGGCAACTCGCCGGATCTGTGGGATCTCGTGGAAACCGTCTCGACCTGCGCGGAGGCCAGTCGTCAGCGCGTTGCGGAGGCAGCGGCGGCAATGCGGACGTTTCAAGGTCAGCTATCGCTGGAACTCGACGCATCTCCCGCGCAGCTTGAGGCGCTTCGCCATGCCACGATGGACGCCTGGAAGGCTAAGGGTCTCGGCCGATATGATGAGTGGCTCCGTCAAGGCGTGGACCATTTTGCGAAGCGTAGCGGAAGATGGAACCTCGAGAAGACGCTGGAACGCGGCAAGATCGAGGCGACCGATCTTCTCGGAACATTAAGCCGCCTTGGCTGGGCCGGTCCTGTCGACGCGACGATCACCGTTGTTGGTGCCCAGGCATTTCGCATGCGCGAGGCCGCGCCGCATCTCGTCGGCGTGGAACTGGTCGAATCCGATCTCGCGCTCGCGGAGCGTGCGCAAGCTCCCGGGAGCGGAACGAGCCCCCGGGCGCTCTCCATCACGGACTATGACGGAGATCCGCCGGAGACCGACATCTTCTATTCGGTATCCGCCCTGCAATATGCGCCGCCGCCGCTCTTGCTCGACATGCTTCGGTGCTTCCTTGCCCGCGTACGGCCCGGCGGCGTCGCGGCCTTTCAGGTGCCGTGCTACCTTCACGATTATCAATTCGGCATCGACGCCTATCTCTCGGGCGAGGGCCGAGACACAGCCGGCGAACTGCATTGCGTGCCGCAATCCCGAATACTCGCACTGCTTTCGCAAGAAGGCTTCCAGCTCCTCGAGGTCAGTCCCGACGAGCGGGTCGGGAAGTTCGGGCTCTCCTACTTCTTCGTCGCGGAAAAGACGGTTTCCGCCGCCGCGCTCCGTTCGCCGGAGCATGCTGCAACAATCACCGGAAATGAGGATATGATCGTGGATCAGACGATGGCTAAAAGCGAGCTCGGACAGGCGGTGCAGGCGCGCGAGTGGTTCCACCGTATCGACTTGGGGGATGGGCTGATAACCCCGGGCGGCGACGATTCGCCCTATAAGCTGACCGCACTCGGGCTCCCGAAGGATCTCAGCGGGAAGTCCGTCCTGGACGTCGGCGCCTGGGACGGCTTCTTCTCGTTCGAATGCGAGCGACGCGGCGGCGCGCAAGTGGTGGCGTCGGATTCCTATTGCTGGAACGGGCAGGGCGTTTTCGACGGCGGTGGATTTCGTCTCGCCCACGCGGCACTGGAATCGCGCGTCGTCCCCCTGAACGCGAGCGTCGAGCAACTCGACCCCGCCGTGCACGGGACGTTCGACTATGTGCTGTTCCTCGGCGTCCTCTATCACGCGAGAGATCCGCTCGGTTATCTGGCGAAGGTGCGCGCGCTCTGCCGAGGTACGGCCATCATCGAAACGGTGGTCGACGCACTCGACGTCGATCGACCGGCGCTCATTTTTTATCCGGGCGCGACGCTGAACCGCGATGGGTCGAATTTCTTCGGCCCCAATGAGGCCGCCGTGATCGCGATGTGCAAGGAAGTAGGCTTCTCGCGCGTCGAGGTCGCCAACAGGTTCTACTACGACAACAGAATGGTCTTCCACGCCCACGTCTGACCCGGCATTGTCCCGGAATTTCTCATGGACCATCCGGCGCCCGCGAACACCTGCGCCGGCCAGCAGCGACAAGGCAAGGTCGAAGACGATGGACGTATCCGTTCCAACATTCCCGGACTTGGCCAAGGGCGTGCGGCCCGGCCTCAATCTTCTGCTCCTTGGCAATTGCCAGCTCGAGAGTATCGCCCAGGCTGCGCCGTCGCTCGGGCATACGGCACACCATCAGCTTATGGAATCGTTACGACATTCCGCGATTCCGGCGGTGGCAACCGGGAACTTCGATGCTGCGGTTGTGTCCCTGACCCTGCGCCACATCGTCAGCGACGCCACCGGCCTGTTCTTCGGAGCCGCAGATATGGCGCTGGCGCGGCTGCAGGACGAGAGCCAGGCCGAGGAACTCCTCGAGCGTTGTTCGGCGCTGATTGACCGCAGGCTCGACGCGCTCCAGCCGGCTCTGGCCGGCCTGCCATCATTCGTCGCCTCCTTCCTCGAGCCCAGCTTCAACTACTTCGGGACGCTGATCGACCCCTATGGGCCGACTGCGCCGCGCGCGGTCATGCGCGAGCTCAACCGCCGCTTTGCCGCGCTGGTTCGCAACCGGCCCAATTTCTATTTCCTGGACATCAATGATCTCGCCAACGCGGCCGGTCGGATGAATTTCCACGACGATGCTGTTGCCGGCTCGCTGCATGGTTCAGTCATCAGCGAAGCAATGGCCGAATATGACCGCGACAGGTTTGAAGTGCCGGCGCCCAATTCCGACTTCTTCGACTATCCCGCTTATTCAATGGCGTTCGCCGAGCTCTTCTGGGGCAGCATGGCCACTGCGCTTGCCGTCATCCGGCAGGACGATCCCGTCAAGCTCATCGTCGTCGATCTCGATGATACCTTGTGGCGCGGTGTCGCCGCAGACTCCGACTTGCCGCATTGGGCGCGAACGGAAGGGTGGCCGATCGGCTTCGTGGAAGCGCTGCTCTTCTTCAAACGCCGCGGCGGGCTGCTGGCGATCTGCAGCAAGAATGACAGGGAAAGCACTTTGGAGCGGCTGCGCGCGATCTGGCATGGCGCCCTGGTCGAGGAGGATTTCTCGGCGATCCGTATCAACTGGCAATCCAAGGCGGAAAATATCGCCGAAATCATCGCGGAAACCAATATTCTCGCGGGCAATACCCTCTTCATCGACGATAATCCCCGGGAACTGGACGAGGTTGTCGCGCGCCTCCCCGATATCCGCGTACTCGGCGGCCGCCCGCACGACTGGCGCCGAACCATCCTTTGCGCCCCGCAGACGCAAGTGCACACGATCACTGCTGAATCGAGCCGCAGGACCGAGCTTGTCCGCGCCCGCGCATCGCGCGAAGCGGCGAAATTGGAGCCGACGGGGAGCCGCGAGGAGTGGCTGGCGTCGCTTTCGCTTTCCGAGGACATCGTCCGCGTCGAGGATCCATTGTCGCCCGAAGCGGTGCGCGCCTTCGAGCTCATCAACAAGACCAACCAGTTCAACACGACCGGCAAGCGCTGGACCTTGCCGGACTTCCATGCCTTCCTGGGCGGAACGGGCATTTGCCTGGTGGCGAGCCTCAAGGACAGGAATGTCGACAACGGCATTATCGGCGTGAGCCTCATCCAGGACGGCGAGATCGTCCAAACGTTGCTTTCATGCCGGGTTTTCGGGCTGGGCGCGGAGATCGTCCTTGGACGGCAGGCTACCGCGGTCGCCCTGCGGCAGGCTCCGTTCGCGATCGGCCGCATCGTTGATACGGGCAGGAACTTCACCTGCCATGCCTATTTCGAGGCGCTGGGCTACAGGCGCGAGGGGCCCGTCTTTCGGGCACACCAGCCCTGCGCGATGCCGCCCTGGATCACGACAACCGGATTCGACGTTGCCGCAGACAGCGACCGTCTGCTGCGCGCTTGAGCGCGGGCGGCGAGTGCAGGGGGGAATGATATGATCCGGAATATCGAGGACGACATCAGGACAGGGTGCCTGGCACGCACTGGCATGGAGCCGGCGGAGCTTTCGATGCAGTTCGCCAGCTTTGGCAACGACTGCGAATTTGGCTTCGTCCAGCGTCACTTCGGTGCCGAGCCGATCAGCATCTTCCGATGGGCCAACCCCAAGGCCGACATGATCCTGCACGGCCTCAGGACCAATTTCGCGGACCTTGGCGAAGACCTCGCCGTCGAACTCGACAGGCAGCAGCCGCGACGGGAATGGATCATCGTCGATCGCTTCTACGCGCTCCGGCAACACACCTTCATTTTCGAAGGCGATCCGAAAGAAGAGAATATCGAGGTCAATATCCGCAGGCACCTCGCCTTTCTGCGGCGGCAGCTCCAGGAGGATATTGCGCTTGGCGAAAAGATCTTCGTCATAAAGTCGGCGCCCAACGTGCCGGAGCAGACCGCCCGGACCATCGCCCTGGCGCTGCGCGAACTGGGACCCGGCTGGCTGCTTTGGGTGGTCGACGAGCCGGGTGGACCCGCCGTCGAGCGCGTCCAGGACGGCCTGCTCAAAGCCAGGGTCAACGGCCTCCTTTGGGAAGGACATCCGCGCTGGTTCGAGATGCAATGCGCGTGGGCGCAGTGGCTGGAAGCGATGATGCAAGCCTGGCAGCTCGTTAATCAGGACCGGTAGGATGAGCGGATTGCATTGGCTGCCCGACGATCCATCGTGGCGCCCGCGGCTGAAAGCCTTGCGGGAATCCGCAGCCTCGCCGCAGGCATGGTCCGAAGCGGTCGCGCTCGCCAATCTGCGGATGGATGCCATGCAGACCAACGCGCTCGACGCCACCGTGCGCGCGCTGTTCGGCGCCGCGCTCCCGGCGGGGCTGGCCGCCAAGCCGATCAGGCTGGCGCTGCTCGGCACATGCACCATGACCCATCTGCATGGCGCGATCCGGGTCGCCGGGCTGCGGCGCGGCACATGGATCGACATCTACGAGAATGACTATGGCCAGTATCTGCAGGAACTCGCCGATCCCGCCTCCGCCCTCCACGCGTTCCGGCCGGACACCGTCCTGCTCGCGCTCGACGCGCACCATCTTTGCCTCGGCCTGTCCACGGCCCAGGATCTGGAGGCGCATCTGCGCGAGCGGACTGCCCATATCGCCGAATGCTGGCGCCTCCTCAGGCAGAGCTTTCGTTGCCCGGTGATCCACCAGACGCCGCTGCCGGTGCATCCGCGCCTGATCGGCCTCAACGAGCATCGCCACCCGGCCTCGGCCGCGCATTTCATCGACGCATTGAACCGCGATCTGCGCCGCCTCGCCGAAGACACCGGCGTCGATCTCCTGGCGCTCGACGGCCGCGCTGCGCGCGACGGTCTCGCGGCCTGGTTCGATCCTGACCTGTGGTATCGCGCGAAACAGGAGGTTTCGCCGGCGGCCGCCCCGATGTTCGGCGATCTCCTGGGCCGCCTGCTGGCCGCCCAGCAGGGCCGCTCGTTCAAATGCCTCGTGCTCGATCTGGACAACACCATCTGGGGTGGCGTGATCGGAGACGATGGAATGGCAGGGATCGTTCTTGGCCAGGGCAGCCCGCTCGGCGAAGCCTATTCGGCATTCCAGGGCTATGTCCGCGATCTGGTCCGACGCGGCGTCCTTCTCGCCGTCTGCTCCAAGAACGACGAGGCCACCGCGCTCGAGCCGTTCGATGCCCATCCGGACATGACGTTGCGGCGCGCCGACATCGCCAGCTTCGTCGCCAACTGGACCGACAAACCCGCCAATCTCAAGGCGATCGCGACCGACCTCAACATCGGGCTCGACAGCCTGGTGTTCGTCGACGACAATCCCGTCGAGCGCGCGCTGGTGCGCCAGGAACTGCCGATGGTCGCCGTTCCCGAGACCAGTGATGAGCCGATCGCTTCCATCCGGGCGCTCGAGGACGGCGGCTATTTCGAGAGTATAGCGGTCACCGAGGACGATCGCGCGCGCACCGCGCAGTATCAGGACAATCGGGGCCGCGAAGCGGTGAAGGCCTCCGCCACCGATCTCGATAGCTATCTTCTAAGCCTGGACATGGAGCTAACCGTCAAGCCGTTCGACACGATCGGATTGCGGCGCACGGTCCAGCTCATCAACAAGACGAACCAGTTCAATCTCACCACCCGGCGCTATGCCGAGGAAGAGATCCGGGCGGTTATGGCCGACCCGGGCGCCATAGGGCTCCAGCTGCGCCTGACCGATCGGTTCGGCGACAATGGCACGATCGCCGTCGTGATCGGCGAGCTTCAGGAGGATGGCGATGTCCTGATCGACAGCTGGCTGATGTCCTGCCGTGTCCTCGGCCGCCAGGTTGAATCGGCCACGCTGAACCTGATCGCGGCGCGCGCCCTGAAACTCGGCGGGCGGCGGCTCATCGGCGAATATCTGCCGACCGCGAGGAACGGCATGGTCAAGGATCATTACGCTCGCCTGGGCTTCACGCTCATCGAGACCCGGGACGATGGTGCAAGCCGCTGGGTCCTCGATCTTGCCGGCTTCACGCCGGCGAAGAGTTTCCTGACGGTGACCGAAGCCTGAGCCCATTCCGCCGAAAGAAGAGCATGATGACCGAATCCGAGATTTACCCGATCCTCGCCGAGATCTTCAGCGACGCCTTCCTGCACGAGGTTCCGCTCGCGCCCGAACTGACCGCGGACGATGTCGATGGCTGGGACAGCTTCAAACACATCGAAATCGTCATCGCGGTCGAGCAGCGATTCGGTGTTCGTTTCAGGACACGCGAGATCGACGGCCTGCATTCGGTCGGCGATCTCGTCGCCTTGATCGGGGCAAGGCGGGACGGCCAAAGCGCGATCGCCTGAATTGGAGGACTGTACGGGTCGCCGGCGATCCCGGACAAGGCCGATCCGGCGGATACCGGACGATCATCGTTTTCCGGGCGGAGGAGCGTCCGGTGTCTGGAGCTGACCCATCGCGAATTGGACATTGAGATTGCGGCCGAGCGGCTGACGGAAGTGGCCCGATGGCCCGGCCCTCCGCCTGCTGTCGTGAAGCGAAAAGGGATCGCAGCGCTCATGTGAGCGGAGTCCCCGCGCGCCAGCCGCGCCCGACCAACTCATGATGATCATGAGCTGGCCTAGATTATAATCCTGCGTGGATCAGCCCGCCGGCTGGTCGCGTGGCAAGCGAGTGTTCGAAGCCGAGGCCCATCGCAAGAACGAGAGGAGGAAGGTTGTAGCGCCTTGAATCCGGATGAGCTTGTTATATATTCCCTGGTGAGGGAGTAATTACCATGCCCAACGGATTTTCCGCACGCGAAGTTGCCGAACTGGCAAATGTCCCCGTCCGCGCGGTGGATAAGGCGATCGAGGAAAAGGTGCTGGCAGGCATCCGCGCGAGCACGCGGGGACGGCGACGCATGTTGCCGCTTCATGCTGTACCCTATGCCGCGATCGTGGCACGGCTGCCGGTGACCCTCACGCTGGCCGCCAAGCGCGATCTTGCTCGCACGCTCGGCGAGCGCGAGCCCGACCGGATGACCGATCCGCTGGAAATCGCGCCCGCCGTGATGGTTGACGTGTCCGCCTTGGTCGGGCGCGATCTTGCCGAGCGCGCCGCACGCTACGGCCGGGCGCGCGAGGATCATATTGTGATTGATCCCGAAATCATGGGCGGGACGCCAGCGCTGCGCGGAACGCGCATGACGGTCTATTCGGTTCTGGGTCGCTTGGACGGCGGCGATAGCATCGACGATATATTGGAGGATAACCCGCACCTGACGCGCGAAGCGGTGGAAACGGCGGCGCTCTATGCCCGCACGCATCCCATCGTTGGTCGCCCAGGCGGGAGGCCCTGGGCGAAAGCCGCTTGAAACTGTTCATCGACGAATGTCTGTCGCCGCAACTCGCGCGTAACCTCAACGAGACGGGTGAGCATGATGCCGTGCATCCGCGAGACAGAAACCGTCTTGGTGAGCCGGATCACGTCGTTCTGGCGCTCTGTGTCGCCGAAGACCGAGTGATCGTGACAGAGAACGCGGTCGACTTCCGCAAGCTGGTGGCGCGCGAGGAACTGCATCCCGGCCTGATCGTGCTGCCGAGTGTCTCGCGCGATCTGTCGCTTCAGCTCTTGGCCGATGCCATCGCCCATCTGACCGCGGTCGGCGAGCCTTCCGACGTGATGGTCAATCACGTCCTGGAAGTCAGCGCAGGGGGCGTGTTTACGCTCTTGCCGCTTCCCGAATAGCCAGGCTGGCGAAACCGAAGCGGTGGCCCGGACCACCTCGATTGAATTCGGGCGCCAGATACCTATCCGAACCAAGCAGTTCTGATCATCCCTTCCTGCCGATCAGGATCACGCCATGATGGCCAGAATGGTTGGTGTACTGCGCGGTCAAGCGGTGGATCCCCGCCCGATTCAGGATGATCATGACCTGGCCGAGGTCGTAATCATACATGGTCATCCCGCCGGATGGCGGCGTCGAGATCAGTGGACGATAGTCCTCGCCGTTCCAGCGCACCACCTCGGTCCCATCGTCCTGGGGGCGGCACGCGCCGACGTCCCGCCCCGTCGTGATGTGGAGCGTGATTGCGCCGCCGCTCCTGAGCTTGCCCACCAGCTCCGAAATAATCCGCGCGCCGCGGCTCGGCGGAATATGCTGGAAGACAATGAGCGAGTTGATCCAGTCAAGTTCGACCACGGGAAGCTGGTCGGTGTAGGTCACATTCGCTGGCGCCTGCTGCCGCGCGATCTCGAGCATCGCGGGAGCGACGTCGATACCATAGACCGACTCTGCCATCGTCGCCATCACCCTGGTGAGCCGGCCGACGCCGCAGCCGAAGTCCAGGGCCACGCTGGGCTTGAAGTCCCCATAGTGGGCCTTGAGCAGGTCGACCTGCCATTGCACGTCCTGACGTCCGCTCGCCCAGAAGCGCTCCAGCGCCTCATCGGTTAAGTTGCCCCGCAGATAGGCGTGATCCGTTATGACCCCAAAATAGGGCTCGCTGTTCGCAATCTCCGCCCAGTCGGAATCCGTGTCCCTCATTGTTCTTCTGCCTTTGAAAACTTGGCGCTGCTTTGGAAGGGCGACGCGATGAGAAGGGAGGCGCGCGCGGCGGACATCAGGCCGACCAGGCGTAAAAGTCGATCCTGTCGGTCTCGAGCCTATCCGGCAGCGCGGCCAGGGCCCCGACGTCGCTTCCAAGATCGATCGCGCCTTTTTCGGGAGAAATCGCGGTGAAGCGGCAATATCCTGCCTGTGACAGGAGGCGCAGATAGTCCGCGGGGTCGACGCCCGAATATTCCCGGAGCAAGTCCGGCGCATATTCGGCGATGAGATGCGGCCGCCATCGGGTCAGGATGTCCCTCGCACCCGCCAGCGCCCGATAGTCGAAGCCATCCAGTGCGATCACGATGAAATCGACTCGCTGATCGGTCGGAATGATCGAATCGAGGGTTCGGGCATAGACGATCGGCGCATCTCCGTTCGTGAGGTCATCGAAGCTGGCATCGCGGGCCGAAGCGACCCCGTCGCTCGTTACCAGCGCGATAAAGCCGTCGCCGTCCGCTGCCGCGAACGGCAGGACATCGACGGTGTCGAGCGCATGAGCCGTGACGTTGGCCAGGAGCGCGCGCATCTTTTCGGGGTGTGGCTCGAGCGCGACCACCCGCCCGATCGGCCCAACCTTGCGTGCCGCGTGGACCGCGAATGCACCAGCGCCGGCTCCGATATCGACGACGTACATGCCCTGCTTGAGGACGCTGGCGATCGCCCCGGCCAAGTGCGGTTTGTGCCGCCCGGTCTCCCGCACGGTGCGCTCGACGCTCGTTTGCGGCGCGGGCAAGTAGAGGTCGAGGCCGTTGACCTGCGTTCTGGTCGGCCCGTCCGGTTGCTGCACCGGTTGCCGATATCGGGTGAGGTGCTCCTGGGAAAAGAGAAAATGCTTAACGAGATTGTGGACGCTGATGCCGTCCCGGACGCATTCGAGATGATGCGGCGCGCCGATCGGATCGGGAATGCGATTGAGCAGAAGGCGATAGCAGTTCCAGAGATCGGCGAGCGTCGCGGGCAAGTCCGCGTTGATCTCGTTGCTATCGGCTTCATTCGCCCGCCACATGGCTTCCAGCTCGACCATCCTGGCATTGTCGTTGGCGATGATCTCCGAGACCGCCTCGCGCCAGATCTCCATTGGAAATTCTGACATCGTCCTAGACTCCATTTTCCCGGCCGGGCCGACGAGCGGACAAGCGAGGTCCAGCTTCACCCGGGCAGTGCCTCAATTTGCGATGATGAGCCTTCACGATGACACGGCTGCGATGGCCGGTTCGCCGGCACGCTCCCGGTTGAACGCAAGATTGTCGAGGTTCGAAAGGGCCACCGCCTCGAGGAAGGACGAACGCGCCCCTGAATCGTTCGCTCGGCAAAGGTAGAAGCCCACCACGCCGACCGAAACCACTCGGGGGTCCAGCCCCTCGGTGACCGTGCGCAGATCGACCGTCGCGGTCCCTTCCACAAGGAGGCGCAAGACGCGGTCGGCAGGAACAGTATCGAGCTCGAACGATGTCCACTTGAACGCGCCGCGGGGAAGCACACCGCCTTGCGATTGGGCCCCGGGTAGATTGGCAGTCCACGGGCAATCCGCGGTAGGGAGCCCGTGGAGCTGGACATAAAGGCGAATGCCTTCATTCAGATCGTCTGGTAGCCCGATCTCCAGCGTTCCGCCCTGCGCCTTCGTCCAGCATCCCCAGTCGTCTGGACCCCACCAGCCTCCACCGGCGCGAAAGATCTCCCCCGACCGCATGCCGGGCCAGATCCGTGTCGCGAAATTGCGAACGATGGGGTGATAGGCGCCGAGCGTCGCGACGGGGACGCGATAGGCTTGGTCCCCCGCGACCTGGGTGTCTTCCGCCCAGAGCCGCATCGACGCGGATAGCTGCGTCGCGATCTCGTCCCAGGCTCGGGGCGAGAAATCCTCCGCGATCTTGGCTTCCCGCTCTGCCCTGATGGCCGGTTCGAAGATGAGCTGCTCGAGTGCGGCGGTCATGCGCGGCGTCGAGCCGGCCTCGAAATAATGCGCGAACACGCCGCCCGCCTCCGGCAGGGAGGAGGCGTCCGAGACGAGCGGCACCTTTCCGTAGCAAAGCGATTCGGTGACCGGCAGGCCCCAGCCCTCGTAGTTGCTCGGATAGAGCGTAAAGAGACAGCTCCGGTAGAGCAGGTCCAGTTCCGCGTCCGACAGTCCGGAGAGCATGACGACCCGCTCGCGAAGCCCGTCATGCGCCGCGAGCCGCGCATAGACGGCATCGTTGAGCCATCCCTTGTTGCCGACGCACACCAGCTTCGGCACGCGCCGCGCGCCATGCTCGCGCAGCAGACTGATCCAGGCATCGAATGCCCCGATATGGTTCTTGCGGGATTCAACCGTGGAGATGAACAGCACGAAATCCGATCGGCCGATTCCCCATTTCGCAAGCTCGGTACGCCCAAGCGGCGTGCTGACCGGTTTCCGAAAATCGGCATCGAGCCGGACCACGACGACCTTCTCTTCCGCGACCTCATGGCCGAGGGTCGCCGCCACCTTGAGCAGGTCGCGCTTGGTCGCTTCGGAGTTCACGAAGAAATAGTCGGCGTGCTCGAAGGCGCCCATTGCCCAGCTGATGAAGTCGCGGGTCAGCTCCTTCGTGCAGTGCTCGCTTGCCATCACCGGGATCACGTCGTGGACGAAGGGAACATAGTGGATGCCGAACTTGGCCTTCGCCTGCCGGACGTACAGGAAATAGTTCTGGAGCCACCATGACGTGCCCAGGTTGACGAGGAAGGCGCCGCGCGGGAAGGCGAGGGGCTCGGACATTGCCATCGTCAGCCGCAGTTTCGTGAGCGCGGACACCCATTCCGGCGCGTTCAGCTCGCCGCTCGCCAGACTCAGCCGGCACAGCAGCAGGAACAGTGCGGGCGCGATCTCGACCCACTCGTCGCGATGGTCGAGAAAAGCGCAGATCCGCAGCGGCTGATGACCGTTACGCAGGGCGCTGCGGATCACTTCGATCTGTACCCGCTGGATACCCGTGGGCAGCCGAGCACCGTTGAAATATGAAATCAGGTCGGAAACGTCGAACAGGATCGCAGGGCCGCTGCCGATACCGCCGGTCTCATTGCTCTGCCCGGCGTCGGGATGGAGCTTCTCCAGAAGCGCTTCGGTGGTCTCGAGGAGTTCGAGCTGATCGCCCGTACCCTCGCGTCGAAGCGCCGTTGCCAGGCTGTCGAGGGCAGAACGCGCCCGCGTCGTCGCGCTCGAAACGGGGTCTTGCTCGCCCAAAGCGGCGTCGGCTCCAAAATTCGTGATTGCCATGATGTCCTCGGGCGTGATTTCGATGTTTCGCGCCATCAGCATGTGAAGCTCTGCCAGGGCGTCTCCATTGCTCGGGTTCGCCCGCACCGCCGCGATATAACTCCGCGCGGCACTCCCGATCTGTCCCGTCTCCTTGTAAAGGTGCCCGAGATGCAGGTACGGATCACTGTCCGGCTTCATTCGCAAAGCCTCGCGATACGCATCCTCCGCGGTGCGGTAATCGCCAATCTTACGCAGCATATGGCCATACTGAATCCAGACGTGCGCGAGCGACGGATCTCGCCCGAGCGCTTCACGAAAGAGCGAGACCGCAGCCGCATGGTCGCCGCGACCGCGCGCATCGTTCGCCGCCCTGAGGATCGTATGAACCTTGCCGGAGACCGGAACCCCGGCGGATTTGCGATATTTGAGCTTGTCGATGAACATGGCGCGCCAATCAATCCGCGTGCTCGCGAAGGCCGGACAGAATCAGCCAGCCGATCGCATAGGCAAAGAGGAGACCGAAGAAGACCGTGGCGATGATCGTCAGGCGTTTTGGAAAGAGCGCCTTCACCGGCATGTTCGGCTCGACGACCGGTACGATGAAAAGCTGTTGCTTGAGGAGCTGCTCGCGCGCGGACTGATAGCTTGCCTGCGCCGCCTCGAAGCGCTTGGCGGCGAGTTGCTGGCGCATTTGCAGTTCCTCGTAATTCCCCAGCCCGGCCGCGACCGAGCGCGCCGAGCCAGCCAGGCGGGCCTTTGCCGCCGCAACCTGGCCATCGAGCGATGCAACCTGACGGGACATGAGACGATATTGCGGCGCCGTCGGCGGCAGGCCGGCGGCCATCGCCTGAAACTGCGCCCGCGCGCGCGCCGCCTGCTCCTGGAGGGACGCGGCAAGCTGGATCTGCGCCGTGCTCGACTTCTCCGGGTCGGCGTCCCGCGCCGCCTGACGAAACCCGGTCAGCTTCGCCTGAATCTGGTTGATGCCGGCCTCGGCTTCACGCAGCTGCCGCGCGGAGGCGGCGAGCCCATCGTCGAACATGCGCCGGTTCAGCTTGTTGACGCGCGCTTCGCCGAGGCGAAGCAGATCGTCTGCAAGACGCTTGGCATCGTCCGGACGGAAGGCTCGGACGCTCAGAGAGCTGATCCCGGTCTCGGTCGCCGTCGTCAAATGCACCATCGTGCCATAGAATTTGTGCAGCGTTTCCGGCGCCGGCGCGGCATCCCACAGACGCGATGCGACATCCGCCTCGGGCCGGCGGAATATGTCGGTCAGCCTCTGGCTGCCGAGAGCACGCACCGCGTCATGGGAGAGCAGATAGGCATCGACGCTATGCGCATCCGCGGTCACCGGTCCCTGCGCCAGCCCGAGCATCTGTCCCAGGCCATTCGCGGGAGACGCTGGCTGCGGGGTGCGAACAATGAACTGGGCAGACGATTCATACTGATCCGCCGCGATCCCGTATTCGAAAGCCGTCGCAACCAATGTCGGCAAGCAGACGAGCAGCACGAATGGATGGAGCAGCCGACGCCATCCCCGATATTTCGGCGCTACTTCCTCGTCGGTCTCGATCTCCTCATCCTGTGGCGGAAAGCCGCCCGGCGCGAATGCCTCGGCGGGACTTTGTCGCATCAGCAGTCGCGGCTTGAGGCCGATTTCGGGTGCGCCGAGGGCGTCGTCGGCGACAACCTCGTGCGGTGGCTCGTTCGAAGGGCGTGCGGGTTTTGTGCGCATGGCGATCAACTCAGATGCACGTGGCGGCGCAGCACGCGAAGGAGGAGCAATCCGGCGGTGGTGAGCGCCATGCACCAGCCGATGATGTAGATCGGATTGAAATAGGGACTGTCGTAGCTCTCGAAGACGCCGCTATGGATCATCTCGAAGATCTGATTCATCGGCGACCAGCCCAGCCACGACCGATAGGGCTGCGGGATCCAGGCCAGGATGAAGAAGGCACCCGAAATCGGCATCGCGATATAGGTCGCCGGATGGACCAGCTTGGCGGTCGCCTTGCTGAAATAGACGCCCGTGGCGATTGCCATCGACAAGGCGAAGGAGAACCAGGTCAGGAGCACGATCCCAGCCATCAAGCGCAGCGGGCGCGCCGGCGCATCCGCAACGCCCGCGAGATTGGCCAGCAGCATGAGGAAGACGAACGCACCGACCGTGGAAAGCATCTCGAGGACTGCGCGCGCGACCAACATGTCGAAGATCGTCACCATGCGATGGAAGAGCAGCTGCTTGTTGCTTTCCAGCGTCGCCTCGGAACGCGAGACGATCGAACGGAAGATCATGAACGTGCAATAGCCGGTCAAGGTGAAGGGAATGATGCGGATGTCGTTGCCATGGGTCGAGCCCGGATTGCCGAAATGGAGCGCCGCCACGGCGGTCGCCAGCGTCAGCGGTTCGACCAACATCCACAGATAGCCGATATTGTCGCGCCCATAGCGGGTCTGCAACTCGCGCAATATCAGCGCACCGATGACGTGGCGCTGCGAGTCAAGCGCTTCGAGGGTGCGCGAGAGACCGCCGCGCATCTGGAAGGCGTCGATCATCCGGCCGCGACCTCCTCGACGAACGACAGCGCGCTCTGCACGTGCGCCTCCCAGGTTTTCGGTCGCCATCCCGCCAGTCGCATCTTCTGTGCGGCACGCCGCCTACTCGCCGGCGCGCAATAGTCGAGGATGGCTTGTCGCCACCCGACGGCATCGATCGGGTCGAAATAATCGGGGACGGTTCCACCGGCTTCCCGGTGCGCCGGAATATCGCTCGCGATGACAGGGACGCCCGCCGCCAGTGCTTCGGCAACAGGCATCCCGAACCCCTCGGCAAAGGACGGCATCAACAGCGCCCGGGCACCCGCGAGCAGCTGGCGAAGCCGATTGTCGGGGAGGCGAGGAAGTTCGCGAACACATCCCTGCAGCCCAGGGCAGCGCTCGAGCAGGTCGACGATGTTCTCGTTTTCCCAGCCCCGGCGACCCACCAGATAGAGCACGGGGGTTCCAACGGTGCCGAGCGCATCCACCATCGAACGCCAGATGTGCAGAAGCAGCAGATGGTTCTTGCGCGGCTCGATCGTGGACAGGCAGACGAAATAATTGCCGTCCGGCCACCCCTGAGATGGCGGCTGCGACAGCCGGGCGTCGACGCCGAAATGCGCCACGCGCGCAGGCCGAGGCCGAAATTCCATGTCAGCCCTCCCAAGCAACGATTCCAGCGTAGCGTGGGAGTTGGTCAAAATGCCGTCAGCATAGTTCTCGATCGTTCGCAGACGCCGCGAGTGCCGCTCGGGTCCGTTGGGCCGGGCATATTCCGGGTGCGAGATCGGGATGATGTCGTGCACCATGCAGACGAACTGCGCCCGTTCCCGCCGAAGCTTGCCCGCAACCACCGCCGGGTGCTGGAGGTGATGCGGCGAGACCTGCAGAACGACGCGCGCTGCATTGGTCGGGGGCACGGGGCGCGGCCGCAGCGACCAGCAATGCGACAGGGCCGTGAGCCGGCTGCGCCCTATGGGCTCCGCGTCGCCGAAGATCTCCCAGCGCTCCTCGGTCCTGTCGAGGAACGCCTCCACATGGGGCAGGGGGAGGCGCCCGTAAATGCCTGTGGGATGCACAGCGGCATAGTGAAGGCGGCCCGGGATCATGCGAGCGAGAGCCCGCGCATAGGCCATCTCGACCCGATCAATGCCGGTAGGCGAGGGATGAAGGGCTCGCGACAAGAGCCGCGACAGATCGAGCACGACTTCTGGCGCCCGCTCCGGTCGCCGCGGGGCAGCACCTCCGCTCGAGAATTGGTAGGGGCGACCCTCATCCACGGTCCTGGGAAGAAACATCATGCGCTCACCCTTGCTGACGCGCTCGCCGTGGAACTCGTCTCCGCGACCCGGCACAATCTGGCGACAGCTGCGGGAAGCAGGTGCGCTCTGGCATTGGCGTTGCTGAAGCCGCCGCGGAGCAGGCATCGGGCAACCAGCACGCGCCGAAAGGCATCATAGATTTCGAGCTGCGGTTTGCCCGGCGATGCCCAGAACGTATCGAGAATACCCTGGTGGGTGACACCCGGAAGATCATAGACGGCCGCGCCGAGCACGGCCACGGGCGTGCCGGCGGAAAGCGCGAGCGTGCCCGTGGTGCTGTTCACCGTCACTACGCCCGCGGCCCTGGCCACCAGGGCATCGATATGGCCGTGCTCGAGGAAGAGCACGCGGTCCGCGACGCCATTTGCCAGCGCAATCCTTCGAACGATCCCGCGCCAGCCCTTCAGCCCATTGTCGAGCGGATGTTCCTTGATCACCAGGAGCGTATCGGCCGGCGCGTGCCGCGCGAAGGAGCATAGAATCTGCTCGATCGCTTCCGTCATGCCGGAGAAGGGCGAGTGGGTTCTGATCTGGTGGTCGGAATCGAGCTGCAGCGGGACCACGAAATAGCGGGATCTACCAATTCGGCGGCCGCTCAGCCTGGCTCGCAGACGCCCGATCGGCCGCGTCGCGAAGCGAAGCGCCCATCCGGCGAATTCCGTCGAGGCGCGGTAGGGCCGGTGCGAGCGATAGCCGCGAAAGCGTGGCCGCAGAAGGCAGCCGGCCGCGAAGTAGAGCAGCGCCTCGATCGCGCGTTGACGAAAGCTGACCGGGATCGGCTGATACGCTGGGACCGGCGGCAGCCCCTTCGCGAGGTGCAGATATTCCTGCGGATCACGCGGCAGGCTCGAATGGCCGTTGACGCCGCCGCGTTCGAGCGTAATCCAGTCCGGGCGGATATACCCCTCCTCGAACACATGCACCGTCACTGCGCGTCGCTTCGCGATCTCCACCGCGGCGGCGTGCAGCGGCCTGCAGTCTCCGAAAAGAACGATGTCGGTCACGGCTTCCCGGTCCAGGAGCGCTGCCAGATCGCCTGGCCATTCGCCGATCGTCCCTGCGAAATTGTCGGCCGGTCCTCGCCAATCGAGCCAGTCGCCGCCGTTGAAGTTGACGCGGGAACACTGATTCCCCAGCGCTGTCAGGCGGGCTGCCAGCTCCCGGAAGAATGGACCGGGCGGACCCTGAAGAAAGAGGAAGCTGCGCGCGGGCATCATGCCGACACCCCTGCAAGCTTGCGTCCAACCAGTGCCAGCTTGCCCTGTGCCGTTCGCATGCGCGCGAGCAGGGATGATTGCTCGCTCGAGGCGCGGCTGTGTCGCTCGACGACCACTTCGGGCGGGCAAGGAAGGGACGTTTCCGGGTCGAGATAGCGCGGATAGAGGATGAGCGCTCCAGCGATGAGCTCCTCAAGGCTCAAGAGCCGCTTCCGCCGCGGGATTGATGGTCCGAGATCGGTGGTGAGACCCCATCCGGCATAGAATGGCTGACCATGGGTTACGACCGCGCGCCGGCGCATCAGCGCTTCCAGCCCCGCCAGCGACGTCAGAGCATGCACGCAATCGACTTGATCGAGCAATGCGGCCATCGATCCGTGCGGAACGACTGCATCGGCATACCGAAGTGCCTCGCGCTCGGCGACATGTCCCTTGCGAAGTCCTGCCGCGACGTCCGGATGCGGACGATATGCGATCCAGGCGTCGGGTTCGGCCGCTCTGGCACGACGCAAAAGATCAAGGTTGCCGGTGACTCCACCGGCTCCAAGACGCACGGCGAGATCGTCCTCGACCTGGCCTGGCACGAGAACCTTCCGAACCCCAGATGGAAGCTCGATCCCCTCCGTGTTTCCGGCCGCATATTTCGTGATCCCGCCCGCGATGAGCACCTGGATCAGGCGTCCCGCCCGGGCCTTCAATTCGTCGGTGAAATTCGCCGTCGAAAGGATCAGTTCGAGGTCGCTCGGCCGGGATGGATCATAGTAGATGCCCGCCATGTCGACCACGATCGAGCGAGGCGGGTGGAGCTTCGATCCCAGGCCGACCGACCGGACGAAGCCATCCTCGATGCGCGCCAGTGACGCGCCGGCGTCGTCCGCGCGATCCTGCAGTTCAGTCGGCACGCGCGAAGGCCAGACAGCGATTGTCTTGCCGGCCGGCATCTTCGCAATTTGCTGGACCCGCACGAAACGAGCGGGCTTTCCGGACCACAGCGATTGCGCGATCGCTTCTCGCTTCCAGGCTGAAATTCCGGCAACAGCGGAAATGGGCCGATTGACGTCGATCGCGGCGCGCCAGGCACCCAGCTGCTCTATCCATTCAAGCGCGCCGATAGGCGCGCCGAAATACGGGTCGAAATAGTCGAAAAGATCGATTTCCGCGACCATATGATCGAAGGCAGCGCTCGGCTCGACCTGAGTGCCGGTATCGAGGTCGAATAGCTGCTTTCCCGCGGCGGCCGCCAGCAACCCGACTTCGTCCCCCGGTGCCGCAAACACGCGAGCCGCCTGACCTAGAACTGGCCAAGGATCGCATTTCCCGACCAGGCACTGCCACTCCACGAAACCGGTGCCGTGTAGCTTCGATTCCAAGCTGAAGACAGTGGCGGGCGGCGCCGATTGCCACCAAAATAACGTGGTGCCGAGCTCGCCGAGACCACGGGCGCACACAAGCGCTTGTTCCAGCGTTCGTGCTCGCACCAAAGTATCGAACGAGGGGAGCGCAGGCCTGTCGCTCCAGAAAGCGCCGCCGACGCGAAGACGCGCGATGGCACTGACGACTTCAAGACCGCTGCCCTTCCGGTGAAAGCCAGCACTTGAAGGATCCCTCCTCCTCGGAGCGCCGGCGAACCGCGCACCGGGGAAGGGGGGCGCACGAAGGAGGGGCACGCGCGATTCCGCCACCGAAGCAGAGCCGCGGAACAGGCGAGATCGCAGTCTGGTCGTTGGTTTCTGAAGTCGCGTCATTTCCGCCCGATGGATTCGGAGGGCTCAGGCCCACGCGCTGTTATCGCTTACGGCCGTGGCACCCCGACTGGGGATTCCCCGAGTGGATGAGAAGAAATTGCGAGCCGATCGGGCAGTCAGCGGGATTTCGGACGACCAGAACATTTTTTGCGCACCGCTTGCCAGATTCGACCCGCGCGAGTGTCCTTCTAGTGGGGACGGCTCCGGCTGCAGCTGCAGCCGCGCTGGGGATACTTCCGCGAGCTGAAGGATGGTCGGCGGTGTCAACGCGATTTGCCCAAGCGTCCGAGGGTTTGAAGCGAGCGGCCGACCTGCAGGGTCAAGGCAGGCTGATGGACGCGCTGCGCGTGCTCGACGAAACGGCGGCGTCGGAGCCCGACAATGCGCAGGTCCTGTGCAGTCGCGGTGATGTCCTTACCGATCTCGGCCGATATGGCGCAGCGATCGAGACCTACGATGCGGCCATCCGAATCCGCCCCGATCAATCCGAACTCTACGACTTCAAGGGCATTGCGCTCGCGCTGGACGGGCGTCTCGAGGAAGCGCTCTTTTGCCTTGATCAGGCGCTCGAAATTGCCCCGGATAGTCTGAACACGATGAATAACAGAGCCAATGTCCTGAAGAAGCTTGGGCGCCTGGACGAAGCGGTACAGCAATTCGATAGCGTAATAGCCAGATTGCCCAATTTTGCGCCCGCCCACAACAATAAGGGAAGCGCGCTTGTCGCTCTCAGGCGCTTTGACGAAGCGATCGCCAGCTTCGATCTAGTGCTCGAGTTCGACCCGGCTCAAATCGAAGCGCGAACCAACCGCGCCGGCGCACTGGTCAGGGCGGGCCGTTTGGAAGAAGCCGCAGACGCCTATCGCGGCATTCTGGCGATCTATCCAGACCACGTCGAATCGCTGCTCAATCTCGGGGAACTTCTCGCCGCGCTCGGGAAAGCGGATGATGCGCTCGGCAATTTCGCCCAAATTCTCGCAAGCTATCCGGACAACGTGGACGCATTGTTCGGCCGCCCCTTGGCCTTCGCGGGCGAAATGCGGTTCGACGAGGCCGTGCCCTATTACAAGCGCATTCTCGAGATCGATCGCAACCATGTGGGCGCTCTCGATAACCTCGGAATTGCGCTGGTGCGGCTTGGGCGGCTCACGGAAGCCCTTCACTACTATGACCACGCGATCGAAACCGAACCTGCGAATGCGTATCTCTGGAGGAACCGCAGCACCATCCTTCGCGAGCTGAACGATCTCGAAGAGGCTCTCACTTCGCTCGATCGGGCGCTGGCGATCGATCCTGCTCTCCCCCAGGCATTTGAGATGCGGTTGCACATTGCGGCCCAGCTCGCCCAATGGGATCAGTTCGATCGAGAGGTTGGCGAACTTTCAGACAGGATCGCCAAAGGCCTCGGCAACATTGCGCCGTTCCCGCTTCTGGCTCTGAGCGACGATCCGCAACTTCATCGCACCTGTGCGGAAGACTATTGCAGACGATGGAATCCGCCGTCCCCGGCAGGAAATATCGCCTGGCATCGAGGTTCGCGCGGCCAGCTTCGGATCGGCTATTTCTCTGCGGATTTTCACTCGCATGCGACGATGCATCTCTTTCTCGAGACGCTCCAGGCACACGACCGCGAGCGCCTCAAGCTGTTCGCCTTCTCATTCGGTCCACCTATCGACGATGAAGCACATCGTGGCGCCAGAGCCGCTTTCGACGAATTCATCGATGTTCGCTCCATGTCGGATCAGGCGGTTGTCCACCGGGCGCGCGAGCTGCAGCTCGACATCGGCGTGGACTTGAAGGGATACACGAAGGATTCGCGCTGGAAGCTGTTTTCCGGCCGACCTGCTCCGGTGCAGGTCAGCTACCTTGGGTATCCTGCGACCATGGGCAACCCGTACATCGACTATATCCTGGCCGATAGGGTGTTGATCCCCTTTGGCAGCGAGCAATTCTATTCCGAGAAAATCGTGTTCCTCCCGGGGAGCTATCAGCCTAATGGACCGATTAGGGAGATCGTGCCACGCGCAAAGCGCTCGGATTATGGTCTGCCTGACCAGACGTTCGTCTACTGTTGCTTCAACAATAATTACAAGATCACGCCTGACGTGTTTTCGACCTGGATGCGAATACTAAAGGCCACGCAAGGCAGCATTCTTTGGCTTTGGGTGGATCATGCCTCCGCTCGACGCAATCTGCGTCAACACGCGACCGACAGCGGAGTTGACGCTGAGCGCATAATCTTCGTCGACCGGGCGGAGCGCGAAGGTCATTTGGACCGTCTCCGCCTCGCTGATCTGTTTCTCGACACATTGCCATACAATGCCCACACGACCGCCAGCGATGCGCTCCGGGTGGGGCTTCCGCTCCTAACCTGCGCGGGTCAATCCTTCGCTGCCCGGGTCGCCGCTAGTCTCCTTACCGAGGTCGGTCTCCCCGAGCTCGTTACCACGAGCCTAGAGGCTTACGAGGATCTCGCGGTTCAGCTCGGTACCGATCCGCAGCGCACAGCAATATTGCGTGCGAAGCTTTCTCGGAAATTGGGTACGAGCTCTCTCTTCGATCCCGCGCAGATGGCGCGCAAGCTGGAGGCCGCCTTTTTCAGCATGCACGAGCGACGGATGAACGACCTGTCGATGGACCACATCTATCTCTAAGAACTTCCCCCGTGTGCGGTCGCCGCGTCGAGCGGGCGCCTGATATTGGCGCCTCCATTTCGAGGCACAGAGTGCGGGCGCGCACCAGGATTTACGCGGAAAATTGTCGAAAATCGGTCCCCGGTGAATCCCTAGCCCTGCAACGATCCAGCCGGACTATGCCTCGGTCCGTCCGAGACTGAACAGCTGAGTCGGCGACGAATCGGCGCTGCTGGTTGGCTGCCGGTCGACTTGGCAAGGGCGTGGGATGGATATGGAAAGCTCGCTCAATATCGCGGCCGCTGGCCGTTTCCACCCAGCCTTGACGCGCTCGCTGCTGACGTCCGCGCCGTCCGGAAGCAACGACAGGCAGGATAGTCTTCGGTGCGCCGCCGAAGCAGATTCTGGGTCAGTCGGAAGATCTGATCAACAGAAGGATGAATCCCGATGCGCACTTTCCTGTTCCTTGCAATCGCAGCTTCACTTGCCGGACCGAGCCAGGCTCAGACGCCGCCGGCGCCAAGTGCAAACACCCTCGGCGGGCCGGCCGTGGCGGGCGTGTGCCTGCTGTCACGCCAAGACGTTTTCGCGAAATCCAAAGTCGGTATGGCCGCAGCCGACAGGCTTCGCATTCTAGCGGACGACGCTCAGAAGGAACTCGAAACAGAGCGCGCGCCCGTCGAGGCCGATGTGCAAAAATACAATACGGAGCAGGCCAAGCTGACCCCGGCCCAGCGCCAGGAGCGACAGAAGGCGCTTGCCGATCGGATCAGGCCCATCGACGACAAAACCCGCCAGCGTCAAAGCGAGATCGAGGCAACGCGAGCGAAGGCGCTGCAGCGCATCTCCGCCGATGTCGAGCCGGTGCTCGCCCAAGTATACAAGCAGCGCAATTGCGGGCTGCTTGTCGATCGTAATTCGGTCCTCGGCGGCAACATGGCCAACGATCTCACCGATGCAGTGGTGCAGGGGCTCGACGCGAAAGTCTCGACCATTACGTTCGATCGCGAGACACTGGCTTCGGCGCCAAGCGCGACATGGACCCCCGGTTCGAACTGATCAGGTGGTTCAGCTCCGGTCGAAACCGAGATCGATCCTGAGGCGATCTCTAACGCCATCGACCCGCCGGTGCGGAGTCGCCACGATGTTGAATTGCGTCTTCAGGGGTTGGAGATGGTAGCGCCAGGTTATCCCCGGCCTCTACCCAGACACCGCTGGTTTTCCCCTTTGCAGCGGCGTGACGGGTCCGTCTTCAGACCGCCAGGAACCCAGCCGACCGCTCACCTTGGCGATGGGACCGCGACTAAGGTCGCGGTCCCTTTTTTTGGTATAGGGACCACAAAGTTTAGCGGTAACAGAAGCCCTGACCAATCGATTTATTTCGGCCCCAGTTTTTGCCAAAAGTGGGTGCCTCCGGTGTCCTACAGGTAGGAAGAGATGAAACGTCGACCGTGTCCAGGCCGCAAGCTCGCGGCCAGGGCACAGGCGATTTTGACACATGGTTCGGATGCGCGGACAGGTTGTGACGTGCTCCCCATTTCTCCTCCAGTCATAACTGGAGTCCGGGGTTGTCATGGTGCCCTTGCGGGCGGGGTTGCACAACTCGCTTGGCAGCATCGGCGGGCGTCAGCCCGCCTATCCCGCTATGCGGTCGCACATGGTTGTAGTCGTGGCGCCAGCCGCTCAGCACCGAGCGGGCATGGCTCAACGACGCGAACAGCGTCTCGTTCAGGCATTCGTCGCGCAAGCGACCATTAAAGCTTTCGACGTAGCCGTTCTGCTGCGGCTTGCCCGGCGCGATGTAGTGCCACTCGATCTGCCGGTCCGGTGCCCAGCGCAGGATCGCCAAGCTGGTCAGCTCGGTCCCGTTGTCGCTCACGATCATCAGCGGCTTGCCGCCGCCGCGATGATCGCATCGAGCTCGCGAGCAACACGCGCTCCTGACAGCGACGTATCGACCACCAGCGCGAGGTTCTCGCGCGTGAAGTCATCGACGACGGCAAGGATGCGGATGCGCCCGCTGCACACCAGGGTATCGCTCACAAAGTCCAGGCTCCACCGTTGGTTCGGACCTTGCGGCAACGTCATCGGTGCCGGCGTGCCCATCGCTCGCTTGCGGCCGCGGCGCCGCCGCACCCGCAGGTTCTCCTCGCGATACAGCCGCAGCAGCTTCTTGTGGTTCATGACCAGCCCCTCTCGCGCCAGCATGATCCCCAGCCGACGGTAGCCGAACCGGCGACGCTCGAGCGCGATCTCGCGAAGACGCGACCGCAGGTCGCCATCATCACTACGCCGATGCGCATAGCGCATCGACGATCGATCCACGTTGAGAATGGCGCACGCCCGACGCTCGCTGATGCCGAAGGTCTGTCGAACTTCCTCGACAGCCCTTCGGCGAACGGCAGGCTTTACCAGCTTTTTGAGGCAACCTCCTTCAGCACCGCATTATCGAGCATCGCATCGGCCAGCAGTCGCTTCAGCCGCGCGTTCTCGTCCTCCAGCACCTTCAGCTTGCGCGCCTGCGACACATCCATGACGCCATAGGTCGCCTTCCATTTGTAGAATGTCGCGCTGCTCACGCCGTGCTTGCGGCACACGTCCGCCGTCGATGACCCAGCTTCCTGCTCACGCAGGATCGCTATGATCTGCTCCTCGCTAAACCTGCTGCGCTTCATCGTCGTCCTCCTCAATGAAGGACTCTAGCTTAAACTGGCGGAGTTTCAGGGGAGCACGTCAATACTTGCCGCCCAATCACGAGCGTCAGCGATGCTGTGGGCGGGGTAGGAACTGAGCGTCGCTCTGTGAAAGGTCTTTTTGCCGGAAAGTCGACGCCGATATTTCCAGACGCGGGTAACCCGGCCGCGTCCGGTATGGACTTCGATGTAGAGGCCGGGCGTGTGGGGATCGCTAAGACTGTCCGAGCGCAGTGCCTCGACATTCGTAGGGGGCCAATTGAGTTTCTGGGTCATGTGCCATCCGACTGATTCGGAGCGATGACAGACTAATTTTCACGGTCACAAATCGGGCACAACAGGTGTCCTCACCTGTCTTCAAATGTCTTCATTTGTCCCGATTTTGGTGCCCGTGTTGTGCACGCAGTCGCCTTTTGCAGCCGCCAAAGCGGCCAAAAAGCCCGGATTTCTGCGGTTTTCCATTGTCTTGAGCAGGACGTTTACAAAACCGCTGCTCTACCAGCTGAGCTAAACCGGCATCCGGCGCTCCCCATGCGTCAGGGAACGCCGAAGGTCCAGCCCTCGGTGCGCGCGAGTTGCGGGGTGAGGGCGGTGGGGGACCATAGTTCCGGCTGGTTCGCGGCCACGCGCAGCCAGGCGGCGCTGAGCATCGCGTCGGTGGCGTGGTCGTCATAGCGGGCGAGCGGGGCGTGGGGTTCGGAGCCGAAGGCGGCCAGCATCGTATCGAGCGTGGCGGCGTCGCGGATCTTGGAGACGCCCTTGCGCATGCCCGCAAGACGCGCGGCGAGGGCGGTGTAGATCTCGACCAGCACGGGGCCTTGCGCGGGCACCGGGTCGAAGGGCCAGAGGCCGATCCTGCCGCGCAGGCGGTGGAGGACGCGCATGCCGGTGAGGCTCGACTTGCCGACCTGGGAGGCGCCGACCAGGTTGAAGCAGCTATAGGGCGAGAGGCGCATCGCCTCCTGGCCATGCTCGCAGACCCGGAAGCGGCCGCGGCCGGGCGGGAACAGGTCACCGCAATCGCCCAACTGGCGGAAATGGCGGCGGGCGTCCGGGTGGCCGACGAAGCTGGTGGCGGCGAGATGCGGATCGGCGGCGCTCATCGTATCGACCAGGCGCCAGAGCGCGGGGCCGTCGGGCGGCGAGGCTTCCCAGCCGGGGAAATAGGCGCTTTCGTCGTGGAACGGGAAGGCGGGGGAAAGGTCGAGGCCGATCAGGGCGCGGGTGTTGGTGGCGGCGAGGTCTTCCAGATATTCGAGGATGTCCTGGCGGGACCAGTTGCGGTCGACCAGCGTGGGGGCGGCGCTGCCGGTTCGGGCATGGGCGACGGCCAGGCCCTTGGGGCGTTCGACTGCCTGGCCGGACCAGTCGATTGCGATGAAATCGGTGAAGGGGACCACTCAAATCCTCCCCGGAACGGGGAGGGGGACCAGCCGCAGGCTGGTGGAGGGGGCCTGCTTTCCACGAGCGGCAGCGCCTGAGGAGAACGGGGCCCCCTCCACCACGCCCTTCGGGCGCGGTCCCCCTCCCCGTTCCGGGGAGGAATTAGGGGCGTTCATGCAGGTTGGCGGCGATGCGTTGCGGCTTCTTCGCCCGATCCCACCAGGCGCGCTGGATGTAGAGCTCGATCCGCTCGCGCGCGCCGGTGCCGTAGCGGACCAGCAGCATCGGGTAGTTGCGATAGTGATCGGTCTGCCAGAAGGTGTCGGGATCGGTCTCGAACAGGATTTCCTTCTCGGGATTGGTCACCGCCAGCGCGAAGCTGCTGTTCTCGCGGCCGGGGGACAGGAAACCCTTGCCGTTGATCTTGGGGCAGGGCGTGCCCCACCATTTCTCCACCGTTACGTCGGGGAGAGAGCAGGCATAGGCGACGGCATCGTCCCAGTCATGCATCGCGGCGCTTGCCCCGCATCTCGTTCCACCAGGCGATGCGCTCGGCGATGCGCTTTTCGTGGCCGCGATCGGTGGGGGTGTAGAAGGTCTGGGGGGCCATCTCCTCGGGCCAGTAATTGTCGCCGGAGAAGCCGCCCTCGGCATCGTGGTCGTACTGATAGCCCTTGCCGTAGCCGATCTGCTTCATGAGCTTGGTGGGGGCGTTGAGGATGTTCTGCGGCGGCATCAGCGAGCCGGTCTCCTTGGCGGAGCGCCAGGCGGCGCCCTGGGCCTTGTAGGAGGCGTTCGATTTGGGGGCGGTGGCGAGATAAAGGCAGGCTTGCACGATCGCCAGCTCGCCCTCGGGGCTGCCCAGGAAATCGTAGGTGTCCTTGGCGGCGATGCACTGGACCAGCGCATTGGGGTCGGCGAGGCCGATGTCCTCGACCGCGGCACGGACAAGGCGGCGCAGCACGAACAGCGGCTCCTCGCCGGCGGTGAGCATGCGGGCGAGATAGTAGAGCGCGGCCTGGGGATCGCTGCCGCGGATCGACTTATGGAGCGCGGAGATGAGGTTGTAATGCCCCTCGCGGTCCTTGTCGTAGACGGCGACGCGGCGCTGGAGGAAATCGCCCAGCGCGGCCGGATCGAGCGGCTCGGGGAAGCTGACCGAGAACAGGGTTTCGGCCTGGTTGAGCAGGAAGCGGCCGTCGCCGTCGGCGCTGGCGACCAGCGCGTCGCGGGCTGCGGGAGTGAGGGGGAGGCGGCGTTCCTCCAGTTCCTCGGCACGGTCGAGCAGCTTGCTCAGCGCCTTGTGGTCGAGCCGGTGGAGGATCAGCACCTGGGCGCGGCTGAGGAGCGCGGCGTTGAGCTCGAAGCTCGGATTTTCGGTGGTGGCGCCGACCAGCGTGACGGTGCCGTCCTCGACATAGGGGAGGAAGCCGTCCTGCTGGGCGCGGTTGAAGCGGTGGATTTCGTCCACGAACAACAGCGTCTTGCGGCCCAGCCGGGCATATTCGCGGGCTTCGGCGAAGACCTTCTTCAGGTCCGCAACCCCCGAGAAAACTGCGGAAATCGCGACGAAGCGCAGGCCCACGGCATCGGCGAGCAGGCGGGCGATCGTGGTCTTGCCGGTGCCGGGCGGACCCCAGAGGATGATCGAACTGAGCTTGCCCGCGGCGACCATGCGGCCGATCGCGCCCTCGGGGCCGGTGAGATGCTCCTGGCCCACTACTTCCTCCAGATGCCGGGGGCGCAGGCGATCGGCGAGGGGGCCGCCGACCGGTGCCTCGGCGGCGGTGGGTTCGGGGTCTGCGGCGAAGAGGTCGGACATCGGTGGATAGATAGGGCTTCACGCCGATGTTCGCAAAAGTTGCGCGGAAGGGGGTTACATACGCTATTTCAAGATATATCTTAGACGCATCTAGACTCATATGGGAGCGAACGCGCGATGCGTATCCATTTTCATCATCACGGCCGGGACGACCGGCATTGCGGCCCGCGCCATCGCGGCTGGGGTCGCGGATTAGGCGGCGGCTATGGCGGCTGGGGCATGGCCGAGGGGCGCGAAGGCGGCCGCGGGCGGCGCATGTTCGACGGCGGCGAGCTGCGGCTGATCCTGCTCAAGCTGATCGAGGAGCAGCCGCGCCACGGCTATGACCTGATCCGCGAGATCGAGGAGCGCTCCGGCGGCGCCTATGCGCCCAGCCCCGGCGTGATCTATCCGACGCTGACCATGCTCGACGACATGGAGCTGATCGAGGAGCGGAAGACCGAAGGCGCCAAGAAGCAGTTCGGCATCACCGCCGCGGGCCAGGCGCACCTGGCCGAGCGCGAGGCCGAGGTGGAGGCGCTGTTCGCGCGGCTTGCCGAACTGGGCAGCGTGCAGGCACGCACCAGCGGCGGCCCGATTCGACGGGCGATGCACAATTTGCGGTCGGTGTTGCAGGAGCGTCTTTCTTCCTCGGAAGTTGACGGCGACACGTTGCATCAGGTCGCGGCGATCCTCGACGAAGCCGCGCAGAAGATCGAACGGCTCTGAGGCGCGGGTGCCCCGGATCGACATTTTGCGGCGCCGGCTCGGGATCGTGCCGGCGCCCACAACAGAGGAAAAGCCCATGACGATCGCCACCGTGACGGCCTCCGCACATGTGCAGACTGCGAACGCCAGCAAATATCTCCAGCAGCTCTGCAAGCATTGGGAGCATAATCTTCAAGTGGAGTTCACGCCCGAGAACGGGACGGTGATCTTCCCCAGGGACGCGCGCGGGGCGGACCATCCCGGCGACGCGGTGGTGACGTTCAACGCGGTCGAGGACGGGCTGGACGTGCGGATCGACGCCTCGTCCGAGGCGCAGCTTGCGGGGCTGAAGGATGCGGTGGCGCGGCATGTCGACCGCTTCGCGTTCCGCGAGGGGGCGCTGGCTTATGACTGGCGTTAGGTTGTGTCTATCTCGGGCTGGGTGAGCGGCTGCGAAGCAGCCGCGCGGAGCTGCGCTCCGCTCTACCCCTCTCCAAGCTGCGCTAGGCGCTAAAGCGCCAAGCTTCGCTATCCTCTCCCCTATCAAGGGGAGAGGAGGTGCAGGGGCGATTACATGTTGCGGGATCGCAACTAAATCGCGGCCTCGCGAATAATTCCCTCACATTTCCCCGGCTTTGCCGCTTTGTGCATTGCCCGCGCCGCGCGAATGTCTTTCTATCCTCCCATGGCCAGGCCGGAAAACCGGCGGTGCTTTGGAGGGATGGATGGAGGATCGCGGTTCGGGCAGCCAGGTGGTGAAGCGTGTCGTCGTCGCGGGGGGCGGCACGGCCGGATGGGTCGCGGCCACGGCGCTGGTGCGGCACCTGGGACCGCTGCTCGACATCACGCTGGTCGAATCGGACGAGATCGCCACCGTCGGCGTGGGCGAATCGACCGTGCCGACGTCGCGGACGTTCCACAACCTGATGGGGATCGACGAGCGCCGCTTCATGAGCGCCGCCCAGGCGACCTTCAAGCTCGGCATCGAGTTCCGGAACTGGGGCGCGATCGGCGATCGCTACATCCACTCGTTCGGCACCACCGGCAAGCGGCCGAACTGGATGGCGGACTTCCACCATTTCTGGCTCCACGCCAAATCGCAGGGCTTTGGCGGCGACCTTTCGGACTATTATTTCGAATTGCAGGCCGGCGAGGCGAACCGGTGCTCGACCGAGAGCCAGCCGCCGCTCAATTACGCCTTCCACATCGATGCGTCGCGCTATGCCCGCTTCCTGCGCGGCCTGGCCGAGCCGGCGGGAGTCAAGCGCGTCGAGGGCAAGATCCAGGAGGTCGCGCTCGATCCGGAGACGGGGTTCATCGACGCGCTCGTGCTCGAATCGGGCGCGCGCATCGAAGGCGATTTGTTCCTCGACTGCACCGGGTTCCGCGCGCTGCTGATCGAGCAGGCGCTGGAGACCGGCTTCGAGGATTGGGGCCAGTGGATCACCACCGACAGCGCGGTCGCGGTCCAGTCCAGCTCGATCAATCCGCCCCAGCCCTATACCGCCGCGATCGCGCACGAGGCCGGCTGGCGCTGGCGCATCCCGTTGCAGCACCGCGAGGGCAACGGCGTGGTCTTCTGCAGCGAGTTCCTGTCGGCCGACGAGGCGCGGGCCAAGCTGCTCGCCGAGATCGAGGGGGAACCGCTCGTCGAGCCATGGCTGGTGCGCTTCAAGACCGGCATGCGGCGCAAGGCGTGGAACCGGAACTGCGTCGCGCTCGGCCTGGCCGGGGGGTTCATCGAACCGCTGGAATCGACCAGCATCCATCTGATGAAGATCGCGGTGACGCGGCTGATCGAGGATTTCCCCTTCGACGGATGCCATGACGCGCTGGTCAACCGCTTCAACCAGAAATCGCGCATCGAATTCGAGGGCATCCGCGACTTCATCATCCTCCATTATCACCAGACCGAGCGCGACGATTCGGGCTTCTGGCGGCGATGCCGGACGATGGAGATTCCGGATACGCTGGCGCAGCGGATCGCGCTCTTCCGTGAGAGCGGCATGGCATACCAGACGCAGGACGAGCTGTTCCGGGTCGATTCCTGGGTGCAGGTGCTGCAGGGCCAGCGGCTGGAGGCGCGCGGCCATCATCGCGTCGCGGCGATGATGCCGGAGCAGGATCTCCGCCGGGCGCTGGACGAACTGCGGATGCGGATCGTGGGCGCGGTCGCCGATCTGCCGGGCCATCCGGAGTATCTGGCGCGTTACTGCCCGGCCGAGACGTCCTGAGCCTCCAGCTTTCGGCTCCCGGGCTGGCGGGCCGCTTGCGATGCCTTGGCTCTTGTGCCGGTCGATCCGCCCTTCGCTAGTGTCGGATTCAATCGATTGGAATCGGTTTTCCCCCGGCCTTCGCCGGGGAAGGTGCTTCAACCAGGCGGTTTCATGCGCCGGTTACGCGCCATATGACATTGCCCAGATCATCCGCGATCAGCAGCGCGCCGGTCCTGTCGATCGCGAGGCCGACGGGGCGACCGCGCGCATGGCCCTTGCCGTCGAGGAAGCCGGTGACGACGTCCTGCGCCTTGCCGCTGGGCTTGCCGCCGCTGAAGGGCACCCAGACGACCCTGTAGCCGTTGAAATGGCCGCGATCCCAGCTGCCATGCTCGCCGATAAAGGCGCCGCCGCGATAGGCGGGGGGCAGGCTGGCGCCGGTGTAGAAGGCCATGCCCAGCGGCGCCACATGCGAGCCCAGGCTATAATCGGGCGGGATCGCCTTCGCGACCATGTCGGGCCGCTCGGGCTTGACGCGCGGATCGACATGCTGGCCCCAATAGCTCCACGGCCAGCCGTAGAACGCACCGTCGCGCACCGAAGTCATATAATCGGGCACCAGATCCGGACCCAGCTCGTCGCGCTCGTTGATGACGGCCCATAGCTGCCCGGTCTCGGGATTGAAGCTCAGCCCGTTGGGATTGCGCAGGCCCGTGGCATAGGCGCGATGGGCGCCGGTCGCGCGATCGACTTCCCAGATGCGGGCCCGGTCCCGCTCGGCCTCGATCCCGTTCTCGGTGATGTTGCTGTTCGAGCCGATGCCGACATAGAGCTTGGTGCCGTCCGGGCTGGCGACGAGGCTCTTGGTCCAGTGATGGTTGATCGGGCCGCCCGGCAGCTCGGTGAGGACGGTGCCAGGCGCGGTGATCCGGGTCTGGCCGGTGGCATAGGGATAGCGGACGATCGCGTCCTTGTTGGCGACGTAGAGGTCGCCGCCGACCAGGGCCACGCCGAAGGGGGAGTTCAGGTGATCGAGGAACACCGTGCGCAGCTCGGGCTTGCCGTCGCCATCGGCATCGCGCAGCAGCGTGATCTGGTTGGCGCCCTGCACCTTGCTGTGGCCGAAGCTCTGGACCCAATCGACCACGATATCCTTTGGCCGGGAGACCGGTTCGCTGTTCCCCTTGGGCTCGACCGCGAGGATATCGCCGTTCGGCAGCACGAAGATCGAGCGCACGTCCTTGAAGCCGCTCGCGAATGCGGCGACCTTCAGCCCCTGCGGGACCATGGGCGTCTGATCGCCCCAGGGGATGGGCGGGGCGATGCGCATCGGCGGCAGCAGATACTGGTTCTGCGCGGGCAGGCCGGGATTGGGGCCGACCTGCGCATCGGTGGGGCCGCCGCCGCCGCAGCCGGCCAGGGAAAGCGAGGTGCTGCAAAGCGCCACTATCGTCGATGCACGCATCACCGGGCCTCCTGCCGCGCTTCGAGTGCATAGCCGAGCCAGCTCGTCACCACTGCGAGCAGCGCGACGATCGCCGACAGGATCAGCCCGGTCGGCACCACCGACGTCCAGGCATCGCGGCTGTGGACGAAGCCGTTGACCAGCGCGAGCAGCAGCATCGCCGCCGTGGCGAGGCTGTGCGGCCAGGGCCGCTGGCGGCGACCGCGCCTGCGGTTCGACACCGCATCGACGATCCCGACAAGTGCCGCCAGCACGCCCATCAGCACGCCGCCGGTAATCAGCCAGATGGAGAAGTTCGCCCACATCATCTGCGCGGTGTTCGCATAGGTGATGTCGGTGACGAGCGCCGCGGTGAAGAACGCCAGCGGATAGGCGGAGAGTATCCCGTGGATCGGATGCGTCCGGAGGGGAGCAGGGGACGGAAAGGCGGTAGCCATGCGCGGTGGTCCTGCGTCTGGAGGAGTGCCGCTGCTACGTATGAGAAGCGTAGTTCGTTCCGCCGGGATCGATCCCGCAACCGGCTTCGGTGCGCCCGTCAACCCGCCGTTCGGCGCGCCATCATTTCCAGATAGGCGTCGAGCACGGCCTGGTTGATCGAATCCCACACATAGGCTTCGGCCTTGGCATGGCCGGCGGCGCCGGCGGTGCGGCGGAGCTCGGGGTTCTGGATCAGCCGGGCGATCGCGTCGGCATAGGCGCTGACGTCGCGCGGGGGGACGAGGAAGCCGTTGACGCCGTCCTCGACCAGATCGATCGCGCCGGTGGCGCGCGCGGCGACAACGGGGACGCCGCAGGCCATCGTCTCCAGGGTCACGTTGCCGAAGGTCTCGGTGACGGAAGGATTGAACAGCACGTCCATCGAGGCGACGGCGCGGCCCAGCGCATCGCCGCGCTGGAAGCCGGCGAACGCGGCCTCGGGCACGCGCTCGGCGAACCAGCCGCGCGCCGGGCCGTCGCCGATGACGAGCACGCGGTGCGGCACGCCGCGCTCGGTGAGCGCGTTGCAGACGCCGGCGAAGATATCGAGGCCCTTTTCCAGCACCAGCCGGCCGAGAAAGCCGATCGCGAACTCGTCATCGGCGATGCCGAGCGACCGGCGCCATTCGAGGCTGCGCATCCCCGGGTTGAAGCGATCGTGGTTCACGCCGCGCGACCAGATGCCGATCGGCGTGGTGACGCCCCATCCGCGGATCATGTCGGCGGTCGACTTGCCGGGGGTCACGACCTGGTCGACGCGATTGTAGAAGCGGGTCAGGCCCTTGATTATCAGCGGCGCGAGGAAGCCGAGATGATAATAGCTGGGATAGGTCTCGAACCTGGTGTGGAGCGAGGCGAAGGTGGCGATGCCGCGCTTGCGCGCCCAGGTCACCGCGCGGTGACCCAGCACTTCGGGGGCCGAGACATGGACGATGTTGGGGGCGAACGCCTCCAGGTCGCGGCGGATGCCGGCGGGCAGGCTGACCGCGAACTTGTATTCGGCGCGGCCGCCGGGGACCGGGAGCGAGGGCACGCTGACCAGATCGCCCGCGGGCTCGAACGCCGGGGTGCTGGTGGTCGGCGAATAGACGCGGACCTGCACGCCCTGGCGCAGCAGATAGTCGACGAGCAGGTTCAGCGCCTGGTTCGCACCGTCGCGAACGTAATTGTAATTGCCGCTGAAGAGCGCGACGCGAAGGTCGGAGGGTTGCATTGGTCGCGGCGCATAGCGGGCGGGGGAGTGGGGGGCAAGATTTTGCGTCCGGCGTCGATTCCTCGCCCTGGAACAATTCAGAGGCGACGCGGGGCGTCCATTCGCTGGTGCAGAATACGAACGACAGCGATCCCATAGCGCGTCTGCCGGAAATAGATGACATGCTGCTCGACGTTCCGCCGACGATAGCCGGGCCGGATAGTCGCGCAGCTTTGGGATTGCAGCGGAGCTTCGGCCAGGCTGGCGCAGGCCGCTTCGATAAGATCGGTGTAGCGGAGCGCCTGAGGCAGTCCCCATTGCGCTACAGTGTAATCGAAAACCCCGTCCAGATCGCGCTGTGCCTTCGGACTGAGCCGATATTCAGCCATGCTGCGCGGCTTTGCGCTGCTTGAAGGCGCCAAAGTCGAAGCGCTCCGGCTCGCCGCTCTGTTCGCCCTCCACGATCGCCTGGCGAATGGTCTCGAGCTCGAAACTGCGCTCCTGCTCGCGGCGGATCAGGTCGCGGATCGCCTCGCTGTCGTTGGTGTAGCTGCCGGCGGCGATCTGCTCCGCGATCCAGGCATCCTGCTGCTCGGTAAGCGTGATCGTCTTGCGCACGGTTCCCATCGCTCCAGCTCCAGTTAAAATGAGATCATCATATTATTGGTGCAATTTAGTGCGGTTCGGAATGGTGGGCAAGAACCGTGAAATGCGACCTTGTTCCCTTCCTGTTCTCGCGGTATGTCCTTGCCCATGGCGAAGCCCCAGAAGCGTTATGTCTGCCAGGCCTGCGGGTCGGTCGCGTCGAAATGGGCGGGGCAATGCGCCGATTGCGGGGACTGGAACACGCTCGTCGAGGATGCCGGCGGCGTGGTGACGCCGTTCCAGGCGCGGCATAACCTCCAGTCGGGCGGGCGGGCGATTCAGCTCAGCGGGCTGAACAGCGACATCGCGTTGCCCGAGCGGATGGCGACCGGGATCGCCGAGCTCGACCGGGCGCTGGGCGGCGGGTTCGTGGAAGGATCGGCCACGCTGATCGGCGGCGATCCGGGGATCGGCAAGTCGACATTGCTGCTCCAGGCGGCGGCGAAGATCGCCACGCGGGGGCTGAGCGTCGCCTATGTCTCGGGCGAGGAGGCGGCGGACCAGGTGCGGCTGCGGGCGCGACGGCTGGGGCTGGGCAATGCGCCGGTGCAGCTCGCGGCGGCGACTTCGGTGCGCGATATCCTGACGACGCTGGGGGAGGGTGCGCCGCCGGCGCTGCTGGTGATCGATTCGATCCAGACGATGCATTCGGACCTGATCGAGGGCGCGCCGGGGACGGTGAGCCAGGTGCGGGCGAGCGCGGGCGAGCTGATCCGCTTCGCCAAGGAGCGCGGCACGGCGCTGGTGCTGGTGGGGCATGTCACCAAGGACGGCAGCATCGCGGGGCCGCGCGTGCTGGAGCATATGGTCGATACCGTGCTGGCCTTCGAGGGCGAGCGCAGCCACCAGTATCGCATCCTGAGGGCGGTCAAGAACCGCTTTGGCGGCACCGACGAGATCGGCGTGTTCGCGATGGAGAGCGAGGGGCTTTCGGAAGTCTCCAATCCCTCTTCGCTGTTCCTGACCCAGCGCGACGAGAGCGTGACGGGGACGATCGTGTTTCCGGCGCTGGAGGGGACGCGGCCGGTGCTGGTCGAGGTGCAGGCGCTGACGGTGCGGCTGGCGAGCGGCGCGACGCCGCGGCGGGCGGTGGTCGGCTGGGATTCGGCGCGGCTGTCGATGGTGCTGGCGGTGCTGGAGGCGCGGTGCGGGCTGAGCTTCTCGTCGTGCGAGGTGTATCTGAACATCGCGGGGGGATACCGGGTGCAGGATCCGGCGGCGGACCTGGCGGTGGCGGCGGCTCTGGTTTCCGCGCTGGCCGAGCGGCCGATGCCGGCGGACGCGGTGGCGTTCGGCGAGATCGCGCTGTCGGGCGAGGTGCGGCCGGTGGCGCATGGGGCCTTGCGGTGCCGGGAAGCGGGCAAGCTGGGCTTCGCGCGGGCGCTGGCGCCGGTGACGCAGGCCAAGGACAAGGGCGGGCTGGAGATCGCGGGGTTCCGGACGCTCGGGGCGTTCGTGGACCATCTGCTGGGGCGGTAGGGGTAGGTGGCGGCAGTGTGTCCGCTTCTGGTCACACGGAGGGACTGGCTGCCATCCAGGAAGAGGCTGTTGGAGATCGTCAATGCGCAAGGTAGGGTCGGCCCGCTCGCGCCATGAAGCTCCGGGCACGATTCTTCTTGTCGGGGGGCGATATGGCGACGGTCGAGGCACGATCCTACGAACCATCGCTAACGCGCACGCTGACCTTGCTGCCGGCGATGGCGCTGATCGTGACGAACGTCGTCGGCACCGGCATCTTCACCAAGACGCGCGCGATGACCTGCAATGTCGGCTCGCCCTGGCTCGTCCTGCTCGCCTTCGCGGCGGCGGGCCTGCTCACCCTCGCGGGCGCGCTCACCTTCGCCGAGCTGGGGGCGATGCTACCGCGCTCCGGCGGGCACTACACCTATATCGGCACCGCCTTCGGCCGCTTCTGGGCCTTCCTGTTCGGCTGGATGGAGACCCTGCTCGATGGCGCCGCCAGCGTCGCCGCGATCGCCATGGTCTTCGCGATCTTCCTGAACGACCTGACCGGGGGCGCACTCTCTTCAGGCGAGGTGCTGCTCGCCACGCTCGCGACGATCGGCGCGACGACGTTGCTGGCAAGCGCCTCGATGCACGCGAACGGCAGAGTCGTCGCCGTCATGACGGCCCTGAAGCTGCTCTTGATCGCAGGGATCGGCGTGGCCGCCTTCTGGGTCGCGGATGGTTCGTTCGCGCATTTCGCCGGCAATGCGGCGGGCGCGGCATGCGCGGACGTGTCGCTGAGCGCCAGACACGGGATCGCCGGGTTCGGCGCGGCGATGATCGGCGCCTTATGGGCCTATAATGGCTGGGCTGACCTGTCCTTCGTTGCCGAGGAGGTCCGGCGGCCGGGCGTGACGCTGCCGCGTGCCATCATCGGCTCCAGCCTGCTCGTCATCGCGCTCTATCTTCTCGTCAACCTCGGCTATTTCTTCGCACTCGACCCGAAAACGATTGCCGGCCTGCCGGAAACCGCCTCGGTGGCCGGCGCGGTCCTTTCGCGATTGTTCGGCGCAGGCGGCGCATCGCTGCTGATCGTCGCCATGATGATCTCGACCGCCGGCGCCCTTCACTCGACGTCGCTGTCGATCGCGCGCATCCCCTTCGGCATGGCCCGTGATGGCCTGCTGCCGGCATGGCTGGCGGCTGTCTCGCCGAGGAGCCGGGTGCCGGTTCACGCCACGCTTCTGGTCGGCCTGTGCGCCGGCCTGTTCGCGCTCTCCGGGACATTCGACGCGCTGACCGACATGATCGTCTTCGCGCTGCTGTTCTTCAACGGGCTGGGCGTCGCCTCCGTCTATGTCCTGCGCCGCTCGCTCCCGCGGCTCGACCGTCCCTATCGCGTTCCCGGCTATCCTTTCGTGCCGGCGGCCTTCCTGATCGTCAGCGCCGCCTTGATGCTGAACACGTTGATCACGGCACCTGCCCGGGCTCTGATGGGTGTGGCACTCGTCGCAACGGGCGTTCCCGTCTACCTGTTCTTTTCGCGGCGTTCGCGGGCGGTTGCGGCATGGGATGATGACCGCTTTTCAGGCGGCATCGAAGATCTCTGATCGGCTGACTTCGGGGGCGATGGCGGCCTTCGCCGGCGAGGAGATTCCGCACTGCCATGCAACGCTGCCCTCAGGGGGAGTTGGCGCCGCGCCGCTTCCGCGATAGGTCGCGCATCGGGAGGGTGATTGCGTGACCGGACTGGACATCATCGTGCTGATCGTGATCTGCGGGGCGGCCGTGCTCGGCTTCGTGCGCGGGTTCGTGACCGAGGTGCTGGCGTTCGTCGCCTGGATCCTGGTCGTGGTGGCGATCAAGTTCTTCCATACGACCGTGACCGGGTGGCTCACCGGGCTGATCGGGACGGAGCAGGGGGCGGCGGTGCTTGCCTTCGCGATCCTGGGCGGCGTGACCTATTTCGCCGGGCGGCTGCTCGCCAACAATCTGGGATCGCGGATGCGCGACGGCTTCCTGGGGCCGATCGACCGGGCGCTGGGGCTGGGCTTCGGTGCGCTCAAGGGGCTGATCCTGGTGAGCGTCGCCTTCCTGCTGCTGGTGCTGGTGTTCGATACCGTGGGCGGCGGGCGTTCGCAGCGGCCGGACTGGATCACCAAGTCGATGACCTATCCGATGCTCGACGCGACCAGCGCGGGAATCGCGGATTTCGTCGACCGGCGGCGCAAGGGTGAGCCGGTGTTCGGGGAAGCGGAGCCGGACGACCGTGAAGCGAATGCGAGCGCGCCGAGGTAATTCGGTGCAGGGCCTCGCATCTCGGCGCCCGGTCCACTAAGTCCCGGGCATGAACGCGCCGCTCTACAATACCCAGATCCTGCGGCTCGCCGCTTCGATTCCGTTCCAGGAGCGGTTGCCGGCGCCCGCAGTAACTTCCGAGAAGCGCTCGCCGGTGTGCGGGAGCCGCGTGACCGTCGATATCGACATGGCCGAGGGCCGCGTCTCGGCGGTGGGGATGCTGGTGCGGGCCTGCGCGCTGGGCCAGGCTTCGGCGGCGCTGATGGCGGCGCATGTCGTGGGGCGGACAGCCGGGGAACTGGCCGAGGCGCGCGATCAGCTGACCGCCTGGCTGGCCGGCGAGCGTGCCGAGCCGCCCGAATGGCCGGGGTTCGAGCTGTTCGTGCCGGCATTGCCGCACCGCGCGCGCCACCCCTCGATCCGGCTGGCGTTCGAGGCGGCCGCCGAGGCTGCGGCGCAGGCGGAGGCGGGCTGATGGAGGGGCATGCGGACGGAGGACTCTCTCTGCTGACCGACGCCGTGCCGATGCTCGGCTTCGCGCTCGTCTTTGTGCTGGTGTTCCGCCGGCTGGGGCTGGGGCAGACGCTGGGCTTCCTGGTCGCGGGCGCGGTGATCGGGCCGCAGGTGCTGGGGCTGGTGGGCGATGCCGAATCGAAGCTGGGCATCGCCGAGCTGGGCATCGCGCTGCTGCTGTTCCTGGTCGGGCTGGAGCTGAGCCCGAGCCGATTGTGGCGGATGCGTCGCGACATCTTCGGGCTGGGTCTGATGCAGGTGTCGCTGTGCGGGCTGGCGCTGGCCGGGCTGGTATGGGCCGCGACGCAATCGACGCTGGGCGCGGCGCTGGCGCTGGGCCTGCCGCTGGCGCTGTCTTCCACCGCGCAGGTGCTGCCGCTGCTGCAATCGGCGGGCCGGCTGCGGACTCCATTCGGCGAACGAGCCTTCGCGATCCTGCTGTTCCAGGATCTGTCGATCGTGCCGCTCATCACGATCGTCGCGGCGCTCTCGCGCAATCCGGCCGACCAGAGCGGGCCGCCGGGATGGCTGCTGGCGGCCTATACCGTCGTCGCGATCGTCGGGCTGGTGCTGGTGGGGCGCTTCCTGCTGCGGCCGCTGTTCCAGCTGATCGGCAATCTGGGCGAGCGCGAGATGTTCGTCTTTGCCGGGCTGTTCGCGGTGATCGCCAGCGCGGCGCTGATGGAGGCGCTGGGGCTGTCCGCCGCGCTGGGGGCGTTCATCGCCGGCGTGATGCTGGCCGATTCGCCCTATCGGCACGAGCTGGAGGCGGACGTCGAGCCGTTCCGCGCGATCCTGCTGGGGCTGTTCTTCCTGGCGGTGGGGATGTCGCTGGACCTGCGCGTGATCGCCGCGAACCCGCTGTTCGTGGCGGGCATGGCGCTGGCGCTGATTGCGATCAAGGCGGCGCTCATCATGGGCATGGCGATGCTGTTCGGCGCGAAGCTGCGCAATGCGTTCGCGCTGGGCGTGCTGCTGAGCCAGGGCGGCGAATTCGGCTTCGTGCTGTTTGCCCAGGCGCAGAAGGCGATGCTGATCGAGGGGCAGGCGGCGAGCATCTTCGGCGCGATCGTCACGCTGTCGATGGCGACCACGCCGTTCCTGATGATGGCGACCCGCAGGATGCGCGCCGAGCCCGCGCGGAGCGCCGCGCACCTCCAGACGCCGCAGCATGACGGCAGCAACGCAGTGCTCGTCGGCTATGGCCGCTTCGGCCAGACGGTGGCGCAGATGCTGATCGGCCAGGGCATCCCGGTGACGCTGGTGGATACCGATGTCGAGATGATCGAGACCGCCGGCGATTTCGGCATGAAGGTCTATTATGGCGACGGCACGCGGATCGACATATTGCGCCAGGCCGGTGCCGACGATGCCGAGCTGCTGCTCTTCTGCCAGGACGGCGACAATCTGGACACCGAGGCGCTGGAATCGATCCACCACGCTTTTCCCAAGGCGAGCATCCTGGTGCGCGCCTATGACCGGCGATCGGTGATGAAGATGAAGGGCGCGCCGGTGGCGGGGATCGTCCGCGAGATGCTGGAGAGCGCGATCGTGATGGCGCGGCGGGCGATGGAGGCAGTCGACGTCGACGGGGCCGAGATCGACAAGACCGAGAGCGAATATCGTCGCCGCGATGCCGCGCGGCTCGATATCCAGAAGGAGACCGGCGATCTCTATGCCGCGCGCGATCGCATGTTCAGCCAGGGGGCAGGGGCGGCGGCTGCCGAATCGGACGTGAATCCGCGGTGAAGAACCGGCCCTTCCGCGTCCGGATGGGGTTCGCGGTGGCGGGGATGCGCGCATGCTGGCGCGGCGAGGCGAGCTTTCGGACCCAGGTGCGGCTCGCAGGCATCGCGCTGGCGGTGCTGATCGTGCTGCGGCCGGCACCGATCTGGTGGGCGGCGGTGGCGCTGAGCTGTGCGGCGGTGCTGGCGCTCGAGCTGCTCAACTCGGCGATGGAGGCGGTGATCGACCGGCTGCATCCCGAGATCCATCCCGCGATCGGACTGGCCAAGGACATGCTGGCGGGCGCGGTATTGACGACGAGCATTGCGGCGCTGGCCGTGGGGGTGGCGATGGTGGCGGATGCGGGACCGCGCTTCCTGCGCGAGATCGGAGCTTGGTGATGCGGATTGCTATGGTGCTGGCGGCGCTTTCGGGCGCGCTCGCGGTGGCGGCGGGAGCGTTCGGCGCGCATGGCGCGAGCGGCGAGGCGGCGGAATGGCTCAAGACCGGCGGGCATTACCAGCTCGTCCATGCCGTGGCGGCGCTGGTGGCGGTGCGGATGCAGGCGAAGGGGCCGGCCTGGCTGTTCGTCGCGGGGGCCATGCTGTTCGCGGGGACGCTGTACCTGATGGCGCTGGGGCTGCCGCGCTGGCTGGGGGCGGTGACGCCGCTGGGCGGGACGGCGATGATTGCGGGATGGCTGTGGCTGGCGGTGCGAGCGGCGCGCAGCGGAGAGTGAGAGGAGAAGACATGGTGCGTGGTCTGATCGCGTTCGGCGCGATGATGGTGCTTGCCGCCCCGGCGGCGGCGCAGAATTTCGGGCTGGACAGGCGCGACGCCAATTTCGGCGAGCGGCTGACGCTGATCGACGAAAGCCAGGCGCCGGTGATCGGCCCGGACGATCCGGGGCTGGCGGGCAACAAATCGGGGTTCGAGAACGGTTTCACGTTGAAGCTGGGCGACACCTATCACCTGTTCATCTCCGAGATGTTCGGGCGGCCGCATCTCGACCTGCGCATCGCGCACTGGACGAGCAAGGACGCGATCCACTGGACCCGCAAGGGCGTGGTGATGGGGAGCAAGCCCGGGCGCTCGGCGGAGAATCCCTTCTCCGAGGTCTGGATGCAGACGGTGATCTTTGACAGGAAGACCGATCGCTGGAACCTGTTCTACATCGCCTATCGCGGCGGTAGCCCAGCGCATGGCGAGGCGCTGAACATGGATTACGAAGGCGTCGCCCGCCGCGCGGTGGCGGAGGTGCCGGGGATCGAGGGCATCGACGGGCCGTTCAAGGATGCGGGCGTCGCGATGGCGCCTGGCGGCAAGGATGCCGCCCTGTGGGAGGGGCAGCAGGGGCTCGATTCCTTCTTCCCCTATCCGGTGGGCGACAAATGGGTGGCACTGCACGGCAGCCACAATCATTTCCCGGTCGCGCCCTGGCAGGTGGGCGTCGCGACGGCGCCAGGCATGGATTCGAGCGTCTGGACTCGCGTGCCGAGCGAGCAGCCCTCGCCGATCGAGGGACTGTTCATCGAGAACCCGATCGTGAACCGCCTGCCCAACGGACATTATATCGCCGTGTACGACGCCAATCATTTCGCGCCGAACCAGCCCGAGATCGCGGCCAATCCAGGCAATTCGGTGGGCTACAGCATCTCCGAGGACGGTATCCACTGGCACCAGGGCCGATCGCTGGTGGTGCAGACGACCGAGGCGAGCAACTGGGCGTCGGATCTCCGCACGCCGCTGGGGCTGGTGCCCGAGGGCGATGGGATCTTTACCCTGCTCTACACGGGCAAGATGAAGGACAAGCCGTTCTGGGCGATCGGGCGGGTGCGGGTGAAGCTGACCGGCGATTGAGCGGCGGCGCTTCCGATTATTCGGCCACCAGCTTCGCGAGGCCCGCCGCGACGGTCGGGTGATAGCCCGCCTTGGCCGCTTTGTAGAGCTGGCGGGCGATCGGTTTGCCCCAATCGCCCTGCGCCATCAGCCCGCGATAGACCGGATAGATGAGCAGGCCGCGGCCGACACTCGTAGCGAAAGCGCGGATCGAGGGGATCGCGGGATCGTAGCGGTTGGCGATGGCGAGCTCGGCCCAGGCGGAGCGGACATAGGCGTTGCTGGAGGCGGACAGGCCGAGCGTCTCGTCCAGTTCCTTTAGGCGCTCCGGGCTCTGCTGGCGGGGCAGGCCATTCAGGAAGCGGAGCCATTGCTGGGTGCTCCAGCCCTGCGGCTGGACGGCGGAAACGGGACCGCCGGCCTTGACCGTCGCCAGCCTGGCATCGACCGCGGCAAGCGTGGCGGACGGGATGTGTACTGCATTGTCGGGCAGCCCCGGCTGATAGGCCCAGCGATCGAGCTGGAGCTTCGCCTCCAGCGCCGCGTCGCCCTTGATGAGGTTGGCGCGCAGGTCCGCCAGGAAGCCGGCGGTCGTCTGGGGCTGGAAGGCGTGGCGATCGAAATAGGATTTGAGATACGCGTCCCAGCGCGCGCGGCCGACGGCGCGCTCGATCGTGCGCAGGAAGGTCGAGCCCTTGAAATAGTCGAGCTGGCCGGCGGTGGCGCCGGGATCGCCGTGGAGGCGGGTGGTGGGGGCGTCGGCGCCACCGGCCTCGGTGATGTCCTTGTTCAGGCCGTCCCAGTCGAGATCGGCATAGATGGCGGCGCGATCGGGGCCGTAGACCGCCTCCATGATGCGGTTCTCGAAATAGGTGGTGAAGCCCTCGTTGAGCCAGCTATCCGACCAGGTGGCGTTGGTCACGAGGTTGCCCGACCAGCTATGCGCGAGCTCGTGCGCGACGACATCGGTGTTCGAACGGTCGCCGGTGACGATCGTGGGGGTGAGGAAGGTGAGGGTGGGGTTCTCCATCCCGCCGAAGGGGAAGCTGGGCGGCAGGACGAGCATGTCGTAGCGACCCCAGCGATAGGGGCCGTAGAGCGCCTGGGCGGCGTCGATCATCTTCTCGACATCGCCGACTTCGTGCGCGGCGGCGTCGAGCTGCGAGGGCTCGGTCCAGACGCCCGAGCGGGGGCCGGTGGCCTTGAAGGCGAGATCGCCGACCGCGAGCGCGATCAGATAGGGCGGGACGGGCTTGTCCATCCGGAAATGGAAGGTCTGCCAGCCGGGGCCGGCGGGCGTGCCTTTCGCGCCGTCGATGCGCTCGCCGCTCATCACCGCGACCAGATCGGCGGGGACGGTGATCGCCGCCGACCAGGTCTGGCGGATGCCGGGGCTGTCCTGGGTGGGGATCCAGCTGCGGTTGTTGATCGGCTGGCCCTGGCTGAAGAGATAGGGCCTGGCCTTGCCGGCGGTGAGCTCGGGCGCGAGCCATTGCAGTGCCGAAGCGCCGGGCTTCGAGCTGTATCGGATGATGATCCGCTGGGCGCCGTTAAGCTGGATGGTGAGCGCGGAGCCCAGCTCCTTGTCGCGTTCGCCGAGCGTGAAGGGCAGGGGCTTGCCGGCGGCATCGGTGATCGCGGCGATGTCGAGATCGTCGGCGTCGAGGACGATCTCCTTCGCGCCCGGCGCGGCGAGGATGTCGAGCCTCGCGGTGCCGGACATGGTCTTCGCGGCGAAATCGGCGCGCAGGGCGAGATCGACATGGGTGACGCGGGCGATCTCGGGCCGGGCATGGGTCCAGACGTCCTTCGCCTCCGGAGCGGTGAGGATCGGGGCGACGGGCGCGGTCTGGGCGAGGGCGGAGCTGGTGGTCATGAGCGCGGCAAGGGCCGGGAGGAGGATATTCATGACGTGCTGCTATGCCGATCGCGGCCGGACGGCAACCGCTCCCCAATCGCCGGTCATCGTGCCTGGATCATTTTCCATCCATTCCCCGAGGGATCGCGGAAACCGGCGTCGACGCTGCCATAACGCTCGATCGGCTCCTGCGTGAACTCCACGCCGCCAGCGTGCATCCGGTCATAGGCGGCACGGCAATCGTCGACGGCGAGCACGAGCGGCGGCATCGCGCCCTTTGCCACAAGCTCGCGCAGGGTCTGCGCGGTCGCCGCGTCCACCGTCGGCGGCTGTGGCACGAACAGGCCGAGCTGGAGGGAGGGCTGGTCCGGATGCTGCACCGTGAGCCAGCGATAATCGCCGTTTCGCGCATCGGTGTGGACGCGGAAACCCAGCTTCTCGACGTAGAATGCAAGCGCTTCGTCCTGATCGCGGACATAGATACCGATAGTTGCGACACCCTGGCTCATGGAACCTCCTTTTCCTGGGACACGCTCCTATTATCGCCCGCTTCCTGCCGCCGCTTCTCCGAAACTGCTATGTTGAGATCGGGCCGATGGGCGGCGCTCAGGATGCAGGCCGGCACGCGCCCGGGCTGGTGCGGGGCGGATTTCTCCCGCGCGCGCAAGGCGTGCGGGCTTTCGCCCGTGATGTCGCGGAAGGTGCGCCCGAACGTTCCAAGGCTGTTCCAGCCGGTCGCGAACGCGATCTCGGTGATGGACAGGTCGGTCTCCCGCAGGAATGCCGTGGCCCGCTCGATCCGCCGCGTGAGCAGGTAGCGGTGCGGCGGCATGCCGAAGGCCTGTCTGAACGATCGCGCGAAATGAGCCTCCGAGACTCCGCTCACGCGCGCCAGCCGCGGCACGGTCCACGCCTCGTGCGAGGCGGCGTCCATCCGGTCCCTGGCGCGCAGCAGGCGGCGCAGAAGCTCGGGATCCTGGCCTGTACCTCCGCGTTCAGCTGCCACGGCCGGGGTTCAGGGCCGCGCGTCGAGGAAGGCGGCGACCTCTGTCAGATCCACCGTCTTGTCGAGATAGGTCTTCCCGATGCCGTGCGCGAGCAGGAAGGGGAGGGTGCCGGCGGCCATCTTCTTGTCGTGGAGCATGTGCTCGACCAGCCGCGCGCCGCTGGCGGTGACGCCGGCCGCTGCGAGGCCGTCGGGCAGGCCGATGGCGCGGAGATGGGCGGCGACGCGCTCGGCGTCCTGGCCGGGGCAGAGGCCCTTGCGCGCGGAGAAGCCGAAGGCGAGGGCCATGCCGGCGGCTACGCCCTCGCCGTGGAGGAGCCTGGAGGAGAAGCCGGTCTCGGCCTCCAGCGCATGGCCGAAGGTGTGGCCGAGATTGAGGAGGGCGCGCTTGCCCGTCGTCTCGCGCTCGTCCTCCGCGACGATGCGGGCCTTGGCGGATACCGAATGGGCGATCGCATGCTCGCGCGCGGCCGGGTCTCCGGCGAGTAGCGCGGCGGCATTGGCCTCGCACCATTCGAAAAAGGCGAAATCGTCGATCAGGCCGTATTTCACGACCTCGGCATAGCCGGCGCGCAGCTCGCGGGGCGGGAGGGTGTCGAGCACCTGCGGATCGATCAGGACCAAAGCGGGCTGGTGGAAGGCGCCGATCAGGTTCTTGCCGGCGCGGCTGTTGATCGCGGTCTTGCCGCCTACCGACGAATCGACCTGGGCGAGCAGGGTGGTCGGCATCTGGATGAAGTTGCAGCCGCGCTTGAGGATGCTCGTCGCGAAGCCGACCAGATCGCCGATCACCCCGCCGCCCAATGCGATCACATGGTCGCTGCGCTCGACGCCGAGATCGAGCAGCTTGTCGGTGAGCGATTCGAGCTGCGCCCAGCTCTTGGTGCCTTCACCCGGGGGCAGGACGATCGCTTCGCTGCCGGCGCCCAGCGCGGCCTGGAGCGTGGCGAGGTGGGGGCGCAGATTCTCGTCGGTGACGATGACGAAGCGGCGGCCCTTGGCGAGCGGGGCGAGATGCTCGCCGGCGCGGGCGAGGAGCCCCGCCTCGATGCGGACGTCATAGCTGCGCGCGCCGAGCGCGACGGGGACGATTGTCACGGATGAATGGCCTTCAGGATCGCATCGACGGTGGCGTCGTGCGGCGCTGCTATGCTGACGACGCGGATCGGCGCAAGCGCGTAGAAGGGATTGCGGACCTTGGCGAGCTCGGTGAGCACCTCTTCCGGGTCGCGATCGCGCAGCAGCGGGCGGGTGTCGCGCTTGCGGACGCGCTCGGCGAGAACCGACGGCTCGGCGTCGAGCCATACTGCCAGCGCATGATCGAGAATCAGCTTGCGGGTGCCTTCGTTGAGGAAGGCGCCGCCGCCGGTGGCGATCACCTTGGGCGTGCCGTCGATCAGCCGGGCGATGACTCTCCGTTCGCCGTCCCGGAAGTGCGGTTCGCCGAAACGCTGGAATATGTCGGCGATCGTCATGCCGGCCGCGGTCTCGATCTCGGTGTCGGCATCGACGAAAGGCAGGTTCATGCGGTGCGCCAGACGACGGCCCACGGTGGACTTGCCAGCCCCCATAAGCCCGATCAGGACGATCGGCTTGCCCGTCCAGCCATTTGCGTTCGCATGCATTTGTAACATTGTGCGAAGGGCTATACAGCGTGGCCGGGTCTCGGGCAAAAGGCCCGCGCAGTCACTCTTCCACGGACCAAATCATGCCCCGTTCGCTCGTTGCGTTGATCGTCGTCTTGGTCGTCCTGGTGGGCGGCCTGTTCGTCCTGGCCGGACGCAGCAGCGAGAAGGAGCCGGTCCGCATGGAGAAGGTGGTCCCGCTTGAAAATCTCACCAACTAGGGCTTCGCGGCTCGCACTGACGGGATTGCTGCTGGCCGGCGTCGCGATGCCGGCGATCGGGCAGCAGGATAAGCCCGAATCGCTGCTGCCGCCCGGATTCGACCAGCCCGCGCCGACTCCCGCTCCCGTGCCGGCGCCTTCGCGGCCTGCCGAGGCAGTTGCGCCGCCGCCGGTGGTCGCCGCGCCGCTGCCGGACGACCTTGCGATCGGCAACGTGGCCGATCTGGGCAATGCGCAGGAAGCGGCGCCCGCGCCGATCGACCTCTCGCAATATGAGCTGCCCGATTATGCCAGGCACTCGCTGGCGCGCGTCGGCGCGTTCGCGGCGGGCAATGCGGCGTTTCCGGCGGATGCGTTCGGCGCCGCCGACGGCCGGGTGCTCGGCACGCTGCTGCGGCGGTTGAATGCGCCGATCGCGTCGCGCTGGGCATCGATCGTGCTGCGGCGCGCGCTGATGTCGCCGCTCGACACGCCGAGCCATATCAACGGCGCGGACTTCGCCGCCGAGCGCGCCTGGGTGCTGCTGCGGATGGGCGAGGCGACGGCGGCGCGGGCAGTGGTCAACGACGTCGATACCGACAATTATACGACCCTGCTCTATCAGGTCGCGATGCAGGCCGGGCTGGCGACGGGCGATCCCGCTGCCTTCTGCCCGATCGCCGACGATGGCGCGGCGATCATCCACCAGCGCGGCTGGGCGCTCGCCCAGGCGATGTGCAAGGGGCTGGCGGGCAAGCCGAGCGAGGCGGGGCAGCTGCTCGGCGCCGCGCGGCAGGGGACGAGCGCGAGCGACATCGACAATCTGCTGGCGGAGAAGGTGCTGGGCACCGGCGCGCAGGGCAGGCGGGCGGTGACGATCGAATGGGCAGGGGTGACCCGGCTGACCGCATGGCGCTGGGGACTGGCGACCGCGACGGGAGTCGAGGTACCGGCCGAGCTTTATGCGACTGCGGGGCCGCAGGTCCGCTATTGGCAGGCATTGTCGCCCTCGATCGCGCCGGCCGCGCGCGCGCAGGCGGCGGAGCTGGCGGCGACTTCGGGGGTCTTCTCCAATGCCGGTCTGGTCGACCTCTATGGCGAGATCGATGCCGACAGCGAGGCGAACGGCCCCGAGGCCGGCATCGCGCGCGACCTGCGCACCGCCTATACCGACGGCGATGTCGGCGGCCGGGTGAAGGCGATCCAGGGGCTGTGGGACGAGGCGACGACGCCGCGCACGCAATATGCCCGCCTGATCCTGACCGCGCGGGCGGCGTCGTGGATTCCGGCGAGCAGCAATGTTTCGGTGCCTGACCGGCTGATCGCGTCGATGCTCTCGGCCGGCTATGACGGCCCGGCGATGGAATGGCGCGGCGCGGTCAAGTCCGGCAGCGAGGGCTGGGCGTTGCTGGCGCTGGCCGATCCGGCGACGAGCCCGGTCTCCTATGGCGATTTCGAAGGCTATCGCGGCGCGGCAAGCCCGCGCAAGGCGCAGATGCTGCTGGCGGGGCTCGCCGGGCTCGGCAGGCTGAGCCCGTCCGATGCCCAGCGCGGGGCACAGGCGGCGGACGTGCGGATCGGCGGCGCCAACGCCTGGACCAGCGCGATCGACGCGGCCGGGCGGCGTGGCGATCCCGGCATGGTGGCGCTGCTCGCCGCGGTGGGGATGCAGGCGCCCAACTGGGACTATGTGACGCCCGAGGCGCTGTTCCACATCGTCGCGGCGATGCGCGCGGCGGGGATGGGCAATTATGCGCGGATGATCGCCATAGAGGCGGTCACGCGGACAGCTTGACCAGCTTCGACGCCAATTTCGACGACCGCGCCCTGATCGAGCGCTTCCTGGAGATGATGCAGGCCGAGGCCGGCGCGGCGGCCAATACCATCGCGGCTTACGAGACCGACCTGCGGATCGCCTCCGGGACGCTGGAGGGGCGGCTGGGCGCGGCGGGCGCGGCGGATCTGGAGCGGCTGGGCGGCGAGTGGCAGGCGCTGGCGCGATCCACCGTGGCGCGGAAGTCGGCGGCGCTGCGGCGCTTCTTCGCCTTCCTGGCCGATGAGGGTTTGCGGAGCGACGATCCCGGCGGTGCGCTGCCCCGGCCGGGGACGGCGCGGGCGCTGCCCAAGGTGCTGAGCATCGAGGATGTCGAGCGCATGTTCGCGGCGATCGCCGAGCGGCAGGCGCGCATTCCCGCTGATCCGCGCGACCTGCGGCTCGCGGCGCTGGTGGAGTTGCTCTATGGATCGGGGCTGCGCGCGACCGAGCTGGTCTCGCTGCCCCGCAACGCCATCCATCCCGACCGGCCGTACCTGATCCTCAAGGGCAAGGGCGGGCGCGAGCGGCTGGTGCCGATCTCGGATCGCGCGCGGGCGGCGGTGGCGGTGTGGCGCGAGCATGTCGCGAGCGATCGGGCGTGGCTGTTCCCCTCGGGCAAGGGGCATCTCTCGCGCGTGCGGCTCTACCAGCTTATCCGCGCGCTTGCCGGAGAGGCCGGGATTCCGCCCGATCGGGTGAGCCCGCACGTGCTGCGCCATGCCTTTGCGACGCACCTGCTGGAGGGCGGCGCGGACCTGCGCGCGCTCCAGGCGATGCTGGGCCATGCCGATATCGCGACGACCGAGATCTACACCCATGTCGACAGCAAGCGGCTGGTCGAGCTGGTCAACCAGCGGCACCCGCTGGGCGAGGCGCTGGAAAAGCGGGGGTAATATTTCTTGATCCTCCCCGGCACGGGGAGGGGGACCAGCCGCAGGCTGGTGGAGGGGCTCTCCATGAGGGGAATCGCTTGTGGCACTCCCCCTCCACCACCGCCTTCGGCGGCGGTCCCCCTCCCCGTGCCGGGGAGGATCAGGGCCATGCGTTGACGTGAAGCGCGGCCCGGCGTAGCCGCCTGCGCATGACCACGTTCCTCGACTTCGAGAAACCGATCGCCGAGCTCCAGAGCCGGATCGACGAGCTGCGCAATACCGCCCAGGGCGGCGATGTGAACATCGACGCGGAGATCGGGCCGCTCCAGGCGAAATCCGATAAGCTGCTGCAGGACACCTATGCCCGGCTGACGCCGTGGCAGAAGACCCAGGTGGCGCGCCATCCCGAGCGGCCGCATTTCAGGCATTATGTCGCCGGGCTGATCGAGGATTTCATGCCGCTGGGCGGCGACCGCGCCTTTGCCGACGACGCTGCGATCATCGGCGGGCTGGGGCGTTTCCGCGGGCGCCGGGTGATGGTGATCGGCCATGAGAAGGGCGACGATACCGCCAGCCGGCTCAAGCATAATTTCGGCATGGGCAAGCCTGAAGGCTATCGCAAGGCGATCCGGCTGATGCAGCTTGCCGACCGGTTCGGCCTGCCGGTGATTACGCTGGTCGACACTTCGGGCGCGTTTCCGGGCGTGCAGGCCGAGGAGCGCGGCCAGGCCGAGGCGATCGCGCGCTCGACCGAGCAATGCCTCAACCTGGGCGTGCCGCTGGTCGCATCGATCCTGGGCGAGGGCGGATCGGGCGGCGCGGTGGCGCTGGCGGCGGGCAACCAGGTGCTGATGATGGAGCATGCGGTCTATTCGGTGATCTCGCCCGAAGGCTGCGCCTCGATCCTGTGGCGCACCGCCGACAAGGCGCCCGATGCCGCCGAGGCGATGAAGGTGACCGCGCAGCATCTGAAGGAGCTGGGGGTGATCGACCGGATCGTCCCCGAGCCGCTGGGCGGCGCGCACCGGGCGCCGGGCGTGGCGGTGCAGGCGCTGGGCGACGCGATCGCGCAGGCGCTGGACGGGATGCAGGGGCTTTCGGGCGAATCGCTGCGGCAGGCGCGGCGGGCGAAGTTCCTGGCGATGGGGCGGGTTTGAGGTTTTCCTCTCCCGCTTGCGGGAGAGTTGTGTGAACGTGCGATCGAGAGTGTGTCGCACTTAACCCTCACCCAACCCTCTCCCAGAGGGAGAGGGCTATAAGTCGCTCAGCAACAGTGCGCCGGTCTCGGCAGGCGTGACGCGTAGCGCCGCATAATCGGCGATACGCGGGTGCCGCGTCTCCAGCGGCCGGTGGTGCATCGCGGTGACGACCATCACGCTGGCGCCCGCAGCTTCGGCCGCGGCGATGCCGGCGGGAGTGTCCTCGAACACCAGGCATTCTGCGATCGGCTGGCCCAGCCGCTCGGCGGCGAGCAGGAAGCAATCGGGCGCGGGCTTGCCGTGCGTCACATCGTCGGCGGTGATCAGCGTGGCGGGCATCGGCAGCCCGGCGGCCTCGACGCGGCGGAGCGCCAGCACGCGGGGCGCCGAGGTGACGATCGCCCAGCGATCGGGAGGGAGCGCGCCCAGGAAGGCGGCGGTGCCGGCGATCGCGTCTATCCCGGCGACGTCCGCGATCTCCGCCAGCGTCAGCGCCGCCGCCTCGGCCTCGGCATCGACGCCGGGGAGCGCGAGATTGCGGATCGTCTCGACCGCGCGGACGCCGTGGATCGTCGGGAGGAAGGTCTGGACGTCGAGGCCGTAGCGCTCGGCCCAGGCGGTCCAGACGCGCTCGGCGGCGGCGATCGAGCTGAGGATCGTCCCGTCCATGTCGAACAGGAAGGCGGCGAAGCGGCGTTCGGCAAAGGGAGCGGTCATCGCCATCCGCTTAGGCTCCGGGCGGGGAGCGGACAATCCCGCCAAGGGCGCCAGATACGAAAAGGGCGGCGGAACCGAAGCTCCGCCGCCCTCGTCATCCGTTCAGGAAGTCTTACGACTTCATGTTCGACGTCACGTTGTTGAAGGTCTTGGTGAGCTGATTGCCCAGACCGTTCATCGCAGCGATGGCGGCGACGGCGATCAGCGCGGCGATCAGGCCGTACTCGATCGCGGTGGCGCCCTTGGAGTTCTTCAGGAAGTTACGAATCTTCTGCATACCGGTCTCCATCGTCCCAGAAAGTGCTTCATTCACCGACCGGCCCGAGAAGCTCCCGGGACGGTATCGCTGAGACTAGGGGTGGGAAGTAAAGAAACGCCTAAACCGAGACGTTACGAGACCGTTATGTATTTGCCCGTCAGTGCGCGGCCTGGACCTTGTCGCTGACATCGCTCCACATCGCATTGGTGACGCCGGCCAGATTGATGAGCGCGGCCATCATCACGATCACGATCAGCGCGAGGATCAGGCCATATTCGATGGCGGTCGCGCCTTTCCGGTCGCCGATCAGCGCGCGTACAAAATGGGCCGGGGCTCGCATCGAAGCCGGATCTCCTGCAGGACGTGTCCCTACCCATATTAGGAAAGAGATTACCGAGTGCTTAGCGAATCCCCGATTTTGCTGGTGGTCGCCGCGGCGATGATCGACGGGCAGGGCCGCGTGCTGGTGCAGCAGCGGCCCGAGGGCAAGCCGATGGCCGGGCTGTGGGAGTTTCCCGGTGGGAAGGTGGAGCCCGGCGAACTGCCCGAGGCGGCGCTGATCCGCGAGATCCACGAGGAACTGGGCGTTGCGCTGGCGGCGGACAGGCTGACGCCTGCGGTCTTCGCGAGCGAGGGGCTGGGGGCGCGGCACCTGTTGCTGCTGCTCTATCTGGCGCGCGACTGGCAGGGCGAGCCCGAGGCCCGGCACGCCAGCGCGCTGCAATGGCTGCAGCCGGGGGAGTTGCGGGGACTGGCGATGCCGCCGGCGGACGCGCCGTTGATCGGGCTGCTGGAGCGGCTGGTCTGACTCCCTCTCCCCGGAGGGGATAGGGCGTTAAGGCTTCGGCTTCAGCGCTTCCGCCAGCGAGGCGGTGGCGCTGCCACGGCGGGCTGGCTGGGGCTGCGAGGGGTCGGGCGCCCAGCCGGTTAGATAGACGATCTCGAAGCGTTCGGTGGTGCGGCCGTCCGGATCGGCGCGCCCGGCGAACTGCTCGGCGGCGGCGAGCAGTGTGGCACGGCTGAGCGGCGGGGCGCCGGGCAGCAGGTTGGTGGCGGCCATGCCGCGCAGGTCGCGGATCAGGTTGGGCAGGCCGGCATAGCGCACCGCAAGCGTCTCGACGTCCGCCACGGGCAGCGCGAAGCCGGCGCGGCCGAGCAGGTCGCCGGCGGCGCGGACGTCGATCTGGGGATGGAAGCGTGCGACGGGGCGATCGGCCTCGGCGGCGAGGAACGAGGCGCGCAGCGCCGCCAGCGTGCCGGCACCGAGGAACGCACCGAGGAACAGGCCGTCGGGGCGCAGCGCGCGCTGGGCGAGGGCGAGCGCGCCGGGCACGTCGTTGACCGAATCGAGCACCCCCGCCGAAATGACGAGATCGAAGCTGGCCTCGGGGAAGGGGTGGCGGTCCTCGTCGGCCTGGATCGCGCCCGAGGCGGCGGCGAAGGCGGGGCCGGCTTCGAGGCGGGTGATGCTGGCACCCGGCAGGGTGAAGGCGCCGTCGAAGCTGCCGAGATCGAGTATGTCGCGGAATTCGCGCTTCACGCCCTCCAGCCGCTCATGGAGCCCTTCGAGCATGTGATCGCGGACGAAGCTCTCATAGGCGCGGGCGGCACGGTCGCGGCGCTTGCGGCGGAGCGCGCGGTCGAAGATCTCGGAGGGGGAATCGGGCTGGGGCACGGCGCGCTTGTGCAGCGGCGCGGCGCGGGGGACAAGGCGGGCGATGCACGCGCTCGCGCCTCTCGCCCGCCTCGCCGATCTCGCGCTGCCGCCGCGCTGCCCGGGATGCGGCGAGATCGTCGCGGCCGATCACCGCTTCTGCGCGGCGTGCTGGGGGAAGCTCCGGTTCCTGGGGCCGCCCTGGTGCGCGAAATGCCATGCGCCGTTCGACTATGACCGGGGCGGGGACGCGGTCTGCGGACGGTGCATGGATGCGCCGCCGGCGCATGATGGCGTGCGCGCGGCGGTGGCCTATGGCGAGATCGCGCGGAGCGTGGCGCTCAAGCTCAAATATTCGGGGCGCACGGCCTGTGCCGAGACGATGGCGCGGGCGATGGGGCGGCTGATGCCGGAAGGGGCCGAACTGCTGGTGCCGGTGCCGCTGCATCGCTGGCGGATCTGGTCGCGCGGGTTCAACCAGGCGGCGCTGATCGCGCACGGGCTGTCGAAGGCGAGCGGCGTGCCCGCCGATGCCGAACTGCTGCGCCGGGTGAAGGCGACGCCGGTGCTGCGCGGGCTGGGGCCGCGCGGGCGCGCCAAAGCGGTGGCGGGCGCGTTCTCGCTGGCGCCTGGGGCGAAGGACAGGCTGCGGGACAGGACGATCGTGCTGGTCGACGACGTGTACACCAGCGGGGCGACGGGCGAGGCGTGCGCGCGCGTGCTCAAGCGCGGCGGCGCGGCGCGGGTGATCCTGTTGTGCTGGGCGCGCGTCCTCGAAGACGATGCTTTGGATTGAGCCCCCGGCTTGACAGGGGCAGGGGCGCACCACAAGTCGAGGAGGTTATGGCCAAAATCGAAATCTACACCAAGGCGTTCTGCCCCTATTGCAGCCGCGCCAAGCAGCTCCTCGACGGCAAGGGCGTCGCCTATGAGGAATATGACATCACCATGGGCGGGCCGAAGCGCGAGGAGATGATCCAGCGCGCCAATGGCCGGACCACCGTGCCGCAGGTCTTCATCGACGGCGAGCATATCGGCGGATCGGACGATCTGGCCGCGCTCGACCGGCAGGGCGGCCTGGACGCGCTGCTCGCCGCATGACCCGCGCCGCGCTGCTCCAGATGACGAGCGGGATCGATCCCGCCGCCAATGCCCGAGCGCTGGTGGAAGGCGTGGCCCAGGCCAAGGCGGGCGGGGCGGCGATGCTGTTCACGCCGGAAATGTCGGGGCTGCTCGACAGCGACCGCAACCGCGCGGCGGGATCTCTGGTGCGCGAGGATGAGGACCGGGTGCTGGCGGCCGTGCGCGAGGCGGCGGCGAAGCAGGGCATCTGGGTGCATCTGGGCAGCCTCGCGGTGCTGCGCGACGACGGCAAACTCGCCAATCGCGGCTATGTGATCGACGATTCGGGCGCGATCCGCGCGACCTATGACAAGATGCACCTGTTCGACGTCGACCTGCCGACCGGCGAGAGCTGGCGCGAATCGAACAGCTACACTGCCGGCGAGCGCGCGGTGACGGTGCAGACGCCGCTGGGCGTGCTGGGCATGGCGATCTGCTATGATCTGCGCTTCCCGGACCTGTTCCGCACGCTGAGCGATGCCGGGGCGACGATCCTGGCGATGCCGGCGGCCTTCACCCGCCCCACCGGCGCGGCGCATTGGCACGTGCTCCAGCGCGCGCGGGCGGTCGAGGCGGCGGCCTTCGTGATCTCGGCGGCGCAGACGGGCGAGCATGAGGACGGCCGTGCGACCTATGGGCATTCGCTGGTGGTCGATCCCTGGGGCGAAGTGCTGCTCGACATGAGCGAGCCGGCTGGACTGGGCTTTGCCGAGATCGACCAGGCACGCGTGGAAGCGGCGCGGGCGCGGGTGCCGGTGCTCCGGCATCGCCGGGCGATCCCTGCGGCGGAAATATTGTGATCGTCTTCGACCTGAAATGCGGCACCGGTCATGTGTTCGAGGCGTGGTTCGGATCGAGCGACGCCTATGAGACGCAGCGCGCGGGCGGGCTGATCCAATGCCCGATGTGCGGCGACGGCGATGTGGGCAAGGCCGTGATGGCGCCCAATGTCGCGGCGAAGGGCAACCAGTCGGCGCCGGTCGCTCCGCAAGCGGTGAAGGCCGCGATGGCGGCGATCGCCGAGATGCAGACGAAGATGCTCGAAAAGTCGCAATGGGTCGGCACCGCCTTTGCCGACAAGGCGCGGGCGATGCATCTGGGCGAGACCCCGCAGGCGCCGATCCACGGCCAGACCACGGCGGACGAGGCGCAGGCGCTGGTGGAGGAGGGCGTGCCGGTCGCACCGCTGCTGGTGCCGATCGTGCCGCCCGAGGCTTGCAATTGACCTGTCCGACGGCGTAGCGGCCGCGTTGCCGCGGCTCAGCGCGTCTCTTCCGCGATGCACTTCCCGCAGATGCCGTCCCTGATTTTCGCCGGGTCGGCATCGGCTAGATCGGCGAGACAGAAGGAGCAGCGATTCTCCACGATCGCGATCTTGCCGATCTCGTCCTCGACCATCCGGATACTGGCGCCTCTTTGCTGCCCTGCCTGATCGACGCTGTGATCGAACTCGGCAGTGAGAATCCAATATTCGCGAAGAAGCTCGATCAACCTGGGATTCATGGCGGATGTCCAAGCGTGGGGAATGGCCGAATTGCCCATATAACAACCATAGTTGTTGATTCGCTGCAACCAGATTTCCCTACCGCAGCGCGGGCCGTCTCCTAGGGTGGTCCCATGATCCGGGGCGATCGCGTTGCGGCACGCATTTCAGAGCTGGGAACGAGTCAAGCCGCGGTGGCTCGCGCGCTGGGCATCTCGCAGCAGGCCGTCGGAAAGATCGTGAAGGGCGAGACGCACAACACCGCGCACCTCGTCCGATTGGCCCGCACGCTCCAGACCACGCCGGAATATCTGCTCGGCGAGACCGACGATCCGACGCCGGGCAAGGGTTTCTATGCGCCCCGTGTCGAGGCGCCGGCAATGCAGTTCGTCTCGATGCAGGTGGCGCTGCCTGCCGAAGACGCGCTGACGCGGATGTTCGAAGACCTGTTGCGGCCGCTCGACCGGAACATGCCTTTGGCCGATCTCGCCCGCGCCCTGGCCAGGCGCCTGCCGGCCGGCCTTGTCCAGCTTCGCGATTCCATGGGTTCTGAAGATAATGCGCAGCCGCGCGTTGCCGATTGACCGCAAAGGCGCCCGAACCTACGAAATCGCCGCGTGGCCCGGTAGCTCAGCAGGATAGAGCAAGCGATTCCTAATCGAGAGGTCGGAGGTTCGAATCCTCTCCGGGCCACCAATTCGCTTCCGTTCGCGATCGAGGGTTTCCCCTACGTCTTCGCGCGCGGCGCGACATGTAGCCGGTTTCATCCGGTTGTCGGACAGATCTCGCGAGCGCGAATTTACGCGGCATCAAGCAGAAGCCAGTAAATTAGGAGAGAGACAGCAGCTTGATTTGCCGATAGGATCGGTGACGGTTTGTTTGCTGCCAGTGCGTGGGAGTAGCCGTTGTCGAACAACTTGGCGCATACGGGGGACGTGTACCGGAAATCGGTGACGGTAGCGCTCGATCCTCCCCATGAGCCGTCGTTGCAGTTCCTGTACGATACGGCGCCGATCGGCCTTGCCTATCTGTCGCTCGATTGCCGCTATCTGCGGATCAACCAGCATCTGACGGAAATCTGCGGCATTTCGGTGGAGGGGCATCTCGGCCACACGGTGCGCGAGTGCGTGCCGGCGCTGGCCGACGCGGTCGAGGCGATTGTCCACACGATCGTCGAGACCGGCGAGCCGGTGACGGGCATCGAGGTGGCCGGCCAGAATCCCGGCGACACGATCGACCGCTCCTGGATCACCTATTGGCACCCGATGCGCGATCCGAACGGCGAGATCGTCGGCGTCAATGTCGCCGCGATGGAGATCACCCGGCGCAAGCAGGCCGAGATGGCGCTCCAGGCCAGCGAGCAGCAGTTCCGCACGCTGGCGGATTCGATTCCCCAGCTTGTGTGGATGAGCGACGCGGACGGGTCGATCTTCTGGTTCAACGGGCAATTGGCGGAGTTCAGCGCGTTGCCGGCCGGGGAGATCGCGGGGCAGGACTGGTTCAAGGTGCTGCGCCCGGACAAGGGCTGCGGCCAATGGACCCAGTCGGTCACCACCGGCGAGCGGTTCGAGATGGAAATGGCCCTGCGCGGCAGGGACGGGCAGGAGCGGCCCTATCTGACGCGGGTGGTGCCGCTGCACGGCCCCGGCGGCGGCGTGGATCGCTGGCTGGGCACGCATATCGACATCGGCGAGCTCAAGCGCCGCGAGGAGCATATCCAGTTCATCGCCGAAGAGCTTTCCCATCGCAGCAAGAACCTGTTGAGCGTCGTCATCGCCATCGCGCGGCAGACGGTGGGGCAGACGGTGGACATCGCCGATTATCACGCCCGGCTCGCGCTGCGGCTGACCGCGCTGGCCCAGTGCAACGACCTGCTGGTGCGCGACAATTGGTTCGGCACGCCGCTCCTCGACCTGCTGGCCGGGCAGTTGAAGCCGTTCGGCGGGATCGACCAGGAGCGCGTCGAAGTGGCGGGGCCGCGGATCATGCTCAATGCCGCCGCCGTGCAGCATCTGGGGCTCGCGCTGCACGAGCTGGCGACGAACGCATCGAAATATGGCGCGCTGAGCAGCGATGCCGGGCGCGTGACGATCGATTGGACGCTCGATGAGGAGGCACGCCGGATCCGGATATGCTGGCACGAAAGCGGCGGTCCGGCGGTCGCGGCGCCGCAGCGGCAGGGCTTCGGCAGCATCGTGATCGAGCAGATCGTCCCGCGCGCGCTCAAGGGCAAGGGGACGATGGAATATCTTCCCGAAGGCGTGCGCTGGACCTTCGCCTTTCCAGCCTGAGTTCCGCATCGCGTCCGACGCAACGAAAAGGGCGCGGGATCGAGAAGATCCCGCGCCTCCAGTCGTGGTCCAGTCGCTTTCGATGCCGCGGACGGGGGACGCCGGCAGCCTCGCCTGAAAGGTGTCCCGACCGTCGCCCCCGGACGCTGCGCTTCTCAATTCACGGCGGGGGAACGATCGGTCGGGACTGATATCGATGTACCCCGGCGCCGCTGCCTCCGCGTTGCGGCTCTGTAAGGAAGTGTTGCGGCTCAGGCCGCGAGCGCTGCCATCTTTCCGGTGGCACCGCTCAGCTCGACGTCGTTGCCGGCCGCGCGGCGGCGCTGGAGCCAGTCCTTGAGCAGCTCGGCGCAGCTATGGTCGACCGCGGCGAGGTTGGAGAGTTCGAGCCGCACCCGCGCCCCGTGCGGCGCCGCCTCCAGCGTGTCGGAGAGCTTGGGCAGGGTGACGAAGGTCGCGGTGCCGGTGAGGCGGATCGTGTGGCCCTCGTCATCGCTGTGCTGATCGACCTTGAGGCGCAGGCGCCGGGCATTGGGGATCAGCTCGAGCAGCGACAGCGCCAGGCCGACCAGGACGCCGGTGAGCAGGTCTTCGGCCACCACCAGCACGAGGGTCACCGCCCAGATCGCGGCGGGGAGCATGCCATAATGGTGGAAGAGATGGCGGGCGTGGTGGAGGTTGACGAGTCTCCAGCCGGTGACGACCAGCACGGCGCCGAGCGCGGCCATCGGGATCTCGCGCAGCAGCCAGGGCAGCAGTGCGACGAAGCCGAGGATCCAGACGCCGTGGAGGATCGCCGAGAGGCGCGTGGTGGCGCCCGCCTGGACGTTGGCCGAGCTGCGGACGATGACGCCGGTCATCGGCAGCGCGCCGACCGCGCCGCACAGCAAATTGCCGATGCCCTGGGCGCGCAGCTCCTTGTTGTAGTTGGTGCGCACGCCGTCGTGCATCCGGTCCACCGCGGCGGCGGAGAGCAGAGTCTCGGCGCTGGCGATGAAGGCAATGGCGATGGCGGCGCCGATCACGGTGGGATCGAGCCAGCGGGCGAACATGTCGGCGCCGGGGAGGGTGATCGCGGCGGCGATCGACTCGGGCACCTCGACATGGGCGACGCCCAGGCCGAAGCCCCAGGCGACCAGAGTGGCGGCGACGACGCCGATCAGCGCGCCGGGGACGAGGCGCAGCGCCTGCGGGCGGAACCGCTCCCAGCCGAGCATCACGGCGATGGTGAGCAGGCCGACGAACAATGCGAGCTCGGCCCCCGCGATGCTGGTCGGCGAGATGCCGAGCAGGCGGGCGGGCATGGCGGCGAGATTCTCCAGGCCGCTGGGGAGCGGCTTGGCGTCAAACAGCACGTGGAACTGGCCGACGACGATCAATATGCCGATGCCGGCGAGCATGCCGTGGACGACGGCGGGCGAGATCGCGCGGAACCAGCCGCCGACCCGGGCGATGCCGGCGACGAGCTGGATCAGTCCGGCAAGGACGAGGATCGGCCCGAGCGCCGACAGACCCTGGGCGCGGACCAGCTCGAACACGATCACCGCCAGGCCGGCGGCGGGGCCGCTGACCTGGAGCGGCGAGCCGGCGAGCGCGCCGACGACAATGCCGCCGATGATGCCGGTGAGGATGCCCTTTTCGGGCGGCATGCCCGATGCGACGGCGATGCCCATGCAGAGCGGCATCGCGACCAGGAAGACGACGATCGACGCGGTGAAGTCGCGGCCGATCACCTTGGGCGATGGGATTCGGTCGAGCAGGCTCATTCCGCCGCCTCCGCATATTCGAAATCGGTGGCGACGCGCCGTGCGGCGGGGAGGGCGACCGGGAGCGGGCGATCCTCGCGGATCGTCATGAAGCGGCCGGTGACGCCGTCGAGGCCGAGCATCACGCCCGCGCTGATATCGACGAACCAGCCGTGCAGCGCGATCTCGCCGCGCGCGATGCCGGCGGCGACCGAGGGATGGGTGCGCAGATGGGCGAGCTGGACGACGACATTCTCCAGGCTGGCGGCGCGGACCGCCTCGTCGCTGGTGAGCTCGGGATAGCCCTGTTTGACCACCGCATGGGCGGCGTGGCTGTGGCGCAGCCATGCGGCGACGTTGGGCATGTCCGTCAGGCTGGCAGGGTCCATCAGTGCCTGCATCGCGCCGCAATCCGAATGGCCGCAGACGATGATGTCGCGCACGCCGAGCGCCGCGACGGCATATTCGACCGTCGAGGAGACGCCGCCATTCTGGGTCGAGAAGGGCGGGACGATGTTGCCCGCGTTGCGGCAGACGAACAGGTCGCCGGCCTGGGCCTGCATGATATGCTCGGGGACGACGCGCGAATCCGCGCAGGAGATCATCAATGCCGTGGGGCTCTGCCCATCGGCGACGAGCTTCGAATAGAGCGCGCTTTGCAGCGGGAAGACCTGCTTTTCGAAGCTGAATACGCGTCCGATCAGTTCGTTCACTTGAACATGCTCCTTGTCCGGCGCGCGGGTACGCGCGTGCCTGGACGAGCTAGATACGAAGCCGGCTTTGCCGCAGTGCAGCAGTTTTGTAAGGAATGATTGCGCCTGCCGCGATCAGCCGCGCGGCAGGGCGATTTCGGCGCAGAGGCCGCCTTCGGGGCGATTGGCGAGGGTGAAACTGCCGCCCTCGGCCTCCGCCACGCGCACGACGATCGGCAGGCCCAGGCCGAAGCCGACCGTGTCGCGGGTGCGGGCGGTGTCGAGGCGGAAGAAGGGCTGGAGCACCTGTTCCATCGATTCCTCGGGGATGCCGGGGCCGTCATCCTCGACGCGGACCAGCACGCGCGCTTCCTCCTCGATCAGGCGGACGCAGACAGTATCGGCATGGTGGAGCGCATTCTCGACCAGGTTCACGATCGCGCGCTTCATCGCCATCGGGCGGAGCGTCATTTCGAGGTGCCGCGGCCCGGCATATTCGACCGCGTCGCCGAGGTCGGCCCGTTCGTCGCACAGGGTGGCGCAGAGCACGGCGAGGTCGGCGGGGACCGGCCTCTCGATCTCGCCCTCGCCGCCGAGATAGGCGAGCACCGAGGCGATCATCGCCTCCATCTCGGCGACATCGGCCTCGACCGCGGCGCGCAGCGCGGGATCGGCGATGGCGTCGGCGCGCAGGCGCAGGCGGGCGAGCGGCGTGCGCATGTCGTGGCCGACGGCGGCGAGCGCCTGGGTGCGATCGGCGATCAGGCGGCGGATGCGCGCCTGCATCCGGTTGAAGGCATGGACGACCCGGCGGACCTCGCCCGGCCCGGCCTCCGGCACGTCCTCCGCGCTGTTGCTGCCGACATGATCGGCGGCGATGGCGAGACGGCGCAGCGGGAGCAGCATCTGGCGCACCATCAGGCCGCCGATCAGGATCAGCCCCATCGCCGGGATCAGCGCGAGCAGGACGCGCTCGGTCGCGAGGTTCAACTGCTGGACCGGCTCGCGCGTCCGGAAATAGAGCCAGCTCCGATCCGGCAGGCGCAGTCCGCCGACGATGGCCGCCTGGCGGCCGGGCGAGGTGAGCCGCAGGCGCAGATCGGTGGCGGCCAGTTGCGGCTCCCAGGTGACGACCTGATGATAGATATGGTCGAGCGACGGCGCGATCGGGGGGAGCTGGGGCTGCGCTGCCTTCCAATGGACTTCGTAGCGATCGGTGGTGAGCTCGCCGGCCATGGCAGGCCTGTGTTCGACCGGCTGCTCGGCCATGATCTTGCGCGAGATCACCAGATGCTCGGCCAGGCGGCGCGCCTCGTCGTCACGGACGGAGAAATGGCTGGCGCGCTCGTAGAGGACAGTGCTGACAGCGAACTCGATCAGAATGGTGAGCAGCAGGATCGCGAAGACCCGGCCGATCAGCCCCAAAGGCGCGCGGAACAGGCCGCTCAATCGCGCGTGACCGGCACGTTGAGCATATAGCCGACGCCGCGCACGGTGATGATCGGCGCGCCCTTGCCGGCATTGGAGAGCTTGCGGCGCAGGCGGCTGACCAGCACGTCGACGCTGCGATCCGAGCTGTCGCCCAGGCGGGTGCGCGACAGCTCGATCAGCCGTTCGCGGGCGATGACGCGGCCGGCATGGTCGCACAGCGCCACGAGCAGGTCGAACTCGGCGCCGGTGAGTTCGACGACCGCGCCGGTGGGGGAAAGCAGCTCGCGGCGGGGGAGGACGACGGTCCAGCCGTCGAACTGGAGCGTGCCGCGCGGGCGCTCGGCCGGCTGGCGCTCGGCGCCGCCGCGGCGGAGCACGGCGCGGACGCGGGCGACCAGCTCGCGCGTGCCGAAGGGCTTGGCGATATAATCGTCGGCGCCCAGCTCCAGCCCGACGACGCGATCGGTCTCGCTGCCCTTGGCCGAGATGAAGATGATCGGGATCTCGCTCTTCTGGCGGATCGCGCGGCACAGATCGATGCCGCTGGTGCCGGGCAGCATGATGTCGAGCAGGACGAGATCGGCCGGTCCCTGATCGAGCGCGAGCCACATCTCGGGCGCGGACGAGGCGGGGCGCACGGTATAGCCATGCTCCTGCAGGGCGCGCGTGGTGAGGGTGCGCAGCGCAGGGTCGTCTTCGACCAGGACGATGGAAGGCTGGGTCATCGGAGGGTCGGTCAAATACATGCGAGAGGGGAGGTAGGTTCCCGTTTCCGCAGGGTCAACGCGGCGTGGCTGTTTGCGGCGGTGCAGCAATGTTTTGTCACGAAAGTTCGTCCGTCGGGTTTGCGATGAGGGGATCGAACCGGCCGGGAATGCAACAGTTGCCGATATTCGCCTGCCATGAGAGAATTGGCCGTCCGGGCAAAGGATTGGGCCATGAGCGACGGCGATGGATGCGATGCTGGCGGACATCACTGCGACGGTGCGTTCGCATCGCACGGCGGAGATGCGGGATACGGTGCTGAAACAGGTGGGCTCGTCCCTGCGCCGCCTCTCAAGCGCATCGTGGTCAATGGAGCGCCGGTTAGCGAAACCTCACACGAGTTCGTAATGCCCAGATCGGACAGCAGGCATCCGATAAACCGGATAGGGAACGACTGCTGACGATCCACTTGCGGTCATTCGACGGCTATCGAGGTCAATAGCTCGGCAGTCCCGGATACTCCCAACGATAGGGAACGCCTGTCTCGCCGAGCGCGGCGCGGACCAGAGCCGGAAAGGCGCGCTCGGCGCGCACGTCGTTGGACAGGATCAGCACGCAGCGCCGGCCGCGTTCCAGGCACACCAATGTGTTGGCCGTGGTGTCGTTGTGGCCGCCCTTCAGCCATCCCGGCCCCTGAGATCCGGTGAAGGCGAGGACGCCGAGCGCGGCCGAGGCGTTCGGCCGTTCGGCCGGGCGCGCATCGGGGAGCAGCGTCGGGAATTGCTGGCGGGTCGTGATCGGCAGCGTGCCCTTCACATAGGCGGCGCGCCAGCGCGCGGGCAGTCCGTAGCCGCGCACCATCGCCGCCGCCATTAGCGACAGGTCGTGGATCGTCGTGTCCATCGAGCCTGCCGCGCGCACCCGGCTGCGCTCGTCATGGGGCTCGGCCTTGCCTTGCTCGTCCCATCCGTCCGCGATGTTCGGCGCGAAACCCGGTTGCCATATCAGGCTGGTGCGGGTCATCCCGAGCGGGCCGAAGAAGCGGCACTGCAGTTCGGCCTCCACGTCCAGGCCCAGCCCCCGCTCGATGCCGAATTGCAGAAGCGAGATGCCCTCGCCGGAATAGGCATAGCGCGTGCCGGGAGTGAAATGGATGCGCAGCTTCTCGTCCGGCTCGAGATAGGCGAAATTGGCGAAGCCGGTGGCATGGTTCAGCACCATGCGCGGCGTGATCGCCCGCCAGCGATCGTCCCCGGCCAGATCGCCCCAGTTGCCATAGGCGTCGAGATTGCCATAGTCCGGAAGCGGTTTCGGCAGCATCGTGGCGATGGGCCGGTCGAGGTCGAGGCGCTTTTCGGCGGCGAGCTGGGTCACGAAATAGCCGAACACGGCTTTGGTCAACGACGCGCCGTACATCACCGTGTCCGGCGTCAAGGGATCGCCATTGGCATTGCGGGCGCCCCAGGTCCGCACCGTCCGCACCTTGCCGCCGTCGATCGTCGCGATGGCGAGGCCCCGCGCGCCGGTGTCCGCCATCGCCGCGCGCGCCGCCGCATCGACGGCGTCCGGCCGCGCCTTGGCGAGCGCACCGGTCGAGACGAGCATGGTCAGCGTCCCGTACAAAGCCAGACGGCGGAAATGCTTCATGCCTATATTGCCTCCCGTTCGAGTTCGCCGTGACGTGCCAATAGCCCGGATATTGCAGATCGCCTTCGAAACGATACCGACAGCGCCCGATGCTTGAAAGGGGCTGGTCTTGCGGCAGCCTAGATCTCGATAAACCCCCGCCGCGCCGCGACGATCACGGCGTGGGTGCGATCGGCCACGTCGAGCTTGGCGAAGATGCTCTTGAGGTGCGCCTTCACCGTGTCGGTGGAGAGCGATAGCTGCCAGGCGATCTGCTTGTTGGGATGTCCCTCCGCCACCAGGCGCAGGATGCCGAGCTCGCGTTCGGTGAGGCGATCCTCCAGCGCGTGCAGGGCGATCTCCTGCGCGATTTCCGGGGCGATGGCGCGGCGGCCGGCATAGGCCGAGCGGATCGTATCGAGCAGATCTTTGCGAATGCAACTCTTTAGCAGATATCCGCTCGCGCCGGCGCGAAGCGCTCGCAGCGCCTGGGTGTCGCCGGGATAGGTGGTGAGGACGACGATCGCGGCGTCGGACTGCTCTCGGCGGATCGTCTCGATCGCCTCGATCCCGTTCATGCCGGGCATCTGGATGTCCATCAGCGTGACATCGGGGCCCAGCTCGCGGTGGCGCGCCACCGCCTCGGCGCCGTCGCGCGCCTCGCCGGCCAATACCATGTCGGGCTGGCGCTCGATCACCGCGACCAGCCCCTCGCGCAGCATCGGGTGATCGTCGACCACCAGCACGCGGATCGCGGGGGCGGCGGGGGCCGCCATTGCCTGCTCAATCATCGCCGTCTCCTGCGGTCACGGCCATCTTCCGGCCCTTCCTGATCGATGTGTAGGCGATCCCGGCGGGGACGATCAGGACGATCTCGGTGCCCTTGCCGGGGCCGCTGTCTATGCCGAACTCCGCGCCGAGCTTGCGCGCGCGTTCGCGCATGCCGGTCAGGCCGAAATGGCCGGGCTTCTCGCCGCAGCGGACGATGTCGAGGGCCATGCCGACGCCATCGTCGCGGAAGCGCACGGTGAAGGCGGTGGTGCGGAAGCCGATGACGACTTCCACGGTGCGGGCATGGGCATGGCGCCAGATGTTGAACAGCGCCTCGTTGGCGATCCGCGCGACCTCGTCGCAGACGAGCGGATCGAGCGGGCGCGACTGGCCTTCGGTGGAGACATGGATGCGGGTGGCGGAATCGAACGCCTGCTTGCGGGCGATGTCGAGGATCATGTGCTCGATATCGTCGGGCGCGCCGATCATGCGGAGGTCGCGCACGCGGTCGCGGCCCTCGGCCAGCACGTCGTCGGCGCGGTCCAGCGCTTCTTCCAGCGCACGGCGGGCGGGCTGGTCGGGCGGCATGTCGTCCGCGACGAGCTGGAAGCGCAGCACCAGCGCCTGGACGCCCTGGAGCAGCGTGTCGTGCAGCTCGCGGGCGATGCGCTCGCGCTCGGCGAGCCGCTCGGCCAGCCGCATCCGCATCCGCGCCGCCATCCGCCGGAGGCGCAGGCGATAGACGAGCCAGGTCGCCAGCAGCGCGGCGGCGACGCACAGCGCATAAAAGGGCCAGGACTGGAAGAAGGTCGGCCGAATCGTGAATTCCAGCGTGGCGCCGGTGTGGTTCCACACGCCGTCATTGTTCGCGGCGATCACCCGGAAGCGATAGGTGCCGGGGGCGAGATTGGTGTAGAATGCCTGTCGGCGCGTGCCGGGATCGACCCAGTCCTTGTCCACGCCCTCCAGCATGTAGCGGAAGCGCACCCGGCTCGGCACCGACAGGCTGAGCGCGGTATATTCGATCGAGAGGTTCCGCGTGCCGCGCCCGAGGGTGAGCGAGGCGGGATCGACATAGCGATGCCGGTCCGCCGTGAGCGCGCGGATCTTCACCGGCGGCGGCGCGGCGTTGCGCACGAGATGGTTGGGATCGACGCGGACCACGCCCTGGCGGGTGAGGAACCATAGCCGCCCATCGCTACCCGCCGCCATCTGCAACCCGTCGGAGCGCTGGGTGCGACTGGCGAATCCGTCCTGCTCGTCGAGCAGCTTGTGGGGGATGGGATCGCCGGGATGGGCGAAGGCGCGGTCGAGATCGGCGGTCGCGATGCGGATGATGCCGTGATTGTTGACCATCCAGGTCTGGCCCGCGCGCGTCTGGACCATGCCGCGCACGCCGCGCAGCCAGGGGTGATCGGCGATGTCGAGCCGGGCGAAGCGGCCGTCCCGGTAGCGCGCCAGCCCCTGTCCGCCGCCGACGAACAGCCCGTCGGGGCCGCCATGGACGGTGGTGATGCCGGTGACGCCGATCCGATCGTTGCTCCAGGCAGTGGCGATGCTGCCCGTGATGCGGACGAGTGCGTGGCGATCGAGGATGATGACGGGGTTGCCCTGTCCGTCGATCACCACGTCCTGCGGCCGGCCTGGCGCGCCGGGCGGCAGGGGGATGCGCCGCCAGCCCCGCGCATCGCGCATCAGCAGGCCATGGTCGAAACGGGCGACCCATAGCCGGCCGCTGCTGTCCTCGCCGCATCCGAAGCTGAGCGCGCGATCGGGCAGCGCGAGCGTCTCGACCGGCTTGCCTCCGCGCAGGCGTATCATGCGGCCGGGAAGCCCGAGCCATATCGTGCCGTCGCCGCCGCGGCAGAGCGCCTGAGCCTCGTCCTGCCCGGTCAGCACCGGCCGGGGCTCGCCGCCGGGATCGGCGCGGTAGAGCGTCGGGCCGCTGGCGAGATAGACGGTGCCCGTGTCGTCCGCGGCGATCAGATAGCCGAAGGCCGAGCTGGCCGCCGGGGGATCGACGCGCGAGACGTTGGAGATGCGGAACTGGTCGAGCCCCATCTCGGTGCCCACCCAGATATTGCCCTCGCGATCCTGGAACACCGCGACCGCCTGGTTGGAGGAAAGGCCGTTGGCGGTGCCGAAGCCGGTCGGCTGCCCGGCCGCCTCGGGCGCGGGAATGCGGAAGATGCCGCTGGTGAAGGTGGAGCCCCACAGGCTCCCTTCGCGATCGAACAGGATCGTCGTGCGGCGGATCGTGCCCGAGGGCGGGAAGACGGCCGGGTTCGCCGCGACGCGGGCGCCGCGCGGATAATCGGGCAGCATCCGGGTGCCGCTGGGGTCCGACAGCCAGACATGGCCGTGCGGATCCTCGGCCATGCTGGCACCTTCGGCGACGCCGAGGCCGGTCGCCTCGAAGCGCTTCGCCCCATGGCGCAGGAACAGCAACTGCGTGTTGGTGGCGAGCCACAGCGTGCCGTCGCGCGCAGCGAGGACGCTGGCGACGAATTCCTTGTCGGGCACGCCCCAACTCGAATCGATCCCTTGCCAGGTGCCGGCCCGATAGCGCTTGAGCGCCCTGCGCCCGCGGCCGCCCACGGCCCAGATCGCTCCGTCCAGATCCTCGGCAAGCTGGGTGATCTCGCCCGGGGGATCGGGCATGCCGGCGCGCACCATGCGGCCACCGCGATAGACCTCGACGCCGCCCGATCCGGAATAGCCGGCCCAGAGCTCGCCCTTGCGCGTGACCAGCACCGCGCTGACGGGGATCGCGCCGCGCGGGTGATCGGGCGCGGGGGCGATATGCTCGAAGGTCACGCCGTCGAAGCGGTACAGGCCGTCGCCGGTGCCGAGCCACAGATAGCCGTCGCGCGTCTGCGCGAGCGACTGGACCATGGACGGCACCCCGTCCTTGCTGGTCCAGCTGCCATGGGTGAACCGGGTGGGGTGGGGCGTGTCCGCGCGCACGGGCTGCGCGCAGCACAGCGCCCATAACCCGGCCATGACCAGCGCCAGCCGCAAACCCGATCCCCCAGTGTCGCAGCATCCAGCCGGAACCATCCGGCTAACGCCTTCTAGCATGGCCGAAAGTTTAGTGCAGTAACCCTAAAGGGTGCCTGGAATACCTGCTCGCGGGATTTCATCTCCCGTCCGGCAGGCCGATAACCGCCTCCACAACCACAGGGGACACAAGCAATGCGCGAGCAGGACTTCGTCACTCCCCAGGGCGCAAGCCGGCGCGAGTTCATCGCCGGTGCGACTGTCGTCGCCGGCCTGGCCACGCTTCCCACCGCCTTCCCGGCATTCGCCGGAACCATCGCAGGAGAACGAAACATGGGTACGGTAAAGACCACCGACGGCGTCGAGATCTTCTACAAGGACTGGGGCCCCAAGACCGCCACGCCGATCATGTTCCACCATGGCTGGCCGCTCAGCGCGGACGACTGGGACAACCAGATGCTGTTCTTCCTCGCCAAGGGCTACCGGGTGATCGCGCATGACCGGCGCGGCCATGGACGCTCGTCGCAGGTCGGCTCGGGCCACGACATGGACCATTATGCCGCCGACGTCGCCGCCGTCACCGACGCGCTCGACCTGAAGGGCGCAATCCATATCGGCCATTCGACCGGCGGCGGCGAGGTCGCGCATTATGTCGCCCGCGCCAAGCCGGGCCGCGTCGCCAAGGCGGTGCTGGTGAGCGCGGTGCCGCCGATCATGGTCAAGACCCCCGCCAATCCCGGCGGCCTGGACATCTCGGTGTTCGACGGGCTGCGCGCGGCGCTCGCCGCCAATCGCTCGCAATTCTACATCGACCTGCCGACCGGCCCCTTCTATGGCTTCAACCGGCCGGGTGCGAAGATCTCGCAGGGCCTGATCGACAATTGGTGGCGCCAGGGGATGATGGGCGCGGCCAACGCCCATTACGAAGGCATCAAGGCGTTTTCCGAGACCGACTTCACCGAAGACCTCAAGAAGATCGAGGTGCCGGTCCTCGTCGCGCACGGCACCGACGACCAGATCGTGCCCTATGCCGATGCCGGGCCGCTTTCGGCGAAGCTGCTGAAGCACGGCACGCTCAAGAGCTATGAGGGCTTCCCCCACGGCATGCTCTCGACCAATCCGGACGTCCTCAACCCCGACCTGCTCGCGTTCATCAAGGGCTGAACCGAACGGGAAGGGGAAGCGAATGGCCGACACCGTCCTGCTCATCCACGGCGCCTGGCTGACGCCAAGCGCGTGGGACCGCTTCCGGCAACGCTACGAAGCGGCGGGTGTGACGGTGGCGGCGCCGGCCTGGCCCTGTCTCGACGGACCGGTGGAGGTGCTGCGCGCCTCCCCGGATCCGCGGCTGGCCCGGCTGGGGCTGGGGCAGATCGTCGATCATCATGCCGCGCTGATCGAGGCGATGGCCGAGCCGCCGATCTTGATCGGCCATTCCTTCGGCGGGCTGATCGTCCAGATGCTGCTGAACCGCGGACTCGGCGCGGCCGGAGTCGCGATCGACCCCGCGGCGCCCTTCGGCGTGCCGGCGAGCCCTCTGGCGATCTGGACCTCGCTGCCGGTGTTCACGGCGTGGAACGGCTGGAACCGGGTGCTGCGGATGAGCCTGCGCGGCTTTGCCACCGGCTTCGCGCAGACGCTGCCCGAGGCGGAGAAGCCTTATGCGTGGCAGAAGTTCATCGTGCCGGCGCCGGGGCGGATCTTCTTCCAGGCGCTGCTCGGCATCGGCAGCCGGATCCGCTGGGCGAACCCGGATCGCGCGCCGCTGCTGCTGATCGCGGGGGAGAAGGACCGCACCGTTCCCGCCGCCATGGTCCGCACCAATTTCAGGAAGCAGCGGCGCGCCCCGTCGCGCACCGAATTTCGCGAATTTCCCGGCCGCTCGCATTGGCTGTGCAACGAGAGCGGCTGGGAGGAAGTTGCCGACGCCGCGCTCGACTGGGCGCGCGCGCATCGCCGATCCGGGTAGATATTCCAGCAATTCCAGCGGTATCGTCGGTCCGGACCGATCGTGTGCGCGCGGGGGAGCGGAGAAATCGGCCCGCTTGGTCGTTTTGAGACGCAAGCACCACACGGCATTGGACTTTTTGGTGCGGACATCTTATGTACCGATCATTATGAAAACCGCACTCTGTTCCCCCACCAAAGGCAGGCCCCGCGAATTCGACATGGACGAGGCGCTGACGGCCGCGCTGCGCGTGTTCTGGAGCAAGGGCTATGAGGGTGCGTCGCTGACCGATCTTACCGAGGCGATGGGGATCACCCGGCCGAGCCTCTATGCCGCGTTCGGCAACAAGGAGGCGCTGTTCCGCAAGGCACTCGACCTCTACGAGAGCGAGAAGCTCGATTATATGGCCCAGGCGCTGGAAGCGCCGACCGCGCGCGGCGTGGCCGAGCGGCTGCTGCGCGGCGCCTATGCGGTGCAGGCCGACGAATGGGATCCCAAGGGATGCCTGGGCGTCATCAGCTCGGTCGCGTGCGGGACCGAGGCAGAATGCATCCGCGAGGAAGTGATCGCGCGGCGCGCATCGTCGCTGCGCGCGCTGGTCGCGCGATTCGAGCGGGCCAAGACGGACGGCGACCTGCCCGACAATATCGAGCCCGAGGGGCTCGCCAATTATCTCCTCGCGATCATGCAGGGCATCGCCGTGCAGGGCGGATCGGGCGCGACCTGCGCCGATCTGGAGCGGCTGGTGAACACCAGCCTGACGGTCTGGCCGACGCGCTGACCGCCTGCCGGGCGTGCTTGCCGTAGCGGCGCCCAATAAAAACTTGTCCGGCACATTAACAGAATATGGACAAAAAATACCGGGCAGTATAGAAAGCCCCTTGACGCAACGCAGCACGAGTTCTATACCAGTCAGTATAGAAATGATCCGCCGCCGCTGGGGTGATGGATCGGCGACAAAGGAAGCGGCGATGCGTCAGCTCGCACAATCAGGAAGCAGGGCTGGGCCCTGAACCGACAAGGGCGGTGAACGCCTGAATTCGACAGGAGCGGATGACTGGCTGCGGGACCGGATGGCCCCGCGGGTGAGGTGGGTCATACGCATGTATGGGCGGAAAGCCGGCACGCACGATTTAGGGTGAGCCGAGCCTGACGCATCAAGGAACAGCAAGACCGGCAAGCCGGCGGCCAAGGGGCCGCACGGCAAGGGAAGGGCTTTGCCCGGCCGGTCCGACGAAGGGAGACGAACCATGGCCTATCTGAACCTCGCCGAGATGCAGGGCGCTGCGATCCCGATGCCGCGCGACGTGGCCGTCGTGCAGCCCAGGACCGCTACCGGCCTGACCGCTCTCGAATGGCAAGTCGTCGCGATCGCGCAGCACGACCGGCTCTCGACGCTCGAGAAACCGGGCCGGATGGCGATCGCCCTGGGCGTTCTCTTCGGTGGCGAGCGGCCCAATCCCAGGCTCGCCGATCCCAGGCTCGAAGCGCTCCGGCGCATCTCGGTGCTCGCATGGCGCAAGGGTTTCCGCCTGCCGCAGCACGAGATCCGCGCCTTCCAAGAGGCGGGTTACACCGCCGATCAACTCGAAACGCTGCTTGCCAGCATCAGCCGCGGCCGCGCGGCCCTGAATCAGGGGACACGACATGAACATGGTTACACGCATTGAGTCCGACGACGCCGGCGCGCAGCCCGGCACGAAGCGGCTCAAGACCTGGCACAAGGCATCGCTGGTCGCGCTGCCCGTCGCAGTGATCGCAGCCGCCGTAGGCCTGAACAGCCGCGGCACGCCTGCCGCCGCCGCGCCGCCGCCGCCGACCGTGACGGTCGCGTCGCCGCTGGTGCGCGAGATCAACGAATGGGACGATTATGTCGGCCGGTTCGAGCCGAGCCGCTCGGTCGAGGTGCGTCCGCGCGTCTCGGGCGCGGTCACGGCGATCCACTTCACCGACGGCGCGATCGTCCAGAAGGGCCAGCTGCTCTTCACGATCGACCAGCGGCCCTTCACCGCGGCGCTCGCCGAGGCGCGCGCCGGCCTTGCCAGCGCGCAGAGCGATCTCGCGCTCGCCCAGTCCGATCTCGGCCGCGCCCAGCGGCTGGTGGAGGTCGAGGCGGTGTCGAAGAGCGATGTCGAGCGGCTCCAGGCGCGCGTCCGTGCCGGCCAGGCGTCCGTCGCCGCGGCCCAGGCCCGGGTCCGCAGCCGCGCGCTGGACGTCGAGTTCACCGAGGTTCGCGCGCCGATCTCCGGCCGCATCTCGGACCGCAAGGTCGATGCCGGCAATCTGGTCGCTGCGGGCGAGGGGCAGGGCGGCACGCTGCTGACCACGATCAACGCGCTCGATCCGATCTACTTCACCTTCGACGGTTCGGAGGCGCTGTTCCTCAAGGCCAAGCGCGCGCGTGAGGCCGGGGCAACGGAGTCGCCTGTCCAGATCCGCCTGCAGGACGAGACCGACTATCGCTGGAAGGGCAAGATCGACTTCACCGACAACGGGCTGGACCCGCGTTCGGGCACGATCCGCGGCCGTGCGGTGCTGAGCAATCCGGGGATGTTCCTCACCCCCGGCATGTTCGGCAACATGCGGCTCTCGGCCGGCGGCACGGCGCAGGCGCTGATGGTGCCCGATTCGGCGATCGCGACCGATCAGGCGCGCAAGCTGGTGATGACCGTCGCCCCCGACGGCACGCTGGCGCCCAAGCCGGTGACGCTCGGCCCGGTGGTGGATGGCCTGCGGATCATCCGCACCGGCCTGACGCCGCAGGACAAGGTGGTGCTCGCCGGCGCGATGATGGCGCCTCCGGGCAGCAAGGTGCAGGTCAAGCCCGGCAAGATCGCGCCGGTCGCGGCCGCGCAGACACCGACGATTTCGGCTCCGGTCACGGGCGAGGCGACTTTCGCCCGTTGATCGACCCTGCCGCCGGGTAACCCCAGGCCCGGCGGCAGGAACGTATTCCGCCGTTCGCAATGCGGACGGCTTTTTTCGAAGCCCCTTCAACGAGGAGACGGCCATGCGCCTCTCACGCTTCTTCATCACGCGCCCGATCTTCGCGGCCGTGATTGCCGTGGTAATCACGATTCTCGGCGCGATCGCCTATGTAACGCTGCCGATATCGCAATATCCGGATATCGTTCCGCCCACGGTCACCGTCACCGCGGCCTATCCCGGCGCGTCCGCCGAGACGGTCGCCGAGACGGTCGCCGCGCCGATCGAGCAGGAGATCAACGGCGTCGACGACATGCTGTACATGTCGTCCCAGTCGACCGGCGACGGTTTGGTCACCATCACGGTGACCTTCAAGCAGGGCACCAATCTCGATGCCGCGCAGGTTCTGGTGCAGAACCGTGTGGCGGTCGCGGTGCCGCGCCTGCCCGAGGATGTGCAGCGTGCCGGCGTGGTGACGCGCAAGACGTCGCCGGACTTCCTGATGGTCGTCAACCTGATCTCGCCCGACAAGTCGCTCGAGCGCGGCTATATCTCGAACTATGCGCTGACCCAGGTCCGCGATCGCCTTGCGCGTATCGACGGCGTGGGCGACGTCCGCCTGTTCGGCAGCCGCGACTATGCGATGCGCATCTGGATCGATCCGGCGCGCGCCGCGGCGCTCAACCTTACCGCCGGCGAGATCGTCGCGGCGCTGCGCGCGCAGAACGTGCAGGTCGCCGCGGGTTCGCTCGGCCAGCCCGGATCGGGCACGACCGGCCAGGCCTTCCAGCTCAACATCGAGACGCAGGGCCGGCTCAAGGATCCCAGGCAGTTCGCCGATGTCATCATCCGCACCGATCCCAATGGGCGCCAGGTGCGCGTGTCAGACGTGGGCCGGGTCGAGCTGGGCGCCGCCGACTATAATTCCAACACCTATCTCTCGGGCGATCCGACGGTGATCCTCGCCGTGTTCCAGCGGCCGGGCTCGAACGCGCTTGCCGCCGCGCAGGCCGTCGAGCACGAGATGGAGGACATGTCCAAGATCTTCCCGAAGGGTCTGGAATATCGGGTGATCTACAACCCGACCGAGTTCATCTCGCAGTCGATCGACGCGGTCTATCACACGCTGGGCGAAGCCATCCTGCTGGTGGTCCTCGTCATCATCGTCTTCCTCCAGAAATGGCGCGCGGCAATCATCCCGGTGGTCGCGATCCCCGTGTCGCTGATCGGCACCTTCGCGGTGCTGGCGATGATCGGCTATTCGCTCAACAACCTGTCGCTGTTCGGCCTGGTGCTGGCGATCGGCGTGGTCGTCGACGACGCGATCGTCGTCGTCGAGAATGTCGAGCGCAACCTGGAGCACGGCCTGTCTCCGCTCGAGGCGGCGCGCAAGTCGATGGACGAAGTGTCCACGGCGCTGGTCGCGATCGTGCTCGTGCTCTGCGCGGTGTTCCTGCCGACCCTGTTCCTCAATGGTCTGTCGGGCGCCTTCTACAAGCAGTTCGCGGTGACGATCTCGACCGCGACGGTGATCTCGCTGATCCTGTCGCTGACCCTTTCGCCCGCGCTCGCCGCGATCCTGCTGCGCTCGCATGACAAGGATCATCCCTCGAACCCCGTCTTCGCCGCGCTGCGCCGTGCCGGGGACGCCTTCAACCGCGGCTTCGAGCGGATGAGCTCCGGCTATGCCAACCTCACCCGCACGCTGGTGATGCGGCCGAAGCGGATGATGGTCGCCTATGTCGGCCTGATCGCCGCGACGGTCGGCATGCTCTGGGCCACGCCCACCGGCTTCATTCCGGCGCAGGACCAGGGCTATTTCCTCACCGTCATCCAGTTGCCGCCGGGCTCGTCGCTCGAACGCACCGATGACGTGATGCGCAAGGTCGTGCAGCGGCTGCTTCCCATTCCGGGCGTGAAGGGATCGGTGATGCTTGCCGGCTTCGACGGCCCGTCGCAGACGCTCGCGCCCAATTCGGCCGCTGCCTATGTGCCGCTGCAATCCTTCGAGGAGCGCAGGAAGCTGGGCGTGACGCTGCAAAGCATCATGGCCGAGGCACGCAAGCGCACCGCCGACATCAACGAGGCGATGCTGCTGATGGTGCCGCCGCCGCTCATCCAGGGCATCGGTTCGGCCGGCGGCTATCGCCTGATGATCGAGGATCGCGGCGGCAACGGCTATGAGGATCTGGGCAAGGTGGCGTTCGGCCTGATCGGCCAGGCCAACCAGACCAAGGGCCTCCAGCAGATCTACACCTTCTTCAACACCGCGACGCCGCGCGTCTTCGCCGATATCGACCGGACCAAGTCCGATCTGCTCGGCGTGCCGCCGGAGCGCGTGTTCGAAGCGCTCAGCGTCTATCTCGGTTCGTCCTATGTGAACGACTTCAACCTGCTCGGCCGCACCTATCACGTGACCGCCCAGGCCGATCCGGCGTTCCGCACGAACGAAGCCGATATCGCCAACCTCAAGACGCGGTCCAATTCGGGAGCGATGGTGCCGATCGGCTCGGTCGCGACCTTCCAGGACAAGACGGGTCCGTATCGCGTGGTGCGCTACAACCTGTTCCCCGCGGTCGAAGTCGATGGCGACACCGCCCCTGGCTATTCCTCGGGCCAGTCGCTGGATTCGATGGAGAAGATCGCGAGCACCCTGCCGGCGGGATATGCCGCCGAGTGGACGGGCATCGCCTATCAGCAAAAGGCCGCCGGCAGCACTGCCGGGCTGGTGTTCGCGCTGGCCGTGCTGTTCGTCTTCCTGGTGCTGGCGGCGCAGTATGAAAGCCTGACGATGCCGCTGGCGATCATCCTGATCGTGCCGATGTGCCTGTTGGCCGCAATGGCCGGCGTGAACCTGCGGGGGATGGACAACAACGTCCTGACCCAGATCGGCCTGGTCGTGCTGATCGCGCTGGCTGCCAAGAACGCGATCCTCGTGGTCGAATTCGCCAGGCAGGCGGAGGACCAGGACGGCCTGTCGCCGGTGGATGCCGCGGTGCGTGCCGCGCGGGATCGCCTGCGTCCGATCCTGATGACCTCGTTCGCCTTCATCCTCGGCGCCGTGCCGCTGCTGATCGCGACCGGGGCGGGTGCCGAACTCCGCCAGGCGCTGGGTACGGCCGTGTTCTTCGGGATGATGGGCGTGACCGCCTTCGGCCTGCTCTTCACGCCGACCTTCTACGTCGTCTGCCGCGCGCTGGGGGATCGCATCTCCCGCCTGCGGGGGAGCGGGGGCGGGGAGCAGAACGTGCAGCTCCAGCCCGCCGAATAACCGCGGCCGCCGTCCCGGCGAAAGCCGGGGCCCAGGGCCAAGAACGACACCGCCTGTAACCCTGGATCCCGGCCCTGGCCGGGATGACGGGGAGGAGGAATTCAGATGTTCAACTATCGCATTCTCGCCGCAACCGCCTCGGCGCTGGCGCTCGCCGCCTGCGCCAGGGGGCCGGACTATGTCACGCCGCCGCATCCGCAGACGGCCTCCGGATCGTTCCTCTCGACCAGCGCGGCGGTGACGCCCGAGCCGGTCCAGGGCGACTGGTGGCGGCTCTACAACGATCCGGTGCTCGACAAGCTCGTCGCCGATGCGCTCGCCGCCAATACCGATGTGCGCGCGGCGGTGGCGCGGATCGCCCGGGCTCGAGCCGGCCTGCGCGGGGCGCAGGCCGATCGGCTGCCCCAGGCGGACGCATCGGCGGGGGCCAATTACGGCCGCCTGCCCGAAATCCAGCGTCCGGCGGGCGCCGCGCGCGAGGACTGGCAGGTCGATGCCGGGCTGAACGTGAACTATGAGGTCGATCTGTTCGGCCGGGTGAGCCGCGGCGTCGAGGCGGCGCGCGGCGACCTGAACGCGGCGCAGGCCGATGCCGATGCGGTGCGCGTGATCGTCGCGGCGGATACGGCGCAGGCCTATGCCGATGCGGTGTCGTCGGCCGAGCGGCTGGGCGTCGCCGAGCGCATCGTCGCGCTGCTGGACAAGTCGATCGACCTGACCGAGCGCCGCCGCACGGTGGGCCTTGCCACGCGGCTCGATACCGCGCGGATCGGCGCGCTGCGCAACCACCGCAAGGCGGAGGTGCCGGCGCTCGCCGCCGAGCGCGACGCGGCTTGGTTCCGGCTGGGGGCGTGCACCGGCCCCACCCCGGCCACCTGGCCCCCCCGAGGTTGGGGGGAGCCCACGTCGAAACCCACTACCACCCT
>NZ_JAAVVE010000030.1 GCF_018449795.1 Sphingomonas sp. dw_22
CGGGGGGGGGGGGGGGGGCCCCGGGCGGTGCCTTCGCCTTCGATCAGCGCGATCAGCGCGCCGACCTCGACGGTGTCGCCGACCTTGACGACCTGCTGGCCCATCACGCCGGCAACCGGCGAGGGGACTTCCACCGAGACCTTGTCGGTCTCGAGGCTGGCGATCGGCTCATCCGCCTTCACGGGATCGCCGGGATTCTTGAGCCATTCGCCCAGGGTAGCTTCGGTAATCGATTCACCCAGGACGGGGACGTTGACGTCGGTAGCCATTCTCAACCTTTCCGGGTTCGGCGGATTTCTTGACGGACATTATGGCCGAGCGCGTCGGCGACGAGTGCGCCCTGCTCGGCCTGGTGGCGCTTCATCAGGCCGGTGGCGGGCGATGCCGCCGCGGCCCGGCCGGCATAGCGCGGGCGCTGCGGGCGGGTGCCCGCCTCGACCATGCAAGCCTCGATGAACGGTTCGACGAAGAACCAATAGCCGTTGTTGCGCGGCTCTTCCTGCGCCCACACCACCTCTTCGAGATTGGTCATGCGCGCCAGGCGTTCGACCAGCGGCTCGCCGGGGAAGGGATAGAGCTGCTCGATGCGGACGATCGCGGTGTTCTTGTCGCCGGCCGCGTCGCGGGCCTCGATCAGGTCATAGGCCACCTTGCCGGTGCAGAGCACCAGCCGCTTCACGTCCGCATCGGCCGGGGCCGAGGGATCGGAGAGGATGCGCTTGAAGTGGCTGTCGCCCAGGAAGTCCTCGGTCTTCGACACCGCGAGCTTGTGGCGCAGCAGCGACTTGGGGGTCATCTGCACCAGCGGCTTGCGGAAGTTGCGGTGCATCTGGCGGCGCAGCAGGTGGAAATAATTCGCCGGCGTCGTGATGTTGACGACCTGCATATTGTCCTGCGCGCAGAGCTGGAGGAAGCGCTCGGGACGTGCCGAGCTGTGCTCCGGCCCCTGCCCTTCGTAACCGTGGGGCAGCAGCATCACCAGGCCGTTGGCGCGCAGCCACTTGGCCTCGCCCGCCGCGACGAACTGGTCGATCATGATCTGCGCACCGTTGGCGAAATCGCCGAACTGCGCTTCCCACAGCACCAGTGCCTTCGGATCGGCCGAGGCATAGCCATATTCGAAGCCGAGCACGCCATATTCGGAGAGCGGGCTGTCGAGCACTTCGAAGCTGCCATGCGGGATCGTCGTGAGCGGCACATATTTGTGCTCGTCCTTCTGGTCGACCCAGACGGCGTGCCGCTGGCTGAACGTGCCGCGGCCCGAATCCTGGCCGGACAGACGGACGCTATAGCCCTCCGACAGCAGCGCGCCGAAGGCCAGCGCCTCGCCGGTCGCCCAGTCGAAATTCGCGCCGGACTTGAACATCTCGCGCTTGGCGTCGAGCACGCGGGCCAGCGTCTTGTGGATCTCCAGCCCTTCGGGAACGTCGGTCAGCGTGCGGCCGAGGCTGTCGAACAGCTTCTTCTCGATGCCGGTATCGACGCTGCGGCGCGCGGTCTCGGCATCGACGGGAGCGCCCAGGCCCGACCAGCGGCCGGCGAACCAGTCCGCCTTGTTGGGCAGGTACGACTTGCCCGCCTCGAACTCGCCTTCGAGCAGGGTGGTGAACTGGTGCGTCTTCTCGTCGACAAAGCCCTGGTCGATCACGCCTTCGCCGATCAGCCGCCTGGCGTAGAGGTCGCTCACGCCCGGATGCTGCTTGATGCGGGCATACATCAGCGGCTGGGTGAAGCTCGGCTCGTCGCCTTCGTTGTGTCCGAAGCGGCGATAGCACCACATGTCGATCACGACGTCGCGCTTGAACTTCTGGCGGAACTCGATCGCCACCTTGCAGGCGAAGGTGACGGCTTCGGGATCGTCGCCGTTGACGTGGAGGATCGGCGCCTGGACGCCCTTGGCGACATCCGACGGATAGGGCGAGGAGCGCGCGAATTGCGGGCTCGTCGTGAAGCCGATCTGGTTATTGATGACGAAGTGGATGCAGCCGCCGGTATTGTAGCCGCGGATGCCCGAGAAGCCGAGGCATTCCCAGACGATGCCCTGGCCCGCAAACGCCGCATCGCCATGGATGAGGACGGGCAGCACCTGCTCATGCTCGGCGAGATCGCCGCGCAGCGTCTGCAATGCACGCGCCTTGCCCAGGACGACCGGATCGGCCGCTTCCAGGTGCGAGGGATTGGCGACCAGCGACATATGGACGCTGATCCCGTCGAACTCGCGATCGGTGCTGGTGCCGAGGTGATACTTCACGTCGCCCGATCCGGCCACGTCGTCGGGATTGGCCGAGCCGCCGCCGAATTCGTGGAAGATCACGCGGAACGGCTTCGCCATCACGTTGGCGAGCATGTTCAGCCGGCCGCGATGCGCCATGCCGTACACGATCTCGCGCACGCCCATCGAGCCGCCGTACTTGATGATCGATTCCATCGCCGGGATCATCGCTTCGCCGCCGTCGAGGCCGAAGCGCTTGGTGCCGACATATTTCTTGCCGAGGAAGCGCTCCCACTGCTCGGCCTCGATCACCTTGGAGAGGATCGCCTTCTTGCCATCCTTGGTGAACTGGATGACCTTGTCCTTGCCCTCCATCCGGTCCTGGAGGAAGCGGCGCTCCTCCACGTCCGCGATGTGCATATATTCGAGGCCGACATTGCCGCAGTAGTTCGCGCGCAGGATGTCGACGATCTCGCGGACGGTCGCGTAGCTGAGGCCCAGCACGCCGCCGAGATAGATCGGGCGATCGAGATCGGCGCCGACGAACCCGTGATATTCGGGCGTCAGATCCTCGGGCAGGTCGCGGGTGGAAAGGCCCAGCGGATCGAGATTGGCGGCCAGATGCCCGCGCACGCGATAGGTGCGGATGAGCAGCATCGCGCGGATCGAATCGCCGGCGGCCTTGGCGATCACCTCGGCAGCGGGCGCGGCCACGGCGGCCGGGGCGGGGGCCGCGGCTTTGGCCTTGGCCGGCGCCGGCTCCATCTGCGTCGGATCGAGCCCGGCGGTGAGCGCGTCGGTCTCGGTCAGCGGCCAGTTGGCGCGCGCCCAGCTCGGGCCGCTCGCGGTGTTCTCCAGTCCTTCGAACCAGCCGCGCCAGCCCGCCTCGATCGAGGTGGGATCCGCCTTGTAGCGGCGATACAGAGTCTCGACGAAGGCGGGGCTTACGCCGCCTGCGATGTCGTCGAAGTCGAGGCCTTCATAGCCCATGATCTTTGTCCGTTCGTGTTAGCGCTCACATACCCCCACGATATAGGAGCGCAAACGTTGTAGATTAGCCCTTCAGCACTTCGACCAGCGTCGAGCCCAGCTCCGAGGGGCTGGCCGCGACCTTGATGCCCGCTGCTTCCATCGCCGCGATCTTGTCCTCGGCGCCGCCCTGGCCGCCCGAGACGATCGCGCCGGCATGGCCCATGCGGCGGCCCGGAGGCGCCGTGCGGCCGGCGATGAAACCGGCCATCGGCTTCTTGCGGCCGCGCTTCGCCTCGTCGCGCAGGAACTGGGCGGCTTCCTCTTCGGCCGATCCGCCGATCTCGCCGATCATGATGATCGACTGGGTCGCGTCGTCGGCCAGGAACAGCTCCAGCACGTCGATGAAGTTGGTGCCGTTGACCGGATCGCCGCCGATGCCGACCGCAGTGGTCTGGCCGAGGCCGGCATTGGTGGTCTGGAACACGGCCTCATAGGTGAGCGTGCCCGAGCGGCTGACGACGCCGACCGAACCCTTGGAGAAGATGCTGCCCGGCATGATGCCGATCTTGCACTCGCCGGGGGTCAGCACGCCGGGGCAGTTCGGGCCGATCAGCCGCGACTTGGAACCGGAAAGCGCGCGCTTCACCTTCACCATGTCGAGCACCGGAATGCCCTCGGTGATCGTCACGATCAGCGGCACTTCGGCGTCGATCGCCTCCAGGATCGAATCCGCCGCGAAGGGGGGCGGAACATAGATCACCGACGCGGACGCGCCGGTCTTGCTCACCGCCTCGGCGACGGTGTCGAACACCGGCAGGCCGATATGCTCGGTGCCGCCCTTGCCCGGCGTGACGCCGCCGACCATCTGGGTGCCATAGGCGAGCGCCTGCTGCGTGTGGAAAGTTCCGGTCTCACCCGTCATGCCCTGGGTGATGACCTTGGTGTTCTTGTCGACGAGGATGCTCATAGGTTCGATTGACCTTATTGCGGATCAGCGGGAGGGGCGGCGGCGGAGGAGCGCAGGGCGATCCAGCCGCCATAGGTAGCGAGCGTCAAACGGGTCTGGCCCTCGGCGCTCGTCGCGAAGACGAAGCCGTTGGGCTTGGAATCGGGGCGCAGATACATCGGCACGCTGTCTTCTTTCGGCATCACGATCTTGCGTGCTGCCAGATAATCGTCGTCGCCGGCGGACTGCCACAGCACCATGCACGAATCGGCAAGCGGCGCGGCGGGCGTCGCCACGGCGCTGGGCACGATCAGATAGAGCTGGCCGCCGGCGATCTGGAACATGCGGTTGGGCATCATCACGGCATCGGCGATGCCCGCCTTCTGCGCCTCGGCATCGATCGTCGGCACGACCTTGCCCAGCGCGCGGCGCGCCGGATCGGGAAGCACGGAGAAGGCCGCTTCGTTCGCGGTCTTGCGGTTGAGCCGCGCGCCGCCGCCCATGCACACCGCCTTGAACAGCGGCAGCGGTTCCGACGGCACCGACTCGGCAGCATCCTGCGCCGCCGCCGGGGTTGCCCCCAGCAGCAGCGCGAAGGGCGCTGCCGTCAGGCTCAGCCGAGCGATGAGTCGATCGACTTGCATGCCACCAGCAGTTCCTTGACCGCATCGACCGAGGCCGTGAAATTGGCCTTGGCCGTCTCGTTCAGCTCGATCTCGACGATGCGCTCGACGCCGTCCTTGCCGATGACGATCGGCACGCCGACGTACAGGTCGTCGACGCCGTACTGGCCGGTCAGGTGCGCGGCGCAGGGCAGGAGGCGCTTCTTGTCCTTCAGATAGCTCTCGGCCATCGTGATCGCCGAGGTGGCGGGCGCGTAGAAGGCCGAGCCGGTCTTGAGCAGGCCGACGATCTCGCCGCCGCCCGAACGGGTGCGCTGGACGATCGCGTCGATGCGCTCCTGGGTGGACCAGCCCATCTTGATGAGATCGGGGATCGGGATGCCGGCGACGGTGGAATATTCCACCACCGGGACCATCGTGTCGCCGTGCCCGCCGAGCACAAAGGCGGTGACGTCCTCGACCGAGACCTGGAATTCCTCGGCCAGGAAGGTGCGGAAGCGCGCGCTGTCCAGCACGCCGGCCATGCCGACGACCTTCTGGTGGGGAAGCCCCGAGAATTCGCGCAGCGCCCAGACCATCGCGTCGAGCGGGTTGGTGATGCAGATGACGAAGGCGTCGGGCGCATGGGCGGCGATGCCCTCGCCCACGGCCTTCATGACCTTGAGGTTGATGCCCAGCAGGTCGTCGCGGCTCATGCCCGGCTTGCGGGCGATGCCGGCGGTGACGATGCAGACGTCGGCGCCGGCAATGTCCTCGTAGCTGTTCGCGCCGCGCATATTGGCGTCGAAGCCCTCGACCGGGCCGGACTGGGCGATGTCGAGCGCCTTGCCCTGCGGCAGTCCCTCGGCAACGTCGAACAGGACGATGTCGCCCAGTTCCTTCATCGCGGCGAGGTGCGCGAGCGTGCCGCCGATCATGCCGGAGCCGATCAGCGCGATCTTCTTGCGGGCCATGGAATCTCCTTGCTCAATGCCAGGCAAAATGGGGCGCGAAACCTGTATCTGCGCCACCAAAGCGCGGGCGGCTTAGGCCCAATATAGGCCCGCCGCAACCCGAGATTCCGGTTGGGTGGAGATTATCTTTGCAACTAATTCGCAAGTGCAATAAGGGCGCGGGCAAGGAGAGGGTCAGCGCAGGCTGGCGCGATCCTTCTCGAAGACGATGCTCTCGAACCGGCTTAGCACGTCCTGTCCGATCAGCGATACGCCCAGGTCGTCGCTCGCCACGCCGACCCTGACATCCGCAAAACGCCGCCCGGCGATGCGCAGTTCCCCGATCCGCGCATGGGTGATGCGGACCTCGCCGGCGAGCGTGCGGGCGCGGCGCGATCCTTCGGCCTGTTCCTCCAGGCCGAGGCGCGCGGCATCGGAGCGGGTGAGGATGGTCGCGGTCGAGCCGGTATCGATCAGGAAGCGGATCTGCCCCGTATCGGCCTTGGCGGAGAGATAGAACATGCCGTCGGCCGCGCGCTCCACCTGTTGCGATGCGCCGGGAAGCTCGGGCGGCGTTGCGGGGGCGAGGGGGGCGGCGGCGACACGCGCCTGGAGCTCGGTCTCGGACAGGCGCAGCCAATGTCCCATGCCCTGGCCCATCGAGCCCACGGCCTGCACGGCCAGCACCGACGATGCCAGCAGGCCGAGAGAGGAAACAAGGGACGCATTCGCGAGCATGAGGGCATGCTAGGCGAATTTCTTTGCACAAGATTTAAGTCGGCGCCTGGGAAATCCCCTATAAGTCGTTCCCCGAGGCGTAATCGTACTTAACGAATGCTGGCCGGGTTTGCTTAATTTGGCGTTACCGCGGGTTCGGCCGAAGTGCCCATGCGGCGCCTGATGTCGCGGACCCGCAGGCGCTGGGCGATCCAGAAGAGGAAGATGACCAAAGCCCCGGTCGCGAGCTGCACCGATACCGCGAGATAGCGCAGCCGCGACGAGAGCGCGCTGCGATACAGCACATAATAGGGATTGGCGACGTGGATCCCGGCGCCGTTCAGGTACGAGACGGTCGTGCCCGGCAGGCCGTTCCGGACCAATATGCCGAGCCGGGTGTTCGACACGCCGTCATGCGCGAAATGTCCCAATTCGTCGCTGCTGAGCTCGGCGAAGAGCGTGATCTTCTGGCCGTTCGCGAGTTTGGATTCGACCTGGGCGAAGCTGGTGCGGATCAATTCGCCCGGCCAGCGCATCCGGAACAGGATCGCCCGCTTGGGCGCGCTGGCGAACTCGACCTGCGTCACGCCCTCGCGCACCTGGAAGCGATTGGCGACTGCGGACAATTGCTGCGGCGTGCCGCTGTCGCCGGGCAGATCGATGAATATCAGCAGGACCGAGACCAGCGTGGCGACCGCGAGGCCGCCCGCCGCCCAGGCGAGCCAGCGCGCGAGCCCCGCGGCGGCGCGCAGACCGGCGGTGCGTTCCTCGACGATCGGGGGCGGTTCACGGTGGCGCTGGGCGCGTTCGATCAGCTTGACGATCACGATCGGCGGCGCGCCGAACAGGAGCACGAGCCCGCTGAAATTGCCGACCGGCGAATACCAGTCGTAGCGGGCATGCTCCCACTCGGCGAGGGCGGCATAGAGGCCGGTGTACCAGAAGCCTTCCCAGCAGAAATAGCCGAGCACGAGCAGCAGCCAGGCCAGGGCCAGGGGCTTTGCGCGTTTCAGCCATGCGCGATTGCGCTCGGGCTCGAGCGCGCCGTCAGCGGTGGTGGTGGTCATGCGGCCTCGCCGCCGACACCCTCCGTTGCGGCCGGGTTCAATGCCCGCCGGCGCCAGCGGACCAGCCCCCCGACGACGCCGAAGCCCATCAGCCACATCGCCCAGGCGGCGGGCTCGGGAACCGGGCTGACCGGCGGCGTGGGATCGGTCACCGGTACGGTCGGCTCGGTCACCGGCGGGGTGGGGCCGTCGGTAGGCGGCGTCGGCGTATCGGACGGGATGAAGCCCGCGGGGCCCGAACTGGGCGCGAATTGCGACAGCAGCCCCTTGAACGGCGGAAGGGCATCGGAACCGCGGCCCGCGCTCTCTCCTCCGATGCCGGTGCCCGGTGCGGTGGGCGTCGTGGCGGGTGCCGCGACGGCGGCGATCTCGGGCATCGTGCCGGAAGAGGCCGCGCCGTCGCCGGACGGCTGCGGGCCCTCCGCGGCGGGAGCGGGCGCAGCGCCGGAGCCGCGACCGGCCGAATCGAGCAGGCGGCCGATCACGCCCCTTGCGGGGGCGATGCCGCCGGCCACGCCCTTGGGATCCGGCTGGACCAGGGTCGCGAAGGCGCCGTCGCGTCCCTCGCCGATCGCGAATATAGAGCGGCCGTTCAATTGGCTGGCGGCCGTGAGCGACAGGCATGCTGCCAAAAGCGCGACGACCAGGCGATTACGCCTGACTTCCTGTACTGCGATACCCATTTACCCGACCCCCAGCTCATCCGCCAGACAGGCGGTGCCGCTTTGGCACGATTAGCTGCACGTTCCCTGAATTTCAATAGATCGGACGTGTCCGAGTTGCGGCGGACTGTGAGAGGGGAATGGAACTTTTTGACCCGATTTAAGACGGCTCCGCCGATCGGGCGGATTTTTTCGAACCGCCGGGAGGGCGCCGCGGATCGATAGTTGCGATTCTGCCCCTTGGGGCTGCCTTGCCATCGCGCCCGCCACGGCGCTATCCGGTATGGCAATCCGCCAACGCTGCCGCGTCACGAGGTTCGTCCTCGCACCGCGGCGAAGATTGGTGGAATGATAGCGCTGTCAGGGAGGATGGGTGGTGCGTGGTCTGCTGGCGCTCATGGCTTTGCTGTTCGCGGTTCCTGCCCTGGCGCAGGTCGAGCAATCGACGGCGGCGCTGAACGATCCGGCCGCGCCCAGCGTCGCTTCGCCCGACGGCCGCATCGTGGTGACGCTCACCACCGATGGCGACGGGCGCCCGCTCTACAGCGTCAGCCGGGGCGGCAGGCAGGTCGTCGCGCCGTCCGCGCTTGGCTTCCTGTTCACGGATGCGCCCAAGATGCAGCGTAGCTTCAAGGTGGAGAGCCTGGCGTCGAGCAGTGTCGATACCAGCTGGGACCAGCCCTGGGGCGAATGGAAGACGATCCGCGATCGCCACAACGAGCTGCGCGTGCGGCTGAAGGAGGCGACCGCGCTCGGCCGGGTGATGGACATGGTGTTCCGCGTCTTCGATGACGGCGTGGGCTTCCGCTACGAGCTGCCCGACCAGCCCAATCTCAAGACCGCGCATATCGCCGACGAGATGACCGAATTCTCGATCGCCCAGGACGGCGAGGCCTGGTGGATCCCCGGCTCCGAATGGAACCGCGACGAATATCTCTACAACCGGACGCCGATCTCCAGCGTGCCGCTCGCGCATACGCCGCTGACGATGAAGCTGGCCGACGGCACGCATATCGCGATCCATGAGGCGGCGCTGGTCGATTATTCGGGCACCTGGCTCCAGCGGGTCGAGGGGACGCGCTTCAAGACGGTGCTGATCCCGGGCGCGGGGCCCGCGAAGGTGACGCGCGGCACGCCGTTCGTCACGCCGTGGCGGACGATGATCCTGAGCGACGACGCGCCGGGGCTCTATATGTCGCATATCGAGCTCAACCTGAACGCGCCGAACAGGCTGGGCGACGTCGGCTATTTCAAGCCCGGCAAATATGTCGGCGTGTGGTGGGAGATGCACCTCGCCAGATCGGGCTGGGGTTCGAAGCCGGTGCACGGCGCGCGCACCGACAACGTGAAGCGCTATATCGATTTCGCCGCGAAATACGGCTTTCCCGGCGTGCTGGTGGAGGGTTGGAACAGGGGCTGGGACACGGCCTGGCTCGGCGACGGCAAGGGCTTCGACTTCGACGTGCCCACGCCGGATTTCGATGCGAAGTTCCTCGCCGATTATGCGCGGAAGAAGGGCGTCCAGCTCATCGGCCATAACGAGACCGGCGGTTCGGTGAGCCATTATGAGAGCCAGCTTGAGCGGGCGATGCGGTTCGCGCATGCGCATGGCGAGACCGTGGTCAAGACCGGCTATGTCACCGATGCCGGGCAGCTTGAGCGGGTCGGGCCGAACGGCGAGCCGATGCGCGAATGGCATGACGGGCAGTTCGCGTCGAACCACCATCTCCGCGTGCTGCTGATGGCGCACAAGTACAAGGTGGCGATCGATGCGCACGAGCCGATCAAGGACACCGGGCTGCGGCGCACCTATCCGAACTGGATCAGCCGCGAAGGCGCGCGTGGACAGGAATATAATGGCTGGGGGAACCCCAAGAACCTGCCCGATCACGAGGCGAATCTGGTGTTCACGCGGATGCTCGCCGGGCCGATGGACTATACGCCGGGGGTGCTGAGCCTGGTGGGACAGGGCGACACCCCGATCCTGACGACCGAGGCGAAGCAGCTTGCGCTTTATGTGGTGCTCTATTCGCCGGTGCAGATGGCGGCCGACCTGCCCGAGAATTACGAGAAGCACCTGGCCGGCTTCCAGTTCATCCGCGACGTTGCGGTCGACTGGGCGGATACGCGGGTGCTGAACGGCGAGGTGGGCGATTACGTCACGATCGCGCGGAAGGACCGCGCCGGGCCGGACTGGTTCCTGGGCTCGGTCACCGATGAGAATGCGCGGGTGCTGGATGTGAAGCTGGGCTTTCTCGATGCGGGGAAGACCTATGAGGCGCAGATCTATCGCGACGGCGACGATGCCGATTACCGGACCGAGAAGCGGCATTCGCTGGTGGTGGAGAAGCGCCGGGTGACGGCGGGGGATACGCTGGCGATCCGGCTGGCGCCCGGGGGCGGGCAGGCGATCCGGTTTCGGTTGGTGAAGTAAAGGGGAACTCCCTCTCCCCAGCTCTCGCCCCGGAGGGGAGAGGGCGTGCGGGAGTTGCGCTGCTCCTGCACCGCGCTATCACCGCCCCCAGCCAATTAGGGGGAGCGCATGGCCAGCCTGTTCCGTTTGAAGCAGATCGTCGCGGAGCATGAGCGGCCGCCCGAGCACCGGTTGCAGCGCACGCTTTCCTGGCCGCATCTGGTCGCGCTCGGCGTGGGGGCGATCGTGGGCACCGGCATCCTGACGCTGATCGGCGTCGGCGCGGATCGCGCCGGGCCGGCGGTGATCCTGTCCTTCGCGGTGGCGGGTGCGATCTGCGCCTGCGCCGCGCTCGCCTATGCCGAGATGGCGACGATGATCCCGGCCTCGGGCAGCGCCTATACCTATAGCTATGCCGTGCTGGGCGAGATCGTCGCCTGGGTGGTGGGGTGGAGCCTGCTCGCCGAATATACGCTCGTGGTCGCGACGGTGGCGGTCGGCTGGTCGGGCTATGCCAACGGCTTCCTGCTGGGGCTCGGCGTGCATCTCGATCCGGCGCTGGTGCACGGGCCGGTGATGGAGGCGGGGCGGATCGTCTCCTGGGGCGTCAACGTGCCGGCGATGCTCATCGTCGCGCTGGTCGCCGGGCTGCTCTGTTTCGGCACGCGGGAGAGCGCCAATATCAACGCGATGCTGGTGATCGTGAAGATGATCGCGCTCGCCATCTTCGTCGTGGTCGCTTTGCCCTATTTCAACCCCGCCAATCTCGAGCCCTTCGCACCGTTCGGCTTCGCCAAGCATATGAGCGGCGACGGGGTGGAGCGCGGGGTGATGGCGGCGGCGGCGATCATCTTCTTCGCCTTCTACGGCTTCGATGCGATCTCGACCGCGGCGGAGGAGGCCAAGAACCCCGGCCGCGACCTGGCGATCGGCATCGTCGGCTCGATGGTGGTGTGCGTCGTGATCTACATGGTCGTCGCGGTCACCGCGATCGGGGCGCTTTCCTATACGCGCTTCGCCGACAGCCCCGAGCCGCTGGCGTTGATCCTGCGCGAGATTGGCCAGCCGGGCACCGCGACCTTCCTGGCGGCGACGGCGGTGATCGCGCTGCCCACCGTGATCCTCGCGTTCCTCTACGGACAGAGCCGCATCTTCTTCGTGATGGCGCGCGACCGGATGCTGCCGGCGGGGCTCGCCAAGGTCTCGTCGCGGGGGACGCCCGTCCGGATCACGATCTTCACGGCCGGCGTGGTGACGTTCTTCGCGGCCTTCTTCCCGATCGACCAGATCGCGGCGCTCGCCAATGCCGGCACACTCACCGCCTTCGCGGCGGTGGGCATCTGCATGCTGGTGATGCGCCGCCGCGCGCCGGATGCGGTGCGGCCGTTCCGCACCCCGGCGGCGTGGCTGGTCGGGCTCGGGGCGGCGTTGGGCTGCCTCTACCTGTTCATCAGCCTGCCGCACCAGACGCAGATCCTGTTCGGCATCTGGAACCTGTTGGGGCTGGGCCTCTACTTCGCCTATGCGCGGCGAAATGTTGAAAGGGCGAATGCATGAGCGGTTGGACGATCGGGATCATCGGCGGTTCGGGGCTCTATGATGTCGAGGGCATCGAGGGCGGCCAATGGGTGGAGGTCTCGAGCCCCTGGGGCATTCCCTCGGACGAATGCTTCGTGGGCCATGTCGGCCATGTGAAATTGGTGTTCCTGCCGCGCCACGGCCGCGGGCACCGGATCAGCCCGTCCGACCTCAACGTCCGCGCCAATATCGACGTGCTCAAGCGGCTGGGCGTGACCGACGTGCTGGCGGTCTCCTCGGTCGGCGGGCTCACCGAGGAGCGGGCGCCGGGCACCTTCACCATCGCCGACCAGTTCATCGACCGGACCAAGGGGCGCCCATCCTCCTTCTTCGGCGAGGGCATGGTGGCGCATGTCTCGATGGCCGATCCGGTCTGCCCGCGGCTTTCCGCGCTGGTGCGCGACGCGGCGATCGCGGCCGGGGCCGAGGTGCATGACGGCGGCACCTATCTGGCGATGGAGGGACCGCAATTCTCGACCCGCGCCGAGAGTCATCTCTACCGGAGCTGGGGCTGCCACATCATCGGCATGACTGCGATGCCCGAGGCCAAGCTCGCCCGCGAGGCCGAGCTGCCCTATGCGTTGGTCGGCATGGTCACCGATTACGACTGCTGGCGCGAGGGCGAGGAGGCGGTGGACGTCGCCACGGTGATTGCCCAGCTCGGCGCGAATGCCGACAAGGCGCGCAAGATGGTGATGCACCTGCTGCGCAACCTGCCGGAGGAACGGCCGGCGAGCCCAATCGACACCTGCCTGGACTATGCGCTGATTACCGCGCCGCATGCCCGCGATCCGCACCTGCTCGCCAAGCTCGATGCCGTCGCCGGCCGGGCGCTCAACAAATGAGGATGCCCATGTTCAAGCTCATGCCCTTCGCGGCGCTGGCGCTGGTCTGCGCCGCCGGGACCGCAGTCGCGCAGGATGCGCCGGCCGAGGATCATTCGCAGGATGCCGCCTGGCACAACCGCCAGATGCTCGCGCTGGCCAGCCTCAAGCCGAGCGACGGCTGGCGCTCGCTCCAGGGCGGGTTGCGCTGGCGCCGCATCAAGGGCGACGGTTCGGGCCGGCACCCGACGCTCGCCGACCAGGTGACGATCCATTATGCCGGCAGCTTCATCGACGGGACCGAGTTCGACAGCTCCTATGGCGGCGAGCCGGCGACCTTTCCGCTCGGGCGGCTGGTGGAGGCGTGGCAGATCGCCGTGCCGCTGATGGGCGTGGGCGATACGGTGGAGATCGCGGTGCCGGCCGAGCTGGGCTACGGCACGCAGGGCAAGGGGCCGATCCCGGGCGATGCGACGCTGATGTTCAAGATCGAGCTGCTGGGGATCGCGGAGTAGGGCGGGGCGTTCCGGCCTGCCGGTTGACTCATTTGACTCCATACGCGTGTGGGGTTGCCACGCGGCGCGCGCGTTCTTGTAGGGCCTCGACGATGAGAAAGAGCTGGCCCTGTGGTCGGCTCTCGAATCCTACATTGCAAGGGTGGCGTCGGGGTATTCCGCCAATCCTCTGCTCCGTCACCCCGGCCGAAGTGCCGGGGTCCACCGGGATGCTGGGAGAGCCGCTGGAGGCGTGAGGGGCTCGCTTGCGGAGGAGTGGACCCCGGCACTTCGGCCGGGGTGACGAAGGGGGGTAGGGCCGCCTTCCCTTGCGTGAATAAAGGCCCGATCCAGGAGTCACGGGCGATACGGCAGAGAAACCCTGGATCCCGGCCTTCGCCGGGATGACGGTGGGGGCGAGGTTCCCCGACCTCGAATGTCGATCGGCCTTCGGAAACGAAAGCGGCCCCGCTCCACAGGGGAGCGGGGCCGCTTCTTGTGTCCTGCAAAGCGCCGGTCAGGCGGCGAGCTTGCGCAGCACGTAGTGGAGGATGCCGCCGTTGAGGAAATATTCCAGCTCGTTGACGGTATCGATCCGGCAGCGGGTCTGGAAGGTCTCGACCTTGCCGTCGGCGCGAGTGAGGGTGACTTCGACGTCCTGGCGCGGGCGGAGACCCGCGACGCCGGTGATCGTGAAGGTCTCCGTGCCGTCGAGCTTCAGCGTCTCGCGGGTTACGCCTTCGGCGAACTGCAGCGGCAGGATGCCCATGCCGACCAGGTTCGAGCGGTGGATGCGCTCGAAGCTCTCGGTGATGACGGCGCGGACGCCCAGCAGGTTGGTGCCTTTGGCCGCCCAGTCGCGCGACGAGCCGGTGCCATATTCCTTGCCGGCGACGACCACCAGCGGCGTGCCGTCCGCCTTGTGGCGCATCGCGGCGTCGTAGATCGGCATCACCTGGTCGCCGTACTTGGTCATGCCGCCTTCGACGCCCGGCACCATCTCGTTCTTGATGCGGATATTGGCGAAGGTGCCGCGAACCATCACTTCATCATTGCCGCGGCGGGCGCCGTAGCTGTTGAAGTCCTTCTTCGCGACCTGATGCTCCTGCAGGAACGTGCCCGCGGGGCTGTCCGCCTTGATCGAGCCGGCGGGGGAGATGTGATCGGTGGTGATCGAATCGCCCAGGATCGCCAGCGGCTTGGCCTCGACGATGTCCTGCACCGGGGCCGGGGTCATCGCCATGCCCTCGAAATAGGGGGGATTGTGGATGTAGGTGGAGGCGGCCGGCCAGCGATAGGTGTCCGAGCCCTCGACGGTGATGCCGCTCCAGTGGCTGTCGCCGGCATAGACGTTGCCGTAGCGCGCGCGGAACATCTGGTCGTCGATGTTGGCGGCGATGAGATCGGCGACTTCGAGATTGGTCGGCCAGATGTCCTTGAGGAACACGGGGCCGTCGGTGCCCTCGCCGATCGGGGTCTCGTACATGTCCTCGGTGACGGTGCCCTTCAGCGCATAGGCGACGACGAGCGGCGGCGAGGCTAGGAAATTGGCGCGCACGTCCGGCGAGACGCGGCCCTCGAAGTTGCGGTTGCCCGACAGGACCGAGGCGGCGACGATGTCGTTGCCGTTGATCGCCGCCGAGATCGGCTCGGCGAGCGGGCCGGAATTGCCGATGCAGGTGGTGCAGCCATAGCCGACCAGGTTGAAGCCGATCGCGTCGAGATCCTCGGACAGGCCGGCCTTGTTCAGATAGTCGGTCACGACCTGCGAGCCGGGGGCGAGCGAGGTCTTCACCCAGGGCTTGCGCGTCAGGCCGAGCGCACGCGCCTTGCGCGCCACCAGGCCGGCGGCGATCAGCACCGAGGGGTTGGACGTGTTGGTGCAGCTCGTGATCGCGGCGATGACGACGTCGCCGTCGCCGATGTCATGGCTTGCGCCTTCCACGGCGACGCGCGCCGGATGGTCCTTGTGATAGACCTTGACCAGATCGGCGTTGAACACTTCGTCCACCGCATCGAGGCCGACGCGGTCCTGCGGGCGCTTGGGGCCGGCGAGCGACGGGCGGACGCTCGACATGTCGAGCTCGAGCGCGTCGGTGAAGATCGGCTCGGCGGCATCGGCATCGTGCCACATGCCCTGCGCCTTGGCATAGGCTTCGACCAGCGCGACGGTCTCGTCCGGGCGGCCGGTGAGGCGCATGTAATCGAGCGTCTTCTCGTCGATCGGGAAGAAGCCGCAGGTCGCGCCATATTCGGGCGCCATGTTGGCGATCGTCGCGCGGTCGGCGAGCGTCATCGAATGGAGGCCGGGGCCGTAGAACTCGACGAAGCGGCCGACAACGCCCTTGGCGCGCAGCATCTGGGTGACGGTGAGCACCAGATCGGTGGCGGTGATGCCCTCGGCCAGCGCGCCGGTGAGCTTGAAGCCGACGACCTCGGGGATCAGCATCGACACCGGCTGGCCGAGCATCGCGGCCTCCGCCTCGATGCCGCCCACGCCCCAGCCGAGCACGCCGAGGCCGTTGACCATCGTCGTGTGGCTGTCGGTGCCGACCAGCGTATCGGGATAGGCGACCGTCTCGCCGTCCGCGTCCTTCGACGACCAGACCGACTGGGCGATATATTCGAGGTTCACCTGGTGGCAGATGCCGGTGCCCGGCGGAACCACCTGGAAATTGTCGAGCGCCTTCGAGCCCCATTTCAGGAACTCGTAGCGCTCCAGGTTGCGCTCATATTCGAGCGCGACATTGTCCTCGAACGCCTTGGGCGTGCCGAACTCGTCGACCATCACCGAGTGATCGATGACGAGATGGACGGGAACCTGCGGATTGATCTTGGCCGCATCGCCGCCGAGCTTGGTGATCGCGTCGCGCATCGCCGCCAGATCGACCACGCAGGGAACGCCGGTGAAATCCTGCATCAGCACGCGGGCGGGGCGATACTGGATCTCGCGGTTCGAGCGGGCGTCCTTCTGCCAGTCGACGATCGCCTGGGCATCGTCCTTCGTGACGGTCACGCCGTCCTCGAAGCGGAGCATGTTCTCCAGCAGCACCTTCATCGAGAAGGGCAGGCGGGAGATGTCGCCGAGCTTCTTCGCCGCCTTGGGGAGCGAATAATAGCTGTAGGTGGCGGTGCCGACGCTGAGCGTGTCGCGAGTGCCGAGGCTGTCCTTGCCGATTGCGGTCATGGGGCGCGGGTTCCTTCCCTGTCTTGCCGATCCGGGCGCTCGGGGGACGCGGCCGTCAGGGTCGCGCGGGCGCACCGGAATATTGCGAATGCGAAGATTCGCTGGCGCCTTAGCGCAGCGTTGGTGTGGGGGGAAGGGGCGCGGACGGAAAGGCGCGCGATTGCATTTCCCGGCCGTTACGGGTGCGCCCGTCGGAATCGGCGGATCGTTCGCGACATGCTTTTGCCCCACTATCGCCCGATCCGGGGAGGCGTATAAAAGCGCGCGCGCAGTTTCCGCGCCCGCGCCAGTTCCTAGGGTTCCAGACAGCCTCCCGATGCAGCCGACGACTTCCCTTTCCTTGTCGGAGCGATTTCGCGCGACCTTCCGGCGGCGCGGCGCGGCATTCGTGCTGGCGCTGATCGTCGAGCTGCTGATCGCGCTGCTGCTGCTGGGGCTGATCCCGACGATCACGCCGAAGGAGAAGCCGAAGACCGTGACCTTCGGCATCAGCACGAACGAGGGCAAGGAGCCCGCATCGAAGGAGCAGGCCAAGGCCAAGGCCAAGGCGAAAGCCGAGCAGGGCGACAAGCCCGAGCCGCAGCCCCAGCCGGTGAAGCCCGAGATCGTTCCTCCGCCGCCGGTGCCCGAGGCCAAGCAGCCGCCGAGCTTCGTGGTGCTGACGCGGCAGGACTATGCGGCGGGCGACATTTCCCGGGCGAAATCGAGCGGGCCGATGTCGACGGCGGATGCGGGCAGCGCGGACAATGGCGGATCGCCCGGCGCGGGCGACAGCGAGACGGCGGGCAAGGGGCCGCATGGCGAGACGCTGTACGCCGCCGAATGGTATCGCCGGCCGCGGGATGCGGAGCTTTCGCCCTATATCCCCGAACGCGCGCGCGGCGTGGAGGGCTGGGGCGAGATCGCGTGCCGCACGGTGGCGCGCTATCATGTGGAGGACTGCCAGGAGCTGGGCGATTACCCGCGCGGATCGGGCTATGCCGGCGCGGTGCGCCAGGCGGCATTCCAGTTCCTGGTGAAGCCGCCGCGGGTGAACGGGCAGCTGCAGGTGGGAACCTGGGTCCGGATCCGGATCACCTATACCCAGCATGGCGGGGAGTGAGCGTCCGCCGCCGGGGCCGATGTTGCACGGGAACGGACCGTTTCTTCGCTCCGCTTTAACCGGAATCATGGAAATGGCGCTATGAATCAGTAACATCAATCCATTCTGGGCCCTGGAATGACCGGCGTCGTTTTCCTCCTGATCGTCAATGTCGCCGTGACGGGGTTCTTCGCGGCGGCCTTTGCGGCGGTGGCGCTTATCGGTCCGGGGCAGCGCAGGGCGTTCTGGTTCGCCGGCGCCTATGGGGTGGGCATGCTCACGCCGCTCAGCGAGTTCCTGCTGCCGCTGAGCCCCATCCCGGAACCCTTCGCCTTCATCAGCTATGCGAGCTTCCTCGGCGGCCCGCTGTTGATCCCGATCGGCCTGGCCGCCGTCCATGACGCGCCCCGGCCGTGGCGGGCCTTCTGGATCATCCTGGGGGGCGGGATCGGGCTGCGGCTGGTGATCTGGCACTGGGATCGCGGCAGCCTTCCCTATGAGCTTGCCTATCAGCTTCCCTTCGCGCTCGGCGCGATGCTTGCGTCGCGCACCATCCTGCGCCTGCCGGAGCGGCGTCCCCTCCATATCGCCGTTGCGATGCTCTTTGCCCTGATCGCGCTGCAGTTCCTGGCGAAGCCGTTCCTCGCGATGGCGTTCGGCTCGGGGAGCACGGCCGCGACCTATGTGCGCAGCACCTATGCGATCATCTCGCAGGCGAGCACCGCCGTGCTGCTCGTCGCGGCCGGGCTGCTGCTCCTGCTGATCGTCGTCCAGAAGGCGATCGGCGATTCGCAGGCGGCATCGGAGACCGATACGCTTTCCGGCCTCGCCAACCGGCGCGGCTTCGATCGGCAGGGGCAGCGCCTGATCGCGCGCGCCGCCCGCGACCGCCTGCCGCTCTCGGCGATCCTGTTCGACCTCGATCACTTCAAGGGGATCAACGATACCTATGGCCATGCCATGGGCGACGCGGTGATCGCTTCCTTCGGCGACCTGCTGCGGCGCTCCGCGCCGCAAAGCGCGGTCGTGGGGCGGATCGGCGGCGAGGAATATGCCGTGCTGCTCCAGGAAACCGTGGGCCAGATGGCGTGGCTCAAGGCGGAGGCGATCCGCGTCGCCCTGCCCGCAACGGCCGATGCCGGGCTTCCGCGCGTCACGGTGAGCGGGGGCGTCGCCGAATGGGAGCCGGGAGAGAGCCTCGCCGACCTGATGCGCCGGGCGGACAGGGCCTGCTACGACGCCAAGGGCGCCGGCCGGAACCGCGTGCACAGCGCGGATGCCGGATCGGTCGCCGCGCTGTCCGTCCTGCCGCACAACCGGGCGGCCTCGGCGATCTGACCGGACGGCGGGGGCTTGCCCCGAAGCGGCGATCGGTGATCCCTTTTTGTTCTTTCCATGTAGGATTTCGTCCGATAGCTGGTTCGCTCCTTTCTGGCGGGGGCGAGTCGTGGCGGGTTCCAAGGGGCGGGGACGTTGGTCGGCGGCGGCGCGGGAGGCATTCCTGGCGTCGCTTTCGGGGCAGGGGCATGTGCGGCATGCCTGCGCGGCGGTGGGGATGACGGTGGCCTCCGTCTATCAGCTTCGCGGGCGCGATGCCGGGTTCGCGAGCGCCTGGGATGCGGCGCTCGATCGGGCGCGGGCCGCGCGCGCGGCGCGGCAGAGCGCGCTGATCCTGCGCAATCCCGCGCTGCCCGGCCATCGCATCCGCCGTGACGGCTGGACCGGGGCGCGGCTGGGCATCTTCCTGCGCGCGCTGGCCGAGACGGGGTGCGTGCGCGACGCCTGCAAGCGCGCGGCGATCTCCTCGACCTCGGCCTATCGGCTGCGCATGGCCCGGCCGGATTTCGCCAGGGCCTGGCAGCGCGCGCTCGACAAGGCCGCGCCGACGATCGAGCAGGCCGCCTTTACCCGCGCGGTGGAAGGCTGGGACGAAGTGGTGACGCGCGACGGGCGGGAGCTTTCGCGGCGGCGGCGCTATTCGGATTCGCTGTTGCGGCTGCTGCTCCAGCGCGGCGACCTGACGGATCGCGGCACGCGGATGAGGGAGCAGGAGGATGCGCCATCGAGGGTGGGGTGGGTGCGCCACCGCGGCGGCGTGGAGGTGCGCAGAATCGCGACCGAAGAGGAAACCAACGCGGCGCTGATGAAGAAGCTGGCCGTGCTGGAACGGCAGCTACGCGAAGAGCAGGCGCAAGAAGCGGCGGCGCAACGGGAAGAGGGATCGGCGCATTGGAAAGCGGAATGGGAGCGGTGGAAGGCGGGCGGGAGCGCGCCGGACGCGCCGGCGCCCGACGGGCCGCAATTGCGGCTGATCGGACCGAAGTGAGCGCCGCGCCCCCGCCCCGCCTCAGCCGCGCGTGGCGATGGCGTAGAGCGCGATCGCGGCGGCGTTGGAGATGTTGAGGCTCTCCACCTTGGGCGAGATCGGCAGGCGGGCGAGCTCGTCGCAATGCGCCTCGGTGTTCTGGCGCATCCCTTCGCCCTCGGCGCCGAGGACCAGCGCGATGCGGCCCTCGCCCATCACTTCGGCCAGCGTGCCCTTGGCATGGCCGGTCAGGCCGATGCGCCAGAAGCCGGCCTCGCCGATCTCGTCAAGCGCGCGGGCGAGATTGACGACGCGGACCCAGGGCACCGTCTCCAGCATGCCCGAGGCGGAGCGGGCGAGCGCGCCGCTCTCCGGGGGGGCGTGGCGATCCTGGGTGATGATGCCGAGCGCGTCGAACGCCGCCGCCGAGCGCAGCACCGCGCCGACATTGTGCGGATCGGTCACCTGATCGAGCACGACCAGCGGGCGGCGATCGCCGGCACCCTGATCGAGCAGGTCGCCGAGCCAGATCTCCTCCAGCGGCTCGACTTCGGCGACCAGCCCCTGGTGCGGCGCGTCGTGCGGCACCAGCCGGCCGAGATCGGCGACGTCGGCAAAGGTGATCGGGATCACCGGCGGGATGTCGAGCGAGGCCAGCGCCTCGCGCGTGCCCCAGAGCTTCCGGACCGTCCGCTCGGGATTCGCGAGCGCGGCGAGCACCGCGTGGCGGCCGTAGAAACGGGGCCGCGACGCGGGTGCCTGGCTCGGGCGATGACCGCGCTTCGCCATCAGTTCGCCTGGAACGGGTAGAAGCCGTCATTGGGCTTCGGCTCGGTCGCCACCGGCACGCGCGGCAGCGGCTTGTCGGCATTGGCGGCCTCGACCAGCATCGCCGCCAGGATGATCGCGCCCTCGCGCATGTCGTCGGCCTTCAGGTGATCGAAGGTGTCGACATTGGTGTGGTGGACGGTCGATCCGTAATCGAGCGGATCCTGGATGAACTGGAAGGCGGGGATGCCGACCGCGTCGAAGAAGACGTGATCGGTGCTGCCGGTGCGCGCGGTGACGACATGATCGGCATCGAGCGAGGCGAAGGGGGCCAGCCAGTCGCGGAAGATCGGCACCACCGCGAGATTGCCCTGGGTATAGATGCCGCGCAGCTTGCCCGAGCCGTTGTCGATGTTGAAATAGGCGGCGAGCTTGGAATGATCGGCGAGCGGCGTGATCGGGAAGGCGCGGCTCCAGCCCATGTAGCGGGCGGTGCCGCTCAGATCCTTGGGCACCGGGCGCGTGGCGACATGGTTCTCGACATAGCTCATCGAGCCGAGCAGGCCCTGCTCCTCGCCCGCCCAGAGCGCGAAGCGGATCGCGCGGCGGGTCTTGATGCCCGACGCCTTGATGATGCGCGCGGCCTCCATGACCATCGAGACGCCGGCGCCGTTGTCCGCCGCGCCGTCGCCCATCGCCCAGCTGTCCATATGCGCGCCGGCCATCACATAGCCGGCCTTGGGATCGGTGCCGGGGATGTCGGCGAGGATGTTGTACGCCTTGGTGTCGCTGTCGTCGAAGCTGTTGGCGGCGCTGAACTCGACGGTGGGGGCGGCGCCCATCTTCGCCAGGCGGGCGAGGCGGCGATAATCCTCGGCGGCGATCTCGAAGGCCGGGAGCGGCGGCGTGGCGCCGACCTGGAACTGGCTGTTCTGGCCGTGGATCAGCTTGTTGTTGCGGCTCGACATGGTCGCATAGGCGAGCGCGCCTTCTTCCTTCAGGAAGGCGTCGCGCGCGGCCGTGAAGGCGGCGCGGTTGGGGCGGCGATTCGCCCCGCTTTGGCCGTTGGGTAGCTCGAACTTGTCGCGATTGGCGATCTCTTCCTCGGTCCAGCGCTTGAAGGGGGCATCGGTGGCCTCGGCGGGATCGGCGGGCTCGCTGACGAGCACGATCGCGCCCTTGAGCTTGCCCTTGTACTGCGCGAACGCGGCCTCGTCGGCGAGGGGGGCGAGCACGACCGGCGCGGCGACCGGGCCGTTGGTGCCGGGCGTCCAGGCGAGCGGGGCGGCGGTGAGCATCAGCGGACGGGGCGAGACCATGCGCAAGGTCGCGCCCTGGCTCGTCCAGCCGCGGCCGAACTCGAAGCCTTCCTTGTGGACGTTCACCAGGCCCCATTCGCGGAACTTGGACTGGGTCCAGTCCTCGGCCTTGCGCATGCCGGCCGAATTGGTGAGCCGGGCGCCGATCACGTCGGTAAGATATTGCGCGATGCGCATCACTTCGGAGCGGTTGGTACCTTCGTCGACGATGCGGTCCACCGGGGTGGGCGCGGTGGTCTGGGCGGCGAGCGGGGCGGCGACGGCGAGGGCTGCTACGAGAGCGATGGGAAGACGGCGCATGGGACTCCTTGGGCGGCGAGGCGTGGGAATCGTGCGACGCTATGCGTGACGAAGGCTGCGCGCAAGGCGTTGACAGGGCGCTTCGAGCCCGGCAATGGACCGCGCTCGCTGATTGGCGCCTATGGACAGGTGGCCGAGTGGTTAAAGGCAGCAGACTGTAAATCTGCCCGTGCAAGCGTACGCTGGTTCGAATCCAGCCCTGTCCACCATACTTCTCCCGCGGGAGAGCCCCCGCAAAATCGCCGGCCGCCCGCATCGGGCGAAACGGGATTGCCGCACATCCGTGTTATCCTTCAGCTTCGAACGGCCTTTGGACAGGTTCCGGGTGGGAGGGACGTCATGACGATCAGTGCCACACAACTGGCTACGCTTTCGGGCAACCAGCGCGCCTGGGGCGAACGCTGGAACGAGCAGATCACGGCCTGGCACGCGAGCATCGGCCCGCAGATGCAGTCGCAGATCGACCGGATGATCGCCGACAAGGATCTGGCGCTGGTGGCGGCGCTCACCGACATCGTGCGAATCATCCGCGGCGAGGCCCCCATGAACAGCGGCCAGGGCGACAATGCGTCGACCGGCGCCGGCGGCATCGGCGGCGAGAAGATCGCGACCAAGGAAGTCGCCGAGCCGACCGGCGCGGTCGTCAAGGGAAAGCCGGTCACGATCAAGCACCGGCCGATCTGGAGCTATCGCTTTCCCTACCTCAACAAGAACCGGCTGAAATCGGCCGGCGGCGACGGGATCTGGCGCGTCATCCTGGACGACAGCCGGACGCGCGTGCTGGGCATCTTCGATTATCACGGCAGCGGGATGACCGCCTGGCATGGGCAGGGCGGGAGCAAGAATACGGCGCAATAGGAGGCGTGCGTTCGGCGTGGATGCCCCGGCGTCCATGGTCACCCCGGCCGCTCTTCCGCGAGCGAGCCCCTCCAAGCTTCGAGCGGCTTTCCCGGCCATGCGGCGGATCCCGGCACTTCGGCCTGGGTGACGGGAGAAGCTTGACGCCTGCCGGTTACTGCTCGCGCATGGCCTCGCCCGTCCAGCGGACGAAGCGCTCCGGCATGTCGTCGATGGGGCCGGGCTCCAGCGCCCGGTCGCGGAACTCGACGAGCTGGAGGATGTGATCGAGATCCCGCACGCTGGCCGCGTTCTCGCCCTCCCGGATCGCCGCCTCGATCTGGCGGATCAGCGCATCACGCGCCGAGGCGCCATGGGCCAGCAGCGCCGCATCTGCACGTTCCAATAGGATGGCGAGCGGCGTCACGCGATTTTCCTGCCCCCAAGGATGAAGGCGCGGTCATATCCATAATGAACATACCTCTGCAATCGCCAAATTATTTCGGCTACGAAACGACACAGGCACGGGAATTTCCCTACCCCGGAGTTTTCCGGACTTGTTTACAGGGTAGTGAATAATCCATTGTGGATATATTGAAACACGAGTGCACCGGGCGATGAGCAACAATGGAGACGGCATAGAGACCGTCTGCAAGCATCTGGCGGAAGCCATAGCGCTTCTCGATCGTGCCGGGGAAGATATGGAGGCCGCGAATCTGTCGCTTTCGCTCGAGCGACTGACGTCGAAATACGACGTCAGTCGGCAGCGGGGTCCGCTAGGCGATTCAGAATGACTCCGAGCAGCCCGTCGAGCGCCTGAGCGGTTTCCTCGCTCAGCTCCAGAAAGGTGAAGCGCCTGTCGCTGGGCATGCCGTGCTTCACTACCATCCCGCGCTTCGCCAGCGCATTGATCCAGCGCAATGCCGTGGTGGTGGGCACGCCCGAGGCGGTGCAGGCCGCGGACGTCGATACGCTCTGGCCCTCGGCCCGGTTCACATAGAGATCGAGCAGGATGTTGAGCGCGGGATTGGCGAACAGGTCCGGGTTGAGATGCGTCTCCAGCAGGCCGCGCGCCCAGAGGATGAGGCGCGCAAGCTCAAGCGGCGTAAGGCCGGGGGCGACCGCGACGGCCGGCGCAGCCTTCACCTTGCCGGCGACTTCCGAGAACAATCGCTTGATGTCGGTAAGCCGCTCGTCGAACTCATGCTGTAGATCGGGCCGGTGGTTTCCCACGCGTTCCTCCATTTCAGGAGTGAAGTAAGGTACGCAACCGGCCCAGATCAAAGGTGAGGGTGCGTATGAGGTCACCTCTCAAGACGAGAGAATCGTTTCGATCGGACATCGATTATATGCATCGACTGCCGGATCGCAGCCCTAGCCTGCTGTACCGTAATGGGACATTTGCCCACGGATCAATGGACTAGGGGCGCATTTGGGCGCCGGGCCGGTGCAACTATGCGCCGGGATGATGCCCGGACCGGACGGCGGCGCCGCGATCGGGGCCGCGGCCGCGACGGGCCAGCGGCCGTGGTCGTTCGAATCGTCTCTTGCGTTTCGCCTGCATTGCGCTGTCCCCACCCCCGATTGAAACGCATGCAAAACAATGCCGGAGCGACGGATGCAACACGGATAGGGGGTAAACGGGAGGTTACCGACGCTTTGCGGTTACAGAACGGCCGCGACCAGCTGGCGGAAAGCATCGGCGCGGTGGCTCATCGCGTGCTTGGCCGCGGGCTCCATCTCGCCGAAGCTGACGGCATGGCCCGCGGGCACGAACATGGGATCGTAGCCGAAGCCCCGGTCGCCGCGCGGCGGCCAGACGAGCGTGCCGTCGACGCGGCCCTCGAACCACTCGACATGGCCGTCGGGCCAGGCGAGCGCGAGCGCGCAGACGAAATGCGCGTCGCGGCCGGTTTCCGGGGGCAGCTGCGCGAAACGATCCTCGACGCGCTGCATCGCGAGCGCGAAATCGCGACCTTCGCCGGCCCAGCGGGCGGAGAAGATGCCGGGTTCGTTGTTCAGCGCCTCGACGCACAGGCCGCTATCGTCGGCGAGCGCCGGCAGGCCGGAGAGATCGGCGGCCTGGAGCGCCTTCAGCTCGGCATTGGCGACGAAGGTGGTGCCGGTCTCCTCGGGCTCGGGCAGGTCGAGCTCGGCGGCGGAGACGGGCTCGATGCCATAGGGGCCGAGCAACTCGCGGATCTCGCGCACCTTGCCCGCATTGTGGCTGGCGATCACCAGCCGGCCGGGGACCAGCTTGCGGATCGCCTGGGGGGTGTCGCCTTCGCCGCTCATTGCACGGCCTTCAACTGCGCTTCGAAGATCCGGTTGCATCCGATCCGCGCGAGGCGGAGCAGGCGGAGCAGCCCTTCCTCGTCATAGGTCGCGCCTTCGGCGGTAGCCTGGGCCTCGGCGATCTTGCCGTCGGCGAGCAGGACGAAATTGGCGTCGGCATCGGCCGTGCTGTCCTCGGCATAATCGAGATCGAGCACCGGCGTTCCCTGATAGATGCCGCAGCTGACCGCCGCGACCTGGGTGAGGATCGGATCCTGCTCCAGCTTGCCCTCGGCGAGCAGCTTGTCGACGGCGATGCGCAGCGCGACCCAGGCGCCCGAGATCGCCGCGGTGCGGGTGCCGCCGTCCGCCTGGATCACGTCGCAATCGAGCGTGATCTGGCGCTCGCCGAGCAGCTTGAGGTCGGTGACGGCGCGCAAGGAGCGGCCGATCAGCCGCTGGATCTCCTGGGTGCGGCCGGACTGCTTGCCCTTGGCCGCCTCGCGCTGGCCGCGCGTATGGGTGGCGCGGGGGAGCATGCCATATTCGGCGGTGACCCAGCCCTCGCCCTTGCCGCGCAGCCAGGGCGGCAGGCGATCCTCGACGCTGGCGGTGACGAGCACGCGGGTATCGCCGAAGCCGATCAGCACCGAGCCTTCGGCATGGCGCGTGAAATGGGGCTCGATCGTGACAGTGCGCATTTCGTCGGGGGCGCGGCCGGATGGGCGCATCAGCTTCATTCTCCTGTAAGGTCGGCCCCGGCACCTAGACGGCTCGCGACCAACGCGCCAGTCTCGGCGGACGATCCCGGGGAGAACGACATGCGGCAATGGGTCATCTTGGGTGTGGCGGCGGCGGCGCTCGGCGGGTGCATTCCGCCCGGACGCGGGCCGGGGGAGGCCGGAGGTCCGGTCCCGATCGAAGGCGATTCGATCACCTATGCGACGGGGCCGTGCTTCGGCGCCTGCCCGGTCTATTCGGTGACGGTGCGGCCGGACGGGAGCGGCGTCTTCACCGGCATGCGCTTCACGGCGGTCAGCGGCGAGCGGCGCTTCACGCTGACGCGCGCGCAATATGACGCCTTCGCGGCGCGGCTGGCGCCCTATCGGCCGGCGAGCGGCCGGGTGCGCTATGCACCGGGCGAACCGAACTGCGGCCAGGCGGCGACCGACATGCCGAGCCTCGACATCACCTGGACGCGCGCGATCGGGGACAGCCAGAGCCTGTACTTCTATTTCGGCTGCGACAGGGAGAAGAACCGGGCGATGGGGCAGGCGCTGGGCGGCGCGGCGGATGCGCTGCCGATCGCGGCGTTGATCGGGGCGCGGCCTTGATCCGACTTCTCCCTCTCCCGCTTGCGGGAGAGGGTCGGGGTGAGGGTGAGTGGGGTGCGATCGAGAGTGCATTGCACTGAACCCTCTCCCGCAAGCGGGAGAGGGCTAAAGAAGTGCGAAAGGTTGGCGTGGCGGCGGCTTGCGTTACATAGGCGTTGCATGATTACGCCGCCCATCCACGAACTGACCGACCGCGCGCGCGATGTGTTCCGCATCGTGGTCGACTCCTATCTGGAAACCGGCGTGCCGGTGGGATCGCGGACGATCGCGCAGATTTCCGGGCTCAACCTGTCGCCCGCCTCGATCCGCAACGTGATGCAGGATCTGGAGGAGCTGGGCCTGCTCGCCGCGCCGCATACCAGCGCGGGGCGGATGCCGACCGAGACCGGGCTGCGCCTGTTCGTCGACGGGATGATGCAGGCGAGCGCGCCCAGCGCCGAGGAACGCGCCGCGATCGAGGCGCGCGCCGGGCAGGAAGGGCCGGTCGAGGAAGCGCTGGCGAGCACCACCCTGGCGCTTTCGGGCCTGTCGGCCTGCGCGGGACTGGTGCTGGTGCCCAAGCGCGAGCCGGTGCTGCGCCAGTTCGGCTTCGTGCCGCTGGGCGGCGACCGCGCGCTGGCGGTGCTGGTGGGCGATGACGGATCGGTCGAGAACCGGGTGGTCGAGCTGCCGCCGGGGATGGACCCGGTATCGCTGCAACAGGCGACCAATTATCTGAGCGCGATGCTCGCCGGCCTGACCCTGAGCGAGGCGCGGCGGCGCATCGAGCGCGAGATACGCGAGGAGCGGGCGGCGCTGGACAGCGCGGCGCGCGCGCTGGTCGAGCGGGGGCTGGCGGTGTGGAGCGAGGACAGCGGCCACCGCCCGGTGCTGATCGTGCGGGGGCAGGCGCGGCTGATCGACACCGCCGCCGCCGAGGATCTGGATCGCGTGCGGCAATTGCTTGACGAGCTGGAAGGGAAAGAAGAGATCGCCCGGCTGCTCGACAGCGCGCGCGAGGGCGAGGCGACGCGAATATTCATCGGATCGGAGAACAAGCTCTTTGCGTTGTCCGGATCGTCGGTGATCGCGAAACCTGTGCGGGCACTGGACGGGCGCGTGGTCGGCGTGGTGGGCGTGATCGGCCCGACGCGGTTGAACTATGCGCGTGTCGTGCCCATGGTGGATTTCACTGCTGCAACATTGGCCCGATTGCTGGCCTGACTATCTGGAAGAACATGTCGGAAGAGAAGAAGATGGACGTCGAGAACGCGGAAAACCTGCGCGAGGAAACCGCGGAAGCCGCGCCCGAAGTGGCGGAACAGGATCGCGCTGCCGAGCTGGAGGCGCAGCTTGCCGAGGCGCAGGCGGCGGTGCTCTATGCTCAGGCCGATCTCCAGAATGTCCGCCGCCGCGCCGAGAAGGAAGCGCAGGACGCGCGCAACTATGCCGCGACCAGCTTCGCGCGCGACATATTGTCGGTGGCCGACAATCTCTCCCGCGCGCTGGCGGCGATCCCGGCCGAGCTGCGCGCCGACGACAAGCTCAAGGGGCTGGTGACGGGCCTGGAAGCGACCGGGCGCGAGCTCGATTCGGTGTTCGGCCGCCACGGTATCTCGAAGATCGTCGCGGTGGGCGAGGCGCTCGATCCCAATCGCCACCAGGCGATGATGGAGATGCCCTCGGCCGATGCCGAGCCGGGCACCGTCGTCCAGGAGATCCAGACCGGCTATATGATCCGCGACCGGCTGCTGCGCCCCGCGCTGGTGGCCGTGGCGAAGAAGCCGGATTGATTTAATCCTCCCCGGCACGGGGAGGATCTCAGGAAGATAGTGGCGTCGTCAGCCGCTTCTCCCTATCTGCGCCTTCATGCCCGGTCGCTTCGATTCCGTCCCCCATCGCCGTGCCCTGATCGACCGGCGGGCCGTTGCCGAGCGGCTCGCCGCGGTCGAGGGCAAGGACGTGGCGGCGCTGCGCAAGGCGGCGACGGCGGAATTGAAGGCGGCGCTCGATACCGGGCGGGCCGAGATCGAGCGGCGGCTGGAGGAGCATCCCTCGCGCGGGATCGAAATCGCCGCGGCCGGCGCCTTCCTGACCGACCAGATATTGCGGCTGCTGTGGGACTTCACCGTCGAGCGGCTGCACCCCAATTCCAATCCCAGCGCCGGCGAGCGCATGGTGCTGATCGCGGTGGGCGGATACGGCCGCGGCGAGATGGCGCCGCATTCGGACATCGATATCGGCTTCCTCACCCCCTGGAAGGTCACCGGCTGGTGCGAGCAGGTGATCGAATCGATGCTCTATTCGCTGTGGGACATGCGGCTGAAGGTGGGGCATTCGTCGCGCTCGCTCGACGAGATGGTGCGCCAGGCCAAGGCGGACGTGACGGTGTGCACCGCGCTGCTCGAGGCGCGCTATGTGTGGGGCGACACCGATCTGTATGACGAGGCGGCGCAGCGCTTCAAGACGGAGGTGCAGGCCGATACCGCGCGCGGCTTCATCGCCGCGAAGCTCGCCGAGCGCGAGGCGCGGCACAAGAGGATGGGCGACAGCCGCTATGTCGTCGAGCCCAATATCAAGGAAGGCAAGGGGGGCTTGCGCGACCTGCACACGCTCTTCTGGATCGGGAAATACGCGTACAATGTCCGCGAGCCGGCCGAGCTGGTCGAGGCGGGGCTGCTGACCAAGCTGGAGTTCCGCCAGTTCCGCCGGGCCGAGAATTTCCTGTGGGCGGTGCGCTGCCAGCTCCACCAGATCACCGGCCGCGCCGAGGACCGGCTGACCTTCGACGTCCAGCGCGAGATCGCCGAGCGGATGCGCTTTTCGGACCGGCCGGGCATGTCGAAGGTCGAGCGCTTCATGCGCTTCTACTTCCTCCAGGCGAAGGTGGTGGGCGACCTGACCGGCGTGTTCCTGGCGCATCTGGATGAGAAGTTCGCCGCGCGCGGGCGGCGCTTCGGGTTGCCGGCGCTGTGGCGGGGGCGGCGCAAGCTGAGGGGCTTCGTGCTCGATCGCGGGCGGCTGGCGCTGCCGAGGGACGATTTCTTCCGCGGCGATCCGGTGCGGCTGATCGAGATGTTCCAGCTTGCCGACCTGCATGGGCTGGAGATCCACCCGCTGGCGATGCGCGCCGCCAATCGCGACGCCAAGCTAGTCGACGAGGTGCGCGACGATCCGCGCGCCAACGCGCTGTTCCTCGACGTGCTGACCTCGCGGCGCGATCCCGAGACGGTGCTGCGCTGGATGAACGAAGCAGGGGTGTTCGGGCGGTTCGTGCCGGACTTCGGCCGCGTCGTCGCGCAGATGCAGTTCGACATGTACCACCATTACACGGTGGACGAGCATTCGATCCGCGCGATCGGGCTGGTCAGCCGGATCGAGAAGGGCGCGCTGAAGGAGGATCATCCGCTCGCCACCGAGATATTCGAGCATGTCGCGTCCAGGCGGGCGCTCTATGTCGCGGTGCTGCTGCACGATATCGCCAAGGGGCGCGGCGGCGACCATTCGATCCTGGGCGCCGAAGTCGCCCATCGCCTGTGCCCGCGGCTGGGGCTGACCCCGGCCGAGACCGAGAATGTCGCCTGGCTGGTGCGCTGGCATCTGCTGATGTCGGCGACCGCGTTCAAGCGCGACCTGAGCGACTTCAAGACGATCCTCGATTTCGCCGAGCAGGTGCAGAGCGCCGAGCGGCTGCGGATGCTGCTGATCCTGACGATCGTCGACATCCGCGCGGTGGGGCCGGGCGTGTGGAACGGCTGGAAGCGCCAGCTGCTCGGGACGCTGTTCGAATCGGCCGAGGAAGTGCTGCGGCTGGGCCATAAGCAGAAGGGCCGGGGCGAGCGGATCGCCGCCAAGCAGGAGGCGCTGGCCGAGGCGCTGGGCTGGAACGAGACGCGGATGGCGGCGCTCCGGAAGCGGATGCCCGAATCCTATTGGATCGCCGAGCCGCTCGACGTGCTGGAGCGCAATGCCCGGCTGGTGGACGCGGCGGGGGATTCGCAGCTCTTCATCGAGGCGCAGGTCTATCCCGATCGCGGCGCGTCGCTGGTGACGGTCTATGCCTCCGACCATCCGGGGCTGTTCTACCGGATCGCGGGAGCGATCCATGTCGCGGGCGGCAACATCATCGATGCGCGCATCCACACGACGCGCGACGGCATGGCGCTCGACAATTTCCTGGTCCAGGATCCGCTCGGCGGCCCGTTCGACGAGCAGGCGCGGCTCAACCGGCTCAAGACCGGCATCGCCGATGCGCTGGCCAATCGCGCGCGGCTTTCCGAGCGGCTCAAGACCAAGGCCGCGCCGCGGCTGCGCTCGGATGCCTTCGCCATCGAACCGAATGTGTTCATCGACAACAAGGCTTCGAACCGGTTCACCGTGATCGAAGTCAATGCGCGCGACCGGCCGGCGCTGCTCTACGGGCTGGCGCATGCGCTGTTCCAGTCGAAGGTGACGATCCATTCGGCGCATGTCGCGACCTATGGCGAGCGCGCGGTCGACACCTTCTACCTGACCGACCTGATCGGTGATAAGATCACCTCGGCGTCGCGACTGAAGACGATCGAACGGCGCCTGCTCGAGGCCGCCGCGGGCGAGGAGGTCGCCCAGGCCGCCTGAGACAGAAGGAACACGCATGCCGGTAATCGGAATGGGCGGCTATTTCTTCCGCGCGAAGGATCCCGAAGGACTGAAGACCTGGTATCGCGAGACTTTGGGCGTGGGCGGCGGCTGCGGGCGCGACGAGACCGGCGAGTCGAGCGAATGGTTCTGGTATCCCGAGCCGGGGCCGATCGTGTTCGAGCCGTTCAAGGCCGACAGCGACTATTTCGCGGCGGACAGGCAGGTGATGCTGAACTTCCGCGTGCGCGACATGGATTCGCTGCTGGAGCAATTGAACGCGCTGGGGATCGACATCCTCACCAAGGACGAATGGGACACGCCCGAGACCGGGCGGTTCGCGCGGATCCACGATCCCGAGGGCAATCCGATCGAGCTGTGGGAGCCGCCGGCCGCCTGATGGTCAGCGGCCGGTCATCGCCTCCAGCCGCTCGGGATAGCGATTGCCTTCGACGGCGATCTTCGCGGCGGCATCCTCGATCTCGCCGAGATCCTGCGGCGTCAGCACGACATCGGCGGCGGCGATATTCTCTTCGAGGCGGCTGAGCCTGGTCGTGCCGGGAATGGGCACGATCCAGGGTTTCTGCGCCAGCAGCCAGGCCAGCGCGATCTGCCCCGGCGTCGCCTGCCTGGCGGCGGCGATCCGGCCGAGCAGATCGACCAGCGCCTGGTTGGCCCGCATCGCGTCGGGCTGGAAGCGCGGCAGGCCGCTGCGGAAATCGTCGCTGGCGAAGCTGGTCGTCGCGTCGATCTTGCCGGTCAGGAAGCCACGGCCGAGCGGGCTATAGGGCACCAGGCCGATGCCGAGCTCCTCCAGCACCGGGATCACTTCGGCTTCCAGGGGCCGCCACCACAGCGAATATTCGCTTTGCAGCGCGGTGACCGGCTGGACGGCATGCGCGCGGCGGATCGTCTGGACACCCGCTTCGGACAGGCCGAAATGCCGCACCTTGCCTTCGCGGATCAGCTCGCCGACCGTGCCGGCGACATCCTCGATCGGCACGTCGGGATCGACGCGGTGCTGGTAGAAGAGATCGATCACGTCGGTCTTGAGCCGCTTGAGCGAAGCGTCGGCGACCGCGCGGATATGCTCGGGCCGGCTGTTCAGGCTCGGCGCGCCGCGCGAGCCGACGCCGATCGCGAAGCCGAACTTGGTGGCGAGGACGACCCGGTCGCGCACCGGCGCCAGCGCCTCGCCGAGCAGCTCCTCATTGGTGAAGGGGCCATAGACTTCGGCGGTGTCGAAGAGAGTCACGCCGCGTTCGACCGCGCCGCGCAGTAGCGCGGTCATCTCGGCCTTGTCCTTGGGCGGGCCGTAGGAATAGCTCATGCCCATGCAGCCAAGCCCGAGCGCCGAGACTTCGAGGCCGCTCTTTCCCAATATCCGCTTCTGCACAGGATCTCCTAACCGCCGGGCACCGCGAGTGGTTCGGCAGCGGGGGCGGCCGGCGGCAGCCCCCGCATCGCGGTCATTTGGGCGCGATCACCATCAGCATCTGGCGACCTTCCATGCGCGGATAGCTCTCGATCTTCGCGATCTCGGCGGTGTCGCCCTGAACGCGCTGGAGGAGCTGCATGCCGAGCTGGCCGTGCGAAAGCTCGCGGCCGCGGAAGCGGAGCGTCACCTTCACCTTGTCGCCCTCGCCGATGAACTTGTGGATCGCCTTCATCTTCGTATCATAATCATGATCGTCGATGTTCGGACGCATCTTGATCTCCTTGATCTCCTGCGTCTTCTGCGATTTGCGGGCGAGGTTCGCCTTCTTCTGCGCCTCGTACTTGAACTTGCCGACGTCGAGGAACTTGGCGACGGGCGGATCGGCATTCGGGGACACTTCGACCAGGTCGAGGCCAACCGACTGCGCCTGCTCCATCGCCTCGCGCGTGTACATCACGCCGAGATTCTCGCCGTCCTGATCGATCACCCGGACTTTGGGCGACTGGATGAATTCGTTGAACCGCGGACCATTTAGCGGGATTTGTGGCGCCATCGGGCGCCGGGTCATGGGAGGACGTATAAGACTTGCTCCTGAATCGTTCTTGCTACAGCCCGCCAATATAGGCGTCATGCGCCGAATTTGGAAGCGGCACCGGCATCGCCGTACCGCAAATGAATCGGAGGACGCGGGCGGCCGTGCCCCGCCGATCGATCAATCGAGCGCGTCGAGGCGGATCGCAATGCCGGGCAGGAGCAGGGCGGCGACCGAATCATGCGCCTCATATTCCTCGACATCGGTATAGGCGCCGTCGACCGGCGCGCGATGGACGCGGATCGTGTTGCGCACCGCATCGACCACCCAATAATCGCGGACGCCGTGCGCGGCGTAGATCGGCGCCTTGACCTTCAGGTCATAGGCGATCGAGCTGTCGGCGACTTCGATCACCAGCAGCAGATCGGGGCCGCGGACCTGGCGGGGCAGAATGCCGCGGTTCCAGACCGCGAGATCGGGCTCCACCAGCGTATTGCCCGAAAGCGTGACCGAGGCTTCGATGTAGAGGCGCGCGTCGCCGGCGAGCGCCGGAACGATCGCCCGGTTCAGCCGCGACTTGGTGATCTCGTGCCAATCCGCCTTGGCCGCCGCCATCGGCACGATCTCCCCGTCGATCAGCTCGAAATTGTCTCCCTCCTTCAGCACGCCGGCCGCGGTCAGGTCATAGACCTCGTCGACCGTCAGCCGGGCGGGAAGCAGGCCTTTGCGGACATTCTGGAAGAGCGTCATGGCCGCAAAGCTATCACGAAGCCGATCAGCCCACCAGATCGGGCGGAGTCGCCTCCGCCGCCAGCTTGGCCACGACCTCGTCCAGGCTCAGCATCTGCTGGCCCTGGCTGCCCAGGACGCGCAGCGCCACGGTGCCCTCGTCCGCCTCGCGCTTGCCGACGACGAGCAGGTTGGGAACTTTGGCCACCGAATGCTCGCGGACCTTGTAGTTGATCTTTTCGTTGCGCAGATCGGTCTCGACGCGGATGCCCACGGCCGCCAGCTTCGCCGCGACCTGCTTCGCATAGTCGTCGGCATCGGAGACGATCGTCGCCACCACCGCCTGGGTCGGCGCGAGCCATGCCGGCAGCCTGCCGGCGAAATGCTCGATCAGAATGCCGATGAAGCGCTCGTAGCTGCCGAAGATCGCGCGGTGGAGCATCACCGGGCGATGGCGCTCGCCATCCTCGCCGACATAGCTGGCGTCGAGCCGCTCGGGCAGCACGCGGTCCGACTGGATCGTGCCGACCTGCCAGGTGCGGCCGATCGCGTCGGTCAAATGCCACTCCAGTTTGGGCGCGTAGAAGGCGCCTTCGCCGGGCAGCTCCTCCCAGCCATATTCCGGCGTGGCGAGCCCGGCACGGGCCACGGCGTCGCGCAGCTCGGCCTCAGCCTGGTCCCACATCTCCTCGGTGCCGAAGCGGTTGTCCGGGCGCAGCGCCAGCTTGATCGCGTAGGTGAAGCCGAAGTCGCGATAGATGCGGTCGGCCAGGCGGCAGAACGCCTGCACCTCGTCGACGATCTGGTCCTCGCGGCAGAAGATGTGCGCGTCGTCCTGGGTGAACTGGCGGACGCGCATCAGCCCGTGCAGCGCGCCGTGCGGCTCGTTGCGGTGGCAGCAGCCATTCTCGTAGAGGCGCAGCGGCAGGTCGCGGTACGACTTGATTCCCTGGCGGAAGATCAGGACGTGCGCCGGGCAGTTCATCGGCTTGAGCGCCATCCACTCGGCGTCGTTCGAGACGATCGGGCCTTCGTCCTCGGTGTTCGGCACTTCGTCGGGGATGACGAACATGTTCTCGCGATACTTGCCCCAATGGCCGGACTGTTCCCATTGGCGGGCGTCCATCACCTGCGGCGTCTTGACCTCGTTATAGCCGGCCGCGTCGATCGCGCGGCGCATATAGGCCTCCAGCGCGCGCCAGATGACGAAGCCGTTGGGGTGCCAGAAGACCGAGCCGTGCGCTTCCTGCTGGAGGTGGAACAGGTCCATCTCCTGGCCGAGCTTGCGGTGGTCGCGCTTGGCGGCTTCCTCGAGGCGGGTCAGATGCTCGTCGAGCTGCTTCTTGTTGAGCCAGCCGGTGCCGTAGATGCGGCTCAGCATCGCGTTCTTCTGGTCGCCGCGCCAATAGGCGCCCGAGACGCGCGTCAGCTTGAAGGCGTTCGGATCGACCTTGCCGGTGGAGGCGAGGTGCGGGCCGCGGCACATGTCGAGCCAGGCGTCTGCGCCCTTGCCGGCGCGATAGACGGTCAGTTCCTCGCCCTCGGGAAGCTCGGCGGCCCATTCGGCCTTGAAGCTCTCGCCTTGCGCCTTCCAGCGCGCGATCAGATCCTCACGGCTCCAGACTTCGCGGATCAGTGGTTCGTTGGCGGCGATGATCCTGCGCATCTCCGCCTCGATCGCCGGCAGATCCTCCTCGGTGAAGGGGCGGTCCTTGGGGGCGAAATCGTAATAGAAGCCGTCGTCCGTGGAGGGGCCGAAGGTGATCTGCGTGCCGGGGAAGAGCTTCTGCACCGCTTCGGCGAGGATATGCGCATAGTCGTGGCGCACGAGCTCCAGCGCGTCGGCTTCGTCCTTCGCGGTGATGAGGGCGAGGCTGGTGTCGCCTTCGAAGGGGCGCATGATGTCGCGCACTTCGCCGTCGATGCGCGCCGCCAGCGCGGCCTTGGCAAGCCCCGGACCGATCGCCGCGGCGACGTCCGCCGGGGTAGTCCCCGGGGCTACCTCACGGACGGAACCGTCGGGCAGCGTAATGCGGAACATCTCGGACACGGGACTGGGACTTTCTGGTTGGGTGTTGGAAGAGCGCGGCTTATGCCTTTGCGGGTACAATATAGGCAAGCCGTATGACCATTGCACATCGCGCGACTGCGATCCTGCCGTGCAGCGACCTGGAGCGGAGCACCGGCTTCTATGCGCGGCTGGGCTTCGCGCTGGTGAGCGATCATGGCCATTACCGCATCCTCTCCGACGGCAGGGGCTGGGATCTGCATCTGCGCGTGGAGGATATGGCGGCGCTCCAGGCGCCGCTCAATCCGTTCGGGCTCTATCTCTATGCCGAGGATGTCGATGCGGTGGCCGAGAAGGTGCGCGAGCTGATCATCGAGCCGGGCGCGCCGCATGCGAAACCCTGGGGCATGTACGAGTTCGCGGTGAGCGATCCCGACGGCGTGCTGGTGCGCGTGGGGCGGCTGCTGGCTTGAGCGCGGGCGAGGCGGAGCGGCTGATCGGGGCCGCGGCGCAGCTTGCGCAGGGCGGGGATGCCGGCCGGGCGTTGCAGGCGCTGAGCCGGGCGCTCGACCTGGCGCCGGAGATTGCGGCGGCGCCCTATGCGGCGCTGGTTTCGCAGATCACGCCGCGTGGGTATTTCGCGAAGCTCGATCATGATCTGCGGGTGTGCCTGGCGGCGGAAAGCGTCGATCCGCAGACGCTGGCGCGGGTGACGGCGCGGTTGCTGCTGCTCAAGCCTGACGCGGGAGATGGCGAGGCCGATCCGCTCTGGGTCGCGTTCCTCACGCGCTGCATCAATGTCGATGCCGGGATGGAGGCGCGGCTGGTTGCGATGGCGGAGGCGCCGGGGGGGCTGCGGGAGGCTTTGGCGGCGCAGGCGTTCGCCGGCGAATATGTGTGGGGCGGCGAGGCGCTGGGCGTGCCGGCGGGCGCCGTTGCCGAGCTGGCCGAGGAGCAGGCGCTGGCCGGTGCGTTGCCGAGCCTGGGGGAGTTGGGGGATCGCGTCTCGGCGGCGGTGCGGGCGCAATATGAGGCCAATCCCTATCCGCGCTGGCGCGCGCCGCCTGCTCCACGGCGGGTTCTTGTGCGGGAATTGCTGCGCAGCATGGGTGGTATGCCGGGCGAGTCCGTGGCGGTGCTGATCGCGGGATGCGGGACGGGGTATGAACCGATCGATCTGGCGCGGACCGATCCTTCGCTGTCGATCACGGCGCTCGATCTCAGCCGGGCGAGCCTGGCCTATGGGCAGCGCATGGCGGCGGCGCTGGGCGTCGGGAACGTGTGGTTCGTGGCGGGCGATCTGCTGGAGGCGGCGCGGCTGGGGCAGCGCTTCGACTTGGTGAGCAGTACCGGGGTGCTGCACCATATGGCGCGGCCCGAGGAGGGGCTTGCGGCATTGGTTGGCGTGCTCAGGCCGGGTGGGCTGCTGCGGATCGCGCTCTACAGCGAGCGGGCTCGGGGCTGGGTGCGGGCGGCGCATCGGGTGATTGCCGAACGCGGCTGGGAGGCTACGGCGGAGGGCATCCGTGCGTTCCGGGCGCATGTGCTGGCGCTGCCGGAGGGGGCGGAGCTGGCGCGGCTGAGGGAGAGCGACGATTTCTACACGCTGAGCGGGTGCCGCGACCTGTGCTTCCATGCGCAGGAGCATTGGTATCGATTGCCGCAGGTGGCGGCGATGTTGCGCAGTGTGGGGTTGGAGCTGGTGCGGTTCGATGCGCCGCCCGAGGCGATGGCGCTGTTTCGGGGCGATCCGCTCGACCTGGCGGCTTGGGACGCGCTGGAGGAACGGCATCCGCTGCTGTTTGCGGGGATGTACCATTTCTGGTGCCGGCGGGTGGATAGATAACTGATTGCGGGTCGCCATACAGTATCCTGTGTGGTGACCACCCCCCGTCCCCCGGCCGCAGTGCCGGGGTCCACGCATCCGCGAGCGAGCTCCTCACGCCGCAAGCGGCTCTCCCAGCATCCCGGTGGACCCCGGCACTGCGGCCGGGGTGACGGGGGGAGGGTTCGGTGCCGCTCTCGATCTTACCGATCGACCGGCAGCGGCGCGTTCGGGGCGACCAGGCCCTGGCGGCGCATCTCGTGCCAGAAATCGTCGGGGATCGTCTCGTTCAGCGCGGCATGATCCTCGGCGAGGCGATCGGGCTTGCTCGCGCCGGGGATGACCGCCGCGACCGCCGGATTGGCGAGCGAGAATTGCAGGCCGGCGGCCTTCATGCTCACGCCGAACCGGTCGGCGATGCCCTTGATGCGCTGGACCTTGGCCAGCATCTCGGGCGAGGCGGGGGCGTATTCGAAGTGCGCGCCGCCCACCAGCACGCCCGAGCTGTATGGCCCGCCGACGACAATGCCCAGGTTGCGCTCGACGATCTTCGGCATCAGCCGCTGGAGCGCGCGTTCATGGTCGAGCAGCGTATAGCGGCCGGCGAGCAGGAAGCCGTCCGGGCGCGGGCCCTCGAGATCGAGCAGCAGCTCGCACGCCTCGACCTTGTTGACGCCCAGGCCCCACGCCTTGATGACGCCTTCGTCGCGCAGGCGATCGAGCGCCTTGAACGCGCCCTTGCGCGCGGTCTCGAACACGCCGATCCATTCGTCGCCATAGAAATCCTGGGCGAGATCATGGACGAAGACGATCTCGACATGATCGGTCTTGAGACGCTTCAGGCTGCCCTCGATCGAGCGTAGCGTGCCGTCATGGGTGTAGTCGTTCACCACCTTGTTGGCGCGGCCATGGGCGAAGACGCCGGCCTTTTCGCCCTGATCGCGGGCGCCGACGTCTTCCAGCTCGTCGAGGATGATGCGGCCGACCTTGGTGCTGATGACATATTCGTCGCGCGGGCGCCCGGAGAGCACTTCGCCCATGCGGATCTCGGCCAGGCCGGCGCCGTAGAAGGGGGCGGTGTCGTAATAGCGGATGCCCTGTTCCCAGGCGGCATCGACGGTCGCGAGCGCCTCCGCATCCGGAATGTCGCGAAACATGTTGCCGAGCGGCGCGGCGCCGAAGCCCAGCTTGCCGGGCAGGATATCCTTGATAGCCATTTTCTGACTCCCTTTTTGATCGAAGCTCGGACGGGCAGATAGGGCCGGTTGGTTGCAGGCGTTAGGCGGCGGCGCTTCGCAGGAGCTTTGCGCTCGGTTCAAAGGTCGAAGGCTTGGCGATAGGCGAACAGGCCGGGGACGCCGCCGGTCATGACGTAGAGCAGCGCTTCGCCCGGGGCGTACTCGCCCGCGCGGACGGCCGCGATCAGCCCGGCGAACGCCTTGCCGCTATAGACGGGATCGAGCAGCAGTCCCTCGGTGCGGGCGAGCAGGCGGACGGCCTCCAGCATCGCGTCGGTGGGGATGCCGTAGCCGGGGCCGCGCTGGCTGGGGTCCACCCGGATCGCGGCGGCGTCGATCGTGCCGGAAAAGCCGGTGCGTTCGAGCGTGGCGCGGGCGAGCGTGACGGTCGCCGCGTGCGCGGCTTCGACGGGGGCGAGGACGGTGAAGGACTGGATGCGGGCCGGGTCATCTCCAGCCGCTGCCATGCCCGCGGCGAGACCGGCATGGGTGCCGGCGCTGCCGTTGGGGATGAGGATGCGGACGAAGCGGAGGCCCAGCGCGCGCTCCTGCTCCAGGATTTCCCAGGCGCAGCCGGCATAGCCGAGCGCGCCCACCGGCGAGGAGCCGCCCGCGCCGACGACATAGGGACGGCGCCCTTCGGTGCGAAGTTCCTCGGCGCGGGCCTGGGCGAAGGCGAGCGGGTCCGCGTCGCCGGGCACGGCATGGACCTTCGCGCCGAACAGGCCGTCGAGCAGGACATTGCCGTTGGCGCGATAGTCGGCGTCGTGGCGGGGCACGACATCGGCCAGCACCAGCTCGCAGGCCAGCCCCATCCGCGCCGAGGCGGCGGCGCTGAGCCGGGCATGGTTGGACTGGATGCCGCCAGTGGTGACGAAGGTGTCGCAGCCCTGGGCCAGCGCGTCGCCGAGCAGGAATTCGAGCTTCCTGAGCTTGTTGCCGCCGCCGCCGATGCCGGCGACATCATCGCGCTTCACATGGATGCGGACCTGCGTGCCCAGCGCCTGTTCGAGCCGTTCCAGCCGCTCGATCGGCGAGGGGTGGCTGAGGAGCGACACGGCGCCATGGCGGCTACGAAGCGAGGCGGCGTCGGACATCACGCCACCCCGAACGGCACGACCTTGTTCAGCTCGACATGCCCTATCTCGGCGCGGCCGAGATAGGGCACGCCCATCTCGCGGCACCAGCGCACGATCATCTGGTCGATCGTCTCGCCGAAATCATTGCCATTGTCCTTGACCTCGCTCACCGCGCCCAGCCGGACGCCCGCGACGCCCTTGAGCTGGGTGGCGTGCGCCATGTTGAACAGCATGCGATCGATCCGATAGAGCGGCTCGTCCACCTCCTCGATATAGAGGACGTGATCGGTGAGATCGGGCAGCCATTTCGTGCCGATCAGCGCATCGAGGATCGACAGGTTGAACGCGGCGGCGGGGCGGCCGTCGGCCAGGCCCGGCTCCAGCCCGCTCTTGTCGCCGTCGATCAGCCAGCCGAGCACCCAGCCGGCGCCCTCGCCCTTGTCGTTCCTGCCCAGGCTCGACGCCATCGGCCCATGCGCCTGGCGGCCGATGCGGCGGGCATAGAGCGCGCCGAGCATGAAGCCCATGTCGGAGAAGCCGATATAGGTCTTGTGCCCCGCCGAGACATTGAGCTGCGGCATCACGTTTTCGAGGATGCGGTTCGAGCCATAGCCGCCGCGCGCGAACCAGATCGCGTCGAAGCCGGTATCGTTGGCGAATTCGAGGAACGCCCGGGCGCGCACTTCGTCGGGACCGGCGAAATGGCCCTGCTCCATGAAACACTGCGGATGGAACACGATCTCGTGATCGGGATAGGTGAGCGCCATGAACGCCGAGAGCCGCAGCGCGGACTCCCTGCTGACCGTTCGTGCCGGTGCCACCACTCCAATGCGCATACACTTGCCCCTTGACCGTGAATTGCCGATAGCGCGGGGCGATGCATCACCGCAAACCCTACTTCTTCGTCGGCATCGGCGGATCGGGCATGATGCCCCTGGCGATGATCCTGGCGGGGCAGGGCGCGATCGTCGCGGGATCGGATCGCAGCCTCGATTCGGGGCGGCTGCCGGCCAAGTTCGACTATCTCAAGGCGCTGGGCGTCGCGCTGTTCCCGCAGGACGGGAGCGGGATCGCCTCGCCGGACCAGATCGTCGTCGCCTCCGCCGCGATCGAATCGAGCGTGCCGGACATGGTGCGCGCGGCGGAGCTGGGCAACGAACGGAAGAGCCGGGCGGAACTGCTCGCGGCGCTGTTCAACGCCGCGCCGCTGTCGGTGGGGGTGGCGGGGACCAGTGGCAAATCGACCGTGACGGGGATGATCGGCTGGATCCTCCACGCGCTCGGCCGCGATCCGACGGTGATGAACGGCGCGGTGATGAAGAATTTCGCGACGCCCGACGCGCCCTTCGCGAGCGCTCTGGTGGGCGAGGGGGATGCGTTCGTCTCCGAAGTCGATGAGAGCGACGGTTCGATCGCGCTTTATTGGCCGAAGGTGGCGGTGCTCAACAATGTGAGCCTGGATCACAAGTCGCTGGAGGAGCTGCGCGACCTGTTCGGCGGCTTCATCGCCAAGGCGGCGACCGCGGTGATCAATCTCGACAATGGCGAAGGCGCGGCGCTGGCGATGACGCTGCCCGCGGAGCGCCTGCTGACCTTCGGGATCGAGCGCGAGGCGGATCTGGCGGCAGTGAATATCGAGGCGCGGCGCTTCGGCGCGGCGTTCGACCTGGTCGAGCGCGGCGGGGCGCGGCATCGCGTGACGCTGGGGGTTCCGGGGCGGCACAATGTCTCCAACGCGCTGGCGGCGATCGGCGCGGCGAAGGCGGCGGGGGTGCCTGTCGAGGATGCCGCGCGCGCGATCGAGGGCTTTGCGGGGCTCAAGCGGCGCTTCGAGCTGGTCGGCGAGGCGGGCGGCGTCGCGGTGATCGACGATTTCGGGCATAATCCGGACAAGATCGCGGCGACGCTCGATACGCTCCACGCCTTCCCCGGCCGGCTGCTGCTGCTGTTCCAGCCGCATGGGTATGGGCCATTGAAGGTGATGCGGCGCGAGCTGGTGGCGATGTTCGCGGAGAAGCTGGGCGGCGGCGACCTGCTGGTGCTGCCCGATCCGGTCTATCAGGGCGGGACGGTGGCGCGCGAGGTGACCAGCGCCGATATCGTCGCGGACATCGCCGCGGCCGGCGCGCAGGCGCTCCACATCCCCGATCGCGGGGCGGCGGCGGCGCATCTGGTGGCACAGGCGCGGCCGGGCGACCGCATCGTGGTGATGGGCGCGCGCGACGATACGCTGAGCCTGCTCGCGCAGGAGATGCTGGGGAAGCTGGCGGGCTAGCCGATTCGCGTGCGATTTCGGCCCGGCTTCCTATATGCAGGGCGCAGGCACGGAGGCTAGCCATGGACAGGACCATATCGTCCGACATCGTCGAACAATGGATGACGCATCTCCGCCTGCAGCGATCGCGTGCGCGCGACATGATCTGGCTGATCGAGCACGGCGCCACGCTGCATGACGGGCGCGACGGCAAGCCGATGCACGACGCCACCGAACGCTGGCTGGGGGAGCAGCGTCAGGTCGTGGCGGACGTGAACCGGCTCATCGGGCTGTACAAGAGCGTCAACGCCTGAAATCGGCATTGCCGGGGGCGCTGTCGGCCTGGGCGTGTTCGGCGCGCCGGGCACGTTCCCGCCGGCGTTCGTGCGCGGCGCGTTGCCGCGACGAATTATAGTGGAGCCAATAGGCGATCACGATCGCCGCGGCCACCATCACCACGATCAGGGCGTAAGCCACTATCAGGCGCGTTTCGATGCCCCGTCTCCCGGAAAGCGGGCAGGCTGGCGGCCTGGCCCGGGTACACAAGACGGGGAACGCCGAATTCCGGCAAAAAGTTGCATGTCGGGGGTGCTTGTCTGACTGTAAAGTAACATTGACACATCCTGTCAAATCAATGTAAAGCTCGCTTGACTGATTCGAAAGGGAGCTTGACATGGGTAGGTTCGATCGAGTGGCGCGCCGCCGCAAATACAACCCGGCCCAGCGCCGCTATGTGTGGCGTTTCTCGATCGCGATGACGGCCTATGTCGTCGTGCTGTTCGCCTGCACCTGGGCGGGCCGGGCATATGATCCGCACGGCCCGGCGCTGTTCCTCCTGTCGCTGTTGCCGGCGCTGCCGCTGCTCGTGGTGATCGGCGTGATGGGCCGATATCTCATCGAGGAGGGCGACGAGTTCATTCGCGCCCGGCTGGTGACCGCGATGATCGGCGGCATCGGCGTGACGCTGGCGGTGACCACGGTCTGGGGGTTCCTGGAGGAAGGGGGCGTCGTCGCGCATTTCCCCACCTTCCTGGCCTTTCCCTTGTGGTGCGCCAGCTTCGGCCTGGTCCAGTGTTTCCTCAACCTGCGCGACCGGCTGATGGGAGGCGGGGAATGAACAACCGCCTGAGAGTGCTGCGTGCCGAGCGCGCCTGGAGCCAGCAGGATCTGGCCTCCGCCCTCGAAGTATCGCGCCAGAGCGTCAACGCGATCGAGACCGGCCGCTACGACCCCTCGCTGCCGCTCGCCTTCAAGATCGCCGACGTCTTCGGGATGCCGATCGAAGCCATCTTCATGAATCCCGCAAAGGAGACCGGGCAATGATCCGCCGCCGTTCCGTTCCGATCGCCGCGCTGGCGGCCGCCATCGCCGCGACCGGCGCCGACGCGCAACAGGGCGCCACTCCCGCGCCGCGCGAATTCACCGTCGCATCCAGGGACGGCACGCCGATCCATGGCCAGGCCGATCTCGCCGCCCCGGCGCCCAGGGTGGCGGTGGTGATGGTTGCCGGCACCGGCCTGTTCGACCGCGACGTGCGCTTCGGCAAGAGCGGAACCGAAGGGGACAGGCTGTTCAAGGACATGGCTGCGCGCTTCGTCCGGCGCGGGCTCGCCGCGATTCGCTATGACCGGCGCGGCGTCAATTTCGGCAAGACCGGTGCCGAGATGCTCGACAAGCCGCTTTCCGGATCGTCGACGGTCGAGAGCCAGCGCGACGACCTTGCCGCCATCTATGGCTGGGCGCGGGCGAAGGACGGGCTCGGCGCACGGTGCGTGATCCTGTTCGGCCATTCGGAGGGCACGCTGCATATCGCCCGGCTCGCGGCTTCCGGCGCGCCCGAGCCGCTCGCGGTGATCGGCATGGGCGCCGCGGCGGCGAGCCCCGCCGAGACGGTCCGCTGGCAGATGAGCGAGCGCGACGCCTGGTCGCTTGCGGCGATGGATGCCGATCATGACGGCCGCACGACCAAGGCCGAAGTCGAGGCGCATTGGCAGGAGACGCCGTCCTCCGTCTTCGACCTGCTCGCGCCGCTGCTGCCGCCGGACGGCGTGGCCTGGACGACGGAGCAGATCGCGCAGGTCCGCGCCGCCCAGGCCGTGCTCTATGCCCAGGCCAAGGCCGCCGCGCTCGCGCTCGACGATGCGGCGCCCTATCCGAACGCGGTCACGCCGATGGCACGGAGCAGTTGGTGGAAGAGCTGGTTCACCGACGAGACCGAGACCGCCAGCCTGCTTGCCCGCTGGCCGCATGTGCCCGTCTATTTCCACTGGGGGGCGAAGGACTCGCAGACGCCGCCATCGCTCAACCTTTCCCCGGCGCGGACATGGCTGGGCAGCCGCGCCACGCTCACCGTCCATCCCGGTCTCGGCCACAACCTGGGCACGCATGCGCTGTTCGGGCCGATGGACCCCGGCGCGGCCGACCAGATCGCCGATCAGGCGGCCGCGGCCGCCCGCCAATGCCGCTGAATCCCATCGTCTCGAAAAGGAGAACTGCCATGATCCGTCGTCTTCTTCCCTTCGCCGATTGCCGCGACACGCCGCTGCGCTGGATCGCCATCGCCGTCGCGATCTGTGCCGCCGCCGCTTCGGCGACTCATGCCCATGCCCAGCCGGCGGCCCCGGTTGCCGCGCCTGCCATCCAGGCCGCGCCTGCCATCCAGATGGAGCACATCTCGGTGCAGGTGACGGGCAAGGGCAGCCCGGTGATCCTGATCCCCGGCCTTTCCAGCCCTCGCGCGGTGTGGGACGGCGTGGTGCCCGATCTCGCCAAGGGCCACACCGTCTATCTGGTGCAGGTCAACGGCTTCGGCGGCGACGATCCGCGCGGCAATCTGAAGCCGGGCATCCTGGCCGGAATCGTCGCCGATCTCGACCGGCTGGTGCAGGATCGCAAGCTGAAGGATGCCGCGGTGATCGGCCATTCGATGGGCGGACTGGCGGGGCTGATGCTCGCCAAGGCGCATCCGGGCGATCTTTCCAGGCTGATGATCGTCGATTCGCTGCCCTTTATCGGCGCGATCTTCATGCCCGATCCCAGCGTCGCGGCGCTCGAGCCCCAGGCGGCGGCGATGCGCGACCAGATGGTGGCGGGCTATGGCAAGCCCGCGAACGAAGCGGGCATCCAGGGCACCGCGGCGTCGCTGGCGCTCAAGCCCGGCTCGCGCGAGAAAGTGGCGGGCTGGGTGCGCGCCGCGGACGCCCGCGTCTCCGGCGTGGCGATGTATGAAGACCTGACCACCGATCTGCGCGGGGATCTGGCCGGCATCGAGACGCCGATCACCCTGGTCTATCCCTGGTCGGCGATGATGCCCAAGGAGCGTGCCGAGCCCTTCTACAAGGCGCAATATGCCAAGGCGCCGCATGTCGGCTTCGTGGCTGTCGGTGACTCGGCGCATTTCGTGATGCTCGACCAGCCCGAGGCGTTCAAGGCGGCGGTGCTGGCGTTCGCGGGGGAGTGAGGCTGGAAAAAGGTCCGGGAGCAATCTCCCGGACCCAGTTCCTGCTCACGTTCCTTATGGAGGCGGTGCCGGCCCGCCACCGCAGGCGCGTTTCAATAGGTGCCGGAGAAACTCCGGTTGAGATTGCGATCGGTCCGCCAGGACCGGTCTTCGCCTTCCGATCCGAACAGGGCGCCCGAGCGCTCCTCGTCCTTCCAGTGCGCCTGCGCCTCCTCGGTGGTCCTGCGCAGCTTCACCTTGTCGTCGACCGAGGCGATCCAGCGCGAGGGGATCGAATGGTGATGGTTACCGGCATCGCTGTCGCTTTTGGTGAGGAGGATGCGGTCGCCGCGGACCTTGTCGACCGTGCCGACATGCTCGCCGTCCGATCCCAGCACTTCCATATGCTCGGTCACGCGGCGCAGGCTGTCGCGCTGGCTCAGCCGATCGGTGCGCCACGTGTTGAACTCGTTCTCGAAGCGCTGGGCATTCTCGCGGCGATATTCGTCATAGTCGCGATCGAGCTCGGCGATACGGTTGCGGCGCCAGGCGGTATAGTGATCGTCGGGATGGGCGCGGCGCTCGCTGCGGGTCAGCATGTCGTCATAGCGCTGGTCGCGCTCGCGGCGGCGCTCGGCCTCCTCGTCGCCGAACCAGGAGCGGACCTCGTCGCCGGCGCGATCGAAGAAGCCGCGATCCTCGTCATGGCCGGGCTGGCGGTTCCGGCCGTAATCGGCGCGCGGACCGGCGGTGCGATGGTCCGGGCGGTTGCGGTTCCATTCGTCGCGATAGTCGCGGCTGTCCTGGCCTCGGTTGCGGCCCGTGCCGAACTCACCGGCGGCGGCGTAATCGCGGGCGCTCGAATAGGTATAGTCGCGGCCGGAGCCGTAATCCCGGGTATAATCGTCCGGGCCGCGGCTGTTGAAGCCGTCCCGCGGGCCATAGGGGCTGTTGCGGTCATCCATCTCCAGGTCTCCTGATCGATTGGGCGACGGCGCATGGGGAGGCGGTGCGCCGTTTCCGCGGATTCAACCGAGGGGCGGGCAGATCAGTTCCGGGATTCGCCCGCGATTCCGGGGCGTTTCGCCGCGATCGAAAAACCGCTGGGCGAAGTGCATTCAAGCCGGTTGCATCGCCGTGCGGGTGCCGCTAAGGGGTGCGCCTCCCGGGGTCCGGGACAGGTGGCGGGGCTGTAGCTCAGATGGGAGAGCGCTGCAATCGCACTGCAGAGGTCAGGGGTTCGATTCCCCTCAGCTCCACCAGCCGCCACTCGCTGAAATCCGGGACTTTTTGACCAGCGCGCTGAGGCGTGCTCGCCAATAGCGGTTCCGCACTGGCGCGCCGCCGGCGCGCCAGGCTCCGTTCTCAATTCTTGACGATCTCGACGCGCCGGTTGCTCGGATCGGAAGCGGGCAGGCCGTCGCGTGGGTGGGCGAAGCCATAGCCGATCGCGGTCAGCTTCGATGCGGGCACGCCGCGGCCGACGAGATAGGCGACGACGCTCTGCGCGCGCTGGCGGGAGAGATCCAGGTTCATCGCGCGCGATCCGATCGAATCGGTGTGCCCCTCGATCAGGAAGCGGCCCGATGCGCCCGCACTCTCCTTCAGCACCTTCGCGAAGATATCGGCCTGGGCCATCGCGTCCCTGGTGAGCTGGGCGGAGCCGAGCTCGAAGCTCAGGCGCATGTCGAGCGACTGCCGGTCCGCGACCGGGCGCGCCGGCGTGCCGTCGCGCGCCGACCTGCGCGGGGCCGCGCGGCGTACGGCCGCCTTGGGCGGTGCGGCCTTGGGCGCCGTCGCCGATTTGGGCGCAGCGGACGAGATGTTGGTGAGCGAGAATTTCTTCTCCGCATCGATCTTGCAGACACCGGAGACGAAGCAGCGGGCCTCTTCTTCCGAAACCGCAGTGCTTTGAGCCTGTGCGCTTTGGGCGGTCAGCGCGATGCCGCCTAAAGCCAGGGAGGCGAGAAACAGATTTTTCATTAGTCACTCCGTTCGAAACAGGACGACTCACGCGAACATAGTACTTCCAAGACGATAGACCGGCAACTGCGCTGCGAGTCGGGGAGTCCCTTCTGTCCCGTTGCTGGACCTGGCGCGCGCCCGATCGACTTCGAATGTCGCTCGCCGCTTTAGTGCCGCATCTCAAAAGGAATTTCGGGTCATTCCGATGACAGTTCGCGGGATTTTGAAGATACTCTTGTTCCGCTGTGCAACTTGTTTCAGCAATGGGCAAGAAGCGGGTGGGAGACGGTGCTTGAAAGCGCGCGCGATAGACTCGACGGCTGGAGCATTCGTCCTGCTTGCCGCCACGGCGGTTGCCGCGCTTTCGGTCATCCTGGGCGCGCAGTTCGTCTTCGGGCGCATCCTCGAAAACCCCGGTGTGGCGGCGTGGAGCCCGGTGCTGCTCGAATCGCTGTTCACGATCGCCGTGTTCGGGATTCTGGGGGGGATCGCGGGCCTGGCGGTCCGGCGTTTCGGCGGACGCGCTGGCGCGGGGCCGGCTGCGGCAGTCTCGGCGGGAGTGGGCGTCGTTGCCGGGGCTGCGGGCCTGGGCATCGCCATCGCGTTGTCTGCGCTGGCGGGTGTCGCACATGCTGGGGAGGGCGGCGGCGCGGGAGCGCTGCTGCTGGCGGGGGCTGTCGTCACGCTGATCCAGACCGGTGCCGAGGAACTCTATTTCCGTGGGTGGCTCCAGCCGCATCTCGAATCGGGCTGGGGGCGCTGGCCGGGGCTGGCCGTCACGGCGCTGGCGTTCGCCGCGCTCCATTTCGTGAGCGGCGCTTTCGAGTGGCTGAGCTTCGTCAATCTGGTGCTGGCCGGGCTGTGGTTCGGACTGCTGGCCCAGCGCAGCGGCGGGCTCGCTTTGCCGATCGGCGCGCATTTCGGCTGGAACTGGGCGGAGGAGATGCTGTTTGGCGCCACGCCCAATCCGGGGGTGAGCAGCTTCGGGACGGTCTTCGACTGGGATCTGACCGGATCGCCGCTCTGGGGCGGTTCGAGCGAGGGGCTGAACGCCAGCCTTTCGGCGAGTTTCGTGCTGATCGCGCTGGTGATCGTCGCGGCGAGCTGGCGCGGCTTCAGTTCGCCTGGGCGGCGCGGCTGACGTCGATCCGGTCGCGGGCCTTTTCGAACGCGATCAACTGGGCGCCGTCGAGCGTGCGGCCGCTTTCGGTCTGGATGCTGAGCGGATCGACCTTCTCGCCGTCGATATGGACTTCGTAATGGAGGTGCGGGCCGGTCGAGCGGCCGGTGGTGCCGACCTCGCCGATCTGCTGCCCCTGCGAGACGCGCGCGCCGGTGACGATGCCGGGCATGAAGCGGTTCATGTGGAGGTAGAGCGTCTCCCAGCCATTGTCGTGGCGGATCTTGACGAAATTGCCGTTCGGTCCCTTCGGCCCCGCGAATTCGAGCACGCCGCTGCCCGAGGCATAGATCGGCGTGCCGGTGGGCGCAGCGAAGTCGATGCCGCCGTGGAGCTTCATGAACTTGAGGATCGGGTGGAAGCGAAGCCCGAATTTCGACGTGACGCGGGCGCCGTCCACGGGCGTGCGCATCAGGGCGCGGATGATGCTGCGGCCGCTGGCGTCGAACCATTCGTCGGTCTTGCCGTCCGGCGCGAAGCGATAGACCGCCGCGGACTTGGCGGAGGTGGTGAGCGCCGCATAGAGCAAGGTCGGCGCGCCGACGGCTTCTCCCGAGGCGTTGGTGGGCTGGGCATAGGCCGCCTCGAACGCATCGCCGGCCGATACTTCGCGCTGGAAGTCGAAATCGAAGGCCAGCGCCTTGGCGAATTCGGGGATCACGCTGTTCGGGACGCCGACCGCGACGGCCGAGGTGTAGAAGCTGTCGCCGTCCATCGTGCCGTGGCGGACGAGGATCCGCGTGCTGATCTGCGCGGCGACGCGCGATACCGCGAGCGTGCCCGAGGCGGAGCGCGTGACCACCACGCCCGAGCTGTCGCCGTTCGAGGCGTCGAGCCGGTCGAGCGCGAAACCCTGGCCGACTCGGGTGAGCGTCAGCACCGCGCGGATCTCGCCGGTCTCGCTGAGCCCGGGGGCGGCCGCCTGCGCAACCTCGCGCGCGACATCGGGGCCGAGGCCGGAAGAGGCGAGCGCGTCCGCGAGGTCGGTGG
>NZ_JAAVVE010000031.1 GCF_018449795.1 Sphingomonas sp. dw_22
GGGCAGGGCCCGCCAAGCGCCAGGGCGCGGGCGCGGGCGGGGGCACGACGAAAAGGGGGGCCAGGACGCCGGGGCCGTGCGGGGCGCTTCGCCGGGCGCCTCAAGTGGGTGCGGCGCGGCCGCCCGTACTCGGGCTGGTCACGCCGGACTCGACCGAGGGCATGGTGCATGTCCGCACCGTGCTGGGCACGGCGATGCCGGTGGTGGCCGCGCGCACCGCCGCCGTCCGTGCCGAGCTTGGCCGGGTACGGCGGCTGCGCATCGCGACCGAGGCCGCCGTCGCCAGCCTGCGCGAAAGCCGTTCGCGGCTGGAGGATGAGCGCGATGGACTGGTGCAGCTCGAAGCACGGCACCGCCTGCGTTCGAGCGAGCTGGGGCGCAGCGCGATGGTCGAATCCGATCGCGCGATGGCACTCGGCGAACGCGCGCGCGACATCGTCGACCAGATGGAGACGGCGGGCGTGGCGAGCGAGGTCCAGGCCGATCTCGCGGCGCTGCCCGGCCCGCTGCCGCGTCCGACGCAAGCGGGCGAGACCGGCCCGGCGCTGCCCCGCCGCGTTGCCGCCTATCGCCTGCCCGTCGCCGGCCATGTCGTCATCGGGCTGGGCGAGCTTTCGAATGCCGGCGTGCGCGCCCGCGGCGTGACGCTCGCCTGTGCGGCCGATGCGCAGGCGGTGGCCCCGGCGGGCGGCACGATCGTCTATGCCGCCGGCTTCCGCGATTATGGCGGCGTGGTCATCATCGATCACGGCCAGGGCTGGACCAGCCTGGTGGCCGGCAGGGGGACGCTCGCGGTGCGCGTGGGCGACCGCGTGGCGCAGGGCGGCGCGATCGGCCGCGCCTCCGGCGGCGATGCCCCGCGCGTCACCGTCGAGCTGCGCCGCCGCGGCGCGCCGATGGACCTGACCCGGCTGCTCGATTGAGCGACGGGCTTCCCGTTTGCCCGCCGTGGAAAAGCCGCTATCCTGCACTAAATTGAGTAAGCGTTTTTCCGGAAAGCCCCTTGATGCTGCGTTCGTTCCTTCAGGTCACTGCCGCCGTCAGCGCGCTCGCGCTCGTGCCGATCGCCTCGGGCGCCATGGCGGGCGTCGACACCAACAGCTATCGCGAGCTGGACACCTTCATGGAGGTGTATAACCAGGTGAAGGCGAACTATGTCGACAAGGTCGACGACAAGGTTCTGGTGAAGGGCGCGATCGAGGGGATGCTCGCCGCGCTCGATCCGCACAGCAGCTATGCCGACGGGCTCGAATTCGACAATCTGAAGATCCAGACCGACGGCAATTACGGCGGGCTGGGGCTCACCGTCACCCAGGTCGACGGCGCGGTGAAGGTGATCGCGCCGACCGAGGACAGCCCGGCCGCGCGCGCCGGCATCAAGTCGGGCGACTTCATCACCCATCTCGACGGCAAGTTCATCGTCGGCGGCAGCCTGGACGAGGCGATCGAGCAGATGCGCGGGGCGCCGGGCACCAAGATCACGCTCACCGTGGTCCGCCCCGGCGCCGAGAAGCCGCTCCAGTTCACGCTGGTCCGCGAAGTGATCGTCCAGAAGCCGGTAAAGTGGGACATCAAGAACGGCGTCGGCATCATCAACATCAACACCTTCACCGCCCAGACCGGCGGCGACACCGCATTGGCGATCCAGGCGATCGACAAGAAGCTGGGCCACAAGCCGCTCGGCTATATCGTCGACCTGCGCGAGAATGGCGGCGGCCTGCTGAGCGAGGCGATCGGCGTGTCCGACGTGTTCCTGAGCCATGGCGAGATCGTCTCGCAGCGCGGGCGCGAGAAGAACGACATCGAGCGCTATTATGCCGAATCGATGTTCCCGGGCGATCTCGCGCGCGGGCTGCCGGTGGTGGTGCTGGTCGATTCGGGCACGGCCTCGGCGTCGGAGATCGTCGCGGGCGCGCTCCAGGATCATCACCGCGCGCTGGTGATGGGCGTGCGCAGCTTCGGCAAGGGCTCGGTCCAGTCGATCCTGCCGATGGGCGACCGCGCCGCGCTGCGCCTCACCACGGCGCGCTATTACACCCCGTCGGGCCATTCGGTGCAGGAGGGCGGCATCAAGCCCGACATCCTCGTGCCGCAGATCTCCGATCCCGATTACAAGGACCGGCCGGTGGTGCGCGAGGCCGATCTGCGCCGCCACCTGATAAACCAGGAAAAGGTGGACGACAGCGTGCTCGAAGAGGATGCGCGCGCCGATCCGCGCTTCGCCGCGACGGCGGAGCAGCTCAAGAAGCAGGGCATCGACGATTTCCAGCTCCATTATGCGCTGGATACGATCGCGCGGTTGGGGCCGAAGCCGCAAGTCGCGACCAAGGGCAAGTAGGCGATGCGTACCGATGGCCTCCGCACCGCGCGCCTGATCGCGCTGTTCCTGCCGCTCGCGCTGATGGCGGGGGCGCTGGGATCGCAGTTCATCGGCCATCTCGTGCCGTGCGAGATGTGCGTGTGGCAGCGCTGGCCGCATGTCGCGGCGATCGTGGTCGCCTTGCTCTCCTTCGTGGTGCGGCCGCGCCCGGTGACGATGCTGTTCGTGCTGGTCGCGGGCGTGCTGATCGCGCTCAGCGGTGCGATCGGCGTCTTCCATGCCGGCGTGGAGTATAAATGGTGGCAGGGCATCACCGCCTGCACCACCAACCTGACCGCCGGCGATCCGATGGCGATATTGAACGAGGCGCTGCGCAAGCCGCTGGTGCGCTGCGACGTGCCGCAATGGCAGTTGTTCGGCATCAGCCTGGCGGGCTTCAACGCCATCTTCTCGCTCGCTGGGGCAGTGGCGATCTTCGCGCTGGCGGTGCGGAGGGGCCGGCGATGAGCTGGAAGCCCGGCGACGCCCGCGAGACGCGCGACGCGATGGTCCGGGTGGACCAGGCCGGCGAATATGGCGCGACGCGCATCTATGCCGGGCAGCTCGCGGTGATGGGCGATCGCACGCCCTCCGCGCGGACGATCGCGGGCATGGCCAGCCAGGAGGAGCGGCACCGCGCCTTCTTCGACGCGATGATCGCGAGGCGCGGCGTGCGGCCGACCGCGCTCCAGCCCTTCTGGGACGTCGCCGGCTTCGCGCTGGGCGCCGTGACGGCGGCGATGGGGCCGCGCGCGGCGATGGCGTGCACCGCGGCGGTGGAGACCGAGATCGACCGCCATTATCTGAGCCAGCTCGACCTGCTGGGCGAGGACGATCCCGAGCTGCGCAGGGCCGTGGCCGAGTTCCGCGACGAGGAGTTGGAGCATCGCGACACGGCGATCGCCGCGGGTGCGGAGACGATGCCGGGCTATCCGTTATTGTCTGGTATGATCCGGGCGGGCTGCCGCGCCGCGATTGCGCTGTCGAAACGGATATGACAGGCGGCGTTCAAGCTCGGGCGCGCAAATTGCCCCGGTACGGATTTCGAGGAGAAGACCGATGCTGAAGAGGATCGCGTTCATGGCCGGCGCCGTCGCGCTGCCGATGCTGATGCCCGCCATGGCGCATGCGCAGAATGCCACGCAGAACGGCGTGCTGGTCATCTATGGCAACGACAAATGCCCGACCAACGATAATGGCGAGGAGATCGTCGTCTGCCAGCGCCTCGACGAGGCCGAGCGTTTCCGTATTCCCAAGACGCTGCGCGACCAGCCGGGCGCGCCGCAGAAGACCGAGAGCTGGGCGGTGCGCTCGCAGGACGCGCTGGAGGCGGGCTCGACCGGCACCGGAAGCTGCTCGGCGGTGGGGGCCGGCGGCGGCACCGGCTGCTTCGTCCGCCAGGCGACCAAGGCCAAGGCTGACGTCAAGGCGCGCAAGAAGGAAGAGGCCGAGCTGCCGCTGCCCTGAGGCGCGGCGTCAGGGCTCGCGGCGCAGGATCCATTCGGGCGGATCGCGCCGCACCGCATCGGCGATGAGCACCAGCATCGCGGCGGCGCGAAGGCCCGCCGCGATCATGATGTCGGTATAGCTCGCGCTCGGGCTTGCCCCCTCCATGCCGGCGAACCACCAGAATTCGGCGAAATAGGCGGCGACGTCGCCGATCGCGAACAGCGCCACCGGCCATAGCCGCGGGGCCGTCATCAGCAGCACCGGATAGAGCCACAGGTCGAATTGCGGCGAATATACCTTGTTGCTCAGCATGAACCAGGCGAGCACCGGGGTGAACAACACCCAGGGATGCGCGCGGTGCCGCCGCCAGCCCAGCGCGACGATCGCCGCGGCGCCGGCAACGAAGAGGATCGCGGCATGGAGGTTGCGATCGGCGATTCCGGTGATCCACCAGCCCCGGTTCGATGCGATTTCCCAGATCGATGCCGCCGTGCCCGGGCGCTCCTGCGAGAAGCGATAGAATTCGGACCAGTTCTCCGGCGCGAGCAGCGCGACCGGCAGGTTGACCGCCCCCCAGGCGCCGATCGCTGCGCCGGTGCATGCCGCGGCGCGGACGAAGCGCTGTCGCCAATTGCCTTCGCCGAACAGCGCGCCCAATCCGATCAGCGGCAGCATCAGCACCGGGAACAGCTTGGCCGCGGCGCCCAGCGCGGCCGTAGCGGCTGCGGGCACCAGCCTGCCGCTGCGCGCGAGCAGCATCGCCGCCACCGCCAGCGCGCCCGCGCCCAGATCCCAGTTATGGCCGAGATAGAGGATCAGGGGTGGCGCCGCCGCCCAGGCCCAGAGCCGCCGCCGGTCCATGCCGCCCCGCCGGAACAGCCACAGGATCAGCCCGGCGAACAGCGCATTGACGGCGCTCACCACGCCCAGGAATTCGAAATCGCGGGCGTTCGCGCCGAACAGGGTGCGCGTGATCGCTCCTTCGGCCCAGATCTGCGCGCCGGTGAGCACGGGATATTCCATCCGCGCCTGGAGATAGGGGATCTGCCCCTTGTCGACGCCGCGCATGGCCCAGAAGGGCATCGCGTCGCTGTAGCAGCCGGTGGTATATTGCTCGCCGCCGATCCAGCCGCCGGGCGTGCAATGCGCCTTGAACAGCCAGCCGAGCGTGCAGGTCATGGCGAGCGCCAGCGCCAGCCAGACCCCTTGCCGATCGATCGCGCGCCGCATCGTCCCACCCCTTTCTCGCGCGGGGTTTAGGGGGCAGGATGCCGGGCGTCCATCATGGGAAAGACATGCCCGGAGGCGCGTTGGTGGCGCGGAGACGATGATGGCTCGAACCGTGCGAGAGGCGATCGGCGGCAACAGCGAGGCGGCCTGGGCTGCCCTTCGCGAAGCGGCGCGCGCCTGCACCCGCTGCGACCTCTACAGGCACGCCACGCAGACCGTGTTCGGCGAGGGGCCGGTGGATGCGCGGATGATGCTGGTCGGCGAGCAGCCGGGCGACCAGGAGGACCGGGCGGGCCATCCGTTCGTCGGCCCGGCGGGGAAGCTGCTCGATCGCGCGCTGGCCGAGGCGGGCGTGGCGCGCGACGGCGTCTACGTCACCAACGCGGTCAAGCATTTCAAGTTCGTGCCGCGCGGCAAGCGCCGCATCCATTCGAAGCCTGATGCGGGGGAGATCACGGCATGCCGCTGGTGGATCGAGCAGGAGAGCCTGTTGGTGAAGCCCGAAGTCACCGTCGCGCTGGGTGCTACCGCGGCGCGTGCGCTGATGGGTAAGGCGGTGACGATCGGGCGCGAGCGCGGCCGGCCGATCGCGCTGCCCGACGGCGGCATTGCCTGGATCACCATCCATCCCAGCTATCTGCTGCGCATCCGGGATCATGGTGAGGCGGATGCGGAGTTCGGCCGCTTCGTGGACGATCTGAAGGCGGCCAGGGCAAGTCTCCCCTGAATGTCGCCGCCGATAACGCGAGTCAGTGAAGATTAAGCTGGATCGTGCCGACTTCTCGTCCGTTCAGTCGATACGAAACCAGGAGAATAAAAAATGCGAACCGCGAAGATCATCGGCGTCCTGCTGGCCGCCTCGGTAGCGCTGTCGGCCTGCTACGGCGATCGCCATGGCCGCCCGGGCTCGGCGAGCGACCATCACCATGGCCACGGGAAGCATGACCGGCATGGGGACCGCGACCGGCACGATTGAACGGCACTCGGCCTCGCGAATATCCTTGGATGCTCGCGAGGCTGAACTTGGCCTCCAACGATTCAGTGCGGCCATTCCAGTCGAAGGGGTCCGAATTCGGCATGGAATGAAGTTCCGCGAGCATATCACTGATAATCTTGAAGATGTCTGCCCATATGTTTTCCTCTCTTCTGAGGGGAAGGGGGACCATGCAGGCAGGTCATATTCCCGGCGCACATGCCGTTGCTGAGCTTCTCCTGCAGGCACCGTTTGTTCGTCGCACTGGATAAGCGCGCCTGATACGATGGCGTCGGGCACCCGAGCGCCGTCGGCCGCTATCAGGGCGCGAACGGGATCCAGTCGGTCATCGGTGGGAACGTCACCATCACCGCCGGGGCGGGGGGGCGAGGCCGAGAACGGCGACAGTGTTCTGATCCTCAGTACGGCGTGTGGGGCGAGGCCATTCCGACAGCGACAGCGGGAAGCGCACGTGTATCGCCACCACCAGCCGGATCACTTCGGGCGAAGCTGGCTGCGCGGACGGGACATGCTTGGGTGCTACCTACTCCCCAACTAGAGGGGCATTTATTCTGACGCAGCCTTGCCCGGTGTTCTTCCGGGCAAGTTCGATGATCTTCAGCCCCAGGATCGCGTCCGCCGGGGTGACCGGTGGTGGCGTCCCTTCGGTAATTGCCGCCGCCATGCCCGCATAGAAGTTGCGATAGTCGCCGGGCCGGGTCGGCACTATCTCAACGGTGCCGTTGGCGAGGTAGATCGATCCACGTTGCGCCACCGGTTCTTCGCCGAAGCCGGCTGTTCCGGGGCGCATTCCTTCCTTCATCTGCATTTCCTGCGGATCAAGGCCATGCTTTACGAAGCTGCCCTTCGAACCATGGATCGCGAAACGCGGGCGAGCCCTCGTGACCATCCGCGATGCCGAAACGACGACGCGCCGCACGCCATAGTGAAAGGTCAGCTCGAAATAATCATCTGTCTGCGCGCCAGGCCGCTGAATAAGTACGTCGGTGGCGATGGACTCCGGCACGCCGAAAAGCTGGATCGCTTGATCGATCAGATGCGGCCCCAGGTCGTTCAGGATGCCCGCGCCCGACTCCTCGCGTTCTTTCCAAATATCCGCGATCTCCGGCCGGAACCGATCCCAGCGCAGCTCGGCCAGCATGACGTCGCCGAGAACCGCGCTGGCCAGCACCTCACGGATGGTCAGGAAATCACCGTCCCAACGCCGATTGTGGAAGGCGGCCAGCACAAGCTTCTTTTCCCGGGCCAACGCATCGAGCGCTACTGCGTCGGCGACGCTGGTAGCGAAAGGCTTGTCGATGACGACATGTTTCCCCGCCTCAAGCGCAGCCTTGGCGAGCGGGAAGTGCGTGTCGTTCGGGGTCGAGATCGCCACCAGCGCGATGGAAGGATCGGCGATCAGCGCCTCTGTGCTGGTCACGGTCACATCCGGGTAGCGCTCTCGCACCGAATCGACTCGAGAAGTGGCGATCGCGGCCAGTTCCAGTCCCGGCGCCGCGTCGATCAGCGGTGCGTGGAAGGCCATCCCGCCAAGCCCGTAACCGATCACTCCCGCTTTGATCATCCAATCTTCTCCTAAGCAGCCTTTGAATTGGCAATCTCGTTTGCAACGTTGCGCGTGAGCTCACATTTTGGGGCGTGACATCTGCCGCCACGTGATCCCCGCACAATGTCGCCGCCATACCGAGCCAACTTCGGCGGTGGCGGTCCCGCATGGTCGATGGCAGTCCCCCGCCCATCCAAATTAGAGAGGGCGGAGATATATTATTTGCCCACAGGGGCCATATTTGAAAGAAACCTTCACTTTGGTAAGTTTTGCTTGTCGGATAAATCAGAGGAGTGTATCTCACTCATCCCAGAATTCGAAAAAATAACGGATGGGGAGGATTTGATGTGGTTTCGCGTAGTATTTTCGCGCGGGAGCCGATCTCGGCAACGCGGCTGACGGTCAGCCTCACCTTCCCCAACCTGTCCTTTGCGCAGATTGTTGCCAGCGCTGGCCCAGAATTGCAAGCGGCGTGGCTGGCCGAGGTGGATCAAGGCATATCGGTTATTGGCATAATTTGTGCCAGCGATAGCACTTTCTTGTGTGGACGCGACTTCGGGCCGGGCCGCCTGCGCTGTGCGGGCGGCGACGTCCAGGCAATATCTCCGGCTTCTTCCTGCGTGCCACCGCGTCGTACCGGAACACCATGGCGATCCAGCTCCGCGCGGAACCTGACCGACCAGAGCTCGGCTTCCACGAGGATTGGATCCGCAAGGACTCGTCCCCACAGCAGATGTGGCGGCCGCAAGGTCTCGGTCGGGGCGCGATCAAATTGCAGGGACGCGCTCCGGCGCCAAAAGGCACGGCCCGCTCGCGGTGCCGGGTTCTCGCCTGATCTATGGCTGGCGATGCTGGAATGCGGCGCCATCCCAGGGTGGCATCAGCGCAAGAAAATGCCGGGATGACATCGAGCTTATCTCGGACCGACACGGGCATATGAAAGGAAAACCGATGCTGCGATACGCGATTGCCATTAGCGTGAGTTTGCTGGCGACAACTTCGGCCACCGCGCAGAATTTTGGACTCGACCGGCGAGATTCCAATTTCCGTGAGCGGCTCACCCTGATCGAAGAGGCGCAGGTGCCGGTGATCGGGCCGGACGATCCCCAATTGGCCGGCAACAAGTCAGGCTTCGAAAACGGCATGACGCTGAAGGTGGACGGCGTCTATCACCTTTTCATCTCCGAGATGTTCGGGCGCCCGCATCTCGACTTGCGCATTGCGCACTGGACCAGCCCTGATGCGGTGCATTGGACCCGCAAGGGCACGTTGATGGAAAGCAAGCCCGGCCGGTCGGCGGAGAATCCCTTTTCCGAGGTGTGGATGCAGGGAATGGTCTTCGATGCGAAGGCCGATCGCTGGAACCTGTTCTACATCGCCTATCGCGGCGGCAGCACCCAGCACGGAGAGTCGTTGAACTTGGACTATGAGGGCGTGGCGCGCCGTGCCGTGTCTCGCGTGCCGGGCAAGCAGGGCATCGACGGGCCTTTCGACGATGCCGGGCCAGTAATGGCGCCGGGAGGCAAGGATGCGGCGCTTTGGGAAGGACAGCAGGGATTGGACTCCTTTTTCGCATATCCCGTCGGTGACAAGTGGGTCGCGCTGCATGGCAGCCATAACCACATACCGGCCGCGCCCTGGCAGGTGGGCGTGGCGACCGCGCCAAGCCTTACCTCGACAAAGTGGACGCGCGTACCGAGCGAGCAGCCTTCCCCGATCGAGGGCCTTTTCATCGAGAATCCGATCGTCGAGCGGCTGCCGAACGGCCATTACATGGCAGTTTACGACGCCAACCATTTCGCGCCGACGCAGCCCGATGTTCCAGTGAAATCGACCAATTCGGTCGGGTACAGTATTTCCGAGGATGGCATCCACTGGCACCAGGGCCGTTCCCTGGTCGTGCAGACGACTGAAACAAGCAATTGGTCGTCGGATCTGCGCACGCCGCTTGGCCTGGTGTCCGAAGGGGACGGGACGTACACGCTCCTCTACACTGGCAAGATGCGGGACAAGCCGTTCTGGGCGATCGGGCGCGTGCGGGTGAAGCTGACCGAGGAATAGGCGAGAAGCGATCAAGTCGCAGCCACGCTTATCCGGCGTGGCTGCGGCGGAGGCGAGCGCTTTTGCGCTCGGTTCTTCTCGCCGGGAGGCGCGTGTGGATTTGTTTCAGAAGGAATTCTTGAAGGGCTGGTCCGCGTCGAAGGCGCGGTGTGGCATTCGGATCACACGCGTCTGAATTATCATATTTACCTTGTGGCAAAATATAAGACACCGTGTCATAAGCTGAGACGCGCCAAGAGAGCCTGAATCGGCCGTTCGCGCGAAAATGGGAGAGGCATTCGTCATGCTTCAAATTTTGCCAGCGCTTGCACTCTCCGGTGCCCCCGTCCGTATCTCGTACGGATCGGGCAACTGCTGATCGAGAATTGGGAGGATGAATGAACATGAGAAAGATTTCTTGGGCTATCGGGGTTTCGACCGTCGCGCTCCTCGCGGCAGCGGGCAATGTCGCGCATGCGCAGGAGGCTCAGCAGGGCGCGCAGGATTCCGCGGGGGCCGTGCCCGATCAGGCCGAGGGCACTGAAATCGTCGTGACCGGCTTTCGTGCGTCGCTGAACAGTGCCTTGAACCAGAAGCGTAGCGAAAATGCTGCCATCGATAGCATCGTCGCCGAAGACATCGGCAAGTTCCCGGATTCCAACCTTGCCGAATCGATGCAGCGCGTTCCGGGCGTGGCCTTGCAGCGCAGCGACGGCGGCGAGGGGCGTCAGATTTCGGTCCGCGGCCTTGGCCCGCAATTCAGCCGCGTGCGTCTCAACGGGATGGAGGGCGCATCGCGCGGCAGCTCGTCCGACGTGTTCGGATCCGGCCTGACGGGGCGCAGCTTCGACTTCAATGCGTTTCCCACCGAGCTTTTCTCGCAATTGACGGTGCGCAAGACGGGTTCCGCGGAAATTGAGGAAGGCTCGCTCGGCGCGACCGTCGATCTGATGGCGCCGAAGCCGCTCGATCAGAAGCAGGACTTCGTCTTCACCGCCACGGCTCGCGGGGTTTACAATCAGGTTTCAGAGGACGTCACGCCGCGCGGCTCGCTGCTCGTTTCGAAGAAATTCGGCGACGGCCGTTTCGGCGTGCTGGGATCGGTCGCCTATTCGAAGCGTCACCTGCGCGAGGTCGGCTATCAGTCGGGCGACATCATTTCCACCGATACCAATGGCCTGTTCTGCGCACCGCTGGGATATGCGCCGATCTATCCCGCGATCGATCCCGTGCGCGGGACGAGCGCGACCGATTGCAGCACCGGGAACCCGCGCACGAGCAACGTCGATGCGTATGAGGCGATCCTGGCGGCGCGGCGTGCGGACGCTCCCAATACGCCTGGCAGCGGCGCGTTCCTGCCGCGCACGCCCCGCTATTTCAGCAGCGACTCCCACCAGGAACGGGTGGGCGGCAGCTTCACGCTCCAGTTCCAGCCGGATGAAAACACCGACATCTCGCTGGACCTGCTCTACTCTCGCTTCGATGTGACTCGTGACGACAAGTTCATCGAGGGCATTTCGTTCGCGCGATCGGCCTCGAACAATGGCCAGCCGATGTCGTCGATCCGCCAGATCGAGCTGACGAGCCTCGGCGGCCTGCAATATGGCCTGTGGGACGGGGTGGACGTTCGCTCCGAAGGGCTTCGCGACTCCTATTACTCGACGTTGAAGCAGGGCAGCCTCAATTTGTCGCATCAGTTCGACGACAGGCTGGGCGTGACCATCGTCTTCGGGCGGAATGAATCCAAATATGTCGACAAGCAGCGCATGCAGTACCAGATGGATGCGATCGACACGGACAATTTCTCGATCGACATGCGCGGCGATGCGCCGCGCGTCGATTTCGGCTTCGATATCTCGGACCCGAACAATTTCCGGTATGCGCCAGGGCTTTCGGACGGCACCGTTTTCGGCGGCTTCTCGTTGGGGAGCAAGCCGAGCTATACCACGCAGATCGGCACTCTCGGCCAATTCGACTTCAACTATAAATTTTCCGACCAGTTCAGCTTCAAATTCGGCGGCCAGTTCCGCGAGAATGATTACAAGACGGTCAATACGGGTTACGCATCGGCCGACCTGTCGACCAAGGCGTTGCCTGCCGGCACCTCGCTGGCCTCGATCACCGAACAGGTGACCGGGTTGGACCGCCTTTACGGCAATGGCGCGCCCGCAAGCTGGGCCAGCATCGATCCTGAGAAGTTCGTCCAGGCCTTTGGTCTCGACAAGCTCGCGACCTGCGGGATCGAATGCGGCATAGGCCCGTCGCGCGTGCGCGAGGACATTCTCGGCGGATATGGCCAGGCGGCGTTCGACTTTACCGATGGGGTCGGCTTCGGCCTGCGCGGCGACATCGGCGTACGCTACGTGCATACCGAGCAATTTTCCTCCGGCTATATCAGTGTAGCGGCCCCGGCCGGCGTCACGTCGCCAACCGGCGTCGTCGGGCAGTACAATTCAGCGCATCGCGACTATGACGACTGGCTGCCATCGGCCAATATCGTCATCGAACCTGTGAAGGATCTCGTTCTTCGCTTCGCCGCGGCGAAGACGCTTGCGCGGCCGGATCTCAGCCAGCTCGTTCCTACCTCGACCGTCAACGCCGTCATTCGTAACGGCAACGTCAACAATCCCCTGCTCGATCCGATCCGCGCCAACACGCTCGATGCGGCCGTGGAATGGTATTTCCGGCCCGGGAGCCTCCTTTCGGCAGGATTTTTCTATAAGGATATCAAAACCTTCATCCAGAACATAACAAGCCTTGTTCCGTTCAACCAGCTCGGCCTTCCGGATGCATTGCTGGCTGGCAGCCAGACCGCGCCGACCGAGCTGTTCAATGTCACCCAGCCGCTCAATACGAAGGGAGGCAAGCTCAAGGGCATAGAGCTCAACGCCCAGCTTCCTTTCACCTTCCTGCCGGGAGCGCTCGCGAATTTCGGCGTGCTGGGCAATTATACCCACGTCGTTTCCAAGATTACGTACATCCTTGCCAGCGCGAACGGCGTTCCCACCGTCACCACGACGGCGAGCCTGGTCAATCTGTCGAAGAATACTGCGTCGGGTACGGTCTATTACGAGGACAAGCTTTTCAGCATTCGCGGCACGATCAACTATCGTGATCCGTATATGCGCCAGATCCCTGCCTCTCCCGGCAGCGATTCCTTTGGTACCAACGCGCAGACATTCGTCGATGCATCCGCATCGTTCAATGTGACCGACAATATCAAGCTGATCGTCGAGGGCCAGAACCTGACCGATGAGCGCATCTCGCTCTACATCGACGGCAATCGAAAGGATCAGCAGCTGTTGAGCCGCGTTGGACGCACGCTAACCGCAGGCGTGAACGTTCGCTTCTGATCGAACACTTCCGGGCTGCCCGCTTTGCGCGGGCAGCCCTTCTTCCAGAAGGGACATGACTGTGCTTCGATCGCTATTCCCCGGTCTTCTTTGCTTGGCCCGCGCGAGGCCGGCTGTGGCCCAGCCAACGTCCCCGCTGGGCTTGACGCGCGGCGTGGGTGGATAGCACATCGTTTCATGGGTGATGGCGCGCCGTTCCGCATGGGGACGCAAACAACGATCAGCGATGTCGCGAAGGAGGCCGCGGTCTCCATTCGTACCGTATCGCGGGTGCTCAATCGCTCGCCCAAGGTGAACAACAACACGCGAGAGCGCGTCGACGCCGCGATCAAGAAACTGGGGTTCGTTCCGAGTCCGAGGGCACGCGGGTTGGCTACCGGACGATCCTATCTGGTCGGCTTCATCCATGACGATATCAACGGGCTGGTCCTTGACCTCCTTCAGCGCGGGATCGTGGCGGAGGCTACTCGTCGAGGATATGAGATGGTCGTCCATCCCACACCCGGGGGCGGGGCGGAGTCCGTGGCCGATGTGCTGGATTTCGTCCACCGATCGCGTGTGGACGGATTGGTCGTCATGGCGCCCGTTTCCGGGGCCGAAGGGCTGGGAGCGGCGCTGGCCGCCGAAGGCATCCCTGCGGTGGCCCAATCCTCGGTGTCCATCGACGGCTTCCCTGCGGTTATCGTCACGGAGGAGCGGGCCGCTGCTGCGAATGTCGCGCGCTATCTCCTGGGATTGGGGCATCGGCGCATCGGTCTCGTCAACGGTCCGCTCGAGATCCTGTCCGCATGCGAGCGCAGGGCTGGATTCCTCTCGGGGCTGCAAGAGAGCGGCGTGGAACTGCTGAACGAGGTCGAGGGCGATTACAGCTTCAGGGGGGGAATTGTGGCGGCGGAACGACTTCTTTCCGCGGATCCCCGGCCTAGTGCTATCTTCGCCGCCAACGATCTGATGGCCGTGGCCCTGCTCAAGGTTGCAGCCGGTCGCGGCATTTCCGTTCCGGATGAACTGTCGATCGTCGGTTTCGACGGCAGCTTGCTTGCACAAGTTGCAACCCCCGCCTTGACGACCGTATCGCGGCCGTTGGGGGATGTCGCAGAATGGGCGACCTGTCGCTTGATCGACCTTATCGAAGGCAAGGATCGCAGCATTCCGAGCCGCGCGACCTTGCAACTGCTTGTTGGAGAATCCTGCGGACCAGCGCCGCGATAGGGTATCGGAGCGCTGCGGAAAATGCGCTGGCATCGCCCTGGCGTCTCGGGGGATCTTTCCAAGAAGTAGTTTGCATTTGGGTGGCGGAGCGGGAGGGATTCGAACCCTCGATACGCTTTTGACGTATACTCACTTTCCAGGCGAGCGCCTTCGACCACTCGGCCACCGCTCCGCATACCAGGAAGGGGCGTGCCCTAGCGCCTGCGTTGGGGCTAGGCAAGCCGCCTGGGCCGTGGCACCTTTCGTGCCATGCTCAAGCCCCTGTTCGCGCTGCTCGCGCTCGCCGCCTCGGTTCCCCTAACCGCGCAGACCCAAAGCGCGCCTTCGCCTGCCGATCCGATCGAAAGCGACTGGCACGATATTCCCGACAACGAGATCATGGTGATTACGTTGCAGGATGGGCGCCAGGCCTTCATCCGCCTCGCCGCGCGCTTCTCGCCGGCGCATGTCGCCAATATCCGCAAGCTCACCGAAGCGCGCTGGTGGGACGGCGAGAGCATCTATCGCGTCCAGGAGAATTGGGTCGCGCAATGGGGCGACGCGACCGAGAAGAAGCCGCTGCCGCCCGAGATTCTGGCGCGCCCGGCCGCCGAGTTCGAGATCGGCAGTTTCGCACCCGCGCAGCGCCTGTCGAAGCCGGACGGCTATTCGGCGGCATCGGGCGTCACCGCCGATGGCTGGCCGATCGCGAGCGACGGCAAGACCGGCTGGCTCACCCATTGCTACGGCTCGGTCGGCGTCGCGCGCGACCAGTTGCCCGATACCGGCACCGGCGCCGAGCTGTTCACGCCGATCGGCCAGTCGGCGCGGCGGCTCGACCGCAACTACACGGTGGTCGGCCGCGTGATCGAGGGGATGGCCTATTTCTCCGCGCTCCCGCGCAGCAGCGCGGCGATGGGCGTCTACAAGGAAGCGGCGGAGCGGACCGGCATCGCCTCGGTGCGGCTCGCCAGCCAGCTCCCCGAGGACGAGCGGCCGCGCTTCCAGTATCGCGCGACCGACAATGCCCGCTATGCCGCGCTGATCCAGCAGCGCGAGCAGCCTGCGGCGCCTACCGTGGCGACGGGTGCCGAAGTATGCGACCTGCCCGTGGCGGTGCGCCGCCGGCCCTGAGCCTTATTTCCCGACCCACTCCGCCACTTCGGCGGCGACGTGGTTGGCGGCCTGATTGAGCGCCGGGCCGACATTCTCCGAATCGATCCTGGGCACCGCCACGCGCGCCTCGAACCGGCGCTTCTCGAAGACCGGATCGGTGCCGCGCAGCAGCGCCGCGTCATAGGTGACCACTGCTTCGTGCGTCTCTGCGTCGATCCCGAAGGCGCGGAGCTCGCCGCTGAGCTGGGCGCCGGGGTCCATCCGCGACTGGCGATAGCTCAGCACCACCCGGCCGGTCTGCGCTGTGATCGTGTCGGTGAGCAGGCGCGCGAAGAGCCGCGAAGGCGGCTCGACCCATTGGGCATCCTTCACATAGGCGATCGCGGTCCCGCCCGATCGCACCGGCACGCGATTGCTCGACAGCTCCTGCGATATGGCGGGCACGCCGATGGTGATCGTGCCCGAGGCGCTCGATTTCTGCGTCTCGCCCACCGGCAGCGCGGCCGCGGAGGTGAGCGTCAGCAGCGAGGCCGGCGGCTTGGCGCTGAGCGAGATGCAGCCGGCGAGGGGCGCGGCCAGCAGCACGGCCAGGATCGATATGCGATTGTTCATCCGGGGCCTCACTTCTTGGCTTTATAGTCGGGCAGCTTGGGCGCGCCGATCAGGCTGGAGGCGCCGCCCGTATCGAGCTTCTGCGCGACCGAGGTGAGCGACAGCGCCATCTCGCGCAGATCCTGGACGAGCTGGCCGACTTCGGGGACGGTCTTGCTCGAAAAGGCCTGGAGGCCCGGCCGCGCGTCGCCGATCGTCGCGTCGAGCGTCTCCATGCTCTTCTTCGCCGCCGAGATCGTCTGGTTGAGATTGGCGATGGTCGGCTTGACGTTGTCGGAAAGCACGCCATTCGTGGTCTGGGCGAGGTCGCCGATCTGCTGCGCGGCGGTGCCCGCCTTCTCGATTGCGTCGCGGGTCTCGGCCAGCGTCGCGGCGATTTCCGGCCCGCGATCCGCCAGCGACTTGGTCAGGCGGTTGGTGTTCGCCAGGATGCCGGCGATCGAGGTCTGGTTCTTGTCGTTGAGCAGGTCGGACAGGCGCTCCGTGAGCGTCGAGATGCGCTCGAGCAGCCGCGGCGCCGAGCTGAGCAGCGCGCCCAGGCCGCCCTGCTTGGTGGGGATCACCGGCACGCCCAGCGGGCAGGCGGCGCGCGGATGCTCGACCGGGCAGGCGATCGGCGGCGCGCCCTTCACCGCGCCGTCGAGCTGGACGGTGCTGGGGCCGGTGAAGCTGCCCTGGATCGATGCGGTGGTGCCCTCCAGGATCGGCACGTCGGGCTTCACGCTGACGCGCACCCGCACCAGGCTGGGATCGGGCTTCCAGAACTGGATGTCCTTCACCTGGCCCGAGGGCACGCCCGAGAAGCTGACCGAGGAGCCGGGATTGAGCCCGTCGACCGATTGCTTGAAGAAGATGTCGTATTCGCGCTCGTTGCCGCCGCCCAGCCGGGCCAGCCAGACGATGAACAGCGCCAGCACGGCGAGCAGGATCAGCACGACGGCACCGACCAGCACATGATTCGATCGCGTTTCCATCAGCCCCTCATGTCCTATTTGCGCTTTCCGCATTTTCCGAGTCGCCAGGCGGTTCCGCCTGACTGGAAGATGCCTGGGCTTCCTGCCGTTCGGCGCTGGCGGTCGCGGCACGGCCGCGCGGCCCTCTGAAATATTCCTGGATCCACGGGTGATCCAACGCGAGCAGCTCGTCGATGGTGCCGACCGCGATCACCTTCCTGTCGGCGAGCACGGCGACGCGGTCGCAGATCGCGTAGAGCGTGTCGAGATCATGGGTGATCAGGAACACGGTGAGCCCCAGCGTCTTCTGCATGGCAGCGGTCAACTCGTCGAACGCGGCGGCGCCGATCGGATCGAGGCCGGCGGTCGGTTCGTCGAGGAACAGCAGCTCGGGATCGAGCGCCAGCGCGCGCGCCAGCCCGGCGCGCTTGCGCATGCCGCCCGATAGCTCGGCGGGGAATTTGGGCGCAGCATCGGGCGGCAGGCCGGTCATCACCACCTTGTAGGCGGCGATCTCCTCCAGCAGCGCCTGGTCGAGCGCGGGATAGAATTCCTTGAGCGGGACCTGGACGTTCTCCGACACGGTCAGCGTGGAGAAGAGCGCGCCGCCCTGGAACAGCACGCCCCAGCGCTTGCGGATCTCGATCGCCTCGGTCTCCTCGCGGCCGATATTCGGCTCGCCGAACACCTCGATGCTGCCGGCGAGCGGCATCTGGAGCCCGATGATCGATCGCATCAGCACCGATTTGCCGGTGCCCGATCCGCCGACCACGCCCAATATCTCGCCGCGGCGCACGTCGAGGTCGAGGTCCTCATGGACGATCTGGTCGCCAAAGGCGTTCTTGAGGCCCCGGACGCAGATGACGGTCTCGCCCGTGTCGCGCGGCGCCATCATATCCATCCGATGTTGCTGAAGAACACGGCGAAGAAGGCGTCGAGCACGATCACCAGGAAGATCGCCTGGACCACGGCGGTGGTGGTGCGGTGGCCGACCTGCTCGGCATCGCCCTCCACCTGCATGCCCTGGAAGCAGCCGGCGATCGCGATGATCGCGCCGAACACCGGCGCCTTGATGAGGCCGACCCACAGGTCCGCGAGCGGCACGACCTCGCGGATGCGCTGAATGAAGGTGACCGGGGGGATGCCGAGCGACACCCAGCAGAGCAGCCCGCCGCCGAAGATCGCGACCAGCGAGGCATAGAAGCCGAGCAAAGGCATCATCAGCACCACCGCCAGCGTGCGCGGCACGACCAGGGCCTCCATCGGCGACACGCCGATCGTGCGCATCGCGTCGATCTCCTCGGTGAGCTTCATCGTGCCGATCTGCGCGGCGAAGGCCGATCCGGAGCGGCCGGCGACCATGATCGCGGTCATCAGCACGCCGAGCTCGCGCAGGGTGATGCGGCCGACCAGGTTGATCGTATAGACCTCCGCGCCGAACTGGCGGAGCTGCACTGCGCCCTGCTGCGCGATGACGACGCCGATCAGGAAGCTCATCAGCCCGATGATGGCGAGCGCGGACACGCCGACCACTTCGAAACGATGGACGGTGGCGTTGAAGCGGAAGCGGCGCGGATGCCGGGCGACGTTCCAGAAGGCGACCACCGTCGCGCCCATGAAGCCCAGCAGGCCGTAGAGCGTCTGCCCCGCGACGACGACGGCGCTGCCCACCTCGCTCAGCATCCGCGTGAAGGGATCGGCGAGCCGCGGCGGGAGCTCGATCGGATGCTCGGCGCCGGCGACCTGATCGAGCAGGTGCTGCTCATCGGCGTCCAGCCCCTCGATTCGGGCGCCGCGCTCGCGGGCGAAGCGGTGGATCACCCAGGCGCCGACCGTGTCCATCCGATCGACATCGCTCAGGTCGATCCGGGCGATTGCGCCGTCCACCTGCTCCAGCCGCTGGGGCAGGTCGCCGATGCAGGCGAGCGACAGGCTGCCGGTGAAGCGGAGCACTGCCTCGCCGCCGGTATCGCTGCGCTCGAATTCGGTCCGTGCCTTCATCGCGGCCACCTTTCCGCGATTTGGGGTGGAACGGCAAGGAGCGGCGCGTCTAGATGCATCAATGCAGCACCTTGCGATCTACGACATGGACAAGACGATCACCGCCCAGCCGACCTGGACGCGGTTCCTGATCCACGCGGCGCGGATGCGCAGCCCGTGGCGCCTGGCGCTGCTGCCGGCAGTGAGCGTGGTCGCTTTGGGCTATCTGCTCAAGCTTACCGACCGCGCCGGGCTGAAGCGGATTTCGCAGCGGCTGATGATCGGCGCGGCGCTGGCGCCGGAGGAAATGGGGCGCGTCGCCGAAGCCTTTGCCGATATCGAGCTGGAGACCGGCGTGCTCCACGGTGCCCGCGCGCGGATCGAGGCGGACCGCGCCGCCGGCTACCGGCTGGTGATGGCCACGGCCTCGCACCGCTATTACGCGGCTGCGATCGCGCATCGGCTGGGATTCGATGTGGTCATCGCCACCAATGCGAAGCGTGATGCCCAAGGCCATATTCTCTCCGGACTGGAAGGCGAGAACTGTTACGGACCCGCAAAGCTCCGCATGATCGAAAATTGGATGGCAGGCCAGGGGCTTGTGCGCGGCGACCTGCATGTGCGCGCTTATTCGGACCATGTATCGGATGCGCCGCTGCTCGAATGGGCGGACGAACCCTTCGCGGTCAACGCGCATGGCCCGCTTGCGGCGCTGGCGGTGGAGAGAGGCTGGCCGTTGCTCGATTGGCGCTGAGCGGCCGCGTGGAGGTTCAAAGCAGTGTGTCGACGGCGTGGATCGCCACGCCGACCAGCCCGCCGACCACGGTGCCGTTGATCCGGATATATTGCAGGTCGCGGCCCACGGCATTTTCCAGCCGGCCGGTCACGGTGCGCGCGTCCCAGCCGCGGATCGTGTCGGAGACCAGCCGGACGATACCGTCGCCATAATCGGATGCGGCGCCGACGGCGGTGCGGCGGGCGAAGCGGTTGATCGTGTCGGCCAGCTTCTTGTCGGTCTGGAGCGTCTCGCCGAACTGGCGCAGCGCCTCGCCCATCCGGCCGCCCAGCGCCCGCTCGGGATCGCGGGCGAGGCGCAGCAGCGCGGTGCGGCTCTGCTCCCACAGCCCGTCGATCCAGCGCTGGAAAGCCTGGTTCTCCAGCATCTCGGCCTTGAACGCCTCGACCTTCTCGCGCAGCTCGGGCTTTTCCTGGAGATCGTGCGCCAGCCGCTCCAGCCCTTCTTCGGCCTTGGCGCGCAGCGGATGGGTGGGATCGTCGGCCATCTCGGCGATCAGCTTGTGCAGCCCGTCGATGATCTTGTTGGCGACCGTCTCGTCGAGCCCCGTCCAGCGCATCACCGCACCCGATCGGGCATGGACCATCTCGCGAATCAGATGCTCGTTCGCCTCCAGCACCCGCGCGGCCCAGCGGATCATGCCTTCGAGCAGCGGCAGATGACGGTCATTGGCGATGGCGGCGGCCAGGGCCCGGCCGAACAGCGGCGCAACGTCGATCGCGCGCAGCCGGGCCGCGATGGCGCCCTTGGCCATGGCGCCCAGCCGTTCCTGATCGAGCGATTCGAGCAGGTCGGCCGCCAGCCGCGAGGCGCCGGCGCCGATCCGGCCGTTGCCGTGCTGCGGATTGGCGAGCCAGCGCCCCGCCGCGCCCGCCAGATCGAGCCGCTGCATCCGCCGCGCGACGACCTTGGGAATCAGGAAATTGTCGCGCAGGAACTGGGCGAGCGTGGCGGCGATGCGATCCTTGTTGCGCGGAATGATCGCAGTGTGCGGGATCGGCAGGTGCAGCGGGTGGCGGAACAGCGCGGTCACCGCGAACCAGTCGGCCAGCCCGCCGACCATCGCCGCCTCGGCAAAGGCGCGGACGAACGGGATCGCGGGGTGCGCATCCTGGAATTGCCGTGCGACCAGGAACACGGCTGCCATCAGCACCAGCAACCCGGTGGCGACGAGCCGCATGCGGCGCAGGCCGGAGGGTATTGTCTCGATGGTGCGGGGAATGGGCCGGGTCATGCGGATGCAACGCTGCTGGGCGGCGACGGCTCCGCGCCCGCCTGGCGGAAAAAGGAAAGGAGGGGCCGATGCCTTTTCAGCACCGCCCCTCCATGCCTGTCCCCAACACCGTCCGCAAGCGGAGAGGGGGTTACTCCGCGGGTTGCGGCAGGTTGCCGTCGCCGGGCTTGTGGTCGATCGCGCCGCCGCCGTGCACCGGGCCGATCACATGGCTGCCGTCGTCGCCGGGGCGATAGGTGAGCAGATGCCGGCCGAGCCGCGGCCCGAGCCACTGCTCCAGGCCTACCGCCAGGCTGAACAGCGCCGGGACGATCACCAGCGTCAGCACCGTCGAGAGCATCAGGCCGCCGATCACGACCACGCCCATCGGCGCGCGCCATGAGGAGTCGCCGTTCAGCGAGAGCGCGGTCGGCACCATGCCCGCCACCATGGCGATGGTGGTCATCACGATCGGCTGGGCGCGCTTGTGCCCGGCATCGATGATCGCGGTGACCTTGGGCACGCCCTTGTACATCTCCTCCAGCGCGAAATCGACGAGCAGGATCGAGTTCTTGGCGACGATGCCGAACAGCATCAGGATGCCGATATAGACCGGCAGCGACAGCGGCATGCCGAGGAACAGCAGCGCGATGAGACCGCCCAGCGGCGCGTTGAGCAGCGAGCCCATGTTGACCAGCGGCGACATGAAGCGGCGATAGAGCAGCACCAGCACCGCGAAGACCAGGAACACGCCCGATGCCAGCGCGACCATGAAGTTGGCGATCATCTCGCCCTGCCACTTGGCTTGGCCGACGGTCATCTCGTTCACGCCCACGGGCAGGTTCTTCATGATCGGGAGATTGTGGATCTCCTTCATCACGTCGCCCGAGACATAGGGCTTGCCGGTCCTCGGATCCATCGCCAGGTCGGCGCCCACCACCAGGCGGCGCTGGAGGTTGAGCCGCTCGATCTTGGTCGGCCCCGCGCCGAAGCCGATGTCCGCCACCACCGACAGCGGCACCGATTCGCCGGACTCGGTCTGCACCCGCATGTTCTGGATCGTCGCCAGCTTGGCGCGGGCATCCTCCTGGAGCGCGACGCGGATCGGGATCTGGCGGTCGCTCAAGGAGAATTTCGCGCTGTTCTGCTCGATATCGCCCAAGGTCGCGACGCGGATCGCGTTGGAGAGCGCTGCCGTGGTGACGCCCAGATCGGCAGCCAGATCGAGCCGCGGCGTGATGACGATCTCGGGCCGCTGGAGGTCACCGGAGATGCGCGGCGCGACCGCCGATTTCAGCCCCTCCATCTGCTTGACGAGCTGGAGCGCGGTATCGGTGAGCAGCTTGGGATCCTCGCCGCCCAGGGTGATCGTCAGGTCGCGGCCCGACGAGCCCCAGCCGAACTGCGAGCGGAAGGTGACGCGCGCATCGGGAATCGCCAGCAGCTTCGGCGCCAGGCGCTTCTCGAACGCGGTGCTCTTCTCGTCGCGCTTTTCCTTGAACTGCGCGGTCACGCGGCCATTGCCGACGAACGCGCGCTCATAGGTATGGTCGACGACCGGCTCGCCCTGGAGGATGCCGGCGACTTGGTGCACCACCCGCTCGGTCTGCTCCAGCGTGGTGCCGGGCACCATCTCGATATTGGCGACGACGCTGTCCTGGTCCTGCGCGGGCTGGAAGGTCTGCGGCATCGTCGCGAACAGGAAGATCGTCGCGCCCAGCGATACCGAATAGGCGAGCACGGCCGCCCAGCGATGCGTCAGCGTCCAGCGCAGCAGCTTCACATAGGCGTCCATGATCGGGCCTTCGCCGTGCGAGGCATGGCCCTTCGCCTTCAGGAAATAGGCGGCGATCATCGGCGTCAGCATGCGGGCGACCGCCAGCGACATCAGCACCGCGGCGACGACGGTAAGGCCGAAATTCTTGAAGAACTGGCCGGAGATGCCGGGCATCAGGCCGACGGGCAGGAACACCGCGACGATCGACATGGTGGTGGCGAGCACCGCGACGCCGATCTCGTCGGCGGCGTCGATCGCCGCCTGATAGGCCGATTTGCCCATGCGCATGTGGCGGACGATGTTCTCGATCTCCACGATCGCATCGTCCACCAGCACGCCCGCCACCAGGCTCAGCGCCAGCAGCGTCATCTGGTTGAGCGTGAAGCCCAGCATGTCCATGAACCAGAAGCTGGGGATCGCCGAGAGCGGGATGGCGAGCGCCGAGATCGCCGTCGCGCGCCAGTCGCGCAGGAAGATGAACACGACGATGACGGCGAGCACCGCGCCCTCGATCATCGCCTCCATCGCGGTGGCGTATTGCTCCTCGGCGTACTTGCTGTTGTTCTCGAGCAGCTTGAACTGGACCTTGGGATTGGTCTTTTCGAGCTGGCGGAGCTTCTTGTCCGCCTCGTGATAGATGGTGACGTCCGATGCGCCCTTGGCGCGCTGGATGTCGAACGAGATCACCGGATGGTTGTCGTATCGCGCCAGGCTGCGCAGCTCGGCATAGCCGTCCTTGACGACGGCGATGTCGGCCAGCCGCACGGTGCGGCCCGCGCCGGTCGAGATCTGGGTCTGGCCGAGCGCATAGGCGTTCTTGGCGTTGCCGATGACGCGGACCGACTGCTCATAGCCGGAGATTTCGGCGCGGCCGCCCGCGGCGTTCAGGTTCACCTGGCGGAGCTGGTTGTTCACCTGGCTCGCGGTGAGGCCGAAGCTTTGGAGCTTGGTGGGATCGAGCACGACGCTGATCTCGCGATCGACGCCGCCGTTGCGGCTGACCGCCGACATGCCGGAGATCGACAGCAGCTCCTTCGAGACCGTGTTGTCGATATACCAGCTCAGATCCTCCACGGTCATGTCGGTCGCGACCGCGGTGAAGCTGGCGATGTCGTTGTCGCTCGCGGTGTCGACGCGGCCGACCTGCGGCTCGAGGATGCCGTCGGGCAGATTGCCGCGGATCTGTTGGATCGCGCTGCGCACGTCCTCCACGGCGCGGTCGATCGGCGTACCGATGGCGAGCTGCACCACCGTCTGCGTATTGCCCTCGGTCACCGTCGAATTGATCTCGTCGATGCCCTGGAGGCTGCGCACCGCTGCCTCGACCTTCTGGGTGATCTGCGTCTCCAGCTCGCTCGGCGCGGCGCCGGGCTGGCTGATCGAAACCCAGACGATCGGGAAATCGATGTCCGGATCGTTGTTGATGTCCATCCGCGCGAAGCTGACCAATCCCGCGATCGTCAGGAACAGGAAGAAGACGATCGGCGGAACCGGATTGCGGATCGCCCAGGCCGAGATGTTCCGGAAGCTCATGGCAGCGCCCTTATTTCTTCAACGGATTCGGAATGACCTTCTGGCCGGGATTGAGGAAGGCACCCGCCGTCTGCACCACCCGCTCGTTGCCGCTCAGGCCGCTGGTGATCGACACGCCCGCTTCCGAGACCTCGCCGGTGGTCACGTTGCGGCGCACCGCCTCATTCTTCTCGTTGAGGATATAGACGTAGTTGCCTTGCGGATCGCTCTGCACCGCCGATTGCGGCAGCGTGACCCCGGCCAGCGTCCCGGCCAGGATGCGTGCGCTGGCGAAGCCGCCCGGGCGCAGCGCCGGATTGTAGGAGAGCGCGATCCGGGCGATGCCCTGGCGCGTGTTCGGATCGATCACCGGCGAGACCTGCCAGATCTGGCCGCGGAAGACCTGGCTGGTGCCGACCGGAGTCACTTCGGCGCCGTCGCCGACATGGAGTTTCTGGATGTCGCCCTCGGCGAGCTGGGTGCGCAGCTCCATCTGGCCGTTCATCGCCATGCGGAACAGCACGCCTGAGCCGGACGAGACGATCTGGCCGGGCTCGACCTGGCGCGAGAGCACCAGCCCGGCCTCGGGCGCGCGGATGTCGAGCCGGTGGTTGCGCGCCTGGGTCTCGGCGAGCGTCGCCTTGGCGACGCGGACGCGGGCCAGGGCCTGGTCTCGCGTGGCGGTCTTCTGGTCGATATCGGCGCGCGAGACGAAGCCGCCGGCGACAAGACCCTGGGCGCGATCGAGATTGGCCTGGGCGAGCTTGGCATCGGCCTCCGCGACGCGAATCTGCGCGGCGAGCGACTCGGCGGTCTGCACCTGCACCGAGCGATCGACGGTGGCGAGCACCTGGCCCTTCTCCGCCCAGCTTCCCGCATCCACCAGCACGCGCGTCACCACGCCGCCCTCGCCCGCGACGCCCACCGGCATCTCGCGGCGCGCGGCAAGGCTGCCGGTGCCGGTGACGACCGTCTGGACCGTCTGGCGGCCGGGCACCGAGATGGTGACGGTCGGGATCTGGGTCTGGGACTGACCCTGCGCCGCTGCGGTCTTCGCCCCGTCGCTCTTGCCCATCAGGAAGAATGCCGCCACGCCGACCACGATCACCACCGCGAGCGCGATCCATATCCAGCGACGGCTGCCCCGCGCGGTTTCGTCCCCGGCGAACTCCAGCCGCTCCTGCCGTCCCAACATCTTTGCCTCATAGTTCATGTGCGACAATTCCGATCCGGCCGCGATATTCGCTGCCCCCAAGGTCGCACTGTATTATCTGAATAAGGCACCGACTACAAGAGCCGTTTCCCCCGCGGCGGCCAGATGCCCGTTTCGCATATGTTTCGCAAGCATGTGTGCTTGTTGTCCCTAAGAAACGGTTTGCAATGGCGGGCGCATCGCGCAAGTTCTCGCACAGGTTCCGCCAGGGAGCCGTAACAGGAGATGAACGATGCCCAACGGGCTGCTCGGATGGCTGTTGATCGGTCTCGTGGCCGGCGCGCTCGGCAAGCTTATCATGCCGGGAAAGGATCCGGGTGGGATCATCGTCACGATTCTGCTCGGCATCGCCGGGGCGCTGGTGGCGCGCTTCCTCGCGCCGCTTATCGGCATCAATATCGTCGACAGCACATGGCAGGCCTATGCCGCGGCGACGGTCGGCGCGGTGGTGCTGCTCGCGCTCTATCGCCTGGTGATCGCGCGGCGAACCTGACGCTGCGCTGACCGGGGCGTTCATGTCGCATTTGCCCGGCGTCCGGCATGGCGCCGGCAGGACAAGCATGTTCGGGAGAAACAGATGATGCGAACCTTATTGCCGGCCACGCTGGCGGCGCTGACGCTTTCGGTGGTGCCCGCCCTGGCGCAGGATGCGCGCCCGGCCTTCGCGCCGCTCGACGGCACGATCCTCGACATATCGGCGACGGGCACGACGACGCGCACGCCCGATATCGCATCGATCGAGGCGGGAGTGGTCACCACCGCGCCCACCGCCGCCGCGGCGATGAGCCAGAATGCGGAGCGGATGCGCGCCGTGCTGGCCGCGCTGCGCAAGGCGGGCGTCGCCGAGCGCGACATCCAGACCTCGGCGATCTCGCTCAGCCCGCAATATCGCTATGTCCAGAACGAGGCGCCGGTGGTCACCGGCTATCAGGCGTCGAACCAGGTCACGATCCGCTTCCGCGACGTGGCGAAGAGCGGGCCGGTGCTTGATCTGCTCGTGCAGCAGGGCGCGAACAACATCTCCGGCCCGACGCTGACGATCGACAAGCCCGAAGCGGCGATGGACGAGGCGCGGCGCGATGCCGTCGCCAAGGCCAAGGCGCGCGCGACGCTCTATGCCGAGACGGCCGGCCTGCATGTCGATCGGATATTGTCGATCTCCGAAGGCGACGCGGCGCCCTTGCCCCCGCGGCCGATCGTGATGCGTCGCATGGTGGCGGACAAGGCGGAGAGTGAAGTCGTGCCCGGCGAGCAGCAGGTGAACGCCACGATCACGGTGCGCTTCCTGCTCAAATGACGTGAAAAAGGGGCCGCCCCGCCATGGGGCAGCCCCTTTTGTCGTTGAACCCGCGTTCCCTAGCGGACGGCGCCGCGCCGGACGAGGTTGACGATCGCCAGCAGGATGATCGCGCCCACCAGCGACACCAGGAAGGTCGTCGGGGTGATGACGCCGCTGTTGATGTTGCCGCCGAACAGCAGCCCGCCGATGAACGCGCCGACGATGCCGACGATGATATTGAGGAAGATGCCCTGTTGGGCGTCGGTACGCATCACAATGCTCGCCAGCCAGCCGATCACGCCGCCGATGACGAGCCAAACGATCAGACTCACCATTTTTCCGTCCTCCGTGCTAGCCCGGCCAACCGGGCAGACGATGGACTAATCCGCGCCGCTCATATTGGTTCCGTACCGAAATTTCGATGCGAAGGCGGAACTTTCGCGCGGCTCGGCCACGCGGGCGGAAACGCGCGCGGCCCGCCCTCCGCCCCTGCGGAGAGCGGGCCGCGACGGACCCTCGATGCGGGAGGCGATCAGTATTTCTGCTGGCGCTCGTAGAGCGAGCGATAATGCTGGATGCGCGTCACGCGCAGACCCGGCATGCCCGATCGATCGATCGCGCGCTGCCAGCTCGCGAATTCCTCGACGGTGAGGTTGTAGCGTTCGCAGACCTCGTCCACGCTCAGCAGTCCGCCGTTGACCGCAGCCACGACTTCCGCCTTGCGCCGGACCACCCAGCGGGTGGTTTCGGGCGGGGGCAGGGTTTCCAGGGTCAGCGGCTCGCCGAGCGGACCGATGACCTTTGCGGGGCGGATCTTCTGGTTCTCAATCATCTACAACCTCATTGGGGCGGGGGGTCCCCGGTTACTCAAACTCTGAAACGACCAATAAACCAACCATTTGAACATCGGCTAAAATGGCACGGTAAACAGTCGGTTCATTCATCTTTCCATCGCGTTAGCGCTTGCGCGCCGTTGCGGTGGAAGGCGCCGTGCGCAGGCGCCAGCAACGATTCGGCCGGAACCGGATACGAGATCCGGGCCTGGATACGCGCCGTGGGACTCGCGGCCTGGCGGGCGGCGATGCCCACCAGCAGCACCGCCAGACGGGTCGGCATGGCGGTGACCGCCACATCGCGTTCCAGTCTGGCAAAGCTCAAATCCACGTCCGCGCACCTGTTCGTCTCTGAGGCGGACCACTCTTAGCCAAGAGACCTGAAGGCACGGTAAAGACGTCGAAAAGGCGCGCTTAACCTCGGTTCCCGAAATCTTTAGGTGCGGCTCCGGGTGGAACACGGGGGCAGTCGCCCCTATGTGCGAGCGCGATGAACCCCGGAGATTTCCAGTTGAGCGGCCCGATGGCGGGGCGGCGAATCGTCGTCGCGATGTCCGGCGGAGTCGATTCGTCGGTGGTCGCCGCGCTCGCCGCGCGCTCGGGCGCGGAGACGATCGGCGTCACGCTCCAGCTCTACGATCATGGCGAGGCGGTGGGCCGCGCCGGCTCGTGCTGCGCGGGCCGCGACATCCGCGATGCGCGCGCGGTGTGCGATCGGCTGGGCATCGCGCATTACGTCTTCGATCATGCCAGCAGCTTCCGCGAGACCGTGATCGACGATTTCGCCGACGAATATATGGCCGGCCGCACGCCGATCCCCTGCGTGAAGTGCAACATGGGGCCGAAGTTCACCGATCTCTTCGCGCTCGCGCGCGACCTGGGCGCCGATTGCCTGGCGACCGGCCATTATGTCCGCCGGGTCGAGGGCGCCGAAGGGCCGGAGCTCCACCGCGCCTTCGATCCCGCGCGCGACCAGAGCTATTTCCTGTTCGCGACCACCGCGGCGCAACTCGATTTCCTGCGCTTCCCGCTGGGCGGCATGCCCAAGCCGGACGTGCGCGCGCTTGCCGCCGAGCTGGGCCTGGGCGTGGCCGGCAAGCCCGACAGCCAGGACATCTGCTTCGTCCCCGACGGCGATTATGCTGCGCTGGTCAAGAAGCTGCGTCCCGAGGCCGAGGCGGGCGGCGACATCGTCGACGAGAGCGGGCGCAAGCTGGGTGAGCACAGGGGGCTGATCCACTTCACCGTCGGCCAGCGCCGCGGTCTGGAGATCGGCGGCAGCCCCGAGCCGCTCTATGTCCTGCGCCTCGATCCTGCGACTCGCGCCGTCGTGGTGGGTCCGAAGCGTGCGCTAGCGGTGCGCGCCGCGCGGATCGAGAACGTCAACTGGCTCGCCGGCGACCATGCGGGGCCGATGAGCGCCAAGGTCCGCTCGCTCGCCAAGCCGGTGCCCGCGCGCAGGGAAGGCGACCGCGTTATATTCGAGACGCCCGAATATGGCGTGGCACCGGGCCAGGCGGCGGTGCTCTATGCCGGCGACCGCGTGCTCGGCGGCGGCTGGATCGCCGAGACCGAGCGGGCGGAACTCCAGCCCGCATAGGTAACCGTCATCTCGCGGGGATGACGGTCAGAGCGTAAATTCGCCCTCGATCACCGTCACGCATTTCCCGCCCAGGATCGCGCGGTCGCCCGCCAGCGTGCAGGCGACATGGCCGCCGCGCTGCGATGCCTGATAGGCGCTGAACGACTCGCGGCCCAGCCGCTTTGCCCAATAAGGTGTCAGCACCGAATGCGCGGATCCGGTCACTGGATCTTCGTCGATCCCGGCGGCGGGGGCGAAGACGCGGCTGATGACGTCGGTATCGCGGCCGGATGCCGTCACGATGTTGAGCGTGTCGCCGAGCGCGGCCAGCGCGCGGAAATCGGGCGTGAGCGCCAGCACCGCCTCGGCGCTTTCCAGCACGGTCAGATCGTATCCGCGCGGGTGGTGCAGCGTCTCGCCGGTATCGATACCCAGTGCGCGGAGTAGATCGGCATTGGGTGCGGGTTCGGGCGGATAGGCCGGGAGCGCCATCGCATAGCCCTCGCCGTCGCGGCGCACTTCGAGCACGCCGGATTGGCGCGTGCGGAAGGTGACGCGTTCCTTCGTCGAGTCGGCGCCCAGCACGAAATGCCCGCTCGCCAGCGTCGCATGGCCGCACAGCGCGACTTCCACCGCCGGCGTGAACCAGCGCAGCTCGTAATCCGCCTCTCCGCTCGCATCGGGCAGGAAGAAGGCGGTCTCCGCCAGGTTGTTCTCCTCGGCGATGCGCTGGAGCAGGTCGTCCGCCAGCCAGGCATTGAGCGGCATCACCGCCGCCGGATTGCCGGTGAAGGGCCTGTCGGCAAAGGCGTCGATCTGGGCGAAGGGCAGTTTCACGTGCGATCCTCCAGCAAATTGATTTCGGCCAGCGGGTTGCCCGGCTCGTCGACCTGGCCTTCGGGATCGACATGGATCAGGATCTCGGTGCCCGGAAACTTGGCGCCGAGCTCGGCTTCGAGCCTCTCCACCACATCGTGCGATTCGGCGATCGTCATCTTCGGGTCCATCCAGATGTGGAACTGGACGAAGTCCATCGTGCCGCTGGTGCGGGTGCGCAGGTCGTGCAGGCCGATCAACTCGGGGTGGCCGGCGGCGACTTCGATGAAGCGCTGGCGCTTCGCCTCGGGCCATTCCTTGTCCATCAGCTGGTCGATCGCCGTCACCGAGGCGCGCCATGCGCCGAACAGCAGCCAGAAGGCGATCAGCACGCCGAACAGCGCATCGGCGCCCGAGATGCCGGCATAATTCTCCAGTACCAGCGCCGCGATCACCGCGGCGTTGAGGAACAGGTCCGAGCTGTAATGGATGCGATCGGTCCCGATCGCGATCGATCCGGTGCGACGGACCACCGATCGCTGATAGCGGGTCAGTGCCAGCGTGACCGCGATCGCGACGATCGATACGCCGATGCCATATTCGGGATCGACGCTCGCCTGCTCAGCGAACATCCGCTCGACCGCGCGCCACAGGATCGCGAAGGCGGAAACCGCGATCACGCCGACCTGGAACAGTGCCGCCAGTGCCTCGGCCTTGCCATGGCCGAATCGGTGCTTCTCGTCGGCGGGCTGGGCTGCCCAATGGACGCCGCCCAGAGTCACCAGCGATGCGACCAGATCGAGCAAACTGTCGGCAAGGCTCGCCAGCACCGCCACCGATCCGGTGCGCCACGCGGCATAGGCCTTGAGGCTGCCCAGCAGCACGGCGCTGGCGACGCTCGCCAGCGCGGCGCGGCGGGCGAGATTGGTCACGGGTACAGCAGCCCTTCGCTCCAGCTGTCGCCCAGCCAAGTGAAGACGCGGCGTTCATGGAGGCGATGTTCGCGATCCTGCCAGAATTCGATGCGCAGCGGCGTCACGCGATAGCCGCCCCAATGCGGCGGCCGGGGCACATCGCCACCCTCGAAGCGCTCGCGGATCTCTTCATACCGCGCCTCGAAGGTCTCGCGGGTGTCGAGCGGGCGCGACTGGTCCGACGCCCAGGCGCCGAGCTGCGAATCGCGGTGGCGCGTCGCGAAATAGGCGTCGCTCTCGGCATCGCTGACCCGGGTGACCGGGCCCTCGATCCGGATCTGCCGCCGCACCGATTTCCAGTGGAACAGCAGTGCGGCCTTGCTGCCGTCGCCCAGTTCCTGCGCCTTGCGGCTCTCGCGATTGGTGTAGAAGACGAAGCCGTCCGGCCCATGCCCCTTCAGCAGCACCATCCGCACCGAAGGCTGGCCGTTCGGCGCCACGGTCGCGAGCGCCATCGCGTTCGAATCGTTGATCTCGGTCTCGCGCGCCTGCGCGTACCAGTCTTGGAAGAGCTCGAAGGGATCGGTGGACATGGTTTCAAGGCCTCTACTGCGGCACCATTTTGGTGTCGAGGAACGTTGGGCCTATTGGGGAATTGAATCGGCCTCGCAACGAGGAGGATTACGCATGGCGGCGCGGGCCTATTGGCAGGGACAGATCAGGCTGGCGCTGGTCTCGATCCCGGTCGAGATCTACACCGCGACCCGATCGGGCGCGCAGATCAGCTTCCACCAGATCCATGAGCCGAGCGGCAAGCGGATCCAGTACGAGAAGGTCGCGCCCGGCGTCGGCCCGGTCGATGCCGATGAGATCGTCAAGGGATTCGAGGTCGAGAAGGGCGAATATGTCCTGCTCGAGCAGGATGAGATCGATGCGGTGAAGCTCGAATCGAAGAAGACGCTGGAGCTCACCCAGTTCGTCGATGCCGATGAGATCGACGTGCTCTATTATGAGCGGCCCTATTTCGTCGTCCCCGCCGACGACCTCGCCGAGGAAGCGTTCATCGTGCTGCGCGAGGCATTGAAGCGGACGCGGAAGGTGGGGCTCGGGCAATTGGCGCTGCGCGGCCGCGAATATGTGGTGAGCCTGAAGCCGTGCGGGCGCGGTATGGTGCTGGAGACGTTGCGCTATGCCGATGAAGTCAACCGGGCGCAGGGCTATTTCCGCGACATTCCCGACGATGCGCCTGATCCCGAGCTGCTCGGCTTGGCCGAGACGCTGATCGAGAAGAAGGTCGCCAAGTTCGATCCCGGGGAATTCCACGATCGCTATGTCGATGCGCTGCGCGACCTGATCGAGCGGAAGAAGAAGGCCAAGGGGAAGAAGATCATCGAGGAGGCGGAGAGCGGCACCCCCAGCCGCGGATCGAACGTAGTCGACCTGATGGCGGCGCTCAAGAAATCGCTGGAGAAACCCGGCGCGAAGGCAAGCGCGGCGGTGAAGACCAAGCCCGCGAAGAAAGCCCCGGCGCGCAAACGTGCCTGAGCCCGATCCCCTCGCCCGGTACAACGCCAAGCGGGACTTCGCGAAGACCGCCGAGCCCGCCGGCAGGATCGCGCGCACTGGCGGCAATCGCTTCATCGTCCAGAAGCATGACGCGACCCGGCTCCATTGGGATTTCCGGCTGGAGATTGACGGCGTGCTCAAGAGCTGGGCAGTGACACGCGGTCCCAGCCTCGACCCCGCCGAAAAGCGGCTGGCGGTGCGCACCGAGGACCATCCGCTCTCCTATGCCGATTTCGAGGGAACGATTCCCCAGGGCCAATATGGCGGCGGCACGGTGATGCTGTGGGACGACGGGGTGTGGGAGCCCGTCGAGGGCAAGAGCGCCAAGGATCTGGATAAGGGCCATCTCCATTTCCGCCTGGAGGGCGAGCGGATGAAGGGCGAATGGCTGCTGATCCGCCTGAAGCCGCGCGGGCGCGAAAAGGCCGAGAACTGGTTGCTGCGCAAGATCGACGACGAATATGCGGGGCCGACCGACCTGCTGGTCGAGACCGCGCTCACCAGCGTCAAGACCGGCCGGACGATGCAGGAGATCGCCGAGGGCCTCAAACCGTCATCCCCGCGCAGGCGGGGATCCAGGGCCAAAAGTGTATCGCCCGCGACCCTGGATCCCCGTCTGCACGGGGATGACGGAAAAGTGGAAAGGCTGCCCGCCTTCCACGTTCCTCAGCTCGCCACGCTGGTCGACACGGTGCCTGCCGGCAACGACTGGCTCCACGAGGTCAAATATGACGGCTATCGTGCGCTGCTCGCGCTCGGCGTCAGGGGACCGAAAATCTACACCCGCACCGGCCTAGACTGGACCGACCGGTTTCCCGGCATCGCCGAAGCTGCCGCGACTATCCCCGGCCCCGCGCTGATCGACGGCGAGATCGTCGCCTACAAGAACGGCAAGCCCGATTTCTCGACGCTCCAGGAAGCGCTTTCAAACGGCGGCGAGGGGCTGACGATGTTCGCCTTCGACCTGCTCTCGCAAGGCGGTCAGGATCTGACCAGGCTCCCCCAACTGGCTCGCAAGGAACGGCTGCGTACCCTCCTCCAGGGTGTCGACGAACGCATCCAGTTCTCCGAACATATCCTCGGCTCCGGCGAAAAGCTGTTCGAGGAAATGTGCCGCCAAGGCTTCGAGGGAATCGTCTCCAAGCGCGCCGACGCGCTCTATCGCGGCACGCGGACCAAGAGCTGGCTCAAGGTGAAGTGCATCCACCGCCAGGAGTTCGTCATCATCGGCTGGACGCCGAGCAGCGCCAAGGGGCGTGGTTTCGGCTCCTTGCTGCTGGCGCTCAATGGTGCGGACGGACTGGTCTATGCCGGCAAGGTCGGCACCGGTTTCAACACGGCCACGCTCCACGATCTGCGCGAACGTTTAGATGCGATCGCGACGGACGATCCGCCGGCGCAGGTTCCCCGTGTCGAAGCGCGTGGCGCGAAATGGGTGCAGCCGAAGCTGGTCGCCGAGATCGCCTTCAGCGAGTTCACCGCCGACAATGTCGTCCGCCACGCCAGCTTCCTCGGCTTGCGCGAGGACAAGAAGGCAGGCGATGTCGTCGCGGAAAAGCCTGCGCCGCTACCGGGGAGCCCAGCGACGACCGTCAGGATCAGCAGCCGCGATCGCGTGATCTATCCCGAAGCCGGGCTCACCAAGGGCCAGCTCGCCGACTATTACGTCGCGGTCGCCCCGATCGCATTGCCTTGGCTTGCCGACCGTCCGATCAGCCTGGTCCGCTGTCCGCAGGGCCGGGCCAAGCAATGCTTCTTCCAGAAGCATGACGCCGGCTCGTTCGGCGAGCATGTCCACCATATCGATATTCGCGAAAAGGACGGATCGATCCAGCCCTATCTCTATGTCGACGATGCCGACGGGATCCTCGCCTGCGTGCAGATGGGCACGATCGAGTTCCATGGCTGGGGCAGCCGAGTGGCGGATATCGAGAAGCCCGATCGGCTGGTGTTCGATCTCGATCCCGACGAGGGGCTCGATTTCGGGGCGGTGAAGAAGGCGGCGGCCGATCTCAAGGACCATCTCGCCGATATCGGGCTTACAAGCTGGCCGATGCTCACGGGCGGCAAGGGCGTGCATATCGTCGTGCCGCTGGTGCCCAGGGCCGAATGGCCCGAGGTGAAGTCGTTCTGCGAGCGCTTCGCCCGCGCGCTCGCCCAGGCCGAGCCCGATCGCTTCACCGCGAACCTCAAGAAGCTCGAGCGCAAGGGCCGGATCTTCATCGATTATCTGCGCAACCAGCGTGGCAGCACCGCGGTCCTGCCCTATGTCGCCCGCGCCCGCGAGAATGCGCCGGTGGCCGCGCCCGTCACCTGGACCGAGCTGCGCGACATCGACAGCCCCCGGCATTTCACGATCCGCGATGCCGCCACGTTGATCGAGCGTGCCGATTCGCGTGCGCTTCGGGGCTGGGGCGAGGCCGCGCAGGCATTGCCTGATCTTTAGGGCATAGCCAGCGCACATCTCCATTGTTGCAAGGCAGCATCGATTGCCGCATCGTCGCCGAAAGCTTGAGGAAAGTGATTTTGGCCAGCCGTGCAGCGACCGGATTGTTCGATGCCGGCCTGATCGCCGACCGGTGGATCGCGGACTATCGCGCGCACGTCCCCGCCAGCGACGTGCTCTGCGCCGCGAGCGACGCCGCCTGGCCCTGCCTGTTCGAGGAACTGGCCGGCCTTTCCGGCGAGAGCCTGGAGCTCGCCCGCGAGCGCGCCCAGCGCAATGCCGAGGATATCGGCACCGGCTTCCGCATCGCCGGCGAGGGCGAGGAGCGCCCCTGGCCGCTGTCGCCCGTGCCGCTGCTGATCGAGCAGGGCGAATGGCGCGGCATCGCCGACGGTATCGCCCAGCGCGCCGAGCTGATGGAAGCGCTGCTCCGCGATCTCTATGGCGACGCCCGGCTGGTCACCGACGGCGACGTGCCCGCCGCGCTGGTGACCGGCAGCCCCTTCTTTCTTCGTCCGCTCGAACGGCTGATCCCGCCGGGCGGCTATCACCTCCAGTTCGTCGCGGCCGATCTGTGCCGCGGACCCAGCGGCGAGTGGCGCGTGCTGGCCGATCATCTTCGCGCGCCCGCCGGCGCCGGCTATGCGCTGGAGAACCGCCTGGCAATGGCGCGCACGCTGGACGGGCTCCAGGCACGGCTCAACATCGAGCGGCATGCGCCCTTCTTCGTCGCCTTCCGCGAGGGGCTGGCGGAGCGGTGCCGCCGCGCCGAGCCGCGCATGGCGCTGCTCACCCCCGGCCGGCTCAATCCCAGCTATGCCGAGCAGGCGCATCTCGCGCGCTATCTCGGCTTCCTGCTGGTCGAGGGGGCCGATCTCGCGGTGCTCGACGATCGGCTCTATGTCCGCACCATCGCCGGGCTGAAGCGCGTCGACGCGCTGTGGGACCGGCTCGATCCGCGCCTGCTCGATCCGCTCGCGCTCGATTCGCATTCGACGATCGGCGTGCCCGGCGTGATCGACGCGATGGCGGAGGGCAATGTCGTCATCGCCAACGCGCCCGGCGTCGGGCTGCTCGAGGCGCCCGCCTTCGCCGCCTTCCTGCCGCGCCTGTCCGAGCTGCTGCTGGGCGAGCCGCTCAAGCTGCCCAACATCGCCACCTGGTGGTGCGGCCAGGATCTGGAGCGCGACTATGTCGCCGCCAATCTCGATTCGCTGCTGATCGCGCCGGCCTTTGGCAGCCCGCCGCTCGGCCTGCCGGATGGCAGGGCCGCGCTGGGATCGACGATCACCGGCGATGCCCGCGCCGCGCTGCTCGAAGACATGGCGCGCCGGCCGCAGGATTATGTCGGCCAGGAAGTCGTGCGCCTCTCGACCATGCCGGTCGTCGCAGACGACACCATCGCGCCGCGCCCCTTCACGCTGCGCGTCTTCGCGGCGCGCGGGAGCGACGGGCAGTGGATCGTGCTTCCCGGCGGCTTCGCGCGGATCGGCGAGCATCCCGACGTCCGCGCCGCGGTGATGGGCGAGGGCATCTGGTCGGCCGATGTCTGCATCCACGGCCCCGATCCGGTGGCGCCGGTGTCGCTGCTGCCCTCGGGCGATTCGACGCAGCTCCGCCGCAATCCGGGCACTTTGCCCAGCCGCGTCGCCGACAATCTCTTCTGGCTCGGCCGCTATCTGGAGCGGGGAGAGGCGCTGCTTTCGGTGCTGCGCGTGCTGCTCGGCAATTCGATCAGCGCCGATACCGGCGCCGCGCTCGCCGGCGATACCGTGCGTCGGCTGGTCTCGCTCGTGGTGGCGAGCGGCGCCGCGGCCGAGCCGCGTGCGCTCAAGCGGGCCGAGCTCACTCATCTCGCGCGCACCGCGCTGGAGGGCGAGGACGGCGCCTATAGCGTCCGCGCGATCAATGCCCAGGCGCGGCTGATCGGCGAAGTCTCGCGCGAGCGCCTCTCCGCCGACATGATCCGCCTGCTCGATGCGCCCTTCCCCGAGCGCGGCTCGCTGCTCGACAAGGCGGGATCGCTCCAGCGCCGCTATTCGGCGCTCGCGGGGCTGGCGGGCGAGCATATGGCGCGCACCGATGCCTGGCGCTTCCACGATATCGGCCGCCGCGTCGAGCGGGCCGCCGCCGCGATCCGCTTCCTGCGCCTCTTCGGCGGAGCGGAGGCGACCGGCGACGATCTCTCCACCCTGCTCGATCTGGCGGACAGCCAGATCAGCTATCGCCAGCGCTATCTGACCGGCATCGCCCGCGTGCCGGTGCTCGATCTCGTCGCGCTCGATCCGGGCAATCCGCGCGCCGTGGCATTCCAGGCGGCGGCGATCTCGGGCCATCTCAACAAGTTGCCGGTGCTCTCCGACGACGGGCTGGCCGAGCCGCAGCAGGAGCAGGCGCGCGAGCTTGCCGCGCTGATGGTCACCGCGCGCGCCACCCGGATCGACGATCCGATGCTGTGCGACCTCGAAAACCGCCTCGGCCATCTCTCCGATGCGATCGCCCGCCGCTATTTCCTCCAGGGCGCCGAGCCGCTGCGCGCCGCGGGGCTCGTCCTCGCCTGATGCTGTACGATATCCGGCACGTCACCCGGTTCGAATATGCGCAGCCGGTCGAGTTCGCGCGCTGCAATCTGCGGCTCCAGCCGATCCTGTGGTCGGGCCAGGCGATCGAGGACTATCGGCTGACGATCACCCCCAAAGGCGAGACTTCGCCCGCCCGGGCCGAGGCCGGGCTCGCCAATGTCGTCCGCCTCGTGCTCGATGCGCCCGCGCAGTCGCTGACGATCGAGAGCAGTGCGCGGGTGCGCGTCGACCGGCTGATCCCGGTGCCGCAGCCCGGCGACCCGACGCTCGGCGAAGTCGCCCGCTTGGCGCGCGCGAGCCGCGACGCCACGCCGGTCAGCCCGGCCAGCTATATCTTCCCCTCGACGCTGATCCCGCTCGATCGCGATATCGCGGCATGGTGCGCCGCCGAACTCGATCCCGGCCGCGGCGTGCTGGAGGCGGGGATCGCGCTCGCCCGACGCATCCAGGGCGAATTCGCCTTCGATCCCACCGCGACCCTGGTCGATACCTCGCCGCACGAGGCGTTCGTCAAGCGCGGCGGCGTCTGCCAGGATTTCGCGCAGATCATGATCTCGGGCCTGCGCGCCGCCGGGCTGCCCGCGGCCTATGTCTCGGGCTATCTGCGCACCCTGCCGCCGCCCGGCCAGCCCCGGCTGGTCGGCGCGGACGCGACCCATGCCTGGGTGCTGCTGTGGTGCGGCCCCGATCTCGGCTGGGTCGGCGTCGATCCCACCAACGGCATCTGGATGGCGGAGGATCACATCGTCATCGCGATCGGCCGCGACTATGCCGAGATCGCGCCGATCGACGGCATCGTGCTCGGATCGGGTGCGCAGGAGATGCACGTCTCGGTCGATGTCGAGCCGCTGGAGCAAGTCTCCGCCTGATCCTGCCCTTGCGCTGCGGCCTTTGCACGCCGATGTTTGGCCGCGTTCGTCCGTTCTATAAGGAGCGGACTAGGTGAAGTGACGAAACTGGGGAATACATTGGCCGATCCTTACGCAACTCTGGGTGTGGCGCGCGGAGCGACCGAGGCCGATATCAAGAAGGCCTATCGCAAGCTCGCCAAGGAGCTGCACCCGGACAAGAACAAGGACAATCCGAAGGCGACCGAGCGCTTCAGCCAGGTGACGCAGGCCTATGACCTGCTCACCGACAAGGACAAGCGCGCCCGGTTCGATCGCGGCGAGATCGACGGCGACGGCAATCCCGCCGCGCCGTTCGGCTTCGGCGGCGGCCAGCAGAGCGGGTTCCGCCCCGGCGGCGGCCAGTTCGATTTCGGCGGCGAGGCCAATGGCGATCTCGGCGACATCTTCGAGGGGCTGTTCGGCGGCGGGGCGCGGCGCGGCGGCGGCGGGTTCAGCGGCGGCTTCGGCGGGTTCGGGCGCCGGCCGGCCCCCAAGGGTGCCAATGTCGCCTATCGCCTCGCCGTGCCGTTCGAGGATGCCGCGCGGCTGAGCCCGCAGCGGATCACGCTGCGCGACGGGAAGACGATCGACCTCAAGCTCCCCGCCGGTGTCGAGGACGGCACCCAGATGCGCCTCGCCGGCAAGGGCGAGGAAGGGCCGGGCGGCTTCGGCGACGCGATCGTCACGATCGAAGTCCAGCCCCACCGTTTCTACGAGCGCATCGGCGACGATATCCGGCTCGACCTGCCGATCAGCCTGTCCGAGGCGGTGCTCGGCGGCCAGGTGCGCGTGCCCACGCCCGACGGCGCGGTGATGCTGACGGTGCCCAAGGGCTCCAGCTCGGGCAAGGTGCTGCGCCTGAAGGGCCGCGGCTTCCACAAGAAGGGCAGCGGCCGCGGCGATCTGCTGGTCACGCTGATGGTCGATCTGCCGGTGGATGACGATGCGCTGATCGAATTCGCCAAGGGCTGGCGGGACAAGGGGAACCCGCGCGGCCGCATGGGCGTCTGAACGCGCGTGGATCAAGAGCCCCTTCCGATTTCCCCGCAATCGCCCGAGGCGCGACGACGCGGGCTGGGGGACCAGATCCATGAGCGGCTCGGCGATCTCGGCGTGCCGCAGCGCGTGCTCGTCGTGCTCAAGCGCGTGGTCATCGGCACCTTCACCGATGGCTTCACCTATGCCGGCAACCTGGCCTATCTCTCGCTGGTCACGCTCTTCCCCTTCTTCATCGTCGCCGCCGCGCTGGCGAGCCTGTTCGGGCGCACCGGGGAGGGTATCCGCACCCTGGAGGCCTTCCTGCGCACCGTGCCGCCCGATGTCGCCGCGCTGCTGCGCCAGCCGGTGCTCGACGTGCTCCACGCGCGTACCGGCAACCTGCTGTGGTTCGGCGCGATCGTCGGGCTGTGGACCACGGCGGGCTTCATCGAGACGATCCGCGGCATCCTGCGCCAGGCCTATGGCGTCCAGTCGCGCACGCCCTTCTGGCGCTATCGGCTGGGCGCGATCGGGATGATCCTCGCCTCGGTGATCCTCGTCATGGCCGCATTCAGCTTCCAGGTGATCCTGACCGGCGTCGAGCAGTTCATCTTCCGCGTCGTCCCCTGGGCGCTGGATGCGCGCAAGATCGTCGCGCTCAGCCGGATCGCGCCGGCCCTGGCGCTGTTCGGCGCGCTCTACATGCTGTTCTATTCGCTGACGCCGGGCCGATACCGCAAGTCCGGATGCCCCAAATGGCCGGGCGCGGCCTTCACCGCCGGCTGGTGGATGCTGGTGACCGCGCTGCTGCCCGGCGTGCTCTCCACATTGGGCAGCTACGACCTCACTTATGGCAGTCTTGCGGGGGTGATGATCGCGCTGATCTTCTTCTTTCTGGTCGGGCTGGGGCTGGTCGTGGGGGCGGAACTCAACGCGGCTCTGGCGGAAGCGCCTGAAGAAGGTCTAGACGGGCGCCACGAACAGGAGGTGCAAGGCACGTGACGGGATTGATGCAGGGTAAGCGCGGGCTGATCATGGGCCTGGCCAATGATCGCTCGCTGGCATGGGGGATCGCCAAGAAGCTCCACGAGCAGGGCGCCGAGATGGCGTTCAGCTATCAGGGAGAAGCGCTCGAGAAGCGCGTGCGTCCGCTCGCCGATCAGATCGGGGCGGGCAAGCTGATCGAATGCGACGTCTCCGACATGGCCTCGCTCGATCGCACCTTCGCCGAGCTTGCCGAGCATTGGCCGACGATCGACTTCGTTGTCCATGCGATTGGCTTTTCGGACAAGAACGAGCTGCGCGGCGGCTATGTCGATACCAGCCTCGACAATTTCCTGATGACGATGAACATCAGCGTCTATTCCTTCGTCGCGGTCGCCAAGCGCGCCCAGGCGCTGATGCCGAACGGCGGCAGCCTGTTGACGCTCAGCTATTACGGCGCCGAGAAGGTGATCCCGCATTACAATGTGATGGGCGTCGCCAAGGCCGCGCTGGAGACCAGCGTCCAGTATCTCGCGGTTGATCTCGGCAAGGAGAATATCCGCGTCAACGCGATCTCGGCCGGCCCGATCAAGACGCTCGCCGCCTCAGGCATCGGCGATTTCCGCCTGATCCTGAAGTGGAACGAGCTCAATTCGCCGCTGAAGCGCAACGTGACGATCGAGGATGTCGGCGGCGCGGGGATGTATCTCCTCTCCGATCTCGCCTCGGGCGTGACCGGTGAGATCCATCATGTCGATGCCGGCTACAATGTGATCGGCATGAAGGCCGAAGACGCGCCGGACATCGCCTTAGTCTGAAAATATCCCCCTTTCCCCACCGGGGAGAGGGCCGGGGAGAGGGGCAGTGGGGCGCCCCTGCTGAAAACTCCCCCTCTCCCAACCCTCTCCCCGGAGGGGAGAGGGCTTTAGATGAGCTTCAACACCTTCGGCCGCGTCTTCCGCTTCACCACCTGGGGGGAGAGCCATGGGCCTGCGCTGGGCGCGGTGGTCGATGGCTGCCCGCCGGGGCTGACGCTGTCCGAGGCCGATATCCAGCCCTTCCTCGACAAGCGCCGCCCGGGCCAGTCGCGCTTCACCACGCAGCGGCAGGAACCCGATCAGGTCCGCATCCTCTCCGGCATTTTCGAAGGGCGGACGACGGGCACGCCGATCGCGCTGCACATCGACAATGTCGATCAGCGCTCGAAGGATTATTCCGAAGTCGCCAAGGCCTATCGCCCCGGCCATGCCGATTATGCCTATGACGCCAAATACGGCTTCCGCGACTATCGCGGCGGCGGGCGCTCCTCGGCGCGCGAGACGGCGGCGCGCGTGGCGGCGGGGGCAGTTGCCCGGCTGGTGATCCCCGAAGTGATGATCCTCGCCTGGGTCGAGGCGATCGGGGGCGACGCGATCGACTATGCCAATTTCGATGCGGCCGAGATCGCCAACAATCCCTTCTTCTGCCCCGATGCGGAAGCCGCGAAGCGCTGGGAGGCGCTGGTCGATGGCGCGCGCAAATCGGGCTCGTCGCTGGGCGCGGTGATCGCCTGCGAGGCGACCGGCGTGCCGCCGGGCTGGGGCGCGCCGCTCTATGCCAAGCTCGACAGCGAGCTGGCGGCGGCCTGCATGTCGATCAACGCGGTTAAGGGCGTCGAGATCGGCGACGGTTTCGCCGCCGCGACGCTCACCGGCGAGGAGAATGCCGACGCCATGCGCCCCGGCAATGACGGGCATCCGCATTTCCTGGCGAACCATGCCGGCGGCGTCGCGGGCGGCATCTCCACCGGCCAGCCGGTGCGCGTCCGCGTCGCGTTCAAGCCGACCAGCTCGATCCTGACGCCGGTCGAGACCGTCACCCGCGAAGGCGAGGCGGCCGAGATCATGACCAAGGGCCGCCACGATCCGTGCGTCGGCATCCGCGGCGTGCCGGTGGTCGAAGCGATGGTCGCGCTGGTGCTGGCGGACCAGAAGCTGCTTCACCGGGCTCAGGTCGGCTGACTCCCGGCTCGGCTCGGGGTCGAGCCGTGGCAAGGCCCGGTTGGCGCCTCCGGGATTGAAACATAACGGAAATATATTGGGTCTCGAAGGATTCCGGCAAAACCGTGGAGAGGATGCCCAGTATGTACATCAAAGCCCTGATCGCCGCCGCCGCGTTCCTAGTGGCCCCTGCTGCCTTCGCTCAGGAACAGACGGTGCCGCCGTCGCAAGACCAGACCACCACGACACCGCCGCCGGCACCGGAAGCCAGTCCGGCGCCTGCCCCCGATCCCGCGCCGGCGCCTGACAGCACCGCTACCCGGCCTGACGACAGCGCCACGCAGAGCGCGCCGCCGCCGGCTGAATCGGGCGATGCCCCCAAGAAGAAAAAGGACAAGAAGCCCAGATAACGCGGCGAAACTTCCGCCGGGTCAGTCCGCGAACGGATCGCGGACCAGGATCGTGTCCTCGCGCTCGGGGCTGGTCGAGACCAGCGCCACCGGGCATTGGATCAGCTCCTCGACCCGGCGGATATATTTGATCGCCGCCGCGGGTAGCTCGGCCCAGCTTCGGGCGCCGGCGGTCGATTCCTGCCAGCCGGGCATGGTCTCGTAGACCGGCTCGACCGCGGCCTGATCGGCGGCATTGGCGGGATAATAGTCCAGCGTCTCGCCGCGCAGGGTGTAGCCGGTGCAGACGCTGATCTCGTCGAAGCCGTCGAGCACGTCCAGCTTGGTCAGCGCGATGCCGGTGATGCCCGATACCGCGACCGACTGGCGCAGCAGCACGCTGTCCAGCCATCCGCAGCGGCGCTTGCGCCCGGTGACGGTGCCGAACTCGCGCCCGCGCGTGCCCAGCCGCTCGCCGACGTCATTGTCCAGCTCGGTGGGGAAGGGGCCGGACCCGACGCGGGTCGTATAGGCCTTGGCGATTCCCAGCACGAAGCCGACCGCGCCCGGCCCGAGCCCGGAACCCGCCGCTGCCGTCCCCGCCACCGTGTTCGACGACGTGACGAACGGATAGGTGCCGTGATCGATGTCGAGCAGCACGCCCTGCGCGCCCTCGAACAGGATGCGCCGCCCGCGCCCGCGCGCCTCGTGCAGCATCCGCCACACCGGCTGGGCGAAGGGGAGGACGAAGCCCGCGATCTCGCGCAGTTCCGCCAGCAGCGCGGCGCGATCGACCGGCGGCTCGCCGAAGCCGGCGCGCAGCGCGTCGTGATGCGCGGTGAGGCGATCGAACTGCGGCCCGAGATCGTCAAGATGGGCCAGGTCGCACACGCGGATCGCGCGGCGGCCGACCTTGTCCTCATAGGCGGGGCCGATGCCGCGCCGCGTCGTGCCGATCTTGCCCGCGCCGCTGGCATCCTCGCGCAGCGCGTCGAGATCGCGGTGGAAGGGCAGGATCAGCGGGCAGGTATCGGCGATCTTGAGCGTATCGGGGGTGATGTCGATGCCCTGGTCGCGCAGCTTCTCGACCTCGGCCTTGAGCGCCCAGGGATCGAGCACCACGCCGTTGCCGATCACCGAGGGCGTGCCGCGCACGATGCCCGAGGGGAGCAGCGACAGCTTGTAGACATTCTCGCCCACCACGAGCGTATGGCCGGCATTGTGCCCGCCCTGGAAGCGCACGACGACATCGGCGCGCTCGGCGAGCCAGTCGACGATCTTGCCCTTGCCCTCATCGCCCCATTGGGCGCCGATCACTGCTACATTTGCCATGGATGCGAGTCTCCGCCTGCCGGGGCGGACCCAAAGCCGCCCTTCGACAGGACTCGGCGGCCGGGCTGTACGATCGGATTCGGGACACGCCCCAAAGCCGCGGCGCGCATGACGCCCCCGGCCCCGCACGTCAAGGCCTTAAGCGATTGAGGCCTTAAGCGATCGGGGCCGGCGCGACGCAACTCGACTTGCCCGCCGGGGCGGCTATGGATGGTGGAAAGAGGAGAGAACGCATGAAACTGGCCAGCCTCAAGCATGGGCGCGACGGCAAGCTCGTGGTGGTATCGAGTGATCTCGCCTGGTGCGCCGATGCCAGCGCGATCGCGCCGACGCTCCAGGCTGCGCTCGACGACTGGGATCAGGTGGAAAGCGAGCTGCGCAATCTCGCCACCGATCTCGATCACGAGGCGATCCCGATGATGCGCTTCCATGAGCGCCAGGCCGCCGCGCCGCTGCCGCGCGCCTATCAATGGGCGGACGGCTCCGCCTATGTGAACCATGTCGCACTGGTGCGGCAGGCGCGAAATGCCGAGATGCCCGAGAGCTTCTGGCACGATCCGCTGATGTACCAGGGCGGATCGGACGGTTTCCTGGGCGCGCGCGATCCAATCCCGCTCGCCGACGAGGCCTGGGGCTGCGATCTCGAGGGCGAAGTGGTGGTGGTGACGGGCGACGTGCCGCAGGGGGCGAGCCGCGACGCGGCGCTGGCCGCGGTCCGTCTGGTCGGCCTCACCAATGACGTGTCGCTGCGCAACCTGATTCCCGGTGAATTGGCCAAGGGGTTCGGCTTCTTCCAGTCCAAGCCCGCGAGCGCCTTTTCGCCGGTGTTCGTCACGCCCGACGCGCTGGGCGACTGGTGGCGCGACGGCAAGCTCCACCGCAAGCTGATGGTCGATCTGAACGGCGAGCCCTTCGGCCGCGCCGAGACGGGCGAGGATATGACCTTCGATTTCGGTACGCTGATCGCCCATGCCGCGAAGACGCGCGCGCTGGGCGCGGGCACGATCATCGGCTCGGGTACCGTCTCGAACCGCGACGCCGATGGCGGCCCCGGCAGGCCGGTGGCGGAAGGCGGCGTGGGCTATTCGTGCGTCGCCGAGATCCGCACGATCGAGACGATCCGCACCGGCGCGCCGGTCACGCCGTTCCTCAAGGCCGGCGACACGGTGCGCATCTGGGCGGAGGACGACAAGCACCACCCGATCTTCGGGGTGATCGAGCAGACCGTCGGGGGCTGAAGAGGCGTGTTTGAAGGAAGCCGGACCGACGCTGAAGCCTATCTTCGATCCCTTACCGGCAGATATTATGTCTATCTCCTGTGTCGCCCGGATGGGCGGCCGTTCTATGTCGGTAAGGGGCTGAAGAAGCGAGCTCTGGACCATGAAGCGGAGGCGCTTCGCCATCATCCGGTCGGTGAGAGCAATCCTTTCAAATGCAATGTAATCCGCAAGATCGTCCGGGACGGGCACACAGTTCGCTACCGGATAGATTCCACCTATGATCCGGTGGACCAGAGCGCTTGCCTCGAACGGGAGGCCGCACTTATCCGCCAATATGGTCGGCTGCACGAGGGCGGTTGCCTGACCAATCTTGCTGGCGGGTTGGGTAGCCTGTCGGGTGCCGCACCGTTCAGTCTCGAACGGCATTCCGCTACCTTGGCGGGAATGCCGGACGACAACCCCGCGCGCACCACGCTTAACCGATTCCTGCAAGGTATCGGTCCGGTCGGGAGCGTTCCGATCAAGCCGATCAATCAGATCGCACGTGTCCTGCCCACCACACCGCATTCTTCTGCGCGCTCGCCGACCATACGATGCGCTTATGCCCTGATGGCGGGAGCCGTCGCGTCTGGGCAATTGCTAGTGCCAAATTGCTGGATCCCACGGCGCTTCTTCTACGAGGGTATCGAAGGGATCATCGAAAACGGCGTTGCGCGCGACATATTGAAGGCAGGAATGGCATCGCTGGTGTCCGCTCAAGATCCAAAGGATGAGCATTTCGAACTGGATGGTCGCCAGATCGAGATTCTGATCGGACTGGTTGGCGAGGAAGTGCTGATTGAAAGGGGATTGCGATAGGCGTCCGTGCTTTCAGTGGAAATCCCGCGAGCGAACCGGGATCAGGTCCGGCGCCTTGAGGCTGCGGCGCGGCGGCCAGCTATCGGCCGGGCGTTGGCGGGATAGCGGAAGCGGGTCGCGCGGATCGATCTCGCCGCCATGCGTCGCGCCGTCGCCGGGCATCGTCGTGCGCGGCAGTTCGAGCTCGCCCACCTCGCGCAGCCAGGGCGTCAGATCGGTGATGTGCTCGGCCACCAGATGGATCACCAGCCCCTCGCGCTGCAGCTTGCCCCGGATCGCGAGCATCGTCGCCGACATCACCGTGCGGCGGTTCGCCTCGAATCGGTCGGCCCATAGCACCGCATTGGCGATGCCCGTCTCGTCCTCCAGCGTCACGAACACCACGCCCTTGGCGCTGCCCGGCCGCTGGCGGACCAGGATCAGCCCCGCGACCTCGACGTGCGCGCCGTCCTTCATGCCGAGCAGGTCGCCGCAGCGTGCGATCCGCCGCGCATCGAGCCGGTCGCGCAGGAAGCTCACCGGATGCGCGCGCAGGCTGAGCTGGGTCGCGCGATAATCCTCCACCACTTCGCGCCCTTCGGTCAGTGGCATGAGCGCGACGGGCGTCTCGCGCGCCTCGGGCCTGACCGCGCCTTCGCGGGCATCGGCGGCGGCGAGCAGCGGCAGCGGCGCCTGGCGCAGCGCCTTCACCGCCCATAAGGCCTGGCGCCGGTTCAGCCCCAGCGCCTGGAAGGCATCGGCGCGCGCCAGCCGCTCCAGCGCCGTTGGCTTCACTCCCGATCGGCGCCACAGCTCCTCGACCGAGGCGAAGGGGCTGCCCTTGTCGCGGGCCTCGACGATCTTCTCGGCGTCCTCCTTCGCCAGCCCCTGCACGATCCGCATGCCGAGCCGGATCGGGAGGAGCGCATCCCAGTCCGCATCGGTGCCGCGGAAACCTTCGTGCCGGGGTCGGCTATTGCGCGCGCCGGCCACGATCCGCGCATCCCAGTCGCTGTCGTTGATGCACACCGGCAGCGCCTCGACGCCGTGCGTCCGGGCATCGCGGATGATCTGCGCGGGCGCATAGAAGCCCATCGGCTGCGCATTGAGCAGCGCCGTGCAGAACACATCCGGGTGATGGCACTTCATCCAGCTCGACGCATAGGCGATCTTGGCGAAGCTGGCGGCATGGCTCTCGGGGAAGCCGTAATTGCTGAAACCCTTGATCTGCGCGACCAAGCGCTCGGCGAATTCCCGGGAGATGTCGCGCTCCAGCATGCCCTTGATGAGCTTGGGGCCGAATTCGCCGATGTCCCCGCTCGACTTGAACGTCGCCATTGCCCGGCGCAGCCGGTCCGCCTCGTTCGGCGTAAAGCCCGCGCCGACGATCGCGACCTGCATCGCCTGCTCCTGGAACAGCGGCACCCCCAGCGTCTTCAGCAGCACCTGCCTGAGCCGGGGGGAAGGATATTCGACCAGATGCGGATTCTGCCGGCGCTGGAGATAGGGATGGACCATGTTGCCCTGGATCGGTCCGGGGCGGACGATCGCGACCTGGATGGTGATGTCGTACAGGTTCACGGGCTTCATCCGCGGCAGCATCGACATCTGCGCGCGGCTCTCGATCTGGAAGACGCCCAGCGTATCGGCCTTCTGGATCATGTCGAACGTTGGCGCGTCGGTTCCCTGGAATTCCTCCGAGGCGAGCCCCAGCCCGATGCCCTTGTGCTCCCCGAGCAGCGCGAAGGCGCGCCGCATGCAGCCGAGCATGCCCAGGCCGAGGACATCGACCTTCATCAGCCCGAGCTCCTCGATGTCGAGCTTCTCCCATTCGACCACATGGCGGTCGACCATCGCCGCCGGTTCGATCGGCACCAGCATGTCCAGCCGGTCGCGCGCGAGCACGAAGCCGCCGGGATGCTGCGACAGATGGCGCGGCGTATCGATCAGCTCGCGGGCAAGCTGGAGCGTCAGTGCGAGCCGGGGATCGTCGCGATCGAGATTGAGCGCGTCGGCATGGCCGTCATTCACCTCGTTGGAGGTGCCCCAGACCTGTGACGACAGCGCCGCGGTCAGATCCTCGGGCAATCCCAGCGCCTTGCCCACCTCACGCAGCGCCCCGCGCGAACGATAGCGGCTGACGACGGCGGTCAGCGCCGCATGGCTGCGGCCATAGGTGTCGTAGATCCACTGGATCACTTCCTCGCGCCGCTCATGCTCGAAATCGATGTCGATATCGGGCGGCTCGCCCCGTTCCTCGGAGACGAAGCGCTCGAACAGCAGCGCGTGCCGGACCGGATCGATCGAAGTGACGCCGAGCAGATAGCAGATCAGCGAATTGGCCGCCGAACCGCGTCCCTGGCAGAGGATCTTCTGGCTGTTGGCGAACTCGACGATCGCCAGCACCGTGAGGAAATAGGGCGCATAGCCCAGGCGCTCGACCAGCCCGAGCTCCTTGGTCAGCAGCCGGCGATAGGCCTGGGGCGGCGCATCGCGGAACTTGCGGTTGAGCGCCTGCCACGCCATCCGCTCCAGCGCCTTTTGCGGTGTGCGGCGCGTCATCACCCGTTCGTCGGGATAGCGATACGCCTCCTTCAGCTCCCGGAGCGAGAAGGTGCAGCGCTCGACGATCGCTGCGCTTGCCTTCAGCGCCTCGGGGTAATCGGCGAAGCGGCGCGCCATTTCCTGTGGCGGCTTCAAATGCCGGTCGGCGCTGCGCTCGCGGCGGAAGCCCAATTCGTCGATCGTGCATTTCTCGCGGATCGCCGTCATCACGTCCTGGAGCATCCGCTTGTCGGGATGGTGGTAGAGCACGTCGCCGGTCGCGAGCGGCGTCAGGCCGAAGCGCGCCGCCGCCTCGCTCAACCGGTGGAGCCGCATCGCATCGCCCGGCCGGCGATGCTGGGTCAGGCAGACATGGCCGCGCTCCCCGAACACGTCCGCCATCCAGCGCAGCGCCAGTGCGTCGCCCGGATCGGCGAAGCCGGGCACCAGCGCGCCGACCAGCCCCTCGGCATGTTCGGCCACGTCCTCCCAATGGAGGAAGCATCTGCCTTTCTCGCCATGCTGGGCATCGGCGCGGCCCTTGCCGAGCGTCAGCAGCCGGGTGAGCCGGCTCCAGGCCGGCCGGTCCTCGGGCCAGACCAGCAGTGCGGTGCCGTCGACCAGGTCGAGCCGGCAGCCCGCGACCATCCGCATCCCCGTCGCCTCGGCCGCCACCAGCGCGCGCACCACCCCGGCCACCGAATTGCGATCGGTGATGCCGAGCGCGGGCATCCCCATCAGCGCAGCGGTCGCGAACAGTTCCTCGCACGACGATGCGCCGCGCAGGAACGAGAAATGCGTCGTCACCTGGAGCTCGGCGTAGGAAGGGATGGGGCTCATCCGAACACCCCATGCAGATACCAGCCGAGGTCGCCCGTCACCGCGCGCTCGCCGTCGCCGCGGCGGAACAGCCAGTAGCGGCGGCCGCAATCGTCCTCGACCTGGAAATAGTCGCGCACGCTGTGCGTCTCGGCCATGCGCCGCCACCATTCGCCATGGATGCGCTCGGGTCCGTCGGCGCGCACGACCTGGTGGGTCTGTCCGCGCCAGGTGAAGCGGCGCGGCGGCTGATCGGGCAGCAGCGCGATCACGTCGTCGACGCGCTCGGGCCGGCTGAGCAGCCGGGCAGGGCGCGGCCATTCGGGGCGCCAGACCGGCATTTGCCCCTGGCGATCGAGCTGGCGGACATCGTCGGCCTTGATGCGCGTGCCCGGACGGGCCGGCGGATCGAGCACGGGCATGCGCGCCACCGATCGCTCGGGCACGTCGCTTTCCACCGGGCGATTGCGCCACAGCCGCCGCAGGCCGATCCGCGTGGCGAGCGTATCGACCAGCGGGGCAAGATCGGGCGCGGCCTCTTCGTCCAGCCGCTCGGTCACCGGCTCCGGCCCCAGCGAATCGGCGCGGCGCAGGTGCAGCGTCATGACGTCGATGCCGTATCCCGGCTCGATCTCCTCGATCCGGCGGAGGAGCAGGCGCGCCAAATCCCCCGGCCCCCGCCCGGGCCGGCCCC
>NZ_JAAVVE010000032.1 GCF_018449795.1 Sphingomonas sp. dw_22
CGATCAGCCGGCCGATCGTGCCATAGCCGATCACCAGCGCCGAGGTCTCGAACAGTTCGAGCTTGCCCGGCGCTTCCAGCGGCCATTCATGGCGGTCGGCGGCGCGGACCACTTCGTCATAGCGTTTGGCGGCGACCAGGCAGCCCATCACCGCATATTCGGCGACGGTGTGCGCATTGACGCCGCTGCCGTTGGTGACCCGCGTCCCGCGCGCATGGAGCGCCTTCGTGTCGAGCGCGTCGAGCCCGGCATAGATGGTCGATAGCCATTTGAGCCGCGTGCCTGCCGCCACCGCCTTGGCCCATAGCGCCGGCTTGTTGATGTCCACCCAGCCGATGTCCGCATCCGCGACCATTTCCATGGCTTCGTCGGGCGAGGTGAACCAGCGGACGTCGAGCCCGGCGGGGATATGCGGCTCGACCAGCGGGCGGGCGAGGGCGGGGAGGACGGCTTTCATGCCACCGGGATAGCCCGGCGAAGGGCAAGCGGGCAATTCCTCCCCGCCGACGGGTCAGTTGCGGTCGCGATCCTTGTCGCCATCCCGGTCGCGGCGCGGCTGATCGCTGGGTCGGGGCGAAGGACGGTCGCGGTGGTCATCCCGACCGCGTCCGGTCGCCGTCGGCGAAGGCGTGGGTGTCGGGGAGGCGTGAGGGCGTTCCGGCCGGCCGCGATCACTGTCGGGGCGGGCATGCTCGCGCGCCTGCTCGGCCTGGTCGTGGCGGGTGCGGGCCTCGCGCGCGGCGTCCGCCGCTTCCTTGGCATGGTCGGCCTCGGGCGCGCGGCCACGGCCGTCATGATCGAACTCGCGGACCGGCTTGTCGCCCTGATAGGCGAAGGAACGGTCGCCGCGCTGGACGAAGAAGGGCTTGTCCTCGCCGCGGCGGAAATAGGCGATGTTCTTGCCGTCGCGATCGGCGGTGCGGACGATGCGGCCGCTTTGCGTCCAGGCCCAGCCGTCGCCGTAGCGGACGCGCTGGATGCCGGTTCCCGTACGGATTTCCTGCTCGATCTCTCCCGCATCGGCGAGCGGCGCGGCCTCGGCCGCGGGCGTGCCGGCAACCGGCTTGGGCACCGCCGGAATGGCGACCGCCTCGGTCGTTTCCGCACCGACATCCTCGATCACCGGCGCCTCGTCATTATCGGGCACATCGTCCAAGTCTTCCGCGCCGGCGACGTTGACCAGCGCATTGTCGGTGGTCTCGGGCGTCTTGTTGCAGCCCGCGAGCGCCAGCGCCGCCACCAGCGCGGTCAGGGGAAGGGATTTATAAGCCATGCACATCTCTCCGGTTTGCGGCGCGCCGGGCGGGCGGCCGTCGTCCGGCTGTGCAATGCATGAATGTCCCGTATTTCTCCGTATCAGCCGAGCGCGGGCTTCCAATCCCAGCCGAGCGGATCGCCGTCCATCACTTCGACGCCCGCAGCGCTCAGCTCGTCGCGGATCATGTCGGAGCGGGTGAAATCCTTGACCAGGCGTGCCTGCTTGCGCTCGACGAGGCGGTCCTCGATCTCCTCGGCCGTCAGCGTGGTGCCGGCGGGGCGGACGCGCAGATCCTCGCGGCTGAGTCCCAGCAAATTCAGCCCCAGCACGGCGTCGAACTCCGCCAGCGTGGCAAGGCGATCGGCGGGCGACAGTTTTTTCTCGGCGAGCAGCTCGTCGAGGATCGGCAGCGCCTTGGGCGTGTTGAGATCGTCCGACACCGCTTCGTCCAGCCGCTTGACCCAGGGCTCGGGCACCGCCCCTTCGCCCTCGGCACGGGCCTTGAGCGCCGTGACCGCCATCACCAGCCGCTTGAGCCGGGTAAGCGCGGCGGCGAGGTTCTCGGCCGAGAATTCCAGCTCGCTGCGATACTGCGCCTGGAGGCACAGCAGCCGATAGGCGAGGGGATGCACGCCCGCGTCGATCAGCGACTGGAGCGTGGTGAAGCCGCCCTTCGATTTCGACATCTTCCCCTGGCGATCGACCAGGAAATTATTGTGCATCCAGAAATGCGCGCCGGTATCGGCGCAGCCGCAATAGGCCTGGTTCTGGGCGATCTCGTTGGGATGGTGGATCTCGCGGTGATCGATGCCGCCGGTATGGATGTCGAACGGCGCGCCGAGATACTTCAGGCTCATCACCGAGCATTCGAGATGCCAGCCCGGCGCACCCTTGCCCCAGGGGCTGTCCCATTCCATCTGGCGCTGCTCGCCGGGAGGCGACTTGCGCCAGATCGCGAAGTCCTGCGGGTGGCGCTTGCCCTCCACCGCCTCGATCCGGCCTTCGCGCGCATCGTCCTGCGATCCCGCCAGCTTGCCGTAATCGGGAACGGTGGTGCTGTCGAAATAGAGGCCGCTATCGAGCTCGTAGCAATGCTCGGGCGCGATCTTCTTCGCGAAATCGATCATCTCGCCGATATGATCGGTCGCGACCGACCAGCGCGAAGGCTCGCGGATGTTGAGGTCGCGGATGTTCTGCTTGAATGCCGCCGTATAGTGCGCGGCGACGTCCCAGATGCTCCTGGCCTGGGATCGCGCCGCGGCCTCCATCTTGTCGTCGCCGGCATCGGCGTCCGAAGTCAGATGGCCGACATCGGTGATGTTGATGACATGGGTGAGCTTATAGCCCTTCCACGTCAGCACCCGGCCCAGCGTGTCGGTGAAGACATAGGCGCGAAGATTGCCGAGATGGGCATAGTTATAGACCGTCGGCCCGCACGAATAGACGCGGACGCCCTTTTCGGGATCGAGCGGCGCGAAGGGCTCGAGGCTGCGGGTCAGCGAATTGTAGAGCGTCAGGCCGGTCATGACCGTGCCATAGCGCGCGTGCCGTTTTGGGCAACCTCAGACGGTGGCTTCCTGCTCCAGCGCGGCGCGGACCATCGCGTTCCAGACCTCGGCGGGGTCGCCCCCGGCTTCGCGTCCGGCCTGCACCATCTCCGGCGTCGGCTCGCGCAGCGTCTTGAGCACGGCGATCGCCCGGCCGATCTCGCCGCGCCAGGCCGCGTCGATCTCCGGCCCGGCGCTCGCATCGTCGCCTTCGCCGTTGATGCTCAGATCCTCGGCGGCGAGGACGCGCGCGATGCGCTCGACGGGCGACGTGACGGCGATATCGGTCATTGCGGCTGCTCCAGAGGGATCAGCCCGCCAACGTTCGATAGACCGGCGCGTTCCGACGGCTCAGGCGGCGAGCGAAGCCGCCTCTCCGCCGCGCTTGCGGAACAGGCCGGTGCCCGTGCTGCCCCCGCCGATCAGGGGCAGCGCGGTGCCGCAAAAGGCGCATTCGGCGGTGAGCCGCCCGATCATCCAGTGCGATTTGCCGCAGCCGGGGCAGTGATTCGTTTCCTGTGGGCGATAGGCAATGCGGTACCCGGTATACGCCTGGCGGATTCCGAAATCGTACATTCGTCGTCTCCCAGTATTCGTGCCCGAAACGAACGTGAATCACGCATTGTTCCGATGAGTCGGTCTTTTCCGTAGGTAAATTGCTGCAAACTGCGCCCAGGGCGCGGGATGAACGGCGGGTAACAATCGCGTTCAGCGTGGAAACACAGCGAAAATCCTATTGAGTCGTTCGACGGCGGCACGAAGCGCCACCGCGAGGAGTAGATATGAAGAAGTTTCTCATCACCGCCGCGATGGCCGCCAGCGTTCTAGTCGGCGGTGTCGCCGCGACCCCGGCCTCGGCCCAGAATTACGGCCATGGCTATCAGGACCGCGGCTATGGTCATGGCCGCGACTATCGGGATCACCGCGGCTATCGTGGCGATTACCGCAACTATCGCGGGTATCGCGGTAATTATCGCTATCAGCGCTGCAGCAGCGGCACGACGGGCACGATCCTCGGCGCGATCGCCGGCGGGCTCCTGGGCGGCGAGATCGGCCGCGGCGACTCCTATCGGGGCCGCAGCACCACCGGCACGATCATCGGTGCGGGTGCCGGCGCGCTCGCCGGCCGCGAGATCGACGGGGGCAATTGCCGCCGCTGATCCGGCCTGACCCCGGAAACAGCAAGGGCGCCCGCGAGCAATCGCGGGCGCCCTTCTTGCTTGCGCGCTTGGGAATGGAGGCCCGACCGGGAATCGAACCCGGGTGCAAGGATTTGCAGTCCTCTGCGTCACCACTCCGCCATCGGGCCAACCGAAGCGAGGCGCGCGAAATGCGCAGGGGTGTGTGGTCATGTCAACATAGTTTCAAAATCGCACTCGGTTAACTTGGCGGCGACGTTGCGGCGCGATAGAAGCGCGACGATATCAACAAGTGTATTGCACGGCTAATACGGTTGTGCGACAAGCCCGGAGTGATGATGGCCCTTTCGGTCGATACCGCGCCCGTCGAGACCCAGCGTTTCGAAGCGATGCGCCATGCGATGGTGGTAAGCCAGTTGCGGACCAATGCCGTGAGCGATGCTCGCGTCGTCGAAGCGATGGCGAAAGTGCCGCGCGAAGCCTTTCTTCCGCCCGAGCATCGCGGCATCGCCTACCGCGATACGCTGCTGCCGCTCGTCGGCGGCCGGCAGCATAATTCGCCGCTCGCCACCGGGCGCCTGATTACCGAGGCGCAGATCCAGCCGGACGACCATGTCCTGCTGGTCGGCGCGGCCGGTGGCTATTCGGCCGCGGTGCTGGCGCTGCTCGCCAAGTCGGTGGTGGCGCTGGAGGAAGAGGACGCGCTGGTCGCTATCGCTCGCGGCGGCCTTGCCGGTATCGCCAATGTCGAGCTGGTCCAGGGGCCGCTCGCCCAGGGCTGGACCAAGAGCGCGCCCTATGACGTGCTGCTGATCGACGGCGCGGTGGAGCATGTACCCGAGACGCTGGTCGAGCAGGTGAAGCCCGGCGGGCGGGTGCTGACCGGCGTGGTCGATCGTGGCGTCACCCGGCTCGCTTCGGGCCGGCGCACCGAGGGCGGCTTCGGCCTGATGGATTTCACCGACATCGAATGCGCGCAGCTTCCCGGTTTCAGCCGGCCCAGGACATTCCAATTTTGAAGAAGATGAGGCTCATGCGACTTTCCCCTCTGTTTCTGGGCGTGAGCCTGATCGCCATCGCCACGCCCGCGGCGGCGCAGACCACCACGACTCGCCACGGTACGGCGAAGACCGTCCGCGTGCAGACGGCGGAGCCGGCGCCCGCGCCGGCCCCGGTGCCGACCACGACCCTGCGCGACGCGCTGGTCCAGGCCTATGGCACCAATCCGGATCTGGCCGGCGAACGTGCCAATCAGCGCGCCAATGACGAGAATGTTCCGATCGCGCGCTCGCAGGGGCGCCCCGGCGTCAGCGGAACCGGATCGGTGACCGACAGCATCTACGATACCGATTCGAGCGCGATCGCGCCCAGCCGCCAGATGCAGCTCGGGCTCAACCTGTCGCAGCCCATCTATAGCGGCGGCGCGGTGCGCAATTCGGTGCGCGCGGCGGTGACGCGGGTCGATGCCGGACGCGCCAATCTGCGCGGCACCGAATCGGACATCTTCACCCAGGTCGTCACTGCCTATGTGAACGTGCTCCGCGACGAATCGGTCGTCCGGCTCAACCAGCAGAACGTCCACGTCCTCGAAGTGAACCTCCAGGCGACCAAGGACCGGTTCGAGGTCGGCGACCTGACCCGCACCGATGTCGCCCAGTCCGAGGCGCGGCTCGCGCTGGCGCAGAGCCAGCTCCGCAACGCCGAGGCGCAGCTCATCGGCAGCCGCGAAACCTATATCCAGGTCGTCGGCACGCCGCCGGGCGTGCTGGCGCAGCCGCCGGAACTGCCCAATCTGCCGGCCGACGTGCAGACCGCCGAGCAGACCGCGCTCGCCAACAATCCGTTCCTCGAGGCGGCCAAGCTCGCGAGCAACGCCAGCCGCTACGACGTCAGCGTCGCCAGGGCCGGCCGCCTGCCGCAGGTGAGCCTGGGCGTGGGCGGCACCTATTATAATTATCTCGGCTCGGTGGGTAACCAGGCGATTGCCAACGGCCTCAGCCGCGACGGCCTGGGGACGACGGTGGGCGCGCAGGTCACGCTGCCGATCTTCCAGGGCGGCCGTCCGGCGGCGCAGGTCCGCCAGGCCCAGGCCCGCCAGGCCGCGGCGATCGAGACCGTGACGCTCACCGAGCGCGGCGTGATCGCCCAGGCGCGATCGGCCTATGCCAGCTATCAGTCCTCGCTGCGCGTGATCGAATCGTCGCGCGTCGCGGTGGAGGCCAACCGGCTGAGCCTGGAGGGCGTCCGCGCCGAGAACAGCGTCGGCACCCGCACGATCCTCGACATCCTGAACGCCGAGCAGGAGCTGCTCAACTCGCAGGTGCAATATGTCACCGCCGAGCGCGACGCCTATGTCGCCGGCTTCACCCTGCTCGCGGCGATGGGCCGCGCCGAAGCCCAGGATCTGAACCTGGGCAATGGCCCACTCTACGATCCGGAAGCGAACTACAAGCGCGTCCGCAACCGCTGGAGCGACTGGGCGGACGACAAGGAGCCCACCGCCATCGGCACGCCGACCAGCGGGACGCCGGCGCAGGGCGCCGATGTTTCGTCGGGCGGCCTGGATCCAATCCTCGATCGGCAGGTTGACACTAAGCCCACAAATCCGTGATTGAGCGACTGGGGCGGTCAAACGTAGCAGGTGCCGGCATGGGGGACATTAGCAGCGAGCCGTCGATGGAGGAGATCCTCTCGTCCATCAAACGGATCATTGCCGAGGAAGGCGACGCCGCCGTCACGACGCGCGGGCGCCGTGGCACGCGCGCCGCGCCCAAGCCGGCCGGTTTCGACGACGCGGACGAGGACGAGGTTCTCGAGCTGAGCGAGCCGGTGACCGAGAAGGCGCCTCCGGTCGTCGCGCTCCCTGTCGATCCCGCCCCGGCCGTCGACGCACCGAAATCCGCCGATCCGATCCTGTCCGATCGCGCCGCCCAGGCCAGCCGCGGCCAGCTCGAGGCGCTGTCGCGGATGGTCGTGAAGCCCGAAGTGCCGGGATCGGACACGCTGGAGGGGCTGGTGCGCGAGCTCATCAAGCCGATGCTGCGCGACTGGCTCGACGCCAATCTGCCGCAGATCGTCGAGACGATGGTCAGCCGCGAGATTTCCCGGATCACCGGCGGGCAGTAGGCCGCGCGAAAGGCGTGCCGCGGCGATTGTAACGGTCGCGACCTTCTGCTCTATTTCGGCGCATGAAGCACATCCTGCTCGCGGGCGTTGCGCTCGCCTTTTCCGCTGCGCCCGCGCTGGCGCGTGACCTCACCATCGAAGACGTCGTCCAGCTTTCCCGCGTCGGCGCGCCTGCGGTGTCGCCGGACGGCCATTGGCTCGTCTGGCAGCAGCGCGAGACCGATCTCGCCGGCAACAAGGGCCGCTACGACCTGTGGAAGCTCGACCTGACGGTGAAGGGCGCCCGGCCCGAGAAGCTGATCGCCGAGGCGGACGTCAACGAGACGAGCCCCGCCTTCGCGCCCGATGGACAGACGGTGTTCTTCCAGTCCGACAAGGGCGGGGACGACAGCATCCAGTCGGTGAGCATCGCCGGCGGCGCGGCGCGGGTGTGGTATACGCCCAAGGGCGGGTTCAGCGGCTTCAAGCTCTCGCCGGACGGGACCAGGGCGCTGATCTGGGCCGATCGCAAGCCCGGCGCGCCGGGGATCGAGCCGGCGATGGTCAAGCAGGATCCAAACGCCGGATCGGGCCGCGTCTTCGACAAGATGTTCATCCGCCATTGGGATACCTGGGCGAACGGCGACCGCTCGCAGCTCTTCGTCGTGCCGCTGCGCCAGGAAGGCGTGACCGCGGTGCCGATCGTGCATGATCTCGACGGCGATACGCCCTCCAAGCCCTATGGCGGCGGCGAGGAGCTTTCGTGGAGCGCGGACGGCAAGACGATCTTCTTCGCACTGCGCGAGGCGGGGAAGACCGAGCCGCTTTCGACCAATCTCGACATCTTCGCCGCGCCGGCCGACGGATCGGGCGGCGTGGTAAACCTCACCGCCGACAATGACGGGATGGACAATCTCCCGACCGCGTCGCCGGACGGGAAATTGCTCGCCTATTTCGCGATGCAGCGGCCGACCTACGAAGCTGATCGCCAGGTGCTGATGCTCCGCAACCTCGCCACCGGCGAAGTCCGCGCGCTCACGCAAGGCTGGGACCGTTCGGTCGGCTCGATCGCCTGGTCGCCCGATTCCGCGAAGATCTACGTCACCGCCGAGGATACGCAGGAAGTGCCGATCTGGTCGGTCGATCCGAAGAGCGGCAAGGTGACGCGGCTTACGAAGGAAGGCGCGGTATCGGCGGTGGTGCCGACGAAGGCCGGTGTCATCTACGCGATGAACAGCCTGGTCGCCCCTGACGATTTCTATCGCCTGACTGCCAAGGGCACGTCCGAGCGGCTGACCTCGGTCAACGCGGAAAAGCTGGCGGGCATCGACCTGCCGACCGTCACGCGCTTCAGCTTCACCGGCGCCAACAACGACACCGTCTGGGGCTATGCCGTGAAGCCCGCCAGCCTCAAGGACGGCAAGGCCCCGATCGCCTTCATCGTCCATGGCGGGCCGCAGGGATCGAGCAACAACAGCTGGTCCTATCGCTGGAACCCGGCGGTATTCGCCGGCGCGGGCTATGCCGTGGTGTCGGTCGATTTCCATGGCTCGACCGGCTATGGCCAGGGCTTCACCGATGCGATCCGCAACAATTGGGGCGGCTGGCCGCTCGAAGACCTGCAAAAGGGCCTCAAGGCCGCGACGGACAAGTTCGCCTGGCTCGATGCCGGCAATGCCTGCGCGCTCGGCGCCTCCTATGGCGGCTATATGATGAACTGGATCGAGGGGAACTGGCCCGATCGCTTCAAGTGCATCGTCCAGCATGACGGCGTGTTCGACGCCCGCGCCATGGCCTATGAGACCGAGGAACTGTGGTTCGACGAATGGGAGCATGGCGGGCATCCCTATTATGAGGATCCTGCCGCGTTCGAGAAATGGAACCCGGTCAACCATGTGACCGCGTGGAAGACGCCGCAGCTCGTCATCACCAGCGAGCGCGACTTCCGCATTCCCTATACCCAGGGCATCGCCGCCTTCACTGCGCTCCAGCGCCGCGACGTGCCCTCGAAGCTGCTGGTCTTTCCGGACGAGAACCATTGGGTGCTCAAGCCGAAGAACTCGCTGCAATGGTATGGCGAGGTGCTGGGCTGGCTGGGCGAATATACCGGCAAGCAATAAGCGGCTGAAGGTTGTGGGAGAGGGCGGTTGCGCGCTAAGCGCCCTCCACCATGACCGAGCTTCCCAAGACCTTCGACCCCGCCGAAATCGAATCCCGCTGGTACAGCCATTGGGAGGCGAACGGCCTGTTCGCGCCCGAGCGCCCCGGCGCAGATCCCTGGACCCTGGTCAATCCGCCGCCCAACGTGACCGGCAGCCTGCATATCGGCCATGCGCTCGACAACACGCTCCAGGACATCCTCGTCCGCCACGCGCGCCTCAAGGGCAAGGACGCGCGCTGGGTGGTCGGCACCGATCATGCCGGCATCGCCACCCAGATGGTGGTCGAGCGCCAGCTCAACGCCAGGCACCAGAAGCGCACCGATTTCTCCCGCGAGGAATTCATCGCGAAGGTCTGGGAGTGGAAGGAGGAGAGCGGCGGCGAGATCACCCAGCAGCTCCGCCGCCTCGGCTGCTCGATGGACTGGGCGAACGAGCGCTTCACGATGGACGAGGGCTTCTCGAAGGCCGTCCTCAAGGTGTTCGTCGATCTCTATCGCCAGGGCCTGCTCTATCGCGACAAGCGGCTGGTGAACTGGGATCCGGGCCTGGGCACCGCGATCAGCGATCTCGAAGTCGAGACGACCGAGGTCCATGGCAAGTTCTGGCACCTGCGCTATCCGCTCGCCGACGGCAGCGGCTTCATCGAGGTCGCCACCACGCGCCCCGAGACGATGCTCGCCGATATGGCGGTGGCGGTGCATCCGACCGACGAGCGCTATGCCGCGCTGGTCGGCAAGCAGGTCAAGCTGCCGATCACCGGCCGGCTGATCCCGATCGTCACCGACGAGCACGCCGATCCCGAGCTGGGCTCGGGCGCGGTCAAGATCACCCCGGGCCACGACTTCAACGATTTCGAGGTGGGCAAGCGCGCGGGCTTCAAGGCCGCGGAGATGCTCAACATGCTCGATGCCAAGGCCGCGATCGCCCAGACCGCGGACGGGCTGGTGCCCGGCGACCTGATCGGCATGGACCGGTTCGAGGCGCGCCAGCGGATCGTCGCGATGCTGGAGGAGGACGGCGCACTGGTCCGCGTCGAGGATCGCGTGATCGCGACGCCCTTCGGCGATCGTTCTGGCGTGGTGATCGAGCCCTGGCTGACCGACCAATGGTATGTCGATGCCGAAACGCTCGCCAGGCCAGCGATCGAGGCGGTTCGCTCGGGCGCGACGAAGATCGTCCCGAAGAGCTGGGAAAAGACCTATTTCAACTGGATGGAGAACATCCAGCCCTGGTGCGTCTCGCGCCAGCTCTGGTGGGGGCATCGGATTCCGGCATGGTTCGCACCCAAGGTACATTCCGAAGGCTCGACTACGACCTATCAGTCGGGCTTTACGATCGATTCTTCGAGGCCGCCGGAGCTCACAAATCCGAACATTGCCGTAGCCGAGAACCTCGGCGACGCATTGAGTGAGCTGTCTAAGCACTACGCGAAAGGCACTGAGTTCCTGATATGCGACGATTGGGAAAGCTATCGTCAGTGGTTTGTGCGTGTGCTCGCGGAGCCAGAACATCCTGGTCGCCGCGGCGAACAAATCCCAGTAGTTCGAGATAACGACGTTCTCGACACCTGGTTCTCCTCCGCGCTCTGGCCGTTCGCGACGATGGGCTGGCCCGATGCGGACGTGAAGGCGGCGGGCCGCTACCCCAACGACGTGCTGATCTCCGGCTTCGACATCCTGTTCTTCTGGGATGCGCGGATGATGATGCAGGGCCTGCACTTCCTGGGAGAAGTGCCGTTCAAGACCTTGTATCTCCATGGTCTTGTCCGCGCTTCGGACGGGCAGAAGATGTCCAAGTCCAAGGGCAATGTCGTCAATCCGCTGGGACTGATCGAGCGCTATGGCGCCGACGCGCTGCGCTTCTTCATGGCGGCGATGGAGAGCCAGGGCCGCGACATCAAGATGGATGAGAAGCGGATCGAGGGCTATCGCAACTTCGCGACCAAGCTCTGGAACGCAGCGCGTTTCGCCCAGTCGAACGGCATCGGTGCGAGCAGCACGATCGAGCCGCCCGCGGCCGATCTGCCGGTCAATCGCTGGATCGTCGCGGAAACGGTGGCGACCGTTCAGGCGCTCGACCTCGCGCTGGCCGATCTGCGCTTCGACGAGGCGGCGAACACCATCTACCAGTTCGTCTGGAGCCGCTTCTGCGACTGGTATCTGGAGCTCATCAAGCCGGTGCTCCAGGGCGGCGGCGGGCCCGGCAGCTTCTCCGGCGACGAAATGCGCGAGGCGCTGGGCACGCAAGGCCCGGCAGCGGAGACGCGCGCCGTGGCGGGCTGGGTGCTCGACCAGATACTGGTGATGCTCCATCCGTTCATGCCCTTCATCACCGAAGAATTGTGGTCGAAGATGGGGCCGCGCGACCATGAGCTGATCGTCGCCAAATGGCCGATGGCGGACGCGCGGGCGCTCGATCCGGCGGCGGCGCAGGAGATCGACTGGCTGATCCGGCTGGTGAGCGAGATCCGCGCGGCGCGCACCGAGCTCAACGTGCCGCCGGGCGCCCGCCTGCCGCTGCACGTCCGCGATGCTTCGGCCGAGACGCAGGTAAGGCTGGCGCGGCAGGATGCCGTGCTGGCGCGCCTCGCCCGCGTCGATCAGGCAAGCGGCGACGCGCCCGAAGGCGGTGCGCTCCAGATCATCGTCGATGAAGCGACCTTCGTGCTGCCGCTGGGCGGCGTGGTCGACCTCGAGGCCGAGCGCGCACGCTTGACCAAGGCGATCGGCGCGGCGGAGAAGGAGCGCGACGGCCTCGCCGGCCGGCTCAACAATCCGAGCTTCGTCGAACGGGCCAAGCCCGAGGCGGTCGAGAAGGCCCGCGCGGATCATGCCGAGAAGGCCGCCGAGGCCGAGCGGCTAGGCGCGGCGCTGGCGCGGCTGGGTTAAGTCAGGTTCGTCACCCCGGCGAAGGCCGGGGCCCAGGATCACGAGCGACGTCCTGCATGGCTCCGGATCCCGGCTTTCGCCGGGATGACGGGCAAAAAAGGGGGCGGAACAAAGCCGAAGGGCAGGAGATAACAACGCAATGGCATCTCCCCCACAACGCCGCGATCTGACGCAGGGCCATATCGGCCGCACGCTGCTGCTGTTCGCGCTGCCGACGCTCGGCTCGAACATCCTTCAGTCGCTGAACGGCTCGATCAACGCGATCTGGGTCGGCCGCTTCCTGGGGGAAGGCGCGCTGGCGGCGACGTCCAATGCCAACATCATCATGTTCCTCACCTTCGGCGCGGTGTTCGGCTTCGGCATGGCGGCGACGGTATTGGTCGGCCAGGCGATCGGCCGGCGCGATCTCGATGCGGCCCGGCGGGCGTTCGGATCGGCGGTGGGGCTGGTGCTCGGCGGTGCGGTCGTCGTGTGCGTGCTGGGCTGGGTCTTCTCGCCCGCGATCCTGAAGCTGCTCGCAACACCCAGCGACGCGATGCCGCTGGCGCTCGCCTATCTGCGCGTGATCTTCCTCGGCCTGCCGGCGTCGATGCTGCTCGTGCTGCTGATGATGGGCCTGCGCGGATCGGGGGACGCCATGACGCCGCTCTGGTTCATGATCCTGAGCGTGATCCTCGATTCCGGGCTCAATCCGCTGCTGATCGCCGGCATCGGGCCGTTCCCGAAGATGGGCATCGCCGGCTCCGCCACGGCGACGCTGATCGCCAATTATGTCGCCGCGTTCGGCCTGCTCGCGACCCTCTACATTCGCGACCTCCCGATACGGCTGAAGGGGGCGGAACTGCGCTACCTGCTTCCCGAGCGCCACCTGATGCGGACGATCGTGAGCAAGGGGCTGCCGATGGGAGGCCAGATGCTGGTGATGTCGCTGGCCGGGCTCACCATGGTCGGGCTGGTCAACCGGCTCGGCGTCGATACCGCCGCGGCTTACGGCGTCTCGCAGCAGCTCTGGACCTATATCCAGATGCCGGCGATGGCGATCGGCGCGGCGGTGAGCGGCATGGCCGCGCAGAATATCGGCGCGGGCCGCTGGGACCGGGTCCATGGCATCACCCGCGCCGGGCTGGGCTTCAACCTGCTGCTCACCGGCGCGATGGTCGGCGCGGTGCTGATCTTCGACCGGCCGGTGATGGCGTTGTTCCTGGGCGGCCACAGCCCCGCGCTGCCGATCGCCCGCCATATCCAGCTCATCGCGAGCTGGAACTTCGTGCTGTTCGGCATGACGATGGTGCTGTTCTCGGTGGTGCGCGCCAACGGGGCGGTGATGGCGCCGCTGATCGCGCTGGTCATCTCGCTCTATCCGATCCGCATCGGCTTTGCGGAACTCGCCAAGCCGTGGCTCGGCGCCGATGCGCTATGGTGGAGTTTTCCGATCGGATCGACCGCCACGCTCGCGCTGGCCGCGCTCTATTATCGCTACGGCAATTGGAAGAAGGGCGCGCTGCTCCGCCCGCGTGAGGCCGAGGAGCGCGCGCTTGCCGGCACCGACCCCGCCGGACGCTTGCAACCCGGCGGCTGACGGCGCATCAGCGCGGCCATGAGTCACTATCCCGCGCTCCGCCTTCGCCGCACCCGTGCCGCCGCCTGGAGCCGGCGAATGGTTGCCGAGAATATCCTCACCCCCGCCGACCTGATCTGGCCGCTGTTCGTCACCGAAGGCGCGGACGAGGAGCCGATCGCATCGCTGCCGGGCGTGTCGCGCTGGTCTCTCGGCCGGGTGGTCGATCGCGCGCGCGAGGCTGCCGCGCTCGGCATCCCGTGCTTGGCGCTGTTCCCCAACACCCCGCGCGAGCTGCGCACCGAGGATGGCCGCGAGGCGCTCAATCCCGACAATCTGATGTGCCGCGCGATCCGCGCGATCAAGGACGCGGTGCCCGATATCGGCGTGCTGACCGATGTCGCGCTCGATCCCTATACCAGCCATGGCCATGACGGCATCGTCGACGAGGCCGGCTATGTCCTCAATGACACCACCGCCGAGATCCTGACCGAGCAGGCGCTGGTCCAGGCGCGAGCGGGGGCGGACATCGTCGCCCCGAGCGACATGATGGACGGCCGCGTCGGCATGATCCGTTCGGCGCTGGAGGCCGATGGTCATGTCAACGTCCAGATCATGGCCTATGCCGCGAAATATGCGAGCGGCTTCTATGGCCCGTTCCGCGACGCGGTGGGCTCGCGCGGGCTGCTGAAGGGCGACAAGAAGACCTATCAGATGGACCCGGCCAATGCCGAGGAGGCCCTGCGCGAAGTCGCGCTCGATCTGGAGGAAGGCGCGGACAGCGTGATGGTCAAGCCGGGCCTGCCCTATCTCGACATCATACTTCGTGTGAAGAATGCCTTCGAAGTGCCGGTGTTCGCCTATCAGGTCTCCGGCGAATATGCGATGATCGAGGCCGCAGCCGCAGCTGGGGCGGGGGATCGCGACGCGCTGGTGATGGAGACGCTGATGGCGTTCAAGCGTGCCGGCTGTTCGGGCGTGCTCACCTATCACGCACCCCATGCCGCCCGCCTGATGGCGGCGTGATCCGGACCGAACGCCTGATCCTGCGCCCCTGGCGCGCGGAGGATCGTCCCGCGTTCGAAGCGCTGGTCAACACGCCCGTCATGATGGCGAAGCTGGGCGGAGTGCGTCCGGCCAAGGATATCGATGCGATGTTCGCGCGGCGCCTCGATGATCAGAAGCGGTATGGCCATTGTTATTGGGCGACCGAGCTTCGCGATACCGGCGCGCTGATTGGTAGCTGCGGCATTCGGATCGCGAGCAATTATGGCGGCGGCGCTCCCGTGGCCGGCATGCCGGAGATCGGCTGGCGCGTCGCGGAGGCGCATTGGGGCAAGGGCCTCGCGCGCGAGGCGGCGCAGGCGAGCATCGCCTGGGGTTGGACCAATCTCGATGCGCCTGCGATCGGCGCCTGGACCACGACCGGCAACGTACGGAGCTGGGGCCTGATGGAGCGGCTCGGCATGGCTCGCCGGTCCGATCTCGATTTCCGCCATCACGACCATGCGCCGGGCGACCCGGCTGGCGCGATGATCGTTTATCTGCTGGAACGCTCGGCATGATCGAGACCGAACGCCTGATCCTGCGCCGCTGGGAGGAGCGGGACCGGCCCGTCTTTCACGCCTATTGCACCGATCCGGACGTGATGGAGTTTCTGGGGCCGCCCCAGGCCCGCGCCGAGACCGATGCCGCGATCGACCGGCAGAACCGCATTCTTGATGCGCACGGCCATTGCTTCTGGGCGGTGGAGCGGCGAGGGGACGGCGCGTTCTTGGGTTTTTGCGGCCTAAAGCCGGGTGCCGAGGATACGCCGATCGAAGGCGAGATCGAGATCGGCTGGCGCTTCGGCCATGCGCATTGGGGCAGGGGCTATGCGCGGGAAGCGGCGCAGGCGAGCCTCGACTGGGGCTGGGCCAATCTCGATGCGCCGGCGATCGCCGCGATCACCACTGTCGGCAATGCGCGGAGCTGGGGGCTGATGGAGCGGCTGGGCATGGTCAGGGTGCCCGAGGACGATTTCGATCATCCCAAGGCGGCCGAATGGCTGCGGGCGCACGTCACCTATCGAATCGCCCGCCCGCGCGGTTAAGCCTGCGGCAAGGACGCGCGGTTAAGTCCGCCCTGGGGAGAAGAAACGCATGGCGGACGAAGTGACCGGCGCAGCGCCGCCATCGAACGGGCGTCACTGGCTGTTCGTCATCGCGATCCTGGCGGGATCCTTCCTGCTGTTCCTCGTCCAGCCGATGGTCGCGCGCATGGCGCTGCCCCGGCTCGGCGGGGCGCCGGCGGTGTGGAACTCGGCGATGCTCGTCTATCAGGTGCTGCTGCTGGGCGGCTATGCCTATGCCCACTGGCTGGGCCGCGTGCCGCCCCGGATGCAGGCGACCATCCATCTCGCCGTGCTGCTGGTCGCCGCGATCTGGCTGCCGATCGGGCTGATGCGGATGGAGCTGCCCACCAATGCCGAGCCGGCGATCTGGGTGCCCTGGCTGTTCGGCGCCTCGATCGGGCCGCTGTTCTTCGCCATCTCGGCGCAGGCACCGCTGCTCCAGCGCTGGTACAGCGTCTCGACCGGCGGGCGCGATCCCTATGCGCTCTATGCGGCCTCCAATATCGGCAGCTTCGGCGGGCTGATCGCCTATCCGCTGATCGTCGAGCCCTGGCTGGCGCTCAAGGGCCAGAGCCTGCTCTGGAGCGGCGGCTATGTGCTGGTCGTGCTGCTCGTCGCCGGCTGCGCGACGCTGCTGCCGCGCAAGCCTGCCGATACCCCGCATGTCCGCCACGAGAGCCCGGCGCCGGGCTGGGGCAGGGTGATCCACTGGGTGATCCTCGCCTTCGTGCCTTCCGGCCTCATGCTCGCGACGACGACCTTCCTCACCACCGATATCGTCGCGGTGCCGATGCTGTGGGTGCTACCGCTCGGCCTCTATCTGCTGAGCTTCTCGCTCGCTTTCCGCGACAGCCCGACGATCCCGGATCTGCTCGCCAAGTTCGCGCCGGTGACGATCCTGCTGTTCGGCGCGACGCTGATCGCCGGCCATGAGAAGCTGGCCTATATGAACGCGCTGATCGGGCTGTTGCTGCTGCTCATGGTCGCGGTGGCGCTCCATGCCCGCATGTACCAGCTCCGCCCCGCGCCGGATCGGCTGACGGGCTTCTACCTCGCCATGTCGGTGGGCGGCGTGCTCGGCGGCGTATTTGCCGCGCTGCTCGCGCCGATCCTGTTCGACTGGACCTATGAATATCCGCTGCTGATCCTCGCGGCGGGCGCGCTGGTGCCCCAGGCTTTCCTGCTGCCCGTATTCGCGCGGCTCTGGAGCGGCACCGGGCAAGTGCTACGGATCAAGATATTGGCGACTGCGCTGCTCGTCGTGCTGCTGGTGTTCTTCGGCATCGACAATCCCGGCGGCGCGCTGGGCGAGATGCACGTCCAGCTGCTGTTCCTGTGCGTCGTCGTGGTGGGCCTGGTCGCCACCGGCAAGCGGTTGCCCTATATGATCGCGCTGGCCGGCGGGCTGTTCCTGTTCGGCGGGTACAACGCCATCCAGACGACGCTCGCGGGCGACCGGACCCGCAGCTATTTCGGCGTCTACACCATGACCGACGGCCCGACCGAGCGCCGGCTCGCGCACGGCACCACGCTGCACGGCATCCAGCTGAAGGGCGCGCTCTCGCGGCTGCCGACCACCTATTATGTCGCCGGATCGGGCGTGGGCCACGCGATGCAGGCCGCGCCGGCGCTCTACGGCCCCGCCGCCCGGATCGGCGTGGTGGGCCTGGGGACGGGAACGCTCGCCTGCTATGCCCAGCCGGGCCAGGCATGGCGCTTCTTCGAGATCGATCCGGCAGTGGTGAACATCTCGCGCGATTCGGGGCGCTTCACCTTCCTGCGCCAATGCGCACCCCAGGCCGAGATTTCGCTGGGCGACGCCCGGCTGCGGCTCGCCGAGATGCAGACCGCCAGCCTGGACCTGCTCGCGCTCGACGCCTTCTCGTCCGACGCGGTGCCGATGCACCTGATGACCGCCCAGGCCTTCGCCACCTATGGCCGCGTGCTCGCGCCCAACGGGCTGCTGCTGGTCCATATCTCGAATCGCTTCCTCGCGCTGGGGCCGGTCGTCTCGGCGGCAGCGCGCAGCGGCGGGTGGCACGCCGTGCGGCTTATCTATCACCCATCGGTGCAGGAGGAGCTGGACGAGGCCAGCACCTCGGACTGGATCGCGCTCAGCCGCGACAAGGCGACGCTCGACCGGCTCGTCGCACGCGGCGGCGATTGGAAGCCGCTCGCCGACTATCCGGGATTTACCGGCTGGACCGACGATTATGCCTCGGTGCTCGCGGTGATGCGCGCCTTCCACCCGTCATTGGAGCGCGATTAGGCTCCGGAAAGCGCGGTCTCCAGGCCCTTGACGCGATTCTCCTGCGCAACCTGCATCGCTTCGGCGGCGGCGATGGCCGAATCGAGCGCGGGATAAGCCGTCTGCCCCGCCTGGCCGCGCTGGCTGGCGAGTTCCTCCAGATCGGCGATCGCGCTTTCCAGCGGGGCGCGGAACCCGTCGAGCACGCTCAGTGCCGCCTGCGCGTCCAGCCAGCGTTCCGAACCCTCGGGCACGCCCCGCGCCACCGCGACCTTCGCCTCCGCGTCGCGCGCCGCTGTGGCGAAGCGCGCATTGTCGGCCTCGAGCGCCCTGGTGATCTCGGCGATTCGCGCATCGAGCGCCGCATCGGGCGTCGCCACCGGAATCGGCCGCACCGGTTCGGCGAATCCCTTCTGCTCCACCGCGCGCGGCAATAGCGAGGGATAGCGGCTCGTGGTCTGGGTGCAGCCCGCAAGGAGTATCACGGGCACGATAAGGAGGCTGCGCATGGCCGATGCTCTATGCTTGTGGAAAAGGTGGCGCAACGGGCTTGCGCTCCACGAAAAGCGCTTCTATGAGCCCACCTCCACAGCGCGCCCGTAGCTCAGCTGGATAGAGCATCAGACTACGAATCTGAGGGTCGGACGTTCGAATCGTTCCGGGCGCACCATTTTCCAAAACCCCGCCGGGCCATGGTGCCGGCGGGGTTTTTGATTCTTCGCACCAGACAAAGCGCTTGGCTGGCGCGCGCGCCGCGCTACAGCGCTCCCATGCGACACGACATCAATCTCACCGCCGAGCGGCCCAGCTTCGTCACCCATCTCGAATGCTCGATGACCGGCGAGCGCTATGAGGCCGACCAGCTCCACGGCCTGTCGCGCGTCGGAAAGCCGCTGCTGGTCCGCTATGATCTGGCCGGCGTGAAGGATGCCCTCACGAAAGAGGCGCTGGCGACGCGCCCAGCGGACTTGTGGCGCTATCGCGAGCTGCTGCCGGTGCGCCATGCGGAGAACATCGTCAGCCTGGGCGAGAATGCGACGCCGATCGTCCCGCTCGACAAGGTCGGCCGCGAAAAGGGCGCCGCCAATCTCTGGGTGAAGGACGAAGGGCGCCTGCCCACCGGCTCGTTCAAGGCGCGCGGGCTGGTGATGGCGATCAGCATGGCCAAGGAGCTCGGCGTCAAGACGATCGCCATGCCGACCAACGGCAATGCTGGCGCAGCCGCTGCGGCCTATGCCACCCGCGTCGGGATCGAATCGGTGATCTTCTGCCCGGCCGACACGCCCGAGATCAATGTCCGCGAGATCGCTGCCCAGGGCGCGCGAGTCTACCGCGTCAACGGCCTGATCGACGATTGCGGCAAGCTGGTGGGGCAGGGGGCGAAGGAGCGCGGCTGGTTCGATCTCTCGACGCTCAAGGAGCCCTATCGGATCGAAGGCAAGAAGACGATGGGACTGGAGCTGGCCGAGCAGCTCGACTGGCAGCTTCCCGACGTGATCTTCTATCCCACCGGCGGCGGCACCGGCCTGATCGGCATGTGGAAGGCGTTCGCCGAGATGGAGGCGCTGGGCTGGATCGGCTCGAAGCGCCCGAAGATGATCGCCGTCCAGGCCGAAGGCTGCGCGCCCATGGTCCGCGCGTTCGAGGCCGGCGAGCGCCACGCGACGCGCTGGGAGGATGCCCATACGGTCGCGGCGGGCATCCGCGTGCCGCAGGCGGTGGGCGACTTCCTGATCCTGGACGCGGTGCGTGAGAGCGGCGGCATCGCCATGGCGGTGAGCGACGCGGCGATCGTCCAGGCGGTGGACGATGCCGCCCGGCAGGACGGGCTGCTGCTCTGCCCCGAAGGTGGTGCGACGCTGGCGGCATGGCGCGCGGCGGTGGATCGCGGCGTGATCTCGCCCGACGAGCGCGCGGTGCTGTTCAATTGCGCGACCGGCCTCAAATATCCGCTGGCGGACCAATCGCGCACGCTCGACAAGGACGGTCCGATCGACTGGGCCAGCCTGTAAATCGGTGTTGCCACGCAACAATGCGCGGCAAACTCGCCAACATACCCCGTCACCCCGGCCGCAGTGCCGGGGTCCACTTCTCCTCCAGAGAGCCCCTCACGCCTCCAGCGGCTCCCCCAGCATCCCGGTGGACCCCGGCACTGCGGCCGGGGTGACGGGTCAGGGGGACGGCGTACACCTATCATCCCGGCCCCGGTTGCCGTCCTCCGCGCCCCGCCCTAAAGCCGCGCGCATGGCCGAACCCTATTACATCACCACCGCGATCCACTATCCCAATGGCCGTCCGCATATCGGCCATGCCTATGAGATGATCGCCGCCGACGTGATCGCGCGCTTCCAGCGCCAGTCGGGCCGCGACGTATTCTTCCAGACCGGCACCGACGAGCATGGTCTCAAGATGGTGCAGACCGCGCGCGCCCGCGACATGGACGTGCGTGCGCTGGCGGATGAAATGTCGGGATATTTCCATGAGATGGCGGACGAACTAGATATTTCCTATGATCGGTTCATCCGCACGTCCGAACCCGCCCATTATGCCGCCAGCCAGGCGATCTGGCAGGCGATGGCCGATGCTGGCGACCTCTATCTCGATCGCTACGAAGGCTGGTATTCGGTCCGCGACGAAGCCTTCTACGAAGAGAAGGAACTGACCGAGGGGGAAGGGGGCCAGAAGCTCTCGCCCCAGGGCACGCCGGTCGAATGGACCGCCGAGGAGACCTGGTTCTTCAAGCTCTCGAAATACCAGCAGCCTCTGCTCGATTTCTACGCCGCCAATCCGGACTTCATCCGCCCGGAATCGCGCCGCAACGAAGTGCTGCGCTTCGTCGAGGGCGGGCTGGTCGATCTCTCCGTCTCGCGCACCAGCTTCGATTGGGGCGTGCCGGTGCCGGGCTCGCCGGGGCATGTGATGTATGTCTGGGTCGATGCGCTGACCAACTATATCACCGGCGCCGGCTACCCGGACGATACCGAGCGCTTCGCGAAATACTGGCCCGCCGATCTCCACTTGATCGGCAAGGACATCGTCCGTTTCCACGCGGTCTATTGGCCCGCCTTCCTAATGTCCGCGAAGATCGCGCTGCCCAAGCAGGTCTTCGGCCATGGCTTCCTGCTCAATCGCGGGGAGAAGATGTCGAAATCGGTCGGCAACGTCGTCGATCCGATGGCGCTGGCGAAGCTCTACGGCGTCGATGCGCTGCGCTATTTCCTGCTGCGCGACGTCAGCTTCGGCAATGACGGCACCTTCAGCGACGAGGCGATCGTCACCCGCGCCAATGCCGATCTCTCGAACAGCTTCGGCAATCTCGCCCAGCGCACGCTCGCCTTCATCGCCAAGAATCTCGATGGCGTGGTGGAGGCGGGGAGGGTGGACCCCGCCGACGACACTCTGCTCGCCGAAGTTCACACCGCGTGCGAGGGCTTCGCCAGGGCATTCGGCGATCTCGCGCTCAGCCAGGGCCTCGAAAGCTGGATGGCCGGCGTCTTCGCCTGCAACCAGTATATCGACGTCCAGGCACCCTGGGCGCTGCGGAAAACCGATCCCGAGCGGATGCACGCAGTGCTCGGCACGCTGCTCAAGGCGATCCGCCAGCTCGCGGTAACGATCCAGCCGGTGGTGCCGGGTTCGGCGGCCAGATTGCTCGAACAGCTCGGCCCTGAAGGCGATGCGGACTTCCGCATTGCCCCGCCGACCCCCATCTTCCCGAGACTGGAGTTGAAGGAAGAAGCGTGAGGCAAGCAGCGTGAGACTGGCCGACAGCCATTGCCACCTGATCTACAAGGGCCTGGGCGAGCAGCAGCCCGAGGTGCTGGCGCGCGCCCGCGCCGCCGGCGTGGTGGCGATGCTCAACATCTCGACGCGCGAGAGCGAATGGGATGACGTCATCGCCGTCGCCGAGCGCGAGAGCGACGTCTGGGCCAGCGTCGGCATCCATCCGCATGAGGCCGACACCCACGAGCATGTCGACACCGCCAAGCTGGTCGAGCGCGCGGCGCATCCGCGCGTGGTCGGTATCGGGGAAAGCGGGCTCGATTATTATTACGACCATTCAGACCGCGATCGCCAGCGCGCCAGCTTCCGCGCGCACCTCGCGGCTTCGCGCGAAACGCAGCTCCCGATCATCGTCCACACCCGGGAGGCCGAGGCCGACACCGCCGAGATCCTGCGCGAAGAGATGGGGAAGGGCGCCTTTCCCGGCGTGATCCATTGCTTCACCGCCAGCGGCGAATTCGCGGACATCGCGCTCGATCTCGGCTTCTACATCTCGATCTCGGGCATCGTGACGTTCAAGAACGCCCAGGCGCTCCAGGAGACCGCCGCGCGCCTGCCGCTCGACCGCCTGCTGATCGAGACCGACGCTCCCTTCCTCGCGCCCGTGCCGCACCGGGGCAAGACCGGTGAGCCCGCCTTCGTGGCCGATACCTGCCGTTTTCTGGCAGGATTGCGGGGGCAAGACCCGGATGAGCTTGCCGAGGCGACTCGCCGCAACTTCCACACGCTCTTCTCGAAGACCGTGAGCGGAGCGGCGTGAAGGTCCGCATCCTCGGCTCCGGCACTTCGTCCGGCGTGCCGCGGATCGGCAACGACTGGGGCGATTGCGATCCCGCCGAGCCGCGCAACCGGCGTACCCGCGCCTCCGTGCTCGTCAGCAGCGAGACGACGACAATCCTGGTCGACACCAGCCCGGACATGCGCGAGCAGCTTCTCGCCGCCGATGTCAGCGATTTCGATGCGGTGCTGTGGACTCACGACCATGCCGATCATTGCCACGGTCTCGACGATCTCCGTCAGGTGATGCATGCGCGTGGCGGCGAGCCGGTGCGGGGCCTGGCGCGGCCGTTCACGATGGAGCAGCTCCAGCTTCGCTTCGCCTATGCGTTCTTCGGCCGCGCCGGCTATCGCGCCACCGTATCGCTGGAGGGGATGCCCGACAGCTTCCGGATCGGCGACATCCAGGTCACTGTCGCCGATCAGCCGCACGGGGGCATAACTTCTGCCGGTCTCCGTTTCGAATGTAACGGAAAATCAATTGGTTATGCGACAGACTTCCACGCGATGACGAACGAGATGCGCGCGCTCTACCAGGGGCTCGACATCTGGGTGGTCGATGCGCTGCGCCGCGCGCCGCATCCGACGCACCCCAATCTTGATTCGGTGCTGGGCTGGATAGGGGAGCTGGCGCCGCGCCGTTCCGTGCTGGTTCATATGGACAACAGCATGGATTATGCCCGGCTCGCGGCCGAGCTGCCCAGGGGGATCGAGCCGGGCTATGACGGCCTGGAGAGGTTCGCATGAATTCGAATGACAGCCTCAATCTGGTGTGGCTGGTCGGCATATTGGTGCTGGTGGTCAGCGCGCTTTCGGTGCGGCGCATGTCGCTCGGCTTCATCGTGCGGTCGCTCGCGTTGTGGGCAGTGGTCATATTGGTCGCGGTCGTTGCCGTCGCGCATCGCCACGAAATCGGCGCGGTGTTCGCCGCGGCCAACGCGAGGCTTGGGCTCGACGAGCAGCAGGTCCAGGGCAAGACGGTGCGCATCCGCATGAGCCCGGACGGCCATTTCTGGGCGCGGGTGACGCTCAATGGCGTCGAGCGGCGGATGCTGATCGACAGCGGCGCGACGATCACTGCGGTATCGGATCGCACGGCGCAGGCCGCAAACATCAGCGTCCATGGCGGATTGCCCGCAATCATCGAGACCGCCAACGGATCGGTCACTGCGCGCCGCGGCACGATCGACGAGCTCGCGATCGGGCCGCTCAAGACCCAGGGCTTGGGCGTGGTCGTAGCCGAGAGCTTCGGCGATCTCGACGTGCTCGGCATGAACTTCCTGTCGCGGCTGCACAGCTGGCGCGTCGAAGGCAATGTCCTGATCCTCGAACCCAAGGCGGCTGCGGACGACGACGGCAGCGACGCGACCATTGAACCGGCGGCAGCCGGCCCGAATGGCCGCCGGGGAGCCCGACAGGGCACCGCACCGAGAAACCCCGATACCGAGGATGATTTTACATAATGTATATTATCGTTCTAACGGAAACCCTCTCCGCATGACTTTCGCTGTCGTTTTCCCTGATTGAACGGACTCGTCACCGAATGCCCATATTCCAGCACCTAATTCGCCGGACAGCGCGCGGCTTGTGTTCCTGATCGAGCGGATTCTGCTCCGCATTGATCGGTCAATGACGCAAGCCGCCAGCGCGACGCGCCGATAAATGCCGTTCACCCCCTGGCGTGTCAGGGACGCGGTCCCGATCGAATAGGTCGTCCGCGCCTGCTCGGCGGGATGGCCTTCCAACCGTTCACGCCAGTGCCGCGTGTTCCCCGGAATGGCATCATAGGTCACGGGAGCGATCGCTAGGCGCGCCCGGCGCCGGTCGACGCCGACGCGACGAAACAGCGGCCCTTTGCGGATGCCACTTGCCTCAAGCCAGGCGCCGACGCGCCGCATGGTATCGGCCGACAGCCAAGCCCAAGCCCCCTCCTGCTCCTGGTCCGTCTTGGAAAACGGGATGAAGAGCGTCGCGGAGCCGTCTTCCTGAGGGTCGATATGCGCCTCTTCGACCAGGATCAGCTCGCTCACTCGCAAACCCGCATCATAGCCGAGTGACAATAGCGCGGCATCGCGTAACCCTTGAAGGTCACCGGAACAGGCCTCGAGCAGCGCCGTCAGCGTGAACCCCTGGGCTGGCGAAGGATCGAGCGCCTTGCCGAGCCGCAGCGGCGCGGCCTGACGCTGACGGGCGCCTTTGCGCCGACGCACAGCCTTGAGGGCGGCGCGAACCATCGGTGTATGGGTTGGCAAGACCCCTTCCCCCAGGCCGGTCAGACGATGCAACGCGCCGAGGCTAGCGATCCGCCGTGCCAGCGTCGAGGGCTTGTGGCCGCGCCGTTCGAGCATGCGCAGATAGCGCACCAGGCTCTCGGGATCGGCTGGGAGCGTCGGAAGCCCGCTTTGCCGGCACCATTCGGTATAGCAGTCAAGGTCGGCCGCGATCGCCACCTTGCTGTTGTCGGCCATCGCCTCGAGCGCCGCGGTGAAGCCGATCTCGCTGACCGGCGCCGCCTCGGCCGGCAGCGCTGCCGCGATTGCGCGGGTCAGCCGCTGATCCACAGGTTCAACATTCCCTCTTGCGCGCCGCGTGGGCAACGTCGCGTTATCGCGCACGATCAGGATTTCACCACTTTTGGACGGTTCGTCCGTCACGCTCAACTGCCCCCTTCCCTCCCAAATTCTGGCCCGTATAGTTACCATAATCTCCCATTATGGTAAGTGCGTTTTTCAACCGTCTTCAGACGAAAATGCCAAGTTTATCGATGTTATCGAATTACCATAAACTGCGGTAATATCCTTATAATCGCGCTCTATCGATTTACTTTGATGGGCGCCCTCCCTGCCCGCGCGCGCGGTTAACCCGCCCGCGGTCATTCAGAGAAGCTTCGATGCTTCCCGGAACCGGACATCGGTTCACTGGCGGGTTTCGGGGAACGATTCAGGGATAGCTGTTGTTCGCGCACGCCGAGATGAGCGGGCAGTTCCCGCCGACAAAGCGGTCGTTCCCTTGCCATTTTGCGCGCCCTGATATCTGCCGTCCGTTCAGGGGCTGTGTTGAGAACTGTTCTTGCCTCATTCGCTCACGCCGACAAGGCACAAGAGCCGGAACCGCTCACCGCTCTCACCGCCCCGATCTGAGACCAGCAGAGTCAGTGCCTGGATTATCTACGTGGGCAGGTTCGTACCCGTAAGCTGTTCGACGACGGTGCGGGTAACATCCGCCGGCACGGCAAGGCCGATGCCGACATTGCCGTCGCCAGGCGTGATGATGGCGCTGTTCACGCCGATCACCTCGCCGCGCATGTTGATGAGCGGGCCGCCGGAATTACCCGGATTGATCGGCGCATCGGTCTGCACGTAGCGATAGCGACCATCCGACGACGTTCGGATCGCGCTGACGATGCCGGACGTCACGGTCTGCCCGACCTGAAACGGATTGCCGATCGCCACGACATAGTCGCCAACCTGGGTTCGCCGCGCCTCGGCCAGCGGAAGCTGGCGCAGATCGCCTGTCGGGATTCTCAGCACCGCAAGATCGGTGCGTGGATCGCTGCCGATCAGTTCAGCCTCGAGCCGGCGGTCGCCGACGCCCACCGCAATGGCCCGCGCATTGGCGATCACATGGTGGTTGGTGACCACCAGACCGCGAGCTGCATCGACGATGAAGCCGGATCCCGCCGACACACGCGGCGCCAGCGCCTCATCGGGCACGCCCATGAACAGGCGATAATATGGATCGCGCAGCAGCGGGTTCTGGAGATGCGGCGATGCCTGGAGGACGGCGATGTTGACCACCGCCGGCGACACCCGCCTCACAAGGGGCGCCAGCGTGAGTTGATCGAGCGGAACCGGCTTACCCGTAAGGGGCGCGGCGGCGGCCTGCGCTTGCCGGTGCTCGAACAATGTCGTCACCGCGGCGCCACCGGCAAAGCTGCCGAGTCCGCAGATCGCAAGGAGCGCGAGGGTGAAGCGACATGAGCGCCCGGATGAAGCCGATCCCCGGTTCACGACCATACCTCCCATCGGAAACCGGCGCGAGACGCGCCCTTCCAAGCCGAAAATCGAAAAGATGGGGCCGGCATGAAAGCCGGCCCCGTCGATCGTCAATAATCCATCGCCGGCATCGGCGCGGCCTTCTCCTCCTTGGGCAACTCGGCAACGAGCGCTTCGGTGGTAATGAGCAGCGAGGCAACCGACGCCGCATCCTGGAGAGCGGTGCGCACGACCTTGGCCGGGTCGATCACGCCCGCCTGGACGAGATCCTGATAGAGGCCGGTAGCGGCATTGAAGCCCCAGTTATAGTCTTGGCTTTCCAGCATCTTGCCGACGATCCACGCGCCATCCTCGCCGGCATTGTCGGCGATCTGGCGGGCCGGCGCGCGCAGCGCCCGGCGGACGATGTCGATACCGGACTGCTGGTCGTCGTTGGCCGCCTTGAGACCATCGAGAGCGCTGATGGCGCGCAGCAGGGGCACGCCGCCGCCCGGGAGAATGCCCTCCTCGACGGCCGCGCGGGTGGCGTGGAGCGCGTCATCGACACGGTCCTTCTTCTCCTTGACCTCCACCTCGGTCGCGCCGCCGACGCGGATCACCGCGACGCCGCCGGCGAGCTTCGCCAACCGCTCCTGCAGCTTTTCGCGATCATAGTCGCTGGTGGTCGTCTCGATCTGCTGGCGGATCTGCGCGACGCGGCCTTCGATGTCGGACTTAGCGCCCACGCCGTCGATGATCGTGGTGTTGTCCTTGTCGATCGTGACCTTCTTCGCGCGGCCGAGCATCGAGACGGTGACGTTCTCCAGCTTCGTGCCCAGTTCCTCGCTGACGACATTGCCGCCGGTGAGGATCGCGATATCCTCCAGCATGGCCTTGCGGCGGTCGCCGAACCCGGGCGCCTTGACGGCCGCGACCTTGAGGCCGCCGCGCAGCTTGTTGACGACCAGCGTGGCCAGCGCCTCGCCTTCGACATCCTCGGCGATGATGAGCAGCGGCCGGCCCGATTGCACCACCTTCTCAAGCAGCGGCACCAGCGCCTGGAGGTTCGAGAGCTTCTTCTCGTGGATGAGGATGTACGGGTCATCCAGCTCCACCTTCAGCTTCTCGGTATTGGTGATGAAATAAGGCGAGAGATAGCCGCGGTCGAACTGCATGCCCTCGACCGTCTCCAGTTCGGTCTCAAGGCTCTTGGCTTCCTCGACCGTGATCACGCCCTCGTTGCCGACCTTCTCCATCGCCTCCGCGAGGATACGGCCGACTTCGGCGTCGCCATTGGCGGAAATGGTGGCGACCTGCGCAATCTCGCTGTTGGCGCTGACCTTCTTCGCATGCGCCTCGAGATCCTTCACCACGGCGTTCACGGCAAGATCGATGCCGCGCTTGATGTCCATCGGGTTCATGCCAGCCGCGACGGCCTTGGAACCCTCGCGCACGATCGACTGCGCCAGCACGGTGGCGGTAGTGGTGCCGTCACCAGCCTTGTCGTTCTGTTTGCTGGCCACCTCGCGCAGCATCTGCGCGCCCATATTCTCGAACTTGTCGGCGAGCTCGATCTCCTTGGCGACCGTGACGCCGTCCTTGGTGATGCGCGGCGCGCCGAAGCTCTTGTCGATCACGACATTGCGGCCCTTGGGACCCAGCGTGACCTTCACTGCATTCGCAAGCGTATCCACGCCACGCAGCATGCGGTCACGCGCGTCCGACGCAAACTTCACTTCCTTGGCAGCCATCTGCCTTACTCCTTTCTATCGATATCCTTCCTGAAGTTTGAGCGAAAGCAGCGGCTTTTCAGGCCGCCTGCTTGAGTGGGACGATGTTGTCGATCACGCCAAGGATGTCGCTCTCCTTCATGATGAGCAGATCCTCGCCGTCGATCCTGACCTCGGTGCCCGACCATTTGCCGAACAGGATACGGTCCCCAGCGTTGACCGAGAGTTCGACGAGCGCGCCGCTATCATCGCGGGCGCCCGGCCCGACGGCGACGATTTCGCCTTCCTGCGGCTTTTCCCTGGCGGTATCGGGGATGATGATGCCGCCCGAGGTCTTTTCCTCGGCTTCGACGCGGCGGACGACCACACGGTCGTGCAAGGGGCGGAAATGCATGGCAAAACCTCCAGATGCAAAACATGATGTGACGATGCTGTCGTTCATCGAAACGACAGGTTCCGAGGAGCTAGGAAGCGATATTTTTCCGTTCAAGAGGCGGAACAAAAATTTTTGGCACTCACCCGCATCGAGTGCAAATCTGTTTGGTATCGGTGGCTTGGGCGGCGATTCCCCCTCTTGACGCGACTCATCCGCGCACCAAAATTCTGTCCGCGCGGCAACTCGCCGCGCTCATGAAAGGAGCGGCATCAGGAAAGGAGGCAACAGCCATGTCGCAGCGATTTTCCCGTTTCCTGCACCCCTTCGACATTGCGCGTCATCCGGGCCTCGAGCCGGAAGTGAAGCGCGCCATCCTCGCATCCTGGGCGTCCGACCGCTCGGCGGTGAAGGACCAGCCGGCGATGCGCAAACCGCCCGGCGCCCGCCGCGCCGTGCCGGTCGACGACATCTTCGCCGCGATGCGGACGCTGGATGAACGACCGGATCACGCTTCGCTGCAATGACCGATCACGCGCTCATGATGCAGTTGCAGGGCTATGGCCTGACGACGGCCGAGATCCATTATTATCGGCCCGATGCTCCATCGTTGCTGCAACTGTTCGTCTGGCAGGAATATGACCTGGCGCCGGATTTTCCGGTGCTCTTCGACTTCGTCGATTATTGGAATCGCGAGATAGAGGCCGCGCTCCATTCCATCCGCATCGCTCACGACGGGTTGGTCCGGCCGGCCGAATGGCGTGCCGCCCGTGGCGAGCTTCGGCTCGACTGAACAACCGCCTGCGTAAAGGCCCGCCACCCGGTTCGCACGGGTGGCGGGCCTTTCAATGGCATCCGCTTCAGGTGGCGGCTTTGCTCTTGCCAGCCTCGCGCTTGCGCAGACGCAGCCCGAGCGCGATCAGCACAACCCCGGCGAACAGCGCCCAGACGGCAATCATCGTACCCACGGACAGGATGGTCGCGACCGGGTGTAGCCAGAGGAACGCCCAGACACCGAGGCCGAGCAGGATAGACAGCGCGCCGGAGAGACCCAGCAGCCATTCGCCCTCGATCTCCTTGCGCAGCCGGATCGCCGCCGCGATCTCGAAAGCGCCGGTGAGCAGCGCCCATGCGATCACCGTGCCCAGTGTCACGAGCGCATAGCTGACCAGCGCAAGCCCCGGCACGACCACGAAGATCGCCGCGCAGGCGATCCCGACCAAGCCGCGCAGCAGCGCGGTCCACCATCGCTTTTCCTTGCGCGAAGCGCGCCGGATGCCCGTGATGAGGGACAGGATGCCATCCGCGCCGGCATAGGCCGCGAACAGCAGGGTAAAGGCGAACAATGCGTTCGCCGGGAACAGGAACGCCGCGACGCCGAGCGCGAGGGCAAGGACGCCGCGCAAGATGAACCCGCCGGAATGACGGATGGTCAGCACCGGCTCAGACGGGTTGTCCCGCCCCGATTCCTGAAGCGGGAGGGTAGCGGACGTTGCAGTCATCTTCGTCTCCCTTCACCATTGACATGACGTTGATTGGTGGCCTTCGGGTAAAGCCCGCACCGCACAGGGCAGTCCCTGGCGCATGCAGTAGCCGCCCGCCGCTTCCGCGTTGGGAAAGCGCAGTTCGACATGGGCGAGCGGATCGCTGCCACCGGTCCACCCGGTCAGCGGATCGGCGAACGCCGGCGCCCTCGGCTCGAACCGCAGGCGCCACTGGTCGCGCAGTTTGCGCCGCGCGCGATGGTCAAGCAGCCGGACCGGCTCGATGATCGCGCGGGTATCCGGCGGGAATGCGCTTCCCCACGCCGGGCGCCGGGTGCCATTGTCGTTCGCTGACGGCTGCCGCTGGACATACCCATGGCCGAGCGGCCCGGGGCTCCCGCCCCGGACCGACGGATCAGGCCGCCTTTGCGTTGACCGGAATGCGCCGGACATTTTCGTTCGCCACGGCAGAACGCGGCAGCGTGACGGTGAGCACGCCGTTCCGGAAGGTGGCCTGCGCCTTGTCGCGCTCGATGCCGCGCGGCAGCGCGATGCGCCGCTCGAAGCGCCCATAGCTGCGCTCCGAATAGCCGCGCTCCTTGTCCTCGACCTCGGCACGCTTCTCGCCGCGCAGGGTCAGCACACCGTCCTCGACCATGATCTCGACATCCTTCTCGTCGAGACCCGGCAGTTCGGCGGTGATGCGGATCTCCTTGTCGCTCTCGCCAAGCTCGACCCGCGGCCAGCTCGCCACCCGGTCGAAGCCGGCGAACGGGCGCATGCCGAAGCCACGAAAGACGTCGTCAAACAGGCGGTTCACTTCGCGATGTAGCGAGAACAGCGGATGGGCCTCCAGTGCAGTCTCCCGCTCGGGCTCGACAGTCGCGGGCAGCCGGTTTTCCTGCCGGCTCCAGGGAATCAGATCACGCAATGCCATGATGCTCATCTCCTTTCTGGCTGGAATTGGGCATGACCCACCGGCCCGCCCAAAGGCGGCGCCGGCAAGCCACTTTGTCTTACGGATCAAGCCGCTTCGAGGGCCTTATCCTTCGGCGCCTCGATCCGATCGTTGGCAGCCGCGCTGCCGACGATCTCGATGCGGCGCGGCTTCATCGCCTCGGGCACGACCCGCTTCAGCGCGATGCTCAGCAGGCCATTGTCGAAGCTGGCTTCGCCCACCTCGATATGATCGGCGAGCTGGAAGCGCCGCTCGAACGCACGCGCGGCGATGCCGCGATGCAGATACTCGCCCTTGCCGCTTTCCTCGGCGCGCTTGCCGGTGACGGTGAGCTGGTTCTGCGGCGCCACCACCTCGATCTCGTCGGGTCGGAAACCGGCAACCGCGAGCGTGATGCGATAGCTGTCCTCGCCCTCCTTCACGATGTCGAAGGGCGGATAGCCATCGACCACGTCACCGCGCATGCCGGTCTCGAGCAGATCGAACAGGCGGTCGAAGCCGACCGTGGAACGCCGATAGGGCGTGAAGTCAAAGTTGGTCCTCATCTCCAAATCCTCCTATGAAGCGATCTGGGCATGAGCTGCGCCGGTAACGGAGAGCCGGCGCCCTCTATGTCCCACCGGACCCGAACACGGCGCCCGGCAAGGATGAGTTAGAAGCTGATTTTCCGGTTTCAAGACCTTGAGCAGGAGCCGCCGCGGCTTGCTCGTTCGCGGGGGTCACAACACCCCTCAGATCGCCGGGACCGTTCCTCCGTTTACCCTGACCTCCGCACCGTGAATGACGGAAGCACGACCAGACTGCAGGAAGGCGATCAGTTCCGCCACTTCCTCCGGCCGCGCCGGACGGTCGATCGGGAAGTAGTCCAGCGCGTCGAGAATGCTCGGGCGCGGCTCGCCCTTGCCTCCCGCCGGCACTGGCGGCGATCCGCTTCACCATCGCCTGGGCGGCGTCGGTGCAGATCCATCCCGGCGACACCACGTTGGCCCGTGAACCCCTTTGATCCAGTTTTTTTGGAAAGAGCCTTGCTATAGGTGACAAGCGCAGGATCGCTGCGGCATAGGAGGCTGTGGACTCGTGAACCGGTAAAGTGCGCTGGATCGAGGCAGTATGAACCACCGTGCATCTTCCCCGCCGCACTATGGTTGGGGAGCAGCGCCTTTCGCCGAATTGCAGACACTCGACCGTTCGAAACGACTCCCCACAACCTGCCCTTCGTTCATCGAGCTGCCGTACGGTAGCGAGCGACCGGACCATGGGACTTAAGGGAGCGCCTCGAACTCGCGCTGATGGCCATTGACCATCTCTCGCAGCGCTGCTGGCTGCAGCACCTCAACCGATTTGCCCCACGTGTAGAGGTGCCAGCACATCTCGAGATACCCAGACGCCCTGAACCTTACGAGCAGCGATCCGTCCTTCTCCTCTTCAACTGTTTGAGTCGGATGGAACACAAACCGGCGGGCGTGGTCGGCAGCGTCAGGGGAAAAGCGCCACACCACCTCTCCGTGCTGCGCCTCACTCTCGTACGAGCCGAAGCCCTTCTCGGCATGGGCGCTGAGGCTGAAGCCCGGATCGATGTCGAAGCTCTCGGCGAGCACTTCGGCCGAATAGATCTCCTCCACGCGGTAGTGTTGAAGACGTGGAACCTTTTTCGCCGTGTCACGCGCGACGAGATACCGCCGGACGCCGAGCAGCAGGCCGTGCGGTGCGACCACGCGTTCGCTCGGCTTGTCCTGCGTGCGCCGGCGGTAGGCGATCCGTAGCAGGAACGGCCCCTTCAAAGCGTCGGAGATCGCGGCGTTGACCTCGCTGTTCATGACGGGCTGCGGACCGGGTCGGGCGGCGTGGCCGAGCGCTTCCAGGAGCGCCTCCTCGTCGACCGCAAGCCGCGTCCCAGCACCGGGCGGGAGGAGCGCCCGCACCTTCGCCTGGAGCTGGCGTAGCGTCGTCGCCTCCGCCGTCATCTGGTCGGCCTCGAGCTGGGAGATCGCGGCCGCGAGTGCGGCTAGCTCCTCCGCCGACGGCGTCAGGAGCGGCGCGATGGCCTTTGCGTGAATACGCCAGCGGCGCTTGCGGTCGTCGCCGTCCACGGCCTCGGTTTGCGGGAACGCGGCCTGCAGCGCGTCGGTCATCCGCTGCGCGGTGCGGTGCGAGCAACCCCACTCCTCGACGATTTCCTCGAGCGACACGCCGCTCCGGCTCGTGGCCATCATTGCGAGCTTGAGCAGTTCCTGACCCTTCGCGAACGACATAGCATCACCCTGACAGCTTTTGTCACCCTTATGTGCTATATCGCAGGAAAGGGGAATGCGTATGCGCAGGATCGATGGAGCGATGAGGCTTTCGGCCTCCGATTTGATGCGGTTCAAGGGTTGCCGTCACGCGACCGCGCTGGACCTGCGGCTAATCGAAATCGGCGACCTGGCGCCAAGCGAGGACGGCGCCGAAGCCGAACTACTGCAGCGACAGGGTGATGAGCATGAGCTCGCCTTCCTGGACCAGTTGAAGGCCGACGGCCGTAGGGTCGTCGAGATTCCGAAGGACGGCCTGTCGCTGGAGGAGTCCGTGCGCCTCACGCTCGAGGCAATGCTGGAGGGACCCGATGTAATCTTCCAGGGCGCGCTACTCGACGGTGCGTGGGGCGGCTACAGCGACTTCCTCGAGCGTGTCGAACGGCCGTCCGAGATCGGCGCTTGGTCCTACGAGGTCGTCGACACCAAGCTGAAGCGCAAACCCGACCCGAAGCACGTCCTGCAGCTCTGCCTCTACAGCGACCTGCTTGCGAAGGCGCAGGGCGTGTCGCCCGAAGCTGCCCACCTGCAGCTCGGCGATGGCAGCCGCTTCACCGTGCGGCTGTCGGATGTCTCGTCGTATGCGCGCCACGCGCGCCGGATGCTCGAGGCTTTCCTCCTCGAGCGGCCAGAGACCCGCCCCGAACCCGTATCCGCATGCGCGCTTTGCCGCTGGAGCGACCGGTGCAAAGAGCGTTGGGAGGCCGAGGACAGCCTTGCGCTCGTCGCCGGCATCAGCCGGTCGCAGCGCCAGAAGCTGGAGGCTGCGGGAATCGACACCATGGCGAGTCTCGCCGCACGTACCGATCGCATTCCGAAGATGGCGGCCGAGACCCAGCGCAAGCTGGTCGCGCAGGCGCGGCTGCAGTCAGCTCGCCGCGCCGGAGGGCCACCCTCGTTCGAGTTGCGCGACGCCGAGCCCGGCAAGGGCTTCGGCCTGCTGCCCGCACCCGATGACGGTGATGTCTTCTACGACATCGAGGGCGACCCCTATTTTCCTGGCGGGTTGGAATATCTCCATGGCGTGTGGTTCCACGAGAATGGTGCGTGGGAGTTCCGCGCGTTCTGGGCGCACACCCGCGAGGACGAAGGCCGCGCCGCAGCCGACCTGTTGGCGTTCCTCGTCGAGCGCATGCGCCGCTTCCCCAACGCGCATATCTACCACTATGCAAACTACGAGATCGCTGCGCTCCGCCGACTTACCTCGCAGCACCGGACCGGCGAAGCGGCAATGGACCAGCTCCAACGCGAGCGGCGCTTCGTCGACCTGTTCAAGGTTGTGTCGGGTGCGATGGTCGCGTCGGAGAAAGGTTACTCGATCAAGGACCTCGAGGCCTTCTACATGGAGAAGCGTGCCGCAGACGTCGCGACCGCCGGCGCCAGCGTCGTATTCTACGAGGAATGGCGGCAGACGCAGGAGCAGCGCCTGCTCGACGAGATCCAAGCCTACAACCGAACCGATTGCGTATCGACCCAGCTGCTGCGCGACTGGCTCGTCCGCGAGGTGCGCCCGGCGGCGATGCCGTGGCCGGTGCTCGGCACAGTGCCCGAGGGTGGGGCCTTGTCCAACGTGGATGCGGAGGACGAGGAGGTGGCGGCGCTCCGCGCGCGGCTGCAGCCGGTCCGCGAGCGCATCGGCGAGCGGGTCGCGGACCTGCTGCTCGACCTCAGCCAGTTCCATAAGCGCGAGGACAAGCCGACCTGGTGGGCGATCTTCGATCGCCTCGCGCAGGAGAGCGAGGAACTGCTCGACGACCTCGAGTGCATTCAGGGTCTTGAGGCTGTCGGCGAGCCGGTGAAGGTCACTGCCAAGTCGTTCGAGCGGACCTACCGCTTCCCGGCGCAGGAGACGAAGCTGCGCGCGGGTAAAGCGCCGTGCGTGAAGCCGGCGGTGATGCCCGAGGATGTCAATCTCCGGTCGATTGACCATGATACAAACACACTCGTGCTGAGGCGTTCGACGGCAAAGGGGGAGCTCCCGGATCGGCTCGACCTTCTACCGCCGCAGCCGCTGCGCAACAGCGTCCTCAAGGACGCGGTCGCCGCGGTCACCGAGGAGATCATCGCCGACACAGGCCGGCTCCCGGCGGTCGAACACCTGCTGGCGCAGTCTCCGCCGATGTTCACCGACGGTCTGCGCCCCGCGGGTATCATCCCGGCTGATGGCGACCTGCCAGCGGAGACGAGTCGCGCGATCTCAGCGATGGCCGGCACGACCCTCGCCATCCAGGGACCGCCGGGAACAGGCAAAACATACGTCAGCGCCCTGTCGATCGTGGATCTCGTCCGCGACGGCAAGCGCGTCGCGGTCTCGTCGAATAGCCACAAGGCCATCGGCAATCTGCTCGAGGCGGTGGCCGATCGCGCCCGCGCCGAAGGTGTCCGGTGCAGTATCGTCCAAAAAGCGTCCGACGATGGTGACGACGAAGCGCATCCTGGCATCGTCTTCGTCAGCGACAACGACGCGCCAGAGGTCGCGGCAGCGGACGTTGTCGGCGCGACCGCGTGGCACTTCGCTCGATATGCTGGCGCGGCCTACGACTATCTGTTCGTTGATGAGGCCGGGCAGGTTTCGATCGCCAACATCCTTGCCATGGCGCGCTGCGCCCGCAACATCGTGCTCGTCGGCGATCCCATGCAGCTGCCGCAGCCGTTGCAGGGCAGCCACCCCGGCGACAGCGGCCGCTCCTGCCTCGAATACCTCATCGACGGTCATCGCGTCGTTCCGTCGGATCGCGGTGTGTTCATGCCCGTGAGCCGACGCATGCACCCGCGCGTATGTGGTTTCATCTCTACGGCTGTCTACGAGAACAGGCTCGGGAGCGATGAGGCGGCGAGCGGCCAAACGCTGGTCTCCCGTGCCGGTGACGATCTGGTCGGAGCCGGCATGCGCGCCGTGGTACACTTCGGCCGTTCGCAGGTCAGCTTCGAGGAAATCGACGCTGTCGCAGAGCGGATCGCCGAGGTGGAGGGGGCGACCTACCGCGACCGCGATGGTCGGGAGCGCATTGTTGGCCATGCCGACATCCTGGTCGTTGCACCCTACAACGCTCAGGTGAACGCGTTGCGCGCTCGGTTACCCAACAACGTCCGTGTCGGCACAGTCGACCGCTTCCAGGGGCAGGAGGCGCCAGTGTGCCTCGTCTCCATGACGACCTCGAGCGGGGAGGAACTGCCCAGGGACATCGCGTTCCTGTTCTCCCTCAACCGTATCAACGTCGCTGTGTCGCGGGCGCAAGTCGCGGCGATGGTCTTCGCTAGTTCGGCGCTCCTCGAGACGCCATGTCGGACGATCGAGGAAATGGCGCTGGTAAACGCACTTTGCCTGCTGCGCGAGTATGGGGGTGACAGCTTCTGACACCCGCGCGTGCGAATGTGCTCCTATCGAAACACGCAGGAGGCGCAAGAAAATGGCACTCTGGGACATCGGCTTTCGCCACATCGTCGACGTGGACGGGCAGCTGCTCGCGATCGACACGGACCTCATCGACTCTGTTGCGCTGCTCGCAAAGGCGAACCGGTCGGCCGACCAGCCGCTTTGGCTGGTCCGAGCCGGCGAACGCTTCCTCCTCCAGGCGCGGCAGATGATCCGTCTGACGCAGGATGAGGTGCTGTTCTTCGAGACGAATGCATCGTCCCAGACGGGCATGATCGAGCGACTGGCGGCCTAGGCAGGAGGATACGATGAACTTCACCCACTACAATCTGGGCCACCTCGATCGGGGGAGCATGGTCGTCGTGACCTTGAGCGGGAGCGCCGCGAACGTCCGTCTGATGGATGGCTCGAACTTGAGCAGCTACAAGTCGGGGCGTCAGCACCGATATATCGGGGGTCTCGCCAGAAGTTCTCCCGTCAGACTGCAGGTTCCGCATTCTGGCAACTGGCATGTCGCGGTGGACATGCAGGGCCTGCGCGGCACCGTCCGGTCGGGCGTCCAGGTCGTTAGGGGAGAGGCGCTTCGGCCGCTGCCGACGATCAATGAGGCACCCCTTGGAAGCGTCCCCACCCTCGTGCGGGATGCTGACCACGATCTTGCTCCCACAGCGGAAGGCCCCGACGGTCGGGTTTTCGATGTCTTCATTTCGCACGCCTCGGAGGACAAGGATGACGTGGTGCGGCCGTTGGCGAACGCGCTGCGCGAGGCTGGCCTGTCGGTTTGGTACGACGAGTTCGAACTCCGCATCGGCGACAGCCTGCGACGGAAGATCGATCGGGGTCTGGGCAGCAGCCGCTTTGGGGTCGTCGTGCTGTCTCAGGCCTTCTTCGGCAAGGGATGGCCCGAGTACGAATTGGACGGCCTTGTGACGCGAGCGGTGTCTGGCGATCAGATCCTCCTGCCCGTCTGGCACAATGTATCGAAGAGTGAGGTGATTGGGTATTCGCCCTCGCTCGCCGACCGGCTCGCGCGAAGCACCAGCACACATACCGTCGAAGAGATCGCCCGCGAGATCGCCGAGGTGGTGTGCCTGCCGAAAGCCGCCTGAAGAGGATGATTTCGGGAGGGTTCGAGATGAGAAAGCAGGTCGAGGACGAGTGGAATGGCTGGGATGGCGATACGGTCGTCAAACTCACCGATGGTTCGGTATGGCGTCAGGACGAATATCACTATGAGTATCGCTACTCCTACCGGCCCCAAGTCACACTCGCCGCCAACTTGATGCACGTCGATGGCATGAGCCGCGCCATCCGCGTTCGTAGGATAGACTAGGAGCAATCACCATGCAGTCGCGCGTTGAAGGAGCCTGGACGGGTTGGAGCGGGGATACGATAGTCAGGCTGGCGAACGGATCAGTATGGCGCCAAGACCAGTACTACTATAGATATCAATACAAGTATCGCCCGCGCGTCATCGTGGATGGCCGACAGATGCATGTTGAGGGCATGCCCAAAGCCGTTCGGGTGCGACGTATCGGCTGATGAGGACGTAATAAGTCTAGAACGAATTGGGACAAGGCAGGCGTTATTCCAGCACACAATTTAGCCTGCGTTCCCCCTAGGTAGAGAAGTAACACGATCAGCATTTTCGATCGTGACGCAAATCTCATCGCATGGCTCAACAATAGCGGGACGCGCCTGTTTGATACGGATATGAATTGGCTCGCGTATGTCGCTGGCGCCCATTTGTGGTACGCCCGGTCGCGCGCAGGCGGGGTAACGTTCTTGCGCCGGGTCCGGACATGGCCGCAGCCTGAGAAGCTTGCCACGCCAGTGCACGCTCGATGAGGGGAGACGTTTCAAAGTGGATATTAGCCCGGTAACGATGGCGAGTAGCGCTGATCCCCTGACCCCGTTGGAGCGCGATCGCTCGAATTTCGTCCGCGGATTGGTGCAGCGGCGCGAGGACGCCGTGAGCCCGCCCGCTCGCTATGGGCGGCCGACGCCAAAGCGAATCGTGCAGTTCTGGGATGACCTCGAGCGCCTTCCGCCAGACGTCGAGAATTGTATGAAGTCGTGGAGGCAGCTGGAGCGTGCTGGCTTCGAAATAGAGGTATTCGATAGGGACGCCGCTCGATCCTTCATCAGCGCTCGCCTTGGAGCGCGCTATGAAGCTGCGTTTGACAGGTGCTACCACCCGTCCATGATGTCGGATTACTTCCGCTATTCATATGTAATGGTCGAAGGCGGCTTCTACATCGATGCCGACGACGTCTACTACGATGCACCGATCGGCCATCTCTTTGAGGATGGCCGCCTTAAGCTCCAGCCGTTTTGCTACGACGTCCCGACGGGACAGATGGTGGAACCATCGATATTCACCGAGCCGGGCGCGGACCAGCCAGGTTGGATCTTCTATTTTAACACCACCCCTCTCATCGCAGCGGCTCAACACCCGATTGTCGAGAGGGCGCTGCTGAACGCAACGGCATCACTGGAAGCGAATCCTTCGAACCTTCTGCCAGAAGTCCAATCCTCGACCGGGCCGGGAAATCTGACCCGGTCCGTCTTCGAGATTATCAGCGAAGCAAGGTCATCGGAATCATTCCTAGTCGCGCACGACTGGGAGATGATCTCGACCAGCAAGTGGCCGCTTAGCTACCGCAATGATTCACGAAATTGGCGTCTCTCCAACCAGCAGGAATATCGCGCGGCATCGTCGTTGGAGGGGCGATGAATCCGCTTCGCAAGCCCGCAGTGACTCTCCGCTGGATTTTCCGAGTCGCCTACAGTCTTCGCAGGCTCCTCCCCAAGCAGACGGTGAACTGCTTCGGGCCTCGCCAAGGCCACGAAGATTGCACCATCGGGAAAATCTACGTGATCAACCTGTACCGAGAGCCTCGACGATGGTCGCGTGTGAAAGACGAGCTTGGACGCATCCAGGACCGCCTTGGCGACGATCTCCGCAGGCTAACTGAACGATATGCTGCTGTCGACGCGAGGAACTTCTCAAACGGTTCTCCCGAAGACGGCGAGGTCGATCCGCACTACACTTTGTCCGACCAGCTCTTCGTGGAACCGCAGCCAAGGACACTCCCGACGCGGTTTGAGCTGGAAGCTCCCATCGCGATGACAGCAGCAGAAGTTGCTGTCGCACGGTCGCATATCGCGGTTTGGAAGCGCGTTGCCGAAGGGGCCGAGGAATATGCACTCGTCCTCGAGGACGACGTATGGTTCCACCCAAGCTTCGCGCGAGATCTGGACCAGGCTTGGCAGGACTTGAGGAGCGCCGATGAAGGGGCCGGCGGCGTCGACATTGTCTATGTCTCGTACATGGAGGCGACGAACGGCGCCCCAAAGGCCTTTCTCTCAAGCCACGTATTCAAACCAGAACGGGGACTATGGTACCTGTCGGGGTACATCCTCTCGCGACGCGGGGCGCGCAAGCTCCTCGACGCGCTGCCCTGCCGCGGCCCGGTCGATCTTTGGATCAATCACCAGTTCAGCAGGCTGAACGTGTTCGCTACCAAACGCTCGATCGTGCGCCAGCGAAGGGATAGCATATCGACAAATACCTACTCCATTCTACCTGCACTCTCCGGAATCGGTGCCATCAATAGCGAGGGTGCAGCGCTATTCCACGCTCGTCCGCCTGGCGCCCCCGTGATTGGCTTTGGACCGCCCGGATCGGGCCAATCATCGCTCGCAATGGCGTTGTCCATGCTTGGCTATGCATGCTGCAGCGACTTGCGGCGATTGCCGGCGCTCGAGTGGAATCGGCTCCGAGCGGGAAGCGCCGATCGCGCATTTGGCGCCTATGTCAACGTGGGGTCGCTCACGACAGAGACCGAGCATCTCCGCAATCTGTATCCGCACGCCAAGTTCGTCATAACGACGCGCTCGAGCGGTGCGGACGATCCGGTCGTACGCGAGCTGCTAGCACGGCTTGAGGGCGCGGACGTCGCCTTGCTTGAAACCGGCAAGGCCGATGCTTGGCGGGTGCTGTGCGAACATCTCAGATGCGTGCCACCTCTAAGCCCATTCCCCCGCCTCGATGACCTTGGGCAACGCGACATCGTCGAAGTGCGGAGCGAAAGAGTCCTGCTCCCGGTACCTGCCAAATCGAAGTGGGATCGCTCGCCGTGGATCGTTGGGCCAAAGCATGATGATTGGGCGGGCATACAGGTCGCGACCGAGGATTGCGGCGGATGGGTCGATATCGATTGTGGCGAGGGGATCGACCCACGGCGTTGGGTTGCACGGTCGGATACCTTTACCGGCAACCTCGCATTGTTCCGCGACTTGAACGTCGAGTATGATAGCGCCGAGGGGGCGACGTTGCAGGTCCGCCAAGAAGACCTTGGCGTGCGAGGATATAGTGCAGGGGCCATCACGAGCCACACTGACTATCTTTTCGGTAGGTTTGAGGCCGTTTTCCAAGCATCTGGCGTGCCGGGGGTGGTCACCGGCTTCTTCCTCCATCGGAATTCACCCCACCAGGAAATCGACATCGAAATCGCGGGGAATAGGCCGAACCGCTTGCTCGTGAACGTCTTCTACAATCCGGGCGAGGACGGCGCCCGGTTCGACTATGGCTATCGAGGCTGCCCATACCATATCGATCTAGGCTTCGACGCTTCGAAGGGTCTTCACCGATATGCGATCGAATGGACACCCCATGAGATCCGTTGGCTGGTAGACGGCATCCTCGTCCATCGACGCGTGCTTTGGAATCCAACCCCCATCCCCCACCTGCCGATGAAATTGCACCTCAACGCTTGGCCATCCCGGGCCTCGCAGCTCGCAGGACGCCTTAAAAATCACCGCCTGCCGGCCACGGTTCGGGTGAGGTCGATAAACGTCCGTGGATACGGGCCACTCTTGCCGGAATCGCATCCCCGAGCCGAAAGCGGCCCGGATGGGTCGATCGTCGAGGCAGTGCCGGCATGAGGATACTTTCCTATAATCCCGGCCATGACGGGGCATTTGCCTACATCGAGGACGGCCGCTTGGTCTTCTCCCTGGAAGCTGAGAAGGGGTCGGGATACCGGCATTCTGCAGTGACTGTCCCCGACGCCTTTGATGCCCTTGGTGAGCTCGCTAGCGTTCCCGACGTCTTGTGCAAGGGTGGTTGGTGGCAAGACGGACCACCCCAAGCGGGAGGGTCCACGGTTGGCTATCATGGCTTGGAAGCCGGCAAGGTCCGCGCCGGCCGGAAACGGTTCCTCGGGAAGGAAATCGATATCTTTTTTTCCTCGCATGAACGGTCACATCTGCTGTGCGCGTTCGGGATGTCGAGCCTTCCAAAGGGCACTCCGTGCTACGCATTGCTCTGGGAGGGCAACATCGGCGCCTTCTACGACATTAGTGCCGAGCTACACATCACGAAGTTAGCGACCGTAGTACCGGAGCCAGGGCATCGCTACGCAATGCTCTATGCAATAGCAGACCCAACTTTCGACAAGCGCAACGCGGAATATTCAAGGCTTTCGGATGCCGGCAAGTTGATGGCGCTTGCCTCATTCTCGAGGCGAACGCAGGCAACTGGCGACGAAGAACTGATCACGGACTTCTTGTTGCAGGATCGCGAGCACCTCAAGCCGCGTGACTGCGAGGCCCTCAAAGACCTCATCCATTACAATGTTGGGCTTGATGACCAGGAATTCCGGAATTTTGCCGGCATCTTCAGCGATCGGCTGTTCGACCGATTTCACCAATTTGCCAAATCTAACTTGAAGAGAGGCATGCCCCTGCTGATTGCGGGCGGGTGCGGCCTCAACTGCGATTGGAATTCCAAATGGCGGGAATCTGGCCTGTTCAGCGAGGTATTCGTGCCTCCGGTCGCCAACGACTCGGGTTCGGCAATTGGCACCGCCATCGATGCCCAGTTCCACTTCGCGGGTGAGCCGAAAATATCGTGGGATGTGTATTCAGGCCTGCCCTTTGCGCACGACGAACCTATCGATCGCGCCGAGTTCGATAAGTTCGAATCTAGCGTCACCACCGTGGCGGCGATGTTGGCATCCGACCTCATCCTAGGATGGGTGAGCGGGAGGTATGAGATAGGTCCGCGCGCGCTTGGAAACCGCTCCATATTGGCTGCGCCGTTCAAGGACAGCACCCGGGAGCGCTTGAACATGATCAAGCAGCGTGAACAATTTCGCCCGATCGCGCCAGTTTGCTTGGAGGACGATGCTGAGCAATGGTTTGGGTGCAAGCAGCCAAGCCCCTTCATGCTTTACACCTATCGGGCGTCGACGACCGACCTTGCGGCCGTCACCCATGTGAACCGCACCGCTCGCATCCAAACTGTATCCGAGCTAACCAACCGCCCCCTGTTCGAATTGATAACTACTTTCAAGGCTCTAACGGGATTTGGCGTGCTGTGTAACACTTCTCTTAATTTCAAGCATAAAGGCTTCATCAATAGCGCATCGGATTTGTCCACATATACCTTGCAGCATCATCTCGACGGATTTGTCATCGACGGGCAAATCTACATGCGCAAGTCATCGACCAGTTACCAAGCTTATCTTCGCGATCGTTCGGAGCGTGTTCGTGGCGGCCCTGCAAATTGATGACCCGTTTACTCGACCGCTTCGTCGTATTGAGGCTCCTATCCGATGACTATGATGCGCGGTACCGATGGGAATGAGCTAGACGCCAGCGTCGATATAGGAGGAATGCCGTGATATTGCAAAGTCGGAGTGGTGTTTCCTTCAACCGGGACTAGGTCCAAGCCTAAGCCTTCCTGTTTAATGTCCGATTCCGGGGAGCCGCAAATTACGCGTAAACCACCGCTTGTGGGCGCGAAGCTGATCCGCCGACTAAAAGTCCGGAGCGTCCGCTTTGCCCGGCCGAGTGCTCAAAAGCGGACATTCCGGACTGTCCGACATGTCAGTCGTTCGTGTCTTGACCACATCCACCATCAACAAACGACCGCTTTCAGGATTGACGATACAACCGGTGAACGACCGATATTGGGAGCAGAGGAGCCGCGACGATGCGGCTAAACGAACGGCCGAAAACGCGATGCCGGCGCTGTAAAGTAGCCAGGCTGCCTCTCCCCAAAAATCGGTCATCTCCTCGATTCTCACGCCCGCCGTCGCACACATCGAGACTCGCGCTTCGGTACACACATTCAGATCTCCGCGTGCGCGGCATATCTATTGCCCTATAGGCGAAGTTCGATAGTCGCTGCGCTTAGCCGTTCTCGCACCTGTGTCGGCCAATTGATCGAACGCTCAAGCAGCCGACGCACGTCGTAGATCGCCAAGTGACTGACCATCCATTCGAGCGAGCCGCGCCACTTCATGAAGGGCCTCAAAATTGGCGACGTCGCGAGCTCGAGGTCTATGGACAACGCTTTGCAAACGTCCTCGTCGCCGATGATCGCCAGGATCGCGCCGATCACGGTCGCTCGCCAGTAAGGCGAAAGCGCGCAAAGCTTATGATCCATGTCGGGGAGATGAGGCAGCCGGTCGTATCGCCATGCACTGTTCTTGAGCCAGAACCCCTCGATCGGTAGCAAGAGGGAATATGAGCGGCGCGTGCACAAGGCATAGCCGATATCGTCGACGAGGGAGAGCAGCTCGTCGGCTGAAGCGTTTCCACACCATCTCGAAGAGGGTGCCCGCCCACCGAGCGCGGTAATGAGGTCGACCTCAAAGGCCAATTGCAGGTCGCGGGCGCGGGCAAGTCGCCGAGGACCATAACGTTCTTCCCCGCCAGGTTGCGCCACCGATCGCCCGCAGAAGCGACACACCAAGCGTGTACGCGCGCCCTCCGCTGTATGGATCGGCCGCCGTTCAGCGCCACACGCACAGTGGTTCGTGAGACGATGCTTGTGCCGATGGCAGTATCCGACACACGCCAGCGTCCATTCTAGGTGGATGTATTGCTGGCCCGTGCGGGCATAGTCCTCTGTCACGCAGAGGTCGCACCAACCCCACGCGAACTCCTCAGTGTATATGTCCTCCTCGGCCCACGGGTTTCGCCCAAAACTTCTCTGTGCGAACCAGTATTTGGGCGGTCGAGGGTGCCCCGCAGCCGCGTCGAGACAAGTGACGTCGGATGGTCTCAGCCGAGCGGCTGCAGCCAGACATGCTTTGTGTCGGGCCGGCATACGCCAGTCGATTTCCGTTCGAGGCCCGAGTGGCGGCGCCGGAATTAGGCTCCAAGCAAGCTCGCTACACGTCATTTCGTATCGACAGGCGATCCGCGACAACCAGGACGACATGATCTCGCCGGGGCACGGGCGAGGCGCGAACGGTAGGAGGATAGTCGGCCCGGCGGTGCTTGAATCCGCCATGCATCAAGCTGAGAACAGCTCCCGTCGCGCCCGCCCCGCGCGCTGCATCGAAGCGAGAGGCGGAACCAGAGCGTCATCCGCGAATGCGTCCTCGTCGATGCGCTCGCGCCCGCTCTTGATGGCTGCGATGGCCGCCTCCTCGACGAGCCGGAAGACGCGGCCCGTGATACCCTCGCTGAGCTGCATGAGGCGCTTACGAACAGCACCGCCCTCAAGATCGGATGGTTCGCGCAACGGGCGCGTTGAGGCGAGGCTCCGCAGCAGCAGCGCAAAGCTCTCGTCGTTACGCCAGGGTGTCAGCTCAATGGCGTCGAAGCGGTCGGCCAGGTGCTGATCGAACAGCAGCGCGCGGTGCGCCTCGGGGGTGCCAGCGCAGACGATCGGCATCGACAGCTCGTTAGTGATGAAGCGAATGAGGTTGAGAAAGAGCCGCTGCTGTCGCGAGGTGCCAGCGAGCATGTTGTTCATTTCGTCAACGATCAGAATGCGCGTGCCGAGCTCTTTGAGCATGCGCATCGAAAGCCGGGAAGCTTCGCGTTTGCCAAGCGCCTGACGGAACGACAGCCCCACCGCGGCAAGCAGCTGATCGTAGAAGTCTTCCTCGAGCGGTTCCTTCGGCATCTGGAAGGCCACCACCGGCATCGCCGTGCTGCCCTCCTGCTTGTCGAAGACCGCAGGATGCTCTCGCACGAACTTGGCGATCGCCATCGACTTTCCCATGCCGCTGCGCCCGTAGATCAGCAGGCAGGGCATGCGCGGCCGTTTTGGATAGTCGAGCAGCGTCTGCAGCCGCTCGACGACCCCGGCGGCCTTGGGGAAGCCGACCCATCGCTCGGTGCGGATCCACTCGATCCGCTTCTTGTCAGACAGCAGCGCTATCGGCCTGTAATCCGGATGAAGGTGGCCAAGCACCTCGCTCATGACCATTCCTCCAGCGGATATGGCAGATACCGATCCCGTTCTTCGAGATCATCGGCCTCATGTTGTGAACCGTGATCGATCGGCTGGGGATCAAATTGCAGCGTCGTGGCATCGAGAGCGTAAGCTGAGCGCCTTGCTGCACGTCGTGCCTTGATCGTCCGGTGGGCAGCGCCTGCAACCAAGGCGCGTTGAGCTTCAACCGCCTCAAAGATCAGGTGCTCGTTAACGGCCGCCCTGCCCTCTTCGCGAAGTCGCATCATCGCCTGGCGATGCTCCCAAAGTGTGATTGGTGGACGCCCAAGATCGGCATAAGGGATTGGCCAATGCTGGCCGTCCGGAGCTTGTAAGAATATGCGCGACAGATTGCGCGGGTCATACTTGACTGGCATACGCATTCTCTCGCCGATCCAAGTCGCAAGCACAGGATCCCAATAGCGGATATTGAAAAGCCAAATACCGTCGCGTCGCACCATACGATGCTCAAACGGCAGGAAATCGAGCAGGAATCGATGTTCGTCGGGCGGGTGGCGCAGTGGTCGCGGGCGAGCGGCGACGGTGTGCTCCCAAGCCAGGTTCGGCGGGCGGCCCAGCCCGCGATGAAGGCCAGCGTGATAGACACCTACGATCTGAATCGCGATCCACGTTTCAAGCTCCGTCAACGTCATCGCAGAGTTGGCTGCGGCGTCGTAGGTTCCTCGCTCGGCGACATTTGAAAAGGTAGTGCCTGGAAGAAGGTGCACCTCCCCCATCATTGTGCCGATCAACCGCTCAATGTGGCCTCCGTAATGCGGCGTAGCTGGTGGCCGGAACTGCTGCTCGATGCCGTATTCGACGCACCCCCTGGCCAGAGCGCGCGAGTGGAATTCCCGAGCGTTGTCCATATGCAAGCGATCGGGAATACCTGACGCAGGCCAAGGCGCTGATATACCCCGCTCGCTGAGCCATGCGGCTTTGGGCAGGACCGCATGCCGTAGCGCCATGGCAACCGAAACGGCGGATGGATGTTCCAGCGTGAGATAAAAGCCGGTAACTGCTCGGCTCGCGACGTCGATCGCTATCGTTAGCCAAGGCCTGCAGAGCGGCTGGCGGTTTCGATCGTCAACAACGATCTGATCGACTGGGGTATGGTCGATTTGCACTACCTGCAGGGCGTAGTCCGCCTCATAAGTTGTGGCGACGGGGCGGAATGCATCGTCTGCGGCCTTCCGCCCTTCGCGCGCGGCAATGAGCGTGCGCAGTTTTCGTCGCGCTAGCCGTGCCGAGATTGCTTTCCGGGATGGCGATCGTAATCCGTGCGCTTTACACTCATGCATAACCGCCCCACACAACGCGGCGACGCTTGGTTTCTGACGGCTTCGATAAAAGCGGTCGATGATTTCCTCGATCAGCCTATCGACAGGTTCGGGTAGATTGGATCGCCCAGGTTTAACGCCCGGTCGCTCCGGCATGAGAGCACTGGCTACGGGGTTGGATCGATACCGTGCTAGTAGCAGACAAATTTGGGAGCGACCCAGTTGCAGATCCCGCATCGCTGAGCGCAAATCTTCTTCCCGGACGCGCTCAAGACCCGCCAATCGCCGGATTACCGGCTCACGTTCCGCAGCCTTGCTCCACGCTGAATCTCCGGCGGGGAGCGAACTCGATTTCGAATGCTCCATTGCGACCTCCTTTGTCGGATGAGTCGCTATGAACATTGTCCGCTCATTCGAGATCAGAATCCAGTGGACTCGGGTGTTCCGTCCGGTGATTCAGGCGCAATGAACGAGGAAAACCTATCCGATGAATTTGGCAAACCGACATTCGCCAACATCGAGCGTCTAGTCCGTATCATGGAGCGCCTCCGCGATCCGAAGACCGGCTGCGAATGGGACACGGTCCAGACCTTCGAGACGATCGCGCCATATACGATCGAGGAAGCCTATGAGGTCGCCGACGCGATCCAGCGCGGCGACATGGCCGATCTCAAGGACGAGCTCGGCGACCTGCTGCTCCAGGTGGTCTTCCACAGCCGCATGGCCGAGGAAGCCGGCTTGTTCGACCTGTTCGACGTCGCGAACGCGATCAGCGACAAGATGGAGCGCCGCCACCCGCACATCTTCCTGGGCGCCACCGAGGGTGGCCATCACCTGTGGGAACAAATCAAGGCCGCAGAGCGGGGCGCAAAGCAGGCCGACGCCGGGGCGCTGGACGGCGTGGCGCTTGGTCTCCCCGCCCTGCTCCGCGCCGAGAAGCTCCAGAAGCGGGCCGCCCGCACCGGCTTCGACTGGCCCGATCCCAGCGGCGCCCGCGCCAAGATCGATGAGGAGCTGGCCGAGGTCGAGAGCGCCGAAACGCCCGAACATCGCGAGGAGGAAATCGGCGACCTGCTGTTCGCTGTGGTCAACTGGGCGCGCAAGCTGGGCATCGATCCCGAGGCGGCGCTACGCGGAGCGAACGCGAAGTTCGAGAACCGTTTCAAGGCGATGGAGGCTGAGGCCGGCGAGGCGTTCGCATCTCTCTCGCTGGATGCGCAGGAAGAATTATGGGTGAAGGCGAAAGCCAGCCTGCGCGCCGGCTGAGCTTCACCGCATCCCGAACCGCTCGAAGTCCCGCGGCGCCATCCGCACTTCATACACCGCCCGGTCGCCCTCGACCGATTGTTCCAGCACTTCGCCATGCTGGTGTAGCCATGCCGCGCCGGCGCCGTCGCCGGCATCGAGCGCGATCGTGTAGCGCCGATGCCCTTCGGTGAGCCGAGCAGCGACGGTCTCGATCAGGGCGTCCACCCCTTCCCCGGTCACCGCCGAGATCGGCATCACGTCCTCGCGCTTCGCGGCCTCCGCGAGCAGCGCCGCGCGGTCTTCGTCGTCGAGCAGGTCGAGCTTGTTCCATGCCTCAAAGCGCGGCGTTTCCGGCGCGACGCCGATCTCGCCCAGCACCTTCTCGACATCGGCGCGCTGCGCCTCGCTGTCGGGATGGGCGATGTCGCGGACATGGATCAGCAGATCGGCCGACACGACTTCTTCCAGTGTCGCCTTGAACGCGGCGACGAGCTGGGTCGGCAGATCGGAGACGAAACCCACCGTGTCGGAGAGGATCGCCTTGTCGATCCCCGGCAACTGGATCTGCCGCAGCGTGGGATCCAGTGTCGCGAAGAGCAGATTCTCCGCCATGACGTCAGCACCGGTCAGCCGATTGAAAAGCGTCGACTTTCCGGCGTTCGTGTATCCCACCAGCGCGATCACCGGCCAGGGTGCGCGTTGCCTGCGATCGCGGTGCAGCGTGCGCGTGCGGCTCACCTGGTCGAGCTCCTTGCGCAGCCGGGCCATCCGGTCACGGATCAGCCGGCGATCGGCCTCGATCTGGGTCTCGCCCGGGCCGCCCAGGAAGCCGAAGCCACCGCGCTGGCGCTCGAGGTGGGTCCAGCTTCGCACCAGTCTGCCCGCCTGGTAATCGAGATGCGCCAGCTCGACCTGGAGCCGGCCCTCGGCGGTGCGCGCGCGCTCGCCGAATATCTCCAGGATCAGCCCG
>NZ_JAAVVE010000033.1 GCF_018449795.1 Sphingomonas sp. dw_22
ATCTGTCGGGCCTGGCCCTGGCATGCCGAATGTCGATACTGACCGGATGCTCCCGCCCGGGGTTCAGCAGCCCCGCGGCGCGGCAGCTTTCGGGGCCTCGCGCGGATCGACGCCCAGCGCCGCGTTGGTCAGTGCGGCCTGCGCCTCGGCCAGGCCCGCGTCGGAACGCAGCGTGGCCGATGCCTGGTGGAGCGGCATCCCGGTCCTGGCGTCCAGCGTGCGGATATTGAGCGTCAGCAGCTTCCCGCCCTCGAACAGCCGCTTCTCCGCCGGCGGATCGATCCAGTCCGGATTCGAGGCGCCGCATTTGCCCGGCGTGAAGGCGCCGACGGTACGCGCGCGCGCCGCCGTGCTCACTTCGACGCGCAGGTCCGGCGTGGCGCTCGGCGTATAGCCGAGCCGGCGCAGCCGCGCCTCGACCAGCGGAGCCGCGGCCTGCGATCCCGCATCCGGCGCGGCGACGATGGCGAAGGTCTGCGCACCGGCGGGAATGCCGGGGGGCAGCGACGCGACCGTCGCGACCGGCTTGGGCGTGCAGGCCGCGAGAAGCCCCGCCGCGGCGAATATGAACGCAAGTTCCCTCATGACCCTCACCAGCCCGTTGGCGCTGCGCGGAACCGTTACCGTTGTTTACACCCGAGCCCGCGCGCCGCGTGATACGCCTCTAGCATCATCATTTAGCGGCAAGGCACAAGACGATGAAGTTCGAAGTCTATCAGGATCGTCGGGGCGAGTTCCGCTGGCGCCTCAAGCATTCGAACGGAAACATCCTGGCCGTGTCGTCCGAAGGCTACAAGGCGAAGGCCAGCGCCCTGCGCTGCATCGAGAATATCCAGAACTCCGGAGAAGCCGAAGTTCACCACGCCTGAGGTCTGCACGCCCTGAGGTCTGGTGCGGCGGGGCCCGCGAACTCCCCCCTCTATCGCGGCCCCGCCAACCTTTTTCATTCAGGCAGGAGCCCCCATGTTCAGCGATTTCCGCGCCTTCCTGGCGAAGGGCAATGTCCTCAGCCTTGCCGTCGCCGTCATCATCGGCGCGGCCTTCGGCTCGATCGTCACGTCGCTGACCGACGACATCATCATGCCGGTGGTGGGCAGGATCCTCGGCGGTCTCGATTTCTCGGGCTATTTCCTGATGCTCGGGTCGGTGCCCGAGGGCTATAGGGGCTCGCTCGCCAGCTATGCCGAGCTCAAGGCAGCGGGCGTCCCGCTGCTCGGCTATGGCCGCTTCCTGACGGTCTCGGTCAATTTCCTCATCCTCGCCTTCCTCATCTTCCTGATGGTGCGCGCCGCCGGCCGGATCATCCGCGAGGCGGCAGCCGAGCCGAGCGACGAAGTGCTCCTCCTCCGCGAGATCCGCGACGCGCTGCGCAGCAGGGCCGGATAAGCACCGGCCCGTTCCGGCAGGAACCGCAAACGCAGGAGCCCGCATGGATTTTCTGGAGGGGGAGCATGACCTCCCCCCATATCGGGACCGCGCCGCTGCCGGGGGCGCCAGCGAGGCCGGTGGTTCCGCCGGACCGGGCGGGAGCTTGACCGGCAAGATCATCCGTATCAACGGCGCGAGCCAGAAAGTGGCGATCTCCAGGCTGGCCGGCGGCGGCGTGCGGATCGAAGGCGCGGATGGAATCCGCAACGGCAAGACGGTCCTGCTCCTGGTCGCCGGGGGTCCGGTGATCGAGCTGTCGGTACGATGGGTGATTGGCGATCAGGCCGGAGCGATCGTTCTGGGGCGATAGGGTTTTCGGCGGACGGTTATGCCGCTGATGGTTTATGGTTGGGCGCCGATCTCTGAGATGCTAGGCCGCAGTGGCCGATCATCCGGCGCTTCCAGGAGTTGCGGTTGGCCCGGGCCAGCTGTTAACAAGCAGCTTGACTGCACCAAATAAGGGCGGGGCTGCGGCCCCGCCTTTTCCTTGACCGAGGGATGCTCGATCCGCATCGGGGAGCCGAGGTGATCGGCATTTTCGGATATTCCACTGGTGAAGTTCGAAGGGCGGCGAAGTGGCCGGCCCGCTTCGTCCAGGCAGCCCGCAACGGTTTCTGAAAGCTTCGCGATGATATCGGCGCGACTTTATCGCATCGAGGTCCGCGAGCGGTTGCTGGGAGACCAGGATGCTGCCTTCTCCGGTCCGGTCGAGATCGAGGATGACGATCAGCGCGAGGGTGAGCAGCAGCGGGAGCAGGCCGATCGATGCCCGGCGCAGCCCGCGGTGCGACGCCGAGACCTGGCCCAGCATGAAGACGGCGAGCAGCACATCAGAGCAGCAGCACGTTGAGCACGCGATCGGGAATGTTCGCCGATCGCGCCGAGAGCCGTGCCGCGGCGACGCCGAAACTTTGCCGACCGCCTGGATCAATCCCTGTGCGATCGGCAGCGACGGCTCCGCGGACGGCCGTGCCATTGCTGCTCAGAGCCGATCCTGGCGCCGCTCCGTCTCCGCCATGCCGTCGCGGCCGGCATAGGCTTCGGACCAGCGCAGCCGCGCATCGACATATTGCCGGAGCAGCGCGCCCATCGCCGCCCGGTCGGGCGCGTACAGCAACTGGGCTTCGCGCCAAGTGGAGTCGAACGCATTGGCCTCCTGCACGACAAGGTCGCGCCGCGCTTCGAAGCGGTTGAGCGCGAGCGAGAAGGTGAAGCCGAGCAGCAGGGCAAACAGCCCCAGCATCGCGGTCAGCGCAGATAATCCTGGTCGGAGCCTGGCCGCTCGGGCCCGGCGTGCTGCCGATGCGACATCCGTGCCGCGGCGCGATAGCCAAGCTCCGCGCCGGCGATCAAGGCCAGGAACAGCAGGACGCCGAGCAGCGGCAGGAGCAGGCTGTGCAACCAGGGCATGACTATCCTCCTCACGGGAGCAGCACCGGAACCAGGGAACGCCCGGCGGGCGGAGCATCGGGTCTGAAGATTGGTGCACCCGACATGAGTATGATGGGCACTCAGACTATTGGGAAATTTTTGTTCGCCTGACCCGGTAAGGTCGGCTTTACGCCCGATCCCGGCCCGGGCGCTCGTGAAATAGCCGGCCAGCCCCGAAAGCCACCCCTCACCGCCAGTCCGGCCGGCAATGGGCACCGCTTGGCTACTGTGTGTGAATTTTATGTGTGTTTGTCACAAAAATTCCACGTGTGGCGCATAGTGCGCCGGCTGCGGCACGGTTTCACCGCGGCGCAAAATTCAATCATAATTGGGGGTTCCGATGTTTCGCCACACGCGACTTTCGTCGCGCGCAGCCTTGCGTGCGCTGTTGATGCTCGGCACGACCGTTCCGGCCGTCGCCATGAATACGCTGCCCGCCAGCGCGCAGGATTATACGAACATCGCGGCCTCGGGCCGTGTGACGGCGGAGGACGGCACGCCGCTTGTCGGCGCCCAGGTGAAGATCACCTCTTCGGACAAGGGCGTCAGCCGTTCGGTGACGACCGATGGCAGCGGCGCCTACACCATCCCGCAGCTCGCGCCCGGCAACTATGACTTCACCGTCAGCGCGGAGGGCTATGCGACCTATACCGAGGGCGGCATCCCGCTGACGCGCGAAACCGGCGGCGCGAACACCTTTCATTTGATTTCGGCCTCGCGGAACAACGAGATCGTCGTGACCGGCTCGCGCCAGCGCGTCGCGGACTTCCAGGATACCACCGTCGGCAGCACCATCAACCTCGCCTCGCTGACCGAGCGCGTACCGGTCGGTCGCACGCTGCGGGACGTGATGCTGCTAACGCCGGGCGCGGTCCAGGGCTCGTCGCCTTCGAACGGGGGCTTCGCCAACCAGGTGTCGATCGCCGGCGCGGCCTTCACCGAGAACGCCTTCTACATCAACGGCCTGAACGTCACCGATTTCGTCTCGGGCGGTCAGCCGACCGAGGTACCGTTCGACTTCTACCAGACCGTCGAGGTGAAGACCGGCGGCGCCCCGGCGGAGTTCGGTCGCGCGACCGGCGGCTATGTCGTCGCCACCACCAAGTCGGGTTCCAACGAATATCATGCGAGCGCGACCGGCATCTGGGAGCCGGACGGTTTGCGCGGCAGCTCGCCATCGACCCGCACGACCGACTATCGTCACGCCACCGCCAGCCGGCAGGAACTGATCCTCCAGGCCAGCGGCCCGGTCATCAAGGACCATCTGTTCGTCTACGGCCTCTACAATTTCCGCAACATCCGCTCGATGACCCCGCAGGCCAACCAGGACAATGCGACGGGCGTGACGAACACGAGCCCGTTCTGGGGCGGCAAGGTCGACGCCTATATCACCGGCGACCATCATCTCGAGTTCACCTATTTCGACACGACCAACGACACGCACAACCGCAGCTATGACTGGGATCGCACCAACTTCACGCTCGGCGAGAAGACCGGCGGCACCAATGCCCGCGCGGGCGGCATCAACTATGTCGGCCGCTATACGGGCACCTTCACGCCGTGGCTGACGCTGTCCGGCGCCTATGGCGTCAACAAGCTGCGCTCGGGCAACGTGCCGCTCGACATCACCAACCCGCAGGTGGTCGATTACCGGACGGATCCGGCCGGCATCCAGATCGGCCTCAACAAGGTCACCGACGCCTTCAGCCAGACCGACGACGAGCGCGAATTCTATCGCGTCGACGCCGATCTGCAGTTCCATCTGTTCGGCGCGCACCACGTTCGCGCCGGCTATGATCATGAGAAGGACACGCAGTCGCAGACCTTCGAGACCATCGGCGGCGGCGCCCTCAAGATCTATGCCGTCACCGAGGATTCGGCCGCGCGCATCGGCCTGCCGGTCGGCACGGAATATTACACGACGCGCGTCTATGCCCAGAACGGCATCGCCCATGTCCGCAACGAAGCCTTCTACCTGCAGGATCAATGGTCGCTGCTCGACAACCGGCTGCGCCTGGATCTCGGCGTGCGCAACGACCGCTTCAGCAATCAGGGCGTGAACGGCGAGTCGTTCTTCGAATCGGGCAATCAATGGGCCCCGCGCCTTGGCGTCTCGTTCGATCCGCTCGGCGACGGGCGCACCAAGATCTTCGGATCCTATGCGCAATATTATCTGCCGATGGCCGGCGACATCAATCTGAACGTAGCGGGCAGTCTCGTCACCTATACGCGATACAATCTCTTCAACGGCGTGAGTGGCGCCGGCAACATCCCGGTCGAAGGCGCGCCGATCCTGACGGTCACCAACACCACCGCCTGCCCCGATACCCAGGTGAAGAATTGCGAAGTCTCGGCCGACGGCTCGGCGTTCAATCCGTCCGGCGCGATCGCGAGCAACATCAAGCCGCAGTCGGACAATGAGTTCATCCTGGGCGCCGAGCACCAGTTCGGCGATCATGTCCGCATCGGTGCCTATTTCACGCATCGCGAGCTCAAGAACGTCATCGAGGACATCTCGATCGATGCCGGCGCCCGCGCCTATTGCGTCGCCCAGGGCTTCACCGCGGCGGCCTGCCAGGCGGCATATCCCGGCGGCAGCCAGTTCGTCATCGCCAATCCGGGCAAGGACGTGACGGTGCAGATCAACAAGCTGCCCGACGGCACCACCCCGACGGTGACGCTCAAGGCATCCGAGCTCGACTATCCGAAGCCGAGCCGCAACTATAACGCGCTGACGCTGACCTTCGATCGCACCTTCGACCAGAAGTGGAGCCTTTCGGCGTCCTACACGCTCGCGTTCGACAAGGGGAATTATGAGGGCGGCGTCCGGTCGGAGAACGGGCAGCTCGCGATCAACCGCACCGCGGACTTCGACTCGCCGGGCTTCGTCAACGGAGCCTATGGCTATCTGCCGAACGACCGCCGGCACAGCTTCAAGGCCTATGGCAGCTACCGCCTGTTCGACGCGCTAGATCTGGGTGCCAACGCGGTGATCCAGTCGCCCGAGCACTATAGCTGCATCGGCGCGGTGCCGGTGGATGTCGACGCCTATGCGAACACCTATCACGGTTATGCTTATTACTGTCGCGGCCAGCTCATTCCGCGCGGCACCGCATTCAACGGCGACTGGCTGACCCAGTTCGATATCAGTGCGGTCGCCCATTTGCCGCTGCCGTACAAGGTCGATGCTTCGATCCGCCTCGACATCTTCAATGTGTTCAACAGCAATGCGGTGACGTCGTACAACAATTTCGGCGAACAGGGCGACGGATCGGCCAACCCCGACTATCGCTCGCCGGTCAACTATCAGTCGCCGCGTTCCATGCGGCTGACGGCACGCCTCGGTTTCTGAGGCTTTTCGCCGGGGCCGGTCCTGCCGGCCCCGGCACATCCTGCTTGCAAAATCATGGACGCCCAGCATGTCTCGCCGGGGTGTTGGATCGTGGGGAATCAGTGCGATGGAGGGAGCGATAGAGAAAAGATCAAAGCGTCAGCGCGAGATCATGTCTCGGCTGCGCAGCGGGCGGACGCTGTCGGTGACGGCGCTTGCGGCCGATCTCTCCGTGTCGGACGAGACGATCCGTCGCGAGCTGCGCGCGCTCGAGGATCATGGCGTCATCATCCGCGAACATGGCGGCGCGCGCATGGCCGCTCCGGTGCATGAGGGGCCTCTCCATCAGCGGATGGAGGAGAATGCGGACGCGAAGCTGCGCATCGCCCGCGCGGCGGCCGAGCTCGTGCCCGATGGTGGGATCGTCTTCATCGATGCCGGCACGACGAGCTGCTTCATCGCGCGCCAACTCGTCGAGCGGCGCTCGCTCACCGTCATCACCAATTCCTTGCGCGTGGCGAGCGATCTTGGCGGCATCAACAACAACCGCCTGTTCCTCGCCGGAGGACAGATGGATTACGACTATCGCGCCTTTTCGGACCATAATGCGCTGGATTATGTCCGCGGCTTGACCCCGCACCTCGCCATTCTCTCCGTCGGCGGGATCAGCATCGAGCGCGGGTTGATGGATTTCCATCCCGGCGAGGCGGAGATGAGTCGGATCGTCTATGCCACTTCGAGGCAGGTGCTGCTCGCGGCCGATTCGTCCAAGTTCGGCCGCTATGCGCTGGTCCAGACCGCGGCCCTCACCGATGTCGACATCCTCGTTACCGACAAGCCGCTCGACGCAGACTTCGCCAGCGCCTTTGCTCACGCCGAGGTGGTGGTCGCCTGACGCGTGCGGACGGCGCGCATCAGCGGCAGGCCTGCGACGAGCACGAGTAGCGCGCCGACGCCCGCTACGCCCGCTTGGAGCAGCCAGAAATGCCCGATGGCCATGCGCTCGTAGAAGACGCCGCTGAACCCGACCCACAAGCTGGCGAAGAAGCCGTGCAGGTAGAACAGTCCCATCCAGAAGCCGACCAGCCGCCCCGGCGCGATGCCGGCGATGAGGCTCAACCCTGACGGCCAGATCAATACTATCGCGGCGTCGATCAGCAACAGATAGCCGAACGCCCAGGGAAGGGGCAGGGCCGTGTCGCCGCTGGTTGCGCCGCCGATCGCGAGAACCAGATATCCGGCCGCGCAGAACAGCCCGCCGAGCAGGATTTGGACCACCGCGCCGATCGCCACGCCGCGCCGCTCTAGCGCGCGCATCGCCCATTGCGATCCGCCGATCAGCGCCAGCGTGAAGGCACCGTCGAGCGAGAGGAACCAGGCGACCGGCATCGTCCATCCGCCCAGCCGCAGGTCGACACGGGTCCGCGCCCATACCAGGAAGATGTTGCTGAGCTGGTCATAGGCCGAATAGCAGAGATATACCGCCACCAGCGCGACGATCAGCAGGGCGGTGGCCGCGATCGGATCGGTCCGCGAACCGGCCGGCGCCGCGACGGCCTTCGCGCGGCTCGGTTCGGTGCCGCTACGCGCGTAGAATAGCAGCCCGATCGCGAGCGCCGCGGCGGCCGCCCCGATCGCATATGCCGGTCCGGCGAAGGCCGCCAGCGCACCGCACACCAGCGGGCCGCAGATCACGCCGGCGTTGAGGAAGCCAAGATAAAGGGCATAGCCGCGCCGCCGCTGCGCCTCGTCGCGAAACAGCAGCCCGACCTGCGCCGACAAATTTCCCTTCAGCAACCCGGTGCCGATCGCGAACGGGACCAGGCCGACCAGGAAGCTCCGCTCGCCCAGCATCATCGTCAGGCCGATCAGCATGCTGGCGCCGCCGCACGCTACCATCGTCCGCCGGCTGCCGACCATGTCGCCAATTAGTCCGCCGAGTGGGATCGACAGATAGATCAGCGCATTGGCATAGCCATAGATCTGCGAGGCGAGGCCGGTGGTGGAGACCTGTCCGAACAGCGCCGCGCTCGCGTCGCGGATGGCGGCGGCCCCGATCACGCGCGACAGGTTCCCGGCCAGCACGTGATCGACCAGGATCAGCACGAGGAGCGACTTCATGCCGGACATGGCGAAGCGCTCCCAGAACTCCATCGCCGCCAGCGCGAGGAAGCGCGAGGTCAGCACCTTGTCGTCCGTCGCCGCGCCCGATTCCATCACGCCCGCCCTTATCGAACGGTGCCCCTAGGCGCCCTTCGCAACAGGCTGATGACAACCGGGCAGGCGGCGCGCAGGCCTTCAGGCGGGATGCGGAAAGGCGGCGGCGGGCTCGCTGCTTCCCGGCCGGCCGGTTTCGACATGGCCGGCAAGGCGCAGCCGTGCCCCGCCGGGGGCGGTCAGCAGCAGGTCGTACCAACGGTGATCGGGAAGCGCGGCCGGCAATTGCGCCTCGGTGCCAGGGGCGATGGCGAGCTGCTCGCGGGCGCCTGTATGCGCGCAGTGGGTGGACACCGTCACCGACTCCGCGTCGCGATTGGCGACATGCAGCGCACTGGCTGCCTCGCCCTCGCGCCAGACGATCGCGGCTTCGATCCGGGGAGCACCCGCCTCGCCGCGAAAGTCGCGCTGGAAGCCGTTGGGACCGCGCACGGTGAGGGCATGCGACCGGTCTCGGCGAAGCGGCCAGCTTTCCTCCAGTCGCGAGTTCGCCGCGACGGTGAAATAGCGCCAGCCGGGAAACGCCACTTCGTCCTGCACCCCGAACACGACGCCTGCGGGTCCGTCGTTCACGAAGCGCAATGTCAGGCCAGCGTCAGACCAGACCGGCTCGACCGTGAAGCGATAGGGCAGCGGCCGGGCCGGGCGGGTGCCCGTTTCCTGCGCAGGCACGCCTTCGCTCCTGGCGATCTGCGGGGCCGGCGCGGTGGCGCACAGCTTTTCGGTTTCCGCGACATAGTCCACGACGGACGGCAGCGCCGTCACCCAGCGCGTGTCGAGGCGCGCCCGATACGGCACGTCGAAATCGAAGATCGAGGTCAGGTCCCCGCACGCGGCGCGGCGCCAGGGCGAGATGTTCGGCTCGGCCACACCGAAGCGCTTTTCCAGAAAGCGGAGCACCGAAGTATGATCGAAAAGCTGCGAGTTCACCCAGCCGCCGCGCGTCCAGGGCGAGATCACCAGCATCGGCACGCGCGGCCCCAGCCCGACCGGCTCGCCCTGATAGGTTTCGCTGCGCACATCGACATTGCTCGCGCCATAGCACGGCGCGATCGCAGGCATCGGCGCAGGCACATGGTCGAAGAAGCCGTCATTCTCGTCATAGTTCAGGATGAAGGCGGTCTTCGCCCAGACCTTCGGATTGGCGGCGAGCGCGGCGACGAGGCTGGAGATCAGCACCTCGCCGAACGGTACCGGGGCGTCGGGATGCTCGCTCATCTGCATCATTGGCACGATCCACGAGACGGACGGCAGGCGATCGGCGGCGACATCCGCGGCGAAGGCGGCGATCAGGTGCCGGGCCTGCGTCTTCTCCGGGTCCGCAGGTGCCACGCCGTCGATCCAGTCGACATGGGCACGCCCGCGCCGATAGCGCGAAGATGCCCGGTCGAGCTTGCGGAACTCCTTGAAATAGCCAAGTGGATTGTCCGAATAATTGGCCAGCTCCTGGTAGATGCGCCACGAGATACCCGCTTCCTCCAGACGCCCGGCATAGGTGCGCCAGGGCAAGCCGTCGGTTTCGTCGTCCTTCGCCATGTCCGCGCCGGGATTGGGATCGCTGCCGCCGTTGGTGACGCAATAGATGCCTTCCTGACCGACGCTGAGGCCGTTGGTGCCGGTGAAGTGGTAGAGCCGGTTCGGGCCGGTTGGGCCCTGCAGCGAGCAGTGATAATCGTCGCAGATGGTGAACTGGTCGGCCAGCGCGTAATAATAGGGAATATCGTCGCGGGTCAGGTGTGCCATGGTGAGCGGTCCCTTCTGCTCCGCCCAGACGTCCCAGTTGCGCCAGCGCGCCTGGCTGTCCTTCCAGCTATGATCGAGCCCTGTGAAGCAGCGCGCGTTGCTGCTGTTGTAGTCGAGCCGGAACGGCCATGCGATCTGCCCACCGTCGCGATCGGCGCGGCGCTGTGCCCAGACGGGCTTGCCGCCCGGTAGCGTGACCGGGCGCGGATCGCCGAACCCGCGCACGCCGCGCAGCATGCCGAAATAATGGTCGAACGAGCGGTTCTCCTGCATCAGGATCACCACATGCTCGATATCCTGGATCGAGCCGCGTCCAGCCGATCGTCCCAGACCCTTCGCGGCCCCGCCTTCCGCGGCGGCGGCGACGCCGGAAGCGCCCAGGATGAACGTTCTGCGATCGATCGCCATGTCCTACTCCCCCATGCCCTATTCGGTTTCACGCAACGCGACTTGCCGGACGGCAAGTGCGCTCGTCGCTAGGCGCGCTATGTGGAAGAGATGTGACGAAAGCCGAATCTTGAGTGATTGTTGATTAATATGGTCAAAATTCCAACATTGATGCCCAAGCCCGCCCCAGGAACATGGCCGATGTTCGCCGAATAGACCCCTTGATCCCCGTCCCGATGGAAAACCGTTCCAACGACGGCACCTAATCTGGCCACGCATTTCGGAAAGAGCCTCTTGTGGCACTTCAGCGTCGTCCTTTTTGCGTTCTTTCTGATTGAAACCTGCCGCCTGGGGCCGGCGACGGCGGGGCTCCTCATCGCGTCGGCGCTGTCGCTGAACGGCGTGGCCGATCTGGCATTGGGCTCCCCCTGGCAGCGATCGAAGACCACTACCGTTGAGGCGGCAGAGCGCTTCTAGGCGGCTGGCGCGGTAGCGGCCGCGACCTTCTTCACGCTTTTCGGTTTCTGCCGCGCTTAGCCGCCACTGCAGCGAGAGATTGTTCTTGCGGAACAGAGCAATATCCGTTCTTTCGAAGATCGGCACCGTCGGCGCAGCCTCCTTGGCCGACGTGGCGAGCACCAGCGCGATCACGCCGCCATCGGTGATGACCGCGACAGGTCGCGGACCAGCCGTACCGCGTCCAGGAAGACGCTTTCGAACGCCCGCGCCAGGCGGCGTCGCCGGCCGGAAGGCGATCCTGTCCGCATCAGGTCTCAGCGCATCCCGCACCCGGACGAACTTCTCCTTCGTGCGTCCGGTGACCAGGACATTGGCGCCTTCGGCGATGGGGGCCCTGGCCGACGCGAGGCCCAGCCCGTCGGTGCCGCCGGTCACGATGAAAGTCTTGCCCAAGAGATCCAGATCCATGTCGTCCTCGCCTTCGAAGGGTGTCGTCGCCCGGGACTCTGTGGGACAGGCCGGAGGCGATGCGACCGCGAGGCGCAGAAGGCGCAGCGGGAGTAGGCGGTGCCCGGTTGTTGCAGCTTCAAGCGGACGTTGAAGCCGGTCCGGCGTCTCCGGCCCGCGCCGCCTGTGTCGGTCCTAGGCCGCCGGCGCGAGACCGAAGCCGGCGTCCTCGAACACTTCGAGTCGGGCCGGTCTCGGCAGCGAGGCGTCGCCTTGCAGGCGCGCCAGCAGATAGGCCACGGCGAGCACCATGTCGGCGGCGTCATAGGGCTTGGGCATCGAGGCGATCGCCACGGTCTGCGCCGACCTGGTCCGGCTGACCTGTCCGCTGATCAACAGGACCGGAATCCCCAGCGCCTTCAGATGTTCGGAGAGTTCGATGCCGTCGTCGCGCCCGGCGAGCCGGATATTGACCAGCGCCAGATCGGGTTTTCTGGCCTTCGCCACTTCCAGCGCCTCGGCGTGGTGATCCGTCAGGTCGAGGACGTGGTATCCGGCGTCCGCCAGTTCGTCCCGCAGGGTCGTCGCTACGAGCACTTCGTCCTCGACGATCATCAGGGTCTTGCCCGTCTTGCCCGTCTTGCCATCTTGCGGTGCGGTCATGGTCGTTCCTCTGCTCGTCAGCCGCTGATCGCGCCGGACGCCGGGCGCGCCCCGGCGTCCGGCGCGCTCGCCGTCTCGGGTTCGTCCTGCACCAGGGCGATCTGGGTATGCCTGATGGAAACCTGGGTTCCGGGATGCTCCGGCGTCATTTCGACCGAAGCGTTCAACTGTCCGGCCAGGGCCCGGACGATGCTCGTCCCCAGACCCGACCGCACCGGCGCGCTCAATGGCATGCCGACGCCGTCGTCGCGCACGCACAGGATCCAGTTCGGCCCGTGGAAATTATAGTCGACCGTGATCTTGCCGGGCCTTCCGTCGGGAAAGGCGTGTTTCAGCGCGTTGATCACCAGTTCGGTGACGATCAGGCCCAGCCCCACCGAGACCCTGGCTTCGACCACCCCTTCGCCGCCCTCGACGGTCAGGGAAACCTGGTCGACGTCGCCGATCATCGAGGCCGAGATGCTTTCGCAAAGTCGGGTGAAATAGACTCGCACCTCGACGTCGCCATCCCCGGAGGTGGACAGCAGCCGTTCGAGGGCCGCGACGGACATCACCCGGTGGTGGGCGTCCCGGAGATGGCCGCGTGTCTCGTCCGACGTGGTCCTTCGCGCATTCTGCAGCAAGACGCTGGCAATGATCTGCAGGCTGTTGGCGACCCGGTGGCGGACCTCCTGCAGCAGCACGCTGTTCTGGCGTAGCGCGTCTTCCTTCAGCGCGGCATCGGCCCGCGCGTCCGTGACGTCCGACACGGCGACGAGGATGCGCGTCTGTTCGAGATCCAGATAGACCAGCCGCCGGGCCTGGACGATCAGATGCCGAACCGGCCGCCGCGGCGGTTTAAGGTCGATGTCGCGGGCGTCCGGCGCTCCCGCGCCGGACGTGGTCGCGGCCATCAAGGATCGCAGTTGGGGGCTGTCCCATTCGCCGTCGTCCAGGGCGTAGAGCGGCTGGCCCGTCAGCACCCCCGCCTCGACGCCGAAAACGTCGCAGAACGAGGTGCTGGCCGCGATGACGGTAAGCTCGCCGTCCAGAAGCAACAACGGTGCGGGCGAGGACGTGACGACCGCCAGGGTCAGGCTCAAGGCCACGTCTTCGGGACTATGCTTTTCAACAGACATGATCAGCCTTCGGAAATACCGGAGGCTCGCGAAGCGAAAGCCAAGTGCCGGGAAGTCGCGAAGGTCGAAACAGGTGTTAATCGACACTCTTGGAGCCATCGCGTGGAGTCATAACGGTTGGCGGCCCCCGAAGTTGCGCCGGCCTTTCCACGAGATCGTCGGCGATCTCGATGTCATCATCCCGGGCCGCGTTCGCCGTCGACCCTGCATCGGCGGCGTGCCTCCCAATGGCCTCTAGGTCGAAATGATCACCTTCAACGCGCCGGTGTCGGCGGCGCGGCCGAAGGCGTCATAGGCGTCGAGGATTTCGTCGAGCGCGAAATGGTGGGTGATCAGCAGGTTCGGATCGATCCGGCCCGACTGCACGGTCTTCAGCAGCATCGGCGTCGAGACCGTATCGACCAGCCGCGTGGTGATCGACACATTCTGCGACCACAGCCGCTCCAGGTGCAGGTCGACCTTGGAGCCGTGGACGCCGACATTGGCGATCACTCCGCCCGGCGCGACGATGTCCTGGCACAGCAGGAAGGTCGGGGCGATCCCCACCGCCTCGATGGCGGTGTCGACGCCGCGTCCCTCGGTCAGGGCCTTGACTGCCTCGGCGGCGTCGCCGTCGCCGCTGTTGATCGTATCCGTGGCGCCGAAGCGGCGGGCGACCGCCAGCCGGCTGTCGTCGAGGTCGATCATGATGATCCGGGCCGGCGAATAGAACTGCGCCGTCAGCAGGGCCGCCAGGCCGACCGGCCCGGAACCGACGATGGCCACCGTCGCGCCGGGGGCTACCTTGCCGTTCAGCACGCCGCACTCGAAGCCGGTCGGCAGGATGTCGCTGAGCATCACCAGGGCCTCTTCGTCGGCGCCCGCGGGGATGGGGTAGAGGCTGGTGTCGGCGTGGGGCGTGCGGACATATTCCGCCTGGGTTCCGTCGATCTCGTTGCCGAGGATCCAGCCGCCGGTCGTGCAATGCGAATACATGCCCCGCCGGCAATAGTCGCACTTGCCGCACGAGGAGATGCAGGAGATCAGCACCCGGTCCCCTGGCTTGAACGCCGTCACGCCGGCTCCGACCGAGTCGATCACCCCGACCCCTTCATGGCCGAGGATGCGGCCCGGCGCACAGGTGGCGACATCGCCCTTGAGGATGTGCAGGTCGGTGCCGCAGATGGTGGTGTGGGTGATCCTGACGACGGCATCGCTGGGCGCCTGAAGTTCGGGCTTGGGCCGATCCTCCAGGGTCTTGATGCCGGGACCGCCGTAAACAAGCGCTTTCATGGCTCTTCTCCTTGAGGGGAGGCGGCGCGCCGCCGGAAGCGCCGGCGCCGGGCCTGCACAGACCCTGGGCGGTCTCGTCGCGGTTGACCAGTGGATTCTTGGGTTTGCGACATGGCCGCCGGAACCTTGGGCGGGTGGCGCGATCCGGTCGTCGGGAAGTGTCGGGACGTCAGAAATACCCGGTTCGTGCGTCTGTCCCATCGAGCGGCAAGAGGCGTGTCGATCCTGGAGATCGCTCGATCGAACAGCGATCGGGCATCCAGCGCGTCGTCGAGGCGGTCGAGCAGAGCCGCGACGTCTCCCGCTTCGGCATTCAATTCCTCAGCGCTGTCGCCAAGCGCCCGCCAGAGCGGTGTGAGCTCGGCGACGAGCGCCTGCCCCCGCGACGTCAGGTGATCGGCCGACGGCGCGCACCCTCCTCGTCGTTGAGGCTATGCACCAAACCTGCTGCTTCGAGCGAATAGCGGGCCTGGCTGACGGATACATGGGTGACACGGAGCGAAGCCGCGATCTCTGCCACCGTCATTGGTCCGTTGAGCGCGATTTGATTGAGGGCGCCTACATAACCTGTCAAGCAGCGGGCGCTGGGGCGTACCCCCCCGCCCGCCTAATGGCGGGCGGGAGATGTGCTGCCGATCGTCAGGCGTCGGCCGCGCGGGCTGCGATGGTCGCCTTGGCCCACCAGACCAACTCGTCGAGCGCGGCGGTCGCCGACGGGATCAGGTTCGTCTCGATCGTCTCGATCGGCTGCTTCCCGAAATAAGGATGGATCGCCATGAAGTCGCCACCGCCGATATGGACGGCGGACTTGGTCGAGACCATCTGCAACTCGATGCCGATGCCGCGCAGGTGCTCGACAGCGCGTGTGGCGCCGGTGCCGCCATAGCCGATCGCGGTGAAGGGCTTGCGGTTCCACTCCTTGTAGGCCTGGTCGAGCGCGTTCTTGAGTACGCCGGTGATCGAGTGGTTATATTCGGCGACGACGAAGATATAGCCGTCATACTGAGCGATCGTCTGCTGCCAGCGGACCGCTTCAGGGTTCACGCTCGGCGCCCAGAGGTTGGACATGGCCTCGTCGAAGAAGGGCAGCGGATGGTCGCGCAGATCGACCACTTCCACATCGATGTCGCCACGCGCCTGGACTTGCTTCAGCATCCATTGGGCGGGGGTATCGGCGAAACGGGTCGGACGGGTCGAACCGATGATGAGGGCGATCCGGGGCTTGGCAGTCATTGATAACCTCGTATTTAGCAGTTTCCAGAGGTAACCTGATTACCTATTGTGATCGGAGCCGAACAAGGAGGCACCTTGGCGACACCAGATAACCAGGCGGAAACCCCCTCGCCGTGCGCAGGAAGCGGGCCATCGTGTGAGGCCGGACACGGGACGTCGTGCGAGCACATCAGCCGCACGCTGGCGCGGGTCAGCGATAAATGGTCGATGCTGGTCGTGCGCGTGCTGGGGAGAGGGCCCCGTCGGTTCAACGCGCTTCGGCGGGAGATTGGCGAGATCAGTCAGAAGGTGCTCGCCTCGACGCTGCGCGATCTGGAAGAACATGGGTTCGTCTCGCGAACGGTGGCTCCGACGAACCCGCCCCAGGTAGAATATGCGTTGACCGATCTGGGGCGCGAGTTTCTCGATCCAGTCCGGGCGCTTGCCGAATGGGTGATGACTAACGCGCCGCGCATGGATGCAGCGCGTGCCGCCTATGCGGCAAGGCGGGCGAGCGAGTAGCGTGGTCGTTCACACTGTTCGATGGAGGCACCCGGCACGGAGATCGGGGGCGCATCCGGGCATAGATCAGGCGCTATATCCTCCGTCCATGGGAATGACCGCGCCGGTGATATAGCTTGCGGCAGAGCCGGCGGCGAAAGCGACCGCTACTGCGATTTCCTCCGGCCGGCCATAACGTTCGAGCGCGGTCGCGGTCTTCAAGTTTCCCGGGACGCCCGCCTGGGCGCGAATCAATCAGCATGCAGGCGCGAATTCGCACCGCCTTCGTCCGCCAGAATCCACCAAGGTTCGGGAGTGGATATTTGACGAGTTTGCCCTCGGAGAGGGCTAAATCATTGAAAACTGGTGCACCCGACTGGATTCGAACCAGTGGCCTCTGCCTTCGGAGGGCAGCGCTCTATCCAGCTGAGCTACGGGTGCCTGGAAACAGGCGCCTAGCAAAGCCTATCCGCGGATGCCAGCCGTTTCAGCGTGCCCCGTCGAGCGTCACTGGCTGGAACTTGCCGAGACCGCAGGTCGCGCCGCGGCTGAGGCCCGGGGAGACCAGCACCGTGATCGTGTCCAGCGAGCAGAGATCGTTGGTCGAGGTTTTGTGCGCGAATCGCTGCTCGAAGCCCAGTTGCGGGCAGGCGCTGTCGAGCGTGTTGCGATAGACCTTCCTGCCGTTGGTGATGAAATCGATCGTCCGGTCGTCGCGCACCTTGGTGTCGCGGATGTCGGTGAGGCGCAGGCAATCGACCGGTTCACCCGCGGGGGTGGCGGCCGGAACCTTGTCCTTGTGCTGCTCGCCGGCAGTGCCGGGAGCGGCGAGGAAGAGCAGCGACGAAGCGGCGATCAGCAGGCGCATGGCGGCGATCCTTCTAGCGTGCGCCGCGCGGCGGGGGCTTGCGATCCGCGGGCGCGGGGGTCTTGGGCTGGAACGCACAAAGATCGGCGACGATGCATCGCCAGCATTCGGGCGTCCGAGCCTTGCAGATATACCGGCCGTGCAGGATCAGCCAGTGATGCGCGTGCAGCCGAAAGGGCTGGGGCACGGCTTTCTCGAGCTTCAGCTCGACGGCGAGCGGCGTCTTGCCGCGCGCGAGGCCGGTGCGGTTGCCGACGCGGAAGATATGCGTGTCGACCGCGAAGGTCTCGGCGCCGAAGGCGACGTTCATCACCACGTTCGCGGTCTTGCGGCCGACGCCGGGGAGCTTTTCCAGCTCGTCGCGGTCGGCGGGAACCTTGCCGCCATGATCGCGGATCAGCGCTTCGGACAGGGCGATGACGTTCCTGGCCTTGGTGTTGAACAGGCCGATCGTCTTGATGTGCTGCTTCAAGCCCTCCTCGCCCAGCGCGACCATCTTTTCGGGCGTATCGACCTCGGCGAACAGGCGGCGGGTGGCCTTGTTGACGCCGGCATCGGTCGCCTGGGCGGAGAGGACGACGGCGACGAGCAGCGTATAGTCGTTGACCGATTCGAGCTCGGTCTCGGGATGCGGGTTGGCCTCCGCCAACCGCGCGAAGAACTCGACGACCTGAGCCTTGTTCACACCGCCAGCACCTGGTCCATCGTATAGCGGCCGGGCTGCTGGCCGGCGAGCCAGAGGGCGGCCTGGACGGCGCCGCGCGCGAAGATGGCGCGATCGTCGGCGCGGTGGATGAGCTCGATCCGCTCGCCGGCGGTGGCGAAGATCACGCTGTGATCGCCGACCACCGATCCGCCGCGCAGCGACGCCATGCCGATCGTCCCCGAGGCACGCGCGCCGGTGAGGCCGGCGCGGGCGGGCACGCCGGCTTCGGCGAGCGTAGTGCCGCGCCCGCGCGCCGCCGCCTCGCCCAGCATCAGCGCGGTGCCGGACGGTGCATCGACCTTGTTGCGGTGGTGCATCTCGACGATCTCGATGTCCCACTCCGCATCCAGCTTCAGCGCCGCCTCGCGCACCAGCCGGGCGAGCAGGGCCACGCCGACCGAGGTGTTGCCGGTCTGGAGCACGGGGATCTCGGCGGCGGCGGCGTCGATCAACTGATGCTGCACGGGGCCGAGCCCGGTGGTGCCGATCATGATCGGCGTCCAGGCCGCGCGCGCGGCGGAGAGATGCCCTTCCAGCGCGGCGGGGGCGGAGAAATCGACCAGCACGTCCGCCTTGCGGGCGAGGTCGGCGGGATCGTCGCCGACATCCGCGCCGCCCGCGAGCTGCGCGCCGAGTTCATGGGCGATGGCGGCGATCGCCTGCCCCATGCGGCCCTGGCTGCCGAAAATGCCGATGCTGGTCATGGCTTCGCTCTAGGCCAGCGGGTGCGCGAGCGCCAGATGGAGCGCGATCGATCGGTTTTGGTTGACACGATTGACACTCGCTATGTCGAAAATCCTGGGGGGGCGATCGGAGACCGTTTTCCTGGAACCGACGATGAGAAAGAGCCGGCGGAGCTTCGCAGGCGAAATCCTACATTGCCAGAAGTTTCGGTTCTCACTTGTCCTCGGGCTGCCTGGGCTTCTTCTTGCCGCCGAGCGGAATCTTGAGCGTGACCATGGCACTCGGCACGCTGACGCCGCCTACGCCGCGCTGGACGGCCTCGACCGTGCCACTGCCGCCTCCCGGCAACTTGAAATCCGGGCGAAGCGGCTGGGGTTCGTAGCGCGGCTCGGTCCGGCGAAGGCGGAAACGCGACTGGTCCATATTGCCGCAGACGGTGATTCCGTCGGTCGCCTCGCCGCAGCGGGCCGGCGGCGGGGGCGTCCCGTCGTCGGGGCCGGGAGGGAGCGACGACGTGCGATCCTGGGCAAGCGCGAGCAGCAGGGCAAAGGCGAGCATCGGTTCCCCTCTGGACAATCGCCAGCATGGTAGCGTGTCATTTGCGGCAGGCGCATGGCAGCGGCTAGGACGAAGCCATGCGCGATATCCAGAGCATCGTGGTGCTGACCGGCGCCGGTATCTCGGCCGAGAGCGGCGTCGCTACTTTCCGCGGCCCCGGCGGGCTGTGGGAGGGGCATCGGGTGGAGGATGTCTGCACGCCCCAGGCGCTGCAGCGCGATCCCGAGCTGGTGCATCGCTTCTACGATGCGCGACGGGCGCAGCTCACGGGGATCGAGCCCAATGCGGCGCATCTGGCGCTGGCGCGGCTCGATGCCGAATGGCCGGGCGAATTGCTGATCGTCACCCAGAATGTCGACGACCTGCACGAGCGCGCCGGGGCGACGCGGATGCTGCACATGCATGGCGAGCTGAAGTCGGCACTGTGCGCGGCGTGCGGGGCGCGGGAACCTTGGGAAGGTGCGCTGCCGCCGGGGAGCGCGTGTCCGGCCTGCGGCACGGCGGCGCTTCGGCCCGACATCGTCTTTTTCGGCGAGATGCCATACCGGATGGAGGCGATCGACCGCGCGTTGGGCGAGGCGGATCTGTTCGTATCGATCGGCACTTCAGGCGCGGTCTATCCTGCGGCGGGCTTCGTGCAGACCGCACGCTATCATGGGGCCGATACGCTGGAGCTCAACCTGGAGCCGTCTGGCGGCAGCATCTGGTTCGCGGAGAGCCGGATGGGGCCGGCGGGGGTGCTGGTGCCCGAATGGGTGGCGCAGGTGCTGGGCTGATAACCTCCAAGGTCTTCATACCATCCGTTACCCCGGCTGAAGTGCCGGGGTCCACCGGGAGAGGGGCTCGTTCGCGGAGGAGTGGACCCCGGCACTTCGGCCGGGGTAACGAAGGATTTTGTGGCCGTCGCCTTCCTCAACCCCGGAATGTCGAGTGGCCTTATCGGCCGATGGCGGGGCCGAAATCCAGCTCGGCCTGGGCGACGGGGGCGAAGCTGCGGCGGTGGAGCGGGGTGGGGCCGAGCGTGCGCAGCGCTTCCTGGTGGACCTTCGCGGCATAGCCCTTGTTGCTCGCCCAGCCATAGCCCGGATAGAGCGCGTCATATTCCAGCATCATGCAGTCGCGGCGATGCTTGGCGACGATCGAGGCGGCGGCGATCGACAGGCACAGCGCATCGCCGCTTACCACTGCATGGCTCTGATGGTTCCAGTCCGGACAGCGATTGCCGTCGACCAGCACGAAGGCGGGGTGGAAGCCCAGCGCATCCACCGCGCGCGTCATCGCCAGCATCGTCGCCCAGAAGATGTTGATCGAATCGATCTCCTCGACCGTGGCGATCCCCACCCCGACGCGCGCGCAATCGAGCAGGCGGGCGCATAGATCGGCGCGCTTTCTGGCGGTCAGCACCTTGGAATCATCGATGCCGTCGGGAATGCATCCGGGATCGAGCACCACCGCGGCGGCCACCACCGGCCCGGCGAGCGGCCCGCGTCCGGCCTCGTCCACCCCCGCGACGGGGCCTTTGTGGCTGCGCTGGTAACGGCGTTCGAACTTCAGGTCGGGCCCGGGACTTTTAGGCATCGTCCAGCCGCCATGGCGGAAAGCGGCGCATCTCGCCAGCCTGGTAGAGGCGAACCGCATTGCCGGCCGGATCGCGCAGCCGCGCCTCGCGCCAGCCCCAGGTCTCGTCCTTCGGCTCCTGCTCGAACTTGAAGCCCTGTTGCTGGAGATAGGCGACCGTCACGTCGAGATCGCCGCATTCGAAATAGACGACCGGCGCGGTATAATCCTTGTCGGTGGCGATCGAGAAGGTGGCGCCGCCCTCGGTCTCGAACCGGGCATAGCGCGGGCTGGCGCGGACGACCTGGCGCAGGCCGAGCAGGCGATAGAAGCGCTCGCTCGCCGCCAGATCCTGGGCGGGCACGGTCACCTGGTTCAGCATCGGCTCGAAGAAGCTCATGTTGAGATCGAGCCGCACCGCCTGCTGCGCCATCGGGCCATGGCCGCGCCCCAGCCCCGGCGCCGCGCGCATCGCGATCCGCACGAAGCGGCGCGCACGGGTCACGGCTTCGGGCAGATCCCATTCCTGGGCCAGGCCACAGGCGATCGCCGAGGAGAGGGTGCAGCCGGTGCCGTGGGTGCTGTCGGTCTCGATGCGCGGATCGCTCCATTCGATCTGCGGCGGATCGTCCGGGTTGGCCGAATAGAGCGTGTCGGTCACCTGAGGGCCGGTGCCGTGCCCGCCCTTGACCAGTATGGCGCAGCGATGCTGGGCGACCAGCTCCTGCGGATCGCGGCCCAGCGCCTCCAGCTCGGGGAGGTTGGGGGTGGTGACGGTGGCGCGATCCATCAGGCGTTCGAACGCGGCGATGGTGGCGTCGTCGGCAAGCGTCGCGCCGCTGGTCGCGACCATCACGGGATCGAAGACGACCGGGATGCCGGGCAGCTCGCCCAGCTTCTCCGCCACCGCCAGCGCGGTGCGTGCCGATCCGATCATGCCGATCTTGATCGCATCGACGCCGAGATCGCGCACCACCGCGTCGATCTGGGCGATCACCATGTCGGTGGGGACGGGATGGACCGCGTCCACGCCCAGCGTGTTCTGCGCAGTGATCGCGGTGATCGCGGTCATCGCATGGCCGCCGAGCATGGTGACCGTCTTGATGTCGGCCTGAATGCCGGCGCCGCCGCCCGAATCGGAGCCGGCGATGATGAGCACGCGCGGAGTCATGATGCGGTCTTGAACCTGCGCTCGGTGGAGGCCGGATTGCGCGCCAGCGTCTTGCCGGTTCGCGTCGGCCGATCCATCAGCTCGCCGCCGCAATGGGGGCACATATCGTCGAGTGCCTCGGCGCATTCGGCGCAGAAGGTGCATTCGAACGAGCAGATGAACGCGCCCGGTTCGTCGGCGCGCAGGTCCGCGCCGCAGCGTTCGCAATCGGGGCGCATCTCCAGCATCAGGCGGCGGCCTTGCGCACGGCTTCGCACACCCGATCGACCACGGCCTCGACCTGGCCGCGATCGTCGCCTTCGGCCATCACGCGGATCACCGGCTCGGTGCCCGATGCGCGGATGACCAGCCGGCCCTTGCCGTTCAGCTCGGCTTCGGCGCCGGCGATCGCTTCTTTCACGGCCGGGTCTTCCAGCGGCTTGCCGCCCTTGAAGCGGACATTCTTGAGGAGCTGGGGCAGCGGATCGAAGCGGTGGAGCACTTCGCTGGCCGGCGCGCCCGCACGGACCAGCTCGGCCAGCACCTGAAGCGCGGCGACCAGCCCGTCGCCGGTGGTCGCATAGTCGGAGAGGATGATGTGGCCGCTCTGCTCCCCGCCGACATTGTAGCCCGAGCCGCGCATCTTCTCGAGCACATAGCGGTCGCCGACCTTGGTGCGGACCAGCCCCAGGCCCTGGGCGGCGAGATGGCGCTCCAGGCCGAGGTTCGACATGACGGTCGCCACCAGCCCGCCGCCCGCGAGCTTGCCCTGCCGCGCCCAGCCGGTCGCGATCAGCGCCATGAGCTGGTCGCCGTCGATCACCCGGCCGGTCTCGTCGACCACGATCAGCCGGTCCGCGTCGCCGTCGAGCGCGATGCCGATCGCGGCGCCGCTCGCCACCACCGTCTCGCGCAGCGTGTCCGGAGCGGTGGAGCCGACGCGATCGTTGATGTTCTTGCCGTTGGGCTCGACGCCGATCGCCACGACCTCGGCGCCCAGCTCCCACAGCGCCGAGGGCGCGACCTGATAGGCGGCGCCGTTGGCGCAATCGACCACGATCTTGAGCCCGTCGAGCGTGAGTTCCTCGGGGAAGGTCGACTTGGCGAAGTGGATATAGCGGCCGCGCGCATCCTCGACCCGGCGGGCGCGGCCGATATCGGCCGCGGCGGCGAGCGGCACCTCGCCGTCGATCAGCGCCTCGATCGCCAGCTCGTCCTCGTCGCTGAGCTTGTAGCCGTCGGGGCCGAACAGCTTGATCCCGTTGTCGGCGAAGGGGTTATGGCTGGCCGAGATCATCACGCCCAGATCCGCGCGCATCGAATGGGTGAGCATCGCCACCGCCGGGGTGGGCATCGGCCCCACCAGCACCACGTCCATGCCGACGCTGGTGAAGCCCGCGACCAGGGCATTCTCGAGCATATAGCCCGAAAGCCGCGTGTCCTTGCCGATCACGACGCGGTGGCGATGGTCGCCGCGCCGGAAATGCGCGCCGGCCGCCATGCCGACCTTCATCGCCATCGCCGCGGTCATCGGCGCCATGTTCGTCAGGCCGCGAATTCCGTCGGTGCCGAAATATTTTCTTGCCATGTTCCGTCTTTCCACGACCTTGTGGCCTGATGCGGGCATCGTGATAGCGCCCGAAACACAGAAGGGCGAGCATGTCGCAACCGATCCGTATTCTTCTTGCCCTGGTTATCGGGCTTGCCGTGGGCATCGTCGCCGCGGCCGCTGCGCCGGAGGCGGCGCTGCGCTGGACGGGCCTGGCCGAGCCCATCGGCACCGCATGGCTCAACGGCCTGCGCATGACGATCGTGCCGCTGGTGGTGGGGCTGCTCGTCACCGGCATCGCGCAGACCGCCGAATCCGCTCGCGCCGGCAAGCTCGCGACGCGATCGATCCTGTTCTTCGTCGCGGTGCTGTGGACCTCGTCGATCCTCGCCGCGATCCTGACGCCGCTGTTCCTCGATCTCTGGCCGCTCAATCCGCAGGCAGCCGCCGCGCTGCGATCGAGCTTCAGCAGCGCCTCGCCGGCCGGGCCAGTGCCTTCGATCGCGGACTTCTTCACCTCGCTGATCCCGGTGAACCCGCTGGCCGCCGCCGCGAACGACGCCTTCCTGCCGCTGATCGTCTTCACCACCGTTTTCGGATTCGCGGTGACGCGCCTGCCGGCGGCGCAGCGCGAAGTGCTCACCAGCTTCTTCCGCGCGCTCGCCGATGCGATGCTGATCGTGATCGGCTGGGTGCTCTGGCTGGCCCCGCTCGGCGTGTTCGCGCTCGCCTATGTGGTCGGCGCGCGGGCGGGCACTTCGGCATTCGGGCTGCTCGTCCATTATGTCCTGATCGTCGCCGGCGTCGGCGCGGTCGTCTGGGGGCTCGCCTATCCGCTCGCGGTGTTCGGCGGACGCGTTCCGCTGCGGCGCTTCATGTCGGCGACCACTTCGGCCCAGGCGGTCGCGATCAGCACGCAATCCTCGCTCGCCTCGCTCCCCGCGATGCTGCGCGGTTGCGAGCGGCTGGACGTGCCGGTCGCCACGTCGGGCGTCGTGCTGCCGCTCGCCGTCGCATTGTTCCGCGCGACCGGTCCGGCGATGAACCTCGCCGTCGCGATCTATGTCGCGCATATCTTCGGCATGCATCTGGGGCCGGCCCAGATGGCGGCGGGCATCGCGGCGGGGGCGATCACGACGATGGGCGCGGTGAGCCTGCCGGGATCGATCAGCTATGTGAGCTCGATCGCGCCGATCGCCATCGCCATGGGCGTGCCGATCGAGCCGCTGGCGCTGCTGGTGGCGGTCGAGACGCTGCCGGACATCGTCCGCACGCTGGGCAATGTCACCATGGACGTCGCCGTCACCGCGACCATCGCCGAGCGCAGCGGCGTGCGCGGGGAGCGGAGCGAAGCCGACGACCTGCTGGAAGCAGAAGGGTGAGATCGGGCCGGCGGGGGACGTTTTTCGAGGCAGTACCACTCTGGCTGGCGCTGATCGCCGCTTCGGCCGTGCTCGCGCTGCTGCTGGAGGCGATCGGGCTTTCCGCCGGGCTGCTGCTCGGGCCGATGATCGCGGCGATCGTGTTTTCGGCGCGCGGCGCGAAGCTGGCGCTGCCCAAGCCCTGGTTCCTCGCGGCGCAGGCGGTGATCGGGGCGCTGGTCGCCGGATCGCTTTCCACCGGCCTGTTCGTCATGGTCGTCCGCGAATGGCCGCTGTTCCTGGCCGTGACCGCCGCGACGCTGGGGGCGAGCGGGCTGCTCGGCTATCTGCTCAGCCGCTGGCGCGTGCTGCCGGGAAGCACGGCGGTCTGGGGTTCGATGCCGGGCGCGGCCTCCGCGATGGTGGTGATGGCCGATGCGTTCGGCGCCGATGCGCGGCTGGTGGCGTTCATGACCTATACCCGGGTGGTCTGCGTGGCGGCGGTCGCTTCGATATTGGCGGCGGTGCTCACCGGCCATGCCGGCACCAACTGGTTCGCGCATCTCGTCGCCCCGGTGGCATTGGGCCCGACGGTATCGACGCTGGCGATCACCGCGCTGGGCGCGCTGGCCGGGCTGGCGCTGCGGATACCGGGCGCGGCGCTGTTCGGGCCGCTCGTGCTGGGGGTGGCGCTGCAGTCGCTCGGGCTGGTGCGGATCACGCTGCCGCAGCCGATCCTCGCGATCAGCTATATGCTGATCGGCTGGCGGATCGGCCTGGCCTTCACGCAGGAGACGCTGCGCATCGCGGCGCGCGCGCTGCCCCGCGTGCTGCTGTCGACCGCGGTGCTGATCGCCTTTTCCGCCGGGCTCGCCGTCGTGCTCGCCCGCACCACCGGGATCGACCTGGTGACGGCCTATCTCGCGGTGAGCCCCGGCGGGCTCGATTCGGTGGCGATCATCGCGACCTCGGTGCCGGTCGACCAGCCCTTCGTCATGGCGATGCAGACGCTGCGCTTCCTCGCGGTGCTGGCCGTGGGGCCGGCGCTCGCGCGCTTCGTCGCCACGCGCCTCACTTCATGAGGACGAGTTCCTCCGACATGGTCGGGTGCAGCGCCACCGTCTGATCGAAGGCGTCCTTGGTGAGGCCGGCCTTCACCGCGATCGCGGCGGCTTGCAGGATCTCCGGCGCGTCGGGACCGATCATGTGGAGGCCGACGACCTTTCCGGTCGTCCCGTCGCAGATCATCTTGTAGAGCGCGCGCTCGTGACGATCGGCGAGGACGTTCTTCATCGCCCGGAAATCGGACATATAGACTGCGACCGAGCCCAGCTTGTTCTTCGCCTCGCTCTCGGTCATGCCGACGCCTGCCATCGGCGGATGGCTGAACACCGCGCTGGGGATGCACGAATAATCGACCTGATGCGGCTTGTTGCCGAAGACCGTGTCGGCGAATGCCTGCCCCTCGCGGATCGCGACGGGCGTGAGCTGGACGCGATTGGTCACGTCGCCCACGGCATAGATGCTGTCGACCGACGAGCGATTATCGGCATCGACCTTCACCGCGCCCTTGTCGTCGAGCTCGACGCCGACCTCCGCCAGGCCGAGCCCCCGGGTATTGGGCACGCGGCCGGTGGCGAACAGCACGCAATCGACTTCGAACGGCTCGTGCTTGGTCAGCTCGACGCGGAAGCCGCCGCTCTCCAACTGCTCGATCTTCTTGAAATCGGTGTGGAAGCGGAAATCGATGCCCTTGGTGATCGAGATCTGGAGCAGCCGGTCGCGGATCGAATGGTCGTATCCGCGCAGGATCACGTCGGTACGGTTGACCAGCGTCACATGGCTGCCGAGCTCGTTGAAGATGCCCGCGAACTCATTGGCGATATAGCCGCCGCCGGCGATCAGGATGCGCTTGGGCAGCGCGTTCAGATGGAATACCTCGTTCGAGGTGATGCCCAGATCGCTGCCGGGGAAATCGGGCACGTGCGGATGCGCGCCGCTGGCGACCAGGATATATTTGGCGGTGATTTTCCTGCCGCTTGCCAGCGTCACTTCGTGCGGGCCGGTGACGGTCGCGTGCTCGAGGAAGATCTCGACGCCGTTATTGTCGAGCGTCTGGGTGTAGAGGCCGTTCAGCCGGTCGACATCGGCGAGGACGTTGTCGCGCAGCACCGTCCAGTCGAAATGGCAGTCGGGCACGTCCCAGCCGAAGCGGCGCGCGTCCTTCAGATCCTCGGCGAAATGCGCGCCATAGACGAGCAGCTTCTTGGGCACGCAGCCGCGGATGACGCAGGTGCCGCCGACGCGATATTCCTCCGCCACCGCGACCCGCGCGCCATGCGCCGCCGAGACGCGCGAGGCGCGCGTACCCCCCGAGCCCGCGCCGATGACGAACAGATCAAACTCGAAATCGGCCACGCTCATTCTCCAAATGCCCGGCGGATCAGATCGGTGGTGGAGGGATCGAAATCCAGTCCCCCCTTGTCCGCCGCCTTGGCCATTTCCTTGCCGAGCTCGACGCCGAACTGGTCGAACGGATTGATGCCGAGCAGCACGGCGTTCACGAACGTCCGATTCTCGTAGAAGGCGAGCAGCGCCCCCAGCGTGCGCGGATCGAGGCGATCGAGCAGCAGCGTCGCGCTCGGCCGGTCGCCGGGATAGGCGCGCGCCTTGTCCGCCGCGTCGCGCCCGGCCATCAGCGCGGCGCCCTGCGCGAACATGTTGATGAGGAGCTGGCGGTGATGGTCGTCGGCCAGCGCATCGCCTGCCTCGATCACGCCGACGAATTCGAGCGGCACCAGCCGGGTGCCCTGGTGGAGGAGCTGGAACACCGCGTGCTGCGCATCGGTGCCCACGCCGCCCCAGGTGATCGGCGCGGTGGGCCATTCGACGGGCTGGCCCTCGGCGGTGACGCGCTTGCCGTTCGATTCCATTTCGAGCTGCTGGAGATAGCTCGGCAGCAGGCGCAGCCGCTCGTCATAGGCGAAGGTCGCCCGCGTCTCGCAGCCGCGCGCCTGGCTGTAATAGAGGTCGGCGAAGGCCGCGAGCGCGGGGGCGTTGCTCGAAAGCTCGGTCAGGCGGAAATGCCGGTCCATCTCGGCCGCGCCCTCCAGCAATTCCTCGAATGCGTCCCAGCCGAGCGCCAGCGCCGCGGGGAAGCCGATCGACGACCAGAGCGAATAGCGCCCGCCCACGGATTCGGCGAAGGGCAGCACGCGCGTCTCGTCCACGCCCCATTCGACGGCCTTGTCGGGCGCGGCGGTCAGCGCGACCACGCGGCCATAGGGGTCTTCCACGCCCGCCGCCTGCATCCATTCGAGCGCGCTTTCGGCGTTGAGCATCGTCTCGGTGGTGGTGAAGGTCTTCGACGCCACCGCGATCAGCGTCGCCTGCGGATCGAAGCGGTCCATTGCCTCTTCCAGCGCGACCCCGTCGACATTGGAGACCACCGCCACGTCGTAGCGATCGGCATCGCGGCCCAGCGCATCGACCAGCAGGTCCGGCCCCAAGGCCGATCCGCCGATGCCGATATGGAGGATATGGCGCACCGGGCCGAACGCCTCGGCCTCGATCGCGTCGATCAGCGCGCGCATCCGGGCATGATAGGCTTGCGCCCGCGCCACGCTCTCGGGCGAACCCTCGCCGCGCTCGGCGCCGTGCTCGGCGGCGCGGCCTTCGGTGACGTTGACGGCCTCGCCCGCGAACAGCGCGTCGCGCCTGGCGGCGAGGCCCATCGACTGGGCGAGTATGGAGAAGGCGGCGATCGCCTCCGCCGTCAGATGCGTCTTCGACCAGTCGAAATGGATGCCGGCGATATCGACCGACAGCGCCTCGACGCGCCTGGGATCATCGGCGAAGAGCTGGGGGAGCGCAGCGGGTTGGAGAGCGCGGATCGGCGACCAGTCGGGCAAGCGCATGTTCATCTCCTCTTGGGCAACACGCCCCTATCGCCCCGCCGTGGCCGCTGCCAGCCGGATTCATCGGCTTGACGCCATGGCTCGCCGCAAGCAGAGCAGGAACCATGGATAACGCGACCCCCGCCGAGCCCCAGGACGAGGCCACGCCCAAGTCCGCCCCCGCGAAGCCGGCCAGGCCCAAATCGGAGTGGCGGGATCTGGGGTCGTTCCTCATCAAGCTGGCGCTGATCGTCTTCGTGGTGCGCAGCTTCATCTTCTCGCCCTTCTCGATTCCGTCCGAATCGATGCTGCCGCGGCTGCTGATCGGCGACTATCTGTTCATCACCAAATGGAATTACGGCTATTCGAAGCATTCGCTGCCGTGGAGCCTGCCGCTGATCCCGGGCCGCATCTTCGCGGGCACGCCGGCGCGCGGCGACGTGGTGGTGTTCAAGGCGCCGAACCACAATGGCGAGGACTGGATCAAGCGCGTGATCGGCCTGCCGGGCGACACGGTGCAGATGATAAACGGCCAGGTGATCCTGAACGGCCGCCCGATCCCCAAGCAGAAGATCGCGGCGTTCAGCCTGCCGATCACGCCCAATTTCACCAATTGCCCGGCCAGCTTCCAGGATGTCGATCCGAAGACCGGGCCGGTCTGCCGCATCCCGCAGTTCCGCGAGACGCTGCCCAACGGCAAGAGCTATAACGTGCTCGACCAGCAGACGCTGCCGCAGGACGACACGGTGGTCTATACGGTGCCTGCCGGCAACGTGTTCCTGATGGGCGACAATCGCGACAATTCGACCGACAGCCGCTTCCCGCAGCCGCCCGAAGGCAACGGCATCGGCTTCGTCCCGCTCGAGAATATCGAGGGCAAGGCGATCGTGAACTTCTGGTCGACCGACGGCAGCGCGAACTGGTTTCTGCCCTGGACCTGGTTCACCGCGGCGCGCTGGAGCCGCCTGGGAGAGGGCTTCTGAGCACCCCGGACCTGGGGGGATGGATCGTTGAGACGTTCGGCCGTCCTGCGCAGGAGCTGAAGGCGTTCGAGCGCGCGCTGACCCATGGCAGCCAGGCCGCGGCGAATTACGAGCGGCTGGAGTTCCTGGGCGATCGCGTGCTGGGGCTGGTCATCGCCGAATGGCTGTTCGACCGGTTCGCCGGCGAGCCCGAGGGCGCGTTGTCGCGGCGGCTGAATTCGCTGGTGACGGGGCCGGTGTGTGCCGAGGTGGCGCGCGAGATCGGTGTCGTGCCGTATCTCCGGCTCGGCAAGCAGGCGCGCGACGACGGCGCCGCCGACAGCGACAATGTGCTGGGCGACGTGATGGAGGCGCTGATCGGCGCCTTCTATCTCGAGGCCGGGCTGGAGCCTGTGCGCGCCTTTATCCGCGGGGCCTGGGGCGACCGCGTCGATGCGCATGCCACCGCGCCCAAGCATCCCAAGTCGGCGCTCCAGGAATGGGCCGCCGCGCATAACCGGCGGCCGCCCGAATATGAGATAGTCGATCGCTCGGGACCGAACCACGCGCCGCGCTTCACCGTGAAGGTGAGCATCGGCAAGCTCGCCGAGGCGAGCGCCGAGGGCACCAGCAAGCAGGAAGCGGAGACCGCGGCAGCGGCGGCTTTGCTGGAGAAGCTGGAGCAATAGGCGCGCGCAACGCCGCGGCGACGCGGCGATAGAGCGGCGTCAAAGGCATGGACTGGATCGCCGCGCCGTCGCGCGAACGGAAATCGACAACCCCGGACCATTTGGTCCAGACAGGATGACATGACGGAAGAAACCCAACATTGCGGCCTGATCGCCATCGTCGGCGCCCCCAATGCGGGCAAGTCGACGCTGGTGAATGCGCTGGTCGGCCAGAAGGTGGCGATCGTCAGCCCCAAGGCGCAGACGACGCGCGCGCGGCTGATGGGCCTGGCGATCGAGGGACCGACCCAGCTCCTGCTGATCGACACGCCCGGCATCTTCACGCCCGAGCGCCGGCTGGATCGCGCGATGGTCGCCGCCGCCTGGGAAGGCGCGGAGGGCGCCGACGTGATCGCGCTGGTGGTCGACGGCAAGGGCGGCATCGGCCCCAAGGTCCATGCGATCCTGGAAAGCCTCGCCAAGCGATCCGAGCCCAAGATCCTGATCCTCAACAAGGTCGATATCGCCGACAAGCCCAGGCTGCTCGGCCATGCCGCGAAGCTCAACGAGGCGCTGGCGTTCGACGAGACCTATTTCGTCAGCGCCCAGACCGGCGACGGCGTGGCGGAGCTGAAGTCGGCGCTGGCGGCGCGCATGCCCGAGGGGCCATGGCATTTCCCGGAGGACCAGGTCTCCGACGCGACCGATCGCATGATCGCCGCCGAGGTGACGCGCGAGCAGCTCTATCTCCAGCTTCATGCCGAGCTGCCTTATGCCAGCGCGATCGAGACCGAGAAATATTCGGAGCGGGCGGATGGTTCGGTCGAGATCCATCAGCAGATCCTCGTCGCGCGCGAGACGCAGCGTGCGATCGTGCTCGGCAAGGGCGGCGCGCGCATCAAGGAGATCGGCGCCCGCGCCCGCGCGGAGCTCTCGCGGATCATGGGCGTGCCGGTGCACCTCTACCTCCACGTCAAGGTGAACCCGAAATGGGAAGAGGACCGCGCGCTCTACCGCGAGATCGGGCTGGAATGGGTGGAGTAAGGGCCTAGCCGGAAAACAGGTCGAGCTGGCGGCGCATGAGCGGCCAGCGGCCGAGCTCGACATGCCGGGTCGCGCCGACCAGGCTGTGGATCAGGACGATCTCGCGCACGTCCCAGACGAGCGGGGTGACCGGTTCCAGGAACGAAAGACCGGCGCGGTATCCCAGCGTGACGTGCGGATTGAAGCTCCAGCCGGATCGCATGAGGTTCCAGTAGCGCAGCAGGTCGTCGACCTGCTTCTGCAAGGCCGACAGGGCCGGTGGGCGTTTGCTGGGCCGGAGCGCGATCGAGCGTTCGCTGCCCGACAGTCGATCGAGCGCCAGGACGAATCGATCGCCGGCAAGACCGTCGCCTATCGCCGTCATCCGCTCCGCCACATCCTGCGGGAAGGCCGCGAAATCGCCGGTGATTCCCATCGTCATGTGCAGCCGGTCATTGGTGACCGGGGTGAGCGCGGAATCGGCCGTGTCGCGGAACAGGCCTGTCAGGTTCGCCTCGATCCGTGAGGGCCGAAGCGCGAAGAACAGGCGATGGCGATGCGGCATGGCGGCCTCCGACTCGGATAATGTTCCTATTATGTTCTTGTTGGGCGGGTAAGTCGAATCCGGGAAGTGAGTCTTTCGGGTCACACCCACCAGCGATTGGGCCTGTGGATAACTTCTTGACTCAACATCTTGGCGGGTGCCGGAATGTTCTGCCCGGTTAACGATTTAGCAGCGATTCTCGTTAACTAATGTTTGGTTGACGGCGGACTCCGGCCTGCCTCAAGACGCGCGTCCATCAAGGGAGCGGTTCGAAAATGGGGGTTCTGGAAAAGGTTAATCGGCAGAAGGCGGCTGCTCCGGCGGAGCAGGCCGAGCTGCCGCTCGATTCGATCCTGATGCATGATTGCGTGGCGGCGATGCGGTCGCTGCCGGCCAAGTCGGTCGACATGATCTTCGCCGATCCGCCCTACAACCTCCAGCTCGGCGGCGACCTGGCGCGGCCCGACGGCAGCCATGTCGACGCGGTGACCGACGATTGGGACAAGTTCGACAGCCTGGCTGTCTATGACAAGTTCACCCGCGAATGGCTGGCCGAGGCGCGGCGCATCCTGAAGGACGACGGCACGATCTGGGTGATCGGCAGCTATCACAACATCTTCAAGGTGGGATCGGCGATCCAGGATCTGGGCTTCTGGATCCTGAACGACATCATCTGGCGCAAGGCCAATCCGATGCCCAATTTCAAGGGCACGCGCTTCACCAACGCGCACGAGACGCTGATCTGGGCGTCGAAGGGCGAGAAGGCGCGCTACACCTTCAACTATCGCAGCATGAAGACGCTCAACGACGAGCTCCAGATGCGCAGCGACTGGGAATTCCCGATCTGCGGCGGCCCCGAACGGCTGAAGCGCGACGGGGTGAAGGTGCATCCGACGCAGAAGCCCGAGGCGCTGCTCTATCGCGTGCTGCTCGCCTGCACCAAGCCGGGCGACGTAGTGCTCGATCCGTTCTTCGGGACGGGGACGACCGGCGCGGTGGCGAAGCGACTGGGACGGCGCTGGATCGGCATCGAGCGCGAGGCCAATTACTGCGCGGCGGCGATTGAGCGGATCGAGGCGGCGCTGCCGCTCGACGAATCAGCGCTGAAGACGATGCAGGCGCCCAAGGCGGCGCCGCGCGTGGCGTTCGGCACGCTGATCGAGAACGGCTTCCTCAATCCGGGCGCGGTGCTGACCGATGCCAGGCGGCGCCACGTTGCAGTGGTGGGTGCGGACGGATCGCTGCGCTGTGGCGATGCGAGCGGATCGATCCACAAGCTCGGCGCGACGCTCCAGAACGCGCCTTCGTGCAACGGCTGGACCTATTGGCATTACGAGGCCGAGGGCGGGCTGAAGCCGATCGACGCGCTGCGCCAGACCTATTTGCTGGCGACGCAGCCCTAGTCCAATAGGGGCATATGCCCGCGAAATCCTATCTCCGCCCGGTCCAGTTCGTCGATACGCCGGTGGGCCGCGACGGCGAAGTCGCGCGGCTGGCGGGCGGGCTCGGCTGGTTCGCGGGCTATGAGCTGATCGAAGCCGAGGATAGGCGGCGCGTCTCGCAGCGCACGCTGAGCGTCGCCGAGGCGGGCCGGGACGAACGGCTGGCGCCTTTGATCGCGCGCATCACCGCGCCGCGCGCGCCGCTCAGGCTTGGCGAGCGGATGCTGCGGCTCGACCAGCCGCTGGTAATGGGCATCCTCAACGTGACGCCGGACAGCTTCTCGGACGGCGGCCGGCACGCGGACGATCCCGCCGGCGCGGCGCAGGCGGGCGTGGACATGGGCATTGCCGGCGCGGCGATCGTCGATGTCGGCGGCGAATCGACGCGGCCGGGTGCGCCGGAGGTCTGGGAAGGCGACGAGATCGCGCGCGTCGTGCCGGCGATCGAGCGGCTGGCGCGCAGCGGCGCGGCGGTATCGGTCGACACGCGCAAGGCTGCGGTCATGGAGGCGGCGCTGGCGGCGGGCGCGCATCTGGTCAACGACGTCTCGGCCCTGCTCTATGACGGCCGCGCGCTTGAGGTGGTGGCCGGGGCAGGGTGCCCGGTGGTGCTGATGCATGCCGGCGATCCCGCCAGGGGTGCGGATGGCGGGCGCGGCTATGGCGACGTGCTGCTCGAAGTCTATGACTGGCTGGAAAAGCGCGTGGAGGATGTGGCGGCGGCGGGCGTCGACCGGGCGAAGATCCTGATCGATCCCGGCATCGGCTTCGGCAAGTCGCTCGCCGACAATCTTGCGCTGCTCAACGGGCTGGCGCTGTTCCACGGGATCGGCTGCGGCATCCTGCTGGGGGCGAGCCGCAAGCGGATGATCGGCGCGCTTTCGAACGAGGCGCCCGTCGAGCAACGGCTCGGAGGCAGCGTGGCCCTGGCGCTGCACGGCGCGCAATTGGGCGCGCAACTCCTGCGCGTCCACGACGTCACCGAAACCGCGCAGGCACTGCGCGTGTGGCGCGGCCTGCGCGATGCCGCTCTGACCGCCGTGCGATGACTGCCGCTCCGCTGCGCCGGGGCGAGGCATTGCTGCTGGCGGGCGTGGTGCTCGCCGCCGCGGCACTGCGGATCGCGACCGCCGATTACGGCCTGTGGTTCGACGAGATTGCCTCGCTCGCCTTCGCGCACCAGCCGCTCGATCATCTCTGGGGCGACTGGATGGTGCGCGAGACCAATCCGCCGCTCTATTATACGCTGCTCAAGGGCTGGATCGGGTTCGCCGGGGATGCGGACAGGTCGGTCCGGCTGTTGTCGATCGCTTTCGGCCTTGCCGGTATCGGCGCGGGCGCGCTGCTCGCGCGCCGTCTGGGCGGCCCCGCAGCCGGCGTGTTCGCGGCGGCCCTGCTCGCGCTGTCGGCCAGCCATGTCGATCTGTCGCAGGAGGTGCGCGGCTATGGCATGGCCCAGAGCGCGGTGCTGATCGCGATATTAGGAGCGACATGCTATCTGGAGCAGCGACGCCTTCGCGATCTGCTGCTCTATGGGATCGCGGCGACGATCGCGCTCTACGCCCATACGACGCTGGTGCTGTTCGTCTTCCTCGCCAATCTGACGATGCTGTGGCTGCTGCGTCGCGACCGCGCCGCCGTGGTCCGCTGGGTCTGCGCCAATGCGGCCGTCGGGCTTGCCTGGGCATGGTGGGCTTCGATCACGCTCCGGCAACTGGCCGGCGATCATCGAAACATCGCCTGGATCGTGCGGGCCGATTTCCTGGGAGCGTGGCACCTGACGGGGAATGTCTACGCCTTTGCCGTCATGCCCGACGGCGGCGTGCGCACCGGCATTGCGCTGGCCGCGCTCCTGGGTGCGATCCTCTGGCTTGTGTGGCGCGATCGGCGGCCGGCGGTGGCGATGCTGGCGGTATTTGCGCTTGGCGCGCCGGTCCTGCTGTTCGTCATCAGCCAATGGGTGCCGATCTTCCTGCCGCGGACGCTGTCATGGGCGGCGGGGCCCGCGACGGTGCTGCTTGCCGTGGCCGTCGCCAGCATTCCCGCACGACCCGTGGCCGCCGTGCTGGCGGGGCTGCTGCTCCTCCTGGAAGCAGTCACGCTCACGCGCTGGCTTCCGATCCGGGAGGAAGAGGGATGGCGGGAAGCGATCGAGGCCGTCGCCCGGACAGGCAGGGCGCCCGTGCTGCTCGTGCAGGGCGATGCGACGGCATTCGCCGCCGCGCATTATCGGGCGCGCGATTCCAGCATGCCGATCGTCGTGCTCGCGCGCGATTCCGGTGACGGCGACCGATGGGCCGATGGGATGGTTCCGGGCCTTCCTCACGTCGATGGCAGTGGGGCGCGGGCATTGCTGCGCGGCGGTCGCGACCTGTTCACGCTGCGGCGGGCCGACAGCGACCCGGCGCCGCAGCTTGCGGGGGTGGCGGCCGGCACGTCGATACCGGTGGCCGGCGATCGCCAGCCCTTCGTCACCCGCTGGCGGCTGCGCTAGAGCCGGGGAATCAGGCTGCGGTCTGGTCGATCCCCAGCTCGCCCAGCTTGCGATACAGCGTCGAGCGGCCGATGCCGAGGCGGCGGGCGACTTCGGTCATGCGGCCGCGATAATGGCCGATGGCGAGGCGGATGACGTCGGCCTCGATCTCGTCGAGCGGGCGCATGTTGCCGTCCGGCCCGAACAGGGTGACGCCGGCATTGCCCGATGCGTGCCCGCCCATCTGCGGCGCGGCGGCCGGGCGGCCGAGCGCAAGATTGGCGATCTGGGGGAAATCGGCACGGGTCAGCCCGTCGCTGTCGCAGAGCACCGCGGCGCGGAACAGCGCGTTCTGGAGCTGACGGACATTGCCGGGCCAGTCATAGCTGCCGAGCAGCGCCAGCGCATCGTCGGTGATGCCGAGCGGGCGCAGGCCCGGCTGCTCGGCGATGCGCGCGAGCAGGTGGCGGGCAAGCGCCGGAATGTCGCCGGCGCGCTCGCGCAAGGGGGGGATCGTCACCTGGACGACGTTGAGCCGATAGAAGAGATCTTCGCGGAAGCGGCCGGCCTCGACTTCGGCGACCAGCGACTTGTTGGTCGCGGCGATCACGCGGACATCGACTTCGCGCGGATGGCGCGCACCGAGCGGCTGGATCTCGCCGGATTGCAGGACACGCAGCAGCTTGACCTGGGCGTCGAGCGGCATTTCGCCGACCTCGTCGAGGAACAGCGTGCCGCCGTCCGCATCCATGAAGCGGCCGATCTTGCGCTCGAACGCGCCGGTGAACGCGCCCTTTTCGTGCCCGAACAGTTCCGATTCGACCAGATTGGCGGGGATCGCGCCGCAATTGACCGTTATCATCTCCTTGCGGCTGCGCGGGGAGGCGGCGTGGATGGCCTCGGCGATCACTTCCTTGCCGACGCCGCTCTCGCCCTCGATCAGCACGGGCACGCGGGCGCGCGCGGCCTTGGCGGCGATCGCCAGCGCAGCGCGGAACTGCGGGGCCGATCCGACGATCTCGTTGAAGGCGAGCGTGGCGGTGAGCTTTTCGGTGAGCGGGCGCAGCTCGCCCGCGCTGATGCCGCCCATCGCGGCTTCAAGCGCGGCGAGCAGGCGCTCGGACGCGATCGGCTTGACCAGGAAATCGGTGGCGCCCGCCCGCATCGAGCCGACCGCGGCCGAGACCGAGCTATTGGCGGTGAGCACCAGGATCGGGAGCTGGGGACGGCGCGCGCGCAGCTCGAGGATCAGGCTGGCGGCATCGCTGTCCGACGCGGGATGATCGAGGATGATCGCGTCGAGCGCCATGCCGTCGGGGGTGCCGAGCGTGGCGATGGCGGTTTCCGGATCGCCCGCGAAGATGGTACGCCAGCCGCGACGCGAAGCGATCGCGGCGACCAGCCGGCGCTGTGCCGGTTCGTCGTCGATCAGCAGGAGCAGTCTCTGCCCGTTGCGAGTCATCGCTTTTTCGTCCCCAATGTCCCGTTTCAGGGCGACCGGCATAAGATAGATGCGTAAAGTTCAGCTTAAGCGTTCCTGAAGCCTTCGTCCTTGCGCGAAGGCAAGTCCATCGGGCTTGAGGGGACGCGGTGACAGGGTTAAGACGGCCCGCATATAGCGCGTTCAGGGGAAGCACGGATGGCCGAGACGGGTGACAACAGCACCGAATTCCAGGCGCATGAGCGGACCTGGCGCGGCTTCACCGCGATGATGACCTGGGGCACTGTGGCCGTGGCGCTTATCGCCGCGCTTGTCGTCTTCCTGATCGCAAGCTGACGTGAAGATCGCAGTGCTCAAGGAAACCGCCGCCGGCGAGCGGCGCGTTTCCGCGACTCCTGAGACGGTCAAGAAATTCATCGGGCTCGGAGCCGAAGTGGCGGTGGAGGCCGGCGCGGGCGAACATGCGTCGGTTGCCGATCAGGCATTTGCCGATTCGGGCGCGAAGATCGGATCGCGCGGCGACGTGCTGGCCGATGCCGATATCGTGCTGGGCGTGCAGGGGCCGGACCCCGACAGCCTGGGCGGATTGAAGCAGGGCGCCTGGATCGTGGCGGGGCTCAATCCCTTCGGAGAACGCGCGCGTATCGATCGCTATGCGGCGCTCGGCGCCGAGGCGCTGGCGATGGAGTTCATGCCGCGCATCACGCGCGCGCAGTCGATGGACATATTGTCGTCGCAGTCGAATCTGTCCGGCTACAAGGCAGTGCTCGACGCGGCGGCGGAATATGACCGCGCCTTTCCGATGATGATGACCGCGGCGGGCACGGTCTCGGCCGCCAAGGTGTTCGTAATGGGCGTCGGCGTCGCGGGGCTCCAGGCGATCGCGACGGCGCGGCGGCTGGGCGCGCAGGTCTCCGCGACCGACGTGCGCGCGGCGACCAAGGAACAGATCCTGTCGCTCGGCGCCAAGCCGATCTTCGTCGAGAATGTCGCGGGCATCGAGGGCGAGGGCACCGGCGGCTATGCCACCGAGATGTCCGACGAGTACAAGGCGGCGCAGGCGGAGCTGGTTTCTTCGCACATCGCCAAGCAGGACATCGTCATCACCACCGCGCTGATCCCCGGGCGCCCGGCGCCGCGGCTGATCTCGGACGCGCAGGTGGCGAGCATGAAGCCGGGTAGCGTGATCGTCGATCTCGCCGTCGAGCAGGGCGGCAATGTCGAGGGTGCGGTCGCGGGCGAGGTGGTGACGGTGCATGGCGTGAAGATCGTCGGGCATCGCAACGTGCCGAGCCGGCTGGCGGCGGACACGTCGGCGCTGTTCGCGCGGAACCTGTTCAACTTCCTCTCGGCCTTCTGGGACAAGGAAGCGGGCAAGCCGGTGCTCGACGAGGAGATCGGCAACGCCGTGCGAGTGACGCAGGGCGGCAAGGTCGTGAGCGAGAGACTGCTGGGGGCGTGACGCCGCCATGCCTCCCCGATCCTCCCCGGTACGGGGAGGGGGACCGCGCGAAGCGCGGTGGAGGGGATTCTCCGCGTATACTGCGCGTGGAAGTTGTCCGCGCACGTAAGCAGCGGAAGGAAATGAGCTATCCCGAAGTGCTGCTGTGGCAGCGGTTGCGAAAAAATGCTGCCGGAATGCGGATCCGCAAGCAGCATCCGATCGGCCCTTACATCGTCGATTTCTATTGTCCGGCTCTGCGGCTCGCAATCGAGGTGGATGGTGAAATCCACGCGCAGCCGCGCGCAATCGCACATGACGCGAGCCGCGAGAGTTTCCTTGTCGAAAACGGCCATCGCGTCGTTCACGTCAACGCTTCGGACATTCTGAAAGACGCCGATGGCGTAGCTGCCTCGATCGCGTTGCTTGCCGCCCGCCCCCTCCACCGCCCTGCGGGCGGTCCCCCTCCCCGTTCCGGGGAGGATCAGGAGTAGACCATGGACTTCATCTCGATCCTGTCGATCTTCGTGCTGGCGTGCTTCGTTGGCTACTACGTGGTGTGGTCGGTGACGCCGGCGCTGCATACGCCGCTGATGGCCGTCACCAACGCGATCTCCTCCGTCATCATCGTCGGCGCGCTGATCGCGAGCTTTGCTTCGGGGGCCGAGGTTTCCAAATGGCTGGGGCTGGTCGCGGTCGCGCTGGCGAGCGTGAACATCTTCGGCGGGTTCGCCGTCACCGAGCGGATGCTCGCCATGTACAAGAAGAAGGAGCGCTGAGGTGCACGAAGCCGCTCCCGTGAGCCCCTGGGTCGCCTTTGCCTATCTGGTGGCGGGCGTCTGCTTCATCCTCGCGCTGCGCGGGCTCTCCAGTCCGGCGACCAGCCGGCGGGGCAATCGCCTCGGCATGATCGGCATGGCCATCGCGGTCGTGACGACGCTGGTGACGCACCATATCGCGAGCCCGGTCGAGCTGGCGGTGGCGATCGCCATCGGCGGCATCATCGGCTTCGTCACCGCGCGGCGGATCGCGATGACCGCGATGCCGCAGCTCGTCGCGGCGTTTCACTCGCTGGTCGGCATGGCGGCAGTGCTGGTGGCGGCGGCGGCGTTCCTCAATCCGGGTGCGTTCGGCATCCTGGGGCCGGACGGCGAGATCCTCAGCGTCAGCCGGATCGAGATGGGGCTAGGCGTCGCGATCGGCGCGATCACCTTCTCAGGCAGCGTGATCGCGTTCCTGAAGCTCAACGGCAATATGAGCGGCAAGCCGATCATGCTTCCCGGCCGGCACGTCATCAACCTGGCGCTGCTCGCGGGCATCCTCGGCTTGATCGGCTATTTCGTGACCGACCAGACGCCCTGGATCTTCTGGACCGTGACCGCGCTCAGCTTCGTCATCGGCTTCCTGCTGATCGTGCCCATCGGCGGCGCGGATATGCCGGTCGTGGTGTCGATGCTCAACAGCTATTCGGGCTGGGCGGCGGCGGCGATGGGCTTCACGCTGCACAATACCGCGATGATCGTCACCGGTGCGCTGGTGGGCTCCTCCGGTGCGATCCTCAGCTACATCATGTGTCGTGCGATGAACCGCAGCTTCATCAGCGTGATCGCGGGCGGCTTCGGCGGCGACAGCGGCGGGCCGGCGGGCGCGGTCGCCAGCGACCGGCCGTGGAAGCGTGGGAGCGCCGAGGACGCGGCCTTCCTGATGAGCCAGGCCGAGCAGGTCATCATCGTCCCCGGCTACGGCATGGCAGTCGCCCAGGCGCAGCATGTGCTGCGCGAGATGGCGGACAAGCTCAAGGCGCATGGCGTGCGCGTCAAATATGCGATCCATCCGGTCGCGGGGCGCATGCCGGGCCATATGAACGTGCTGCTGGCCGAAGCGAACGTCCCCTATGACGAAGTGTTCGAGCTGGAGGACATCAATTCCGAGTTCGCCCAGACCGACGTCGCCTTTGTGATCGGTGCCAACGACGTGACCAATCCGGCCGCCAAGACCGACAAGTCCTCGCCGATCTACGGCATGCCCGTGCTCGACGTGGAGAAGGCCAAGACGGTGCTGTTCGTGAAGCGCTCGATGGGCGGCGTGGGCTATGCCGGCGTGGACAACGAACTTTTCTACCGCGATAACACGATGATGCTGTTGGCCGACGCCAAGAAGATGGTCGAGGAGATCGTCAAGGCGCTCGACTGACCGGCGACTGACCGGGGAGGGGGGGCGCGTGATCGGATCGATTCTCGGGGGAGCCTTCCGCCTGGTGGCGCGCCGGCCGGTTTCGGTCGCGATCTGGGCCTTGCTGTACCTGGCGGGGATCTTCGCGATCGGCCTGTTGCGCGTGGCGATGACGCCACCCGGGGCGTCCGGCGCCGAAATGGGCGCGAGCGGCCTGATTGCCGCGATCGTGACCCAGGTGCTGACGGTCGGGCTGGTCGCGATCCTGCTGACCGCGGTGTGCCGCGCGACGCTGCACCCGTACAAGACCGGCGGCGCCTATCTCCGCCTGGGCGGCAACGAGCTGCGCGTGTTCGCGCTGCTGCTGATGCTGAGCGTCGCCAACGTGATCGCGCTCCTGCTGCTCGGGCTGCTTGGCCAGGCGATCCTGCTCGGCATCCATGCGGCGGTGGGGAATGTGCTGGGGCCGTGGCCGGCGATCGTCCTGATCGTGCTCATCCTCGGCGCCATGATCCTGGCGCAGGTGCGGCTCTCGATCTCGCTGCCGCTCACTTATCTCTACGAACAGATCACCGTCGATGAGGCATGGACGCTGTCGCGCGGGCATTTCTGGTCGCTGTTCGGCGCGTTCCTGGGGATCGCGTTGCTGCTGCTTGCGGGTTGGATCGTGGTGATGCTGATCTTCTTCTGGCCGGTGGTGCAGGCCGTGCCGCAATTGCGCTTCGGACCCGATGCCTTGTCGGACATGCTGCTGCTGATGGCGGCCCAGGCGATGAACCTGTCGACGCTGTCGCAGGTGATCGTGATCGCGCTGGCGCTGACCCTGATCGCGCTGGGTTTCGTGCTGGTGACCGCAACGCTGGCAAGCGCGGCCCGCGAACTTCTGGGCCTCAAGGAAGGGCAGCTTCCCGATCTGCGCAGGAGGGGTTGAGGCGAATTGCTCCGCATCGGAGGATTTGCGGAGCATTAAGCAGCTTCCCGTCCAAAATGGAGGAAATCCGACTCCGCCATTTTGGAGGGATGCGGCATTTAAAGAACAGAAGACGAACTCCGAGGGGGAAAATGACGAATTTCATAACCTCGCCGCAGGGGGCGGTGCCGTCTTATGCCATGTCGATGCCGCAGGCACTGGTGATTGCCGAGAGCAGCCACGCAGGCGATGCCACGCTGGAGGCGCTGGAACTTGCCGGTTTTCGCGCGCGCGCGCGGCTGAGCTTTGCCGATGCGGCGCGAGACCTTTCGAGCTATGACGGAATAGACCTGATCGTCATTGAGGCAGCCGGCGTGCCCGAGGCCATGCTGGACGTGGTGCTGGCCCGTGCGGACACGGTGGCGATCGAGCGTTCGCTCGGCGTGGTGGCAATGATCCTGCCCGAGCAGATCGATGCGGCGGCAAGCCAGTTGACCGGACCCAGGGTGCAATTCCTCTGCGATCCGAGCGCGTCCGAACGGGCGAGCGCCTTCGCCTTCCTGCGGTGGAAGGAGCGCGGCGCGCTCAACGACGCGGCGCGCGATACCGAATCGCTGCGGCTCCAGCGGCTGAACGAGGAGGTGGCACGCATCGCCGACACGCTGGCCCGGCTGACGCGCGGCGAGGAGGGCGAACGGCGTGCGGGGGTGCGTGACAGCGGCCTGAGCTATCGCGGGCCGGAGGATGCGAAGGGCTTCGAGCCGAGCGCGCAGGAGATCCGCGCGGTGATCCGGTCGCGACGGCTGCGCGGGCAATTCTTCAGCGGCGAGCTGTTCGCCGATCCGGCGTGGGACATGCTGCTCGATCTGTTCGCGGCGCAACTGGAGCACCGGCAGGTCTCGGTATCGAGCCTGTGCATCGCCGCCGCTGTGCCGCCGACCACGGCGCTGCGCTGGATCGGGACGCTGCATGAGGCGGGCCTGTTCGAGCGCCACGCCGATCCGAGCGACCGCCGGCGGGCCTATATCGCGCTCAGCGAAAAGGCGCTGGAGGGCATGCGCAGCTATGCGGGGGCGGCGAAGCGTGCGGGACTGAGCCTGGTCTGATTTCGGGGCGACGTCGAAACCCTTGCCCTTGGCCGCATGCTTTGGCATCGCGGTTCGTGCATCGTGCCCGGCTGGGCGGCGATGCGACGGGCGGTTAGCTCAGTTGGTAGAGCATCTCGTTTACACCGAGAGGGTCGGCGGTTCGAGACCGTCACCGCCCACCATTTCCGATACGAGGACGGCTGGACCGGCATCGCTGACGATAAGCGGCCGACGCGGGGTTTCCGCGCCGGCCGCCTGTCCGGAGGGCATTGTCAGGCAATGCGGGGGGTGAGCAGATCCTCCAGATCGATGTTGCGATACATTTCGCGGCGCACCCGATCGGCGACGGCGTTGACCACTTCCGCGCCGTCCTGCGACGGATCGACATGGACGCGGAACGGGCGCTTGCCGAACGGCGTGTCGACCACCCGGACGATCGCCTGCGCCACTTCGGCCGGATCGGCATCGGCGGGTTCCAGGCTCGCTAGGCCCTTCAGCGCCTTGTCGGTGATGCCCGCATAGGGGCCGGTCTCATATTCGGCGGCACGCGCCGTGTCCGCGGGGGAGCCGCTATGGGCGAAGTGGTTGGTCCCCTTGGTGAAGGCGCCCGGCACCATGATCGTCGTCTCGATACCCCACAAAGCCAGCTCGGTGGAGTAGGACACCGCCAACGCATCCATCGCCGCCTTGGCCGCGAAATAGGGCGCGAGGAACGGTGGGGTGCCGCCGCGCGTCGAGGAGGAACCGACCCAGACCAGCAGGCCCTTGCCCTGCTTGCGCAGGAGCGGCAGAGCGGCGCGGTTCACGCGCTGGGTGCCCAGCACGTTGACGTCGTACTGCTGGATATACTGTTCCGGCGTGAACGCCTCGGCCGGGCCGAACATCATGTGCCCGGCATTGTGGACGATCACGTCGAGCCGACCGGCATCGGCGAGGATATGGGCGACCGCCGCTTCCGACGAGGTGTCGGACTGGACGTCGAGCTCGACGGTGCGGAGATCGACCTGCTGCTCGGCGGCCCAGGCCGCGACGGCGGCGACCTGGGGGGCGTTACGGCCCTGGGTTTCGCGCATCGAGGCGTAGACAATGTGGCCTGCGGTGGCGAGCGCGCGGGCGGTCATCAGGCCGAAGCCCGAAGACGCGCCGGTGACGAGGATGACATGCTTGGTCATGACTTTATTCCTTCGATAGGAGGTTCGTTCAGGGTTCAGATGATCCCGCCATTGGCGCGCAGCGTCTGACCGTTGATCCAGGCGGCGTCCGGGCCGGCGAGGAAGGCAACCGCCGCGGCGATGTCTTCGGGCTGGCCGAGCCGCTCCAGCGGGGCCATCTTCGCCAGGCGATCGATCACCTCCTGGGGCTTGCCGTCGAGGAACAGCTTGGTGGCCGTCGGTCCCGGCGCGATCGCGTTGACGGTGATGTTGCGGCCGCGCAGCTCCTTGGTGAGCACGCTGGTCATCGCCTCGACCGCGGCCTTGGTCGCCGCATAGACGCCGTAGGTCGGCTGGAGCAGGCCCGTCACGCTCGACGAGATGTTGACGATGCGGCCACCGTCGCGCAGCCGGCGCGAGGCTTCGCGCAGGGTGTTGAACACGCCCTTCAGATTGATCGCGACCTGGCGATCGAACAGCGCGTCGTCGCTCTCGGCGATCGTCGCGAGCTGCATGACGCCGGCATTGTTGACCAGTACGTCCACGCCGCCGAACGCCGCTTGTGCGGTGTCGAACAGACGGGCGACGGCGACCGGATCGGCGATGTCGGCCTGTGCGGCGACGGCGCGGCCGCCATTGCCTTCGATTCTGGCCACCAGTGCCTCGGCGGGGGCGGCGTTGCCGGCATAGTTGACGACGACGGTGAAGCCGTCACGGGCGAGGCGCTCGGCGATCGCGGCGCCGATGCCGCCGGAGGCGCCGGTGACGATCGCGACCTTGTTGCTGTTGTCGGTCATGGACTTTCTCCTTGTCTGCCCGCCGGGGGGCGGCGGCTGATGAGGAGTATTTGCGCGTTTCCCCGCGGAAGATAATCGGGCATGAACCGGCATCACTATCCGAACCAGCGAACAATGGAGCGAGCATGGACCGGTTCGATGCGATGCGCGTCTTCACCAGGATCGTGGAGCGCAGGAGTTTCACCAGGGCGGCCGACGATCTCGGCCTGCCGCGCAGCTCGGTGACCGATGCGGTCAAGGGGCTGGAGGCGCGGCTGGGCGTCCGCCTGCTCCAGCGCACGACGCGCCATGTCAGCCCCACGCTGGACGGGGAAGCCTATTACCGGCGCTGCGTGAACCTGATCTCCGATCTGGAGGATGCCGAGGCGGGGTTCACCGGGGTCAAGCCGTCCGGCCTGGTGCGGATCGACGTGCATGGCACGCAGGCGCGCCATTTCCTGCTGCCCGGCCTGCCGCGCTTCCTGGAGACCTATCCGGATGTGCGCCTGCACATCGGCGAATCGAACCAGGCGCTCGACATGGTGCGCGAGGGGTTCGACTGCATGCTGCGTGCGGGCGAGCTCACGGTGGACAGCGCGCTGATCCGCCGCCGTCTGGCGACGCTGGAGCGCGGTACCTTCGCTAGCCCGGATTATCTAAGCCGGTTCGGCACGCCCCAGACGGTGGATGCGCTGGAGGCTGACGGGCACCGCATGGTCGGCTTCTATGCGCCCGATGCGCCCGAGGTGGCGCCGTTCGATTTCCTAGTGGACGGCAAGTCGCGCCGGGTGTCGCTGCCTTCGTTCATCACTGTGACCGGCCCCGAGACCAATATCGCCTCGGCCTGTATGGGGCTGGGCCTGATCCAGGTACCGCGCTATCGCGCCGCCGCCGAACTGGCGGCCGGCAGGCTGGTCGAGGTGCTGCCGCAATTCCCGGCATCGGCGCTGCCGGTCCATGTCCTCTATTCGCACACGCGCCAGTTGTCGCCGCGCCTGCGGGTGGTGATCGACTGGATGGCCGAGCAGTTCAGATCAACGGACACGCCGGAATAGGGCGCCGCCGCCGGTCAAGCCTGCCCCTCCGCAACGCCGTGGTGCGGGTCTGGGCCCGGTCCCCGAATCAGCTTGCCGTGAAGATCGGCGCGCCGGCCGCGTTGTAGCGGATAGTGACATAGGCATTGTCGCAGACATTGATGCCCGACCAGATCGCCGAGGTGCCGTCCTCGAACGTGGCCTTCACATCATATTTGCAGCCCTCGCCCTTGTCGAAATGGACAGTCATCTTGGCGCTGTTCTTTAGCAGGGCGTCTTTCTTGTACTCGGGATCGACCTTGTTGGCGACCCAGCTATTGACGCCGGTGGCGGATATCTCGACCGTCTTGATCGATTTGCCGCTGTTGTTGGTGAGAACGAAGTCCCAATCGTCGGCGAGCGCGGGTGTGGCGACCATCAGAGCCGCAGCCACCGTTATCAGTGTGATGCGCATTGCATTTCCCCTCCTGTTGTAAGGGATAAACTGCGCCTCTGCGCCGCTTTCGGCAAGTACGTAGCCTTGCCTATAGCGCGCGGACCAGACGCACCGCGCAGGCGATCCAGGGCGGATCGGCGACGACCTGCTGGCGGCCGCCGGCGCCGAGCGGAAGCAGGTGAAGCTTGCCCTCCTCGCGCCCGATCAGCCGGCCGAACAGGAAGCGCCCGGCGGGGCGCGGCACCAGCACGTCGCGGTTGAGCGCGGTGGCGAACGCTTCGGGTGCCAGCGAGGTGCACCAGATCGCGTCGCCCGTCCGATAATCGCCGATCCCGCCCGAGACGGTGATCGCGACCATGCCCTGTTCGCCGCGCGGCGGGACGACTGATGCGGGGTGGCGCGGCGCCTGCGCGCCTTCGCTGTCGAGCAGGGCGGCGACCGGAATTTCGGGCCGGTCGGGCAGGCGGACCAGATCGGCGGCATCGACGTCGAGCGCCGCCGCGATGCGATTGAGCCAGCCGACCGAGACGGTGCGCGTGCCAGTCTCGAGCCTGCCGATCGTCTGGGCGGTGGTGGGGGGCACGCAGCGCAGCGCCACTTCCTCAAGCGTAAGCCCCTTGGCGCGGCGGACTTCGCGGATGGCGGTGATCATGCGGTGGCCCCTTAACCGGTTTGGTTTTTCGCTTTCCTACAGATGTGCCGTCATGGCAAGGGGTGCGAATCGGAACAAAGGAAGAACTTATGCGCGAGCTGGTGGAGCGGGAGGTCGAGGACGGGCTTGTGGCGGCGGGTCGGGCGACAGGGCGCCGTCGGTGCAGCGTGACCGTCAACCTGGCCGAATCGCCGCTGTCGTGGTTGCGGGCGCGGGGGCATGTGAGTGCGCGGCAATATGAGGCGGGCGAGCGAGTGCGCGCCGATTACGAGATGGCGGCACTGGGCCCGCGCGTGACGATGCGCTGGGATGCGGCACCGGCGGCGCGCGGGCGGAAGGGCGTGCCGGGAGCGCTCGATCCGACGCTGGCGCAGATCGCGGCGAAGCGACGGTTCGACGGCGCGGTGACGGCGGCGGGGCCGGGGCTGGCCGATATCGTGTGGCGTGTCGTCTGTGCGGGCGAGGGGCTGGCGGTCGCCGAGAAGGCGCTGGGCTGGCCGAGCCGCGCGGGCAAGCTGGTGCTGGGATTGGCGCTCGATCGGGTGGCGGATCACTATGGGTTGAAATGAGGGGCGTCGGCGGCGGGCTTGCCGACGAAGCGGCCATAGGCCCAGCCGATGCCGATCAGCGCCACGCCCAGCGCCAAGAAGGAGAGGATGCGCAGCACGCCGTCCAGCGCGGAGGCGTCGATCAGGAAGACCTTGAAGGTGACCAGGGTGAGCAGCGCGAGGCCGGCGATGCGCAGGTCGTGCGCGGTGGTGACGATGCCGCGCCATAGCCAGAACAGCGCGATAGCGAGGAGTGCGGCGGAGTAGCCGCCATTCTCGGCGGTGCCGATCGGGCCGGTGAGCAGGCTGCCATGCGCGGCCTGGCGGACGGCGGCGAGTGCTGCGACCAAGGTCAGCACGGCCGCACCGGCGCGGATCGGTGGTTTGGCCGGGAGCGTCCAGAGCCAGGCGGCGGTGAGCGCGGTATGGAGGACGGCGGCGTTGAGCAGCGGAATGCCGCCGACCTGCTGGTCCACCCAGGCGGGGTTCAGCACCACGCAATCGAACCAGGCGAAGCGGCAGAGGCCGAGCGTGAACAGCACGCCGCCCAGGCTTCGGAGGTGGCCTTTGTGCAGCAGGAACCAGCCAGAGGCGAGGCATGCCTGGGTGAACAAGGCGCGCTCGACGAACCCCAGCGCGACGAAGCGGGGGAGCGTGGCGATGGCGAAGACGTGCTTGGCGAGGGCGTAGAGCAGCAGGATGCCCAGCGTGATCGCCGCAGCGCCGGTGAAGCGCCGTGCCCGGCCGAACTGACGCGAGTCGAGCAGGAACAGCAGCGCCGCCGCGATGGGCAGGGCGAGCGTGCGGAACAGCGTGCCGAGCTCGGGCAGGCGTTGATAGGGCAGGCGATCGCCGGCGACCGATCCGAATACGAGATCGGCCAGCGCCATGATCGGGAGCGCGGCGGCGAGGAGGGCGGCCAGGAAGGGCAGGACGGGGAGGGCGAACAGCATCGGCGCGCGGGCGATGCGCGCCCAGCCGGCAAGCGCCACCAGAACGAGCGTGAGGGGGATCGCGAGCCAGGTGTCGGGGAAGAACTGGGCGAGGCCGAGCGCGGCGAGCAGCCCGCCGAGCGCGGTTGCGCCGGTGAGGGCGAGGTCGTCTTCGTCGCTGCGCAGCCGCCAGGCGAGGCCGGCGCAGGCGGCCGCAGCGATCAGCTCCAAGGCACCCCAGGCATAAGGCGACAGCAGCGACGGCGCGCAGCCATGGGCGACCAGCAGCAGGCCGCCCGACCCCCTGTTGCCCTGTTTAGCCCAGCCGGCCCGCCCCGACTGAGCCCAAGCCACTGCTCACCGCACAGTCGGGGGTGCGGTGGGGGCGCGGTCCGGGGGGGTGGGTGTCGGCGTCGTGGGGGGACGGGGTTGGTGTCGGTTCGGTCGGGGTCTT
>NZ_JAAVVE010000034.1 GCF_018449795.1 Sphingomonas sp. dw_22
CTTTGGTCGCGCTTCCCTTGCCCAGCGAACTCGGCGAAAGCATTCCGATGAAGCGTATTGTCCTTGCGGTCGTGGCCGCGATCCTGGTCGTGACGGCCGGCTATTTCCTCTATGCCCGCTTCCAGCCCGGCGGCATCCCGGTGTACCGCGCAAGCATCGTCGCGGCGCTGCCGCATGACGGCGCGGCCTTCACCGAAGGGCTCTTCTTCCAGGACGGCATGCTCTATGAGGGCACCGGCGAGGTGGGCACCTCCGCGATCCGGCAGGTGAAGCCCGAAACCGGCCAGGTGCTGAAGGAGGAGCAGCTTCCCGCCCCCTATTTCGGCGAGGGCATCATCGCCTGGAAGGACCGGCTCTATCAGGTCACCTGGCAGGACCGAACCGGCTTCATCTACGGCCTGAATGACTTCGCGCCGCGCGGCACCTTCGCCTATTCGGGCGAGGGCTGGGGCCTGACCCACAACGGCAAGTCGATCATCATGAGCGACGGTACGCCGGTGCTGCGCTTCCTCGATCCCGAGACGATGGCGCCGGTTTCCACGCTCCGCGTCACGGCGAACGGCTGTCCGGTCGAGAAGCTGAACGAGCTCGAATGGGTCGATGGCGAGATCTATGCGAATATCTGGCAGACCAACCTGATCGCGCGGATCGATCCCGCGACCGGCGAGGTCCGCGGCTTCCTGGACGTGAGCGCGCTCGGCCCCCAGGCGCGCGGGCAGGACGATGTGGCCAACGGCATCGCCTATGACGCGGCGGGCAAGCGGCTGTTCGTCACCGGCAAGCGCTGGCCGCAGCTCTATCAGGTCAAGGCCGGGGAGCGGGTGTCGAATTCGGATGAGGCCGCCAGGATCACCACCTGCGCCCGCTGATCCCATTCTACCTTTTGCAAAGCCCGTCAGGCCCGATCGCCTGACGGGCTTTTTCGTTGTTAAAGGTTCGTCATCCCGGCTCTCGCCCTTGACCATCAATCCGGCCTAAGGCTTGGTCGCGCGCCGCGCATATTCCTCCGCGAGCACGCCGAACGCCAGCTTGCGCTGCCCGGTCTCGGAGATCAGCCCCTTGCGGTTCCAGCCCTGCTGATAGACCGGATGCTGGCGGCGCGGCGAGCGGAAGTCCTTGAGGATCCACGGACTCATGCCGCGCAGGAAGGGCACCTTCGCCGCCATCGCCAGCGTCCGGCGATAATATTCGGCCTGATATTCCTCGCTGAACTTGTGCGGATCGGCGACGGCATCGTGATTGCCGGCCAGCGCATCGGCGCCGAATTCGGAGAAGATCAGCGGCTTCTGCACCGGCGAGCGCCACTCGAAGCTCGGCAGATCGGCCAGGCGATCGTCCGAATACCAGCCATTATAGGTGTTGATCGCCATCACATCGAGATCGGCGACCAGCGGATCGTCGATCGTCATCACCCTGTCCTCGCGCTTGCTGAGCAGCGCCGCGGTGACCAGCCGGCTGTCGTCCAGCACCCGGACGTCGCCGATCAGCGTGCGCAGGAAGGCGTTGCGCGCATCGCTCACTGGTGTCTCATTGGCGACGCTCCACAGCACGATCGCGGCGCGGTTGCGATCGCGCTGGATATTCTCGCGCAGCATCGTCTGCGCCGCCGCGAGCGTATCGGGGTTCTGCCAGTTCACCAGCCAATAGACCGGGACTTCGCTCCACACGAGCAGCCCGATCTCGTCGGCCAGCCGCGTGGTCGATTCGCTGTGCGGATAATGGGCGAGGCGGACGAAATTGCCGTGCAGCCCCTGCTTGATCTCGGTGAGCAGCGCGCGGGCGGCGGCGGGCGTCATCGCGCGGACGGGGTTCTTGCCGAGCTCCTCCTCGTGCATCGAGATGCCGCGCAGGAAGATGGGCTTGCCGTTGAGCAGGATATCGGTGCCGCGCACTTCGATCGTGCGGAAGCCGATGCGATCGCGCAGCACGTCCTCACCCGCCTCGACACGGACGTCGTAGAGGGTGGGGCTTTCGGGCGACCAGCGCTCAAGTTTGCCCGGGGCCGGCGCGGTGCCGCTCCAATTGCCTGCGGCATCCGTGGTGCCCGAAAGCTCCAGCCCGAGCGACGTGATCCGCACGCGCACCGCCTTGCTCCCCGGCGCGGAGCCGGACAGCCGCACGGTGGCGGCGATGCGGCCGTCGCGGGTCAGGCGCACCCAGGCATCGTCTACGAAGGTGTCGGGCACCGTGACCAAGGTGATCGATCGGGTGACGCCGCCATAGGTTTCCCAATCGGTGACGGGGGGCGGAACATCGTCCTTGGTGCGCGCCGAATCGACGCCGAGCGTGATCTGGTTTTGGCCTGCACGGAGCAGCTTGGTGACGTCGAAGGCAAAGGGCGTGAAGCCGCCGCTGTGCCGGCCCAGCGCCTGGCCGTTCAGATAGACGCTGGTGGTATAGTCGGCGGCGCCGATGCGCAGGAAGATGCGCTTGCCGGGCGCGGGCGGCGCGGCGCTGAAGGTGCGCTGATACCAGACCAGCCCCTGATAATAGCGCATCTCGGCCGCATGGCCGATCCACGAGCCGGGGAGGTAGGTCACCGGCGATTGCTGCATGTCGAATTCGTAGAGTGCGCGCGGATCCTTCGCCATGACGTCCGCCTGGACGAGATCGGCCGAGCGCCGCATGCGCGGATCGGGGATGCCGCCATGGAAGCCGGCCATGCCGTCGCGATAGGGATCGACCGACCAGTGCCATGCGCCGTCGAGGCTGACGGAGTCGCGCAGGTCGGCGGCGACGAGGACGGGCGATTGCGGGGCGGACTGGGCCAGGGTGATTCCCGGTGAGGAAAGCCCGGCGAACACGAACAGGACTTGCAGGATTGCGGCTGCGCGGCGGAATATCACCCTCTCGTCTCCCCTGACTTTTATATCCGTCTAGCGCGGATGAAGTGGCTTGGCCACTTTGTCAGATGAGAATTGCCGGGATGTGACTGGCGGCGGCATGCTCCCGGGGCCGATCGACATTCAGAGTTGAGGCAGACGGCTGCAAAATCTTCACCGTCACCACGGCCGAAGTGCCGGGGGCCACCGGGAGGCCAGGAGAGCAGCTAGAAGCCTAGAGGGGCTCGTGCGCGGAGGAGTGGACCCCGGCACTTCGGCCGGGGTGACGGAGGGAGGATCGGCGACGCCGTTGAACGACGCCCTGCCTCAGCGCTCGCCGTGGCCCTCGGCCAGATATTCGTCGGACTGCATCTCCATCAGCCGCGATACGGTGCGGTCGAATTCGAAACGGCCGTCGCCGGCTTCGTAGAGATTCTGGGGCTCGGCATCGGCGGCGGCGAGCAGCTTGACCCGGTGCTCGTAGAGCGCGTCGATCAGCGTGACGAAGCGCGCCGCCTCGTTGCGGTTCTCGGGGCCGAGCCGGGGGATGCCGACGATGATGATCGTGTGGAAGCGCCGCGCGATCGCGAGATAGTCGGCCGCGCCGCGCGCCTCGCGGCACAGCCGCTTGAACGAGAAGACCGCCACGCCCTTCAGGCATTTCGGCACATGCATCTCGCGCCCGCCCTGCACCGGCAGGTCGCAGGCGGGCACCTTGGCGCGGTCCTCGACCGGATAGTCGGTAAGGCGGAAGAAAGCGGCGGAGAGCGCCGCGGTCGCCTCGGGTCCGTTGGGGACCAGCCAGGTGTCCATGCTGCCCAGGCGATCGAGCCGGTAATCGACCGGGCCGTTGAGCGTGAGCACGTCCATGCGCTCCTCGATCAGCGCGATGAAGGGCAGGAAGAGCTGGCGGTTGAGCCCGTCCTTGTAGAGATCGCGCGGGGGCCGGTTCGACGTGGCGACCACGGTCAGCCCGTGGCGCATCATCTCGGTGAACAGGCGCGAGAGGATCATCGCGTCGGCGGGATTGTTGACCACCATCTCGTCGAAGGCGAGCAGGCGGATGTCCTCGGCCATGGCGTCGGCCACGGCGACCACCGGATCGGCGGTGTTCTTCTGGCGCTCGACGTTCAGCCGTTCGTGCACGTCGAGCATGAATTCGTGGAAATGGACGCGGCGCTTGCGGCGGATGTCGACCGTGTCGAAGAACAGGTCCATCAGCATCGATTTGCCGCGGCCCACGCCGCCCCAGATGTAGATGCCGCGCGGCGGCTCGGGCATGCGGCCCAGCGCGCGCCACAGGATGCTGCCCTTCCTCGGCACCACTTCGAGATCATTGGCCAGGCGATCGAGCCGGGCGGCGGCCGCCTCCTGCTCGGGATCGGTGCGGAGCTCGCCCGCGGCGACGAGCGCGCGATAGCGTTGGAGGATCCGGGTCATCGCTTGCCGAACTTGCGCACGGTGCCGGAGAAGCTGGCGATGCGCGCCTCGCCCTGGACGATCAACCCGCGCAGGAAGATCAGCCGTCCGGTCTCGCGCAGCAGCTCGATCTCGGCCTCGACCGGCGCGTCGAGCCGGCCGGCGCCGATGAACTGGGCGGCAAGATCGAGCGTCACCGCCGGGCCGACGTCCAGCAGGCCGTGCGCGCGCGCGGCGGCGAACAGCGCCACGTCCATGAAGCCGAGCAGCGCGCCGCCATGGACATTGTCGCCCAGGTTGGAATGCCGCCGCTCGGGCAGCATGCGGACGCGGGCATGGCCCTGTTCCATCCGCACCCATAACGGGCCGAGCAGCGCGTTGAAGCGAGTCGGATCGGTGAGCGTCCAGCGCTTCCAGCCCGGAAGCGCCGGATCGTCCTCATAGGTGAAATGCGGCGTCGCCTCGCTCAAAGCGTGCGCTCGGCTTCCATCTTCTTGATCTCGGCGATCGCCTTGGCCGGGCTCAGGCCCTTGGGGCAGGCATTGGCGCAGTTCATGATCGTGTGGCAGCGATAGAGGCGGAACGGATCCTCGAGCGCTTCGAGCCGCTCGCCGGTCATCTCGTCGCGGCTGTCGGCCAGCCAGCGATAGGCCTGGAGCAGGATCGCCGGACCCAGGAACTTGTCGCTGTTCCACCAATAGCTGGGGCACGAGGTCGAGCAGCAGGCGCACAGGATGCACTCGTACAGGCCGTCGAGCTTCTCGCGCTGCTCGGGGCTCTGGAGCCGCTCCTTGCCCGAGGGCGTGGTCGTGACGGTCTGGAGCCACGGCTTGATCGACGAATATTGCGCATAGAAATGAGTGAAATCAGGGACCAGATCCTTGATGACGTCCATATGCGGCAGCGGGGTGATGCGGATATCGCCCTTGATGTCTTCGATCGCGGTGGTGCAGGCGAGGCCGTTGCGCCCGTCCATGTTCATCGAGCACGAGCCGCAGATGCCCTCGCGGCACGAGCGGCGGAAGGTCAGCGACGAATCCTGCTCGCCCTTGATCTTGATGAGCGCGTCGAGGACCATCGGCCCGCATTCGTCGAGATCGACCTCGAAATTGTCGTAGCGGGGATTCTCACCGCTGTCGGGATCGTAGCGGTAGATCTTGAACTTCTTGACGCGGGTCGCGGCCGGATCGGCCTTATGCTCCTTGCCCTTGGTGATGCGGCTGTTCTTGGGCAGGCGGAATTCGGCCATTTCCTCAAAAGTCCTTATACGGCGCGAGGCGTTCGATGCGCGGGCTATGCCTTTCGCAAACGCAGCGCAAGTCTCCTTTGACCCGCTTTTCGATCATATCGGGTTCGCGCGCGCCTCAGCGCTTGAGCGCGTCCGTCGCCGGCCTGCCGACCGGCTGGGTCGCGACCCTGGGCATGCGCGCCTCGAGCGGGGTCAGCCAGGTCGCGACATCGTCGCCGATGCTCGCCTGGGGGTTCGACGGCGTCAGGCTCGACGCCGCCTCCCATTCGCCGATCAACCCGCGCGCCTCGTCCGAGGCATCGGCCAGCGGCTGGGGCTTGCGCAGCGCATGGTTTATCATCGCGTCGCCGAAGAAGGTCCAGTCATTCTCCGCCATGCAGCCGAACGAGGTGCGCTCGGACGAGGCGGCGGTGAACAGCGCGGTATCGTCGCCCATCAGCTTCTGCACGAAGATGCCCGAATAGCAGGCCGACAGGATCAGCACGCGGTTCCTGATGCCCAGCTCGTCGAGCAGGCTCGCCAGCCGTTCGGGGGAGAGGATGCCATAGCCGGAATCGCCGTCATGATAGGCGATGCCCACCTTGGCGCCGTGGCTGGTGGTGTAGAGGACGAGCACGTCCTGCTGCTTGTCCATCACCTCGGCCACGCGGGCGAGGGCGAGCGTCAGCGATTCCAGGCTGCCGGCGGGCAGCTCGCTGGGGCCGCTGCCGTTGCTGCCGGCGAAGACCAGCGTGCGCCCCTCCGCATCGAAGCGGCGGCTGAGCACCTTGCCCGCTTCGCGCGCCTCGCGGCCGAACACCGGATCGCTGTCGAGCGCGATCGAGACGACATAGGCATCGACCAGGGCCTTGCGCTGGGGCTGGAGCGCGGCGAGCGCGGCATCGAGCTTGCGGTGATCGGCGAGTATCTCCCTGGCGGAGCGTCCGCGCTGGAGCTCCGGTCCGCTGTCGAGCCCGTCGATCCCCTCCTGGCCGGAGACGAGGCCGGGCCAGTCGGCATGATGCTCGGGCGCCTTGTACTGGGCGGCGGCGGGAAGGGCGGGGAGGATCGCGGCGGCAGCCGAAAGCACGAGCAAACGCTTGAAACGCATAAAGGACGAGTCCCCCCGGAAGGAACCGGAAATCGCGCAACTGCGCGGGTGGATGGGGGAAGTCAAGCAATGGGGCGAGCCCCGGGAGGGTCAGTTTGAATTTAGGACTCTTGGTCCGCCGGCCAAATGCTCTTTGCGACGCTGCTCGATCCAGTGTCGCTCCCGCTCGGCGCGGGAACTCGGATCACATATTTCCAGCACGGCAACGCTCACCTGAGTGCCGCTATCATAAGCACGCCTAAGCTCGTGGTGGATTTGGCGATAATCCTTGGAGGAGTTGCCGTGCCAAGCCAATCCGTTGATCATACGGCGAACGTTGTTGGGATAGTCTCTTATTCGTCTACGTAGGGTCTTAGCCTTGCCTACATAAATGCCGACGCCAGCGATCCGCCATTCGTAAATTCCCGATCGGTTGAGATCAAAATTCTCCTCAATGGATAGGGCATACCATTCAGGCCTGAGCTTGGATCGCATCCTTTGCGCTTTCGATACCGACTGCGTTTCGTAAACTCAACTTCTGTATCCTCCACCAACTTGGCAGTATCCGCAATCTCCTAAAGCAGATCAGTGACAACAGCAGCCATCACTGGAGTCATGCCATGTTTTTATGAATTTTGCTCGGGGAGGCGCCCGCGCCCGTAGGGCGTGGAGGAACGCGGGCCGCAGGCCGAGGACCGTGCGGCAAAGGACTACGGCGCTTCGCGCCGCCCCTCCACCACCGCCTTCGGCGGCGGTCCCCCTCCCCCAGCAAGCTGGGGGAGGATCACGTGGCTTGGCTCAAGCGCAGTACGGAAGCTCAATACACCCGCTTCTTCGGCTTGATATACTCGATCTCGTCGGTGAGCGTGTAATCATGCACCGGGCGATATTCGATCGCCGTCTCGCCGTCCTTGCCGCCCCAGCCGGTGAAGGTCGCGACGGTGTGCTTCATCCAGTTCGCGTCGTCGCGATTGGGGAAGTCCTCGTGCATATGGGCGCCGCGGCTTTCCTTGCGGTTGGCGGCGCACTCCATCGTCACCACCGCCTGGCCGATCAGATTGTCGAGCTCGAGCGTCTCGACCAGATCGGTGTTCCAGATCAGCGAGCGATCGGTGATGCCGACGTCCTGGAAGCCCTGATAGACCTTGCCGATCTTCTCCACGCCCTCGGCCAGCAGCGCGCTGTCGCGGAACACGGCGCAGTTGCGCTGCATCGTCTTCTGCATCTCGGCGCGGATCTTCGCGGTGGGCGTGCCGCCCTTGGCATTGCGGAAATGGTCGAGGCGGGTGAGCGAGAATTCCTCCGAGCCCTTGGGCAGCGCCGCATGCGACGTGCCGGGCTTGACGATCTCCTTGAGGCGCAGGCCCGTGGCGCGGCCGAACACGACAAGATCGATCAGCGAGTTCGAGCCCAGGCGGTTGGCGCCATGGACCGAGACGCACGCCGCCTCGCCGACCGCGAACAGGCCGGGGACCACCGCGTCCGGATTGCCGTCCTTATTGTGGACGACCTCGCCGTGATAATTGGTCGGGATGCCGCCCATATTGTAATGTACGGTCGGCACGACCGGCAGCGGCTGGCGGGTCAGGTCGACGCCGGCGAAGATCTTGCCGGTCTCGGTGATGCCCGGAAGCCGCTCGTGCAGGATCTTGGGATCGATATGGTTGAGGTGGAGGAAGATATGGTCCTTCTCCCGGCCCACGCCGCGGCCCTCGCGGATCTCCATCGCCATCGAGCGCGAGACGACGTCGCGGCTGGCGAGATCCTTGGCGGAGGGGGCATAGCGCTCCATGAAGCGCTCGCCCTCGGCATTGGTCAGATAGCCGCCCTCGCCGCGCGCGCCCTCGGTGATGAGGACGCCGGCGCCGTAGATGCCGGTCGGGTGGAACTGGACGAACTCCATGTCCTGGAGCGCGATGCCGGCGCGCAGCGCCATGCCGTTGCCGTCGCCGGTGCAGGTGTGCGCCGAGGTCGCCGACTGGTAGATGCGGCCGCCGCCGCCGGTGGCGAGCACCACGGCATGGCTGCGGAAGCGGTGGATCGAGCCGTCTTCCATGCACAGCGCGATCACGCCCCGGCAGGCGCCGTCCTCCATGATGAGGTCGAGCGCGAAATATTCGACGTAGAAGTCGGCGTCGTACTTCAGGCTCTGCTGGTAGAGCGCGTGGAGCATGGCATGGCCGGTGCGGTCCGCCGCGGCGCAGGTGCGCTGCACGGGGGGGCCTTCGCCCATGTTCTGCATATGGCCGCCGAACGGGCGCTGGTAGATCGTGCCGTTGTCGTTGCGGCTGAACGGCACGCCGGCATGTTCGAGCTCATAGACGGCGGCGGGCGCCTCGCGCACCATATACTCGATCGCGTCCTGGTCGCCGAGCCAGTCGGAGCCCTTGACGGTGTCGTACATGTGCCACGACCAATGGTCCGGCGTGTTGTTGCCCAGGCTCGCCGCGATGCCGCCCTGCGCCGCCACGGTGTGGCTGCGGGTCGGGAAGACCTTGGTGATGCAGGCGGTCTTCAGCCCCGCCTCGGCGCAGCCCATGGTCGCGCGCAGGCCCGAGCCGCCGGCGCCGACGACGATGGCATCATAGGTGTGATCGATGATCTTGTAGGCGGTCATCAGGCGGCCCCTGTGGTGGTGAAGGCGACCTTGAGGATCGAGAAGATCGCGAGCGCCTGAACGGCGATGGTGAAATATTGCAGCACGATCAGCAGCACGAAGCGCGATTCGTCATGCTGATAGTCCTCGATCACGACCTGGAGGCCGTGGCGGAAGTGATAGGTGGTGCTGAGCACGAGCAGGATCAGCGGCACCGCCGCGAAGGGCTGGGCCAGCCAGGCGGAGATCGTCGCATAGTCATGCGCCGGCAGCAGCAGCATCGAGAGCATGAACCACAGCACGAGGATCAGGTTCGATCCCGCGGAAACCTTGTGCTTCCACCATTCGCCGGCGCCTTCGTGGGAGGCGCCCAGGCCGCGAACCCGGCCGAGCTCGGTTCCGTTACCCATGGATCTTCTCCAGCAGCAGGACGATCCAGAACGCCGCCGTGGCGACGATCGAGAAGGCGAAGGTGAGCAGGGCGGTGGTCTTGTTGCCCTTCAGCTCGAAATTGATGCCGGCATCCATGAACAGATGGCGCACGCCCGATGCCATGTGCTGGAAGAAGGCCAGGGTCAGGCCGATCCCGAACACATAGCCCACCACGTTCAGCGCGCCCGAATGATAGGTGAACAGGTCCACGAACGACGCATAGGCCGCGGGGCCGGAGGCCAGCGCCACCAGCCACCAGACGAACAGGATCGCGCCCACAGTCGCCATGCCGGAGCCGGTGACGCGGTGGAGGATCGATACGGTCATTGCAGGCCCCCATTTCCAGATCTGGAGATGGGGCGACATCGGTCGCGCGGTGTTGCGGACGTTGGCCAAGGGCGTTCCTTTCGGGTCGACGCGGGTCTCATTAGTCACGCACTCGAAGGATGCAAGCCGGATCGCCGGTCGGACGGGTTCCTAACCGCCCTTTAACCAGTTGCGGCGCATGGATCGCGCAAGAGCGGCCCGCCGAATTTCCAGGCCGCATGCAGGGGAACCGCTTCGTGACGATTGTGGCATCGACCAACTCCCTACCGGTGGCGGGCACCATGAGCGCCGCGATCGACGTGCGCGCGCGCCTGCGCATCTTCGATTTCGACGGCTCGCTGGTGCAGTCGAGCCGCGACGCCTGGGACGTGCTGGAGCCGGAGATCCACGCGGTATCGAGCGCCTATTGGCAGCAATGGCTGCGCTGCTTCGCCGACGAGCGCAACTGGGCGCCGGGCGACACCGCCAAGATGATCGATGTGGGCGTGGTCTTCCTGAAGAACCGCTTCCTCGACACCGCCGGCCAGAGCTGGATCGAATCGATCGAGCGCTCGGTATCGGCCGCCTATTCGGGCGGGGTGCCGCCGATGGCGCTGCTTTCGATGATAAACGCCAGCGATCGCGCCGCGCTGGAGGTGATGATGCGCCGCCTGGGCGCCGACGATACCCGGCTGCCGGTGCTGATCGACACGCTGATGCGGCTCTCGGCGCTCGAAGGCGACATCACCGTCGAGATCTACAACATGTACCGCGAATATAGCGCGCAGGTCGCCCGCGACCGGCTGGCGGTCGAATTTCGCGACTCGATCGGCGCGACCGTCGAGCGGGCGTCGCGCGAGGGCGATCAGCTCCGCGTCCAGGCGGTCCACACCTCGGCTTCGGCGCGCGGGATGCTGGGCAAGGCGAGCGAGGTCGCGGCGGCGGCGGAGCAGTCGGCGGTGGCGATGCGCGAGGCGGCGCAGACGGCGGCGGGGCTGATCCGGGCGATCGAGGATGCGCGCAGCGAAGTCGAGGCCGCGGCCGAGATCGCGACGCGCGCGTCGGGCCAGGCCGGGACGGCGGTGGGCATGTCCGAGATGCTGAGCGAGCACGCCAAGTCGATCGAATCGATCCTGGGCCTGATCCGCGACATCGCCGGGCAGACCAATTTGCTCGCGCTCAACGCGACGATCGAGGCCGCACGCGCAGGCGATGCCGGGCGCGGCTTCGCGGTGGTCGCGCAGGAAGTGAAGTCCCTCGCCAACCAGACCGCGCGGGCGACCGACGACATCGCTGCCAAGATCGCCGCGATCCAGTCGGCCACGAAGAGCACGGTCGAGACCAACGCCTCGATCCGCTCGACGGTGAGCGAAGTGCAGGAAAGCGCCAACCGCATCCGCAGCGCGATGGAGGTCCAGGCCCAGACCGTGACCGCCATCACCGCAGCCGTCGACGAGACCGCGCTCGCAGCCGACTCGATGTCCGCCACCATCGGCGCCATCCGCGAGGATACCAAGAACGTCACGCACGAGATGGACGCGCTGCTGCGTGAATTCGGTGACGTGGACGATCGCCTGTCGCAGCTCCGCTCGGCGGCGGACAGCTTCTCGTCCTCGGTTGCGGCCTGAGCATCGCCTCCCCTAAAGGGGGAGGCATGCAGACCCACATCCTTCTCACCGGCAGCAGCCGGGGCATCGGCGCCGCGATCGCCAAGACACTCACCCGCGACGACACCCGGCTGATCGGCCACGGCACGCATAGCGGCATCCCCGCCGATTTCACCGATCCGGCCGCGCCCCAGGCGCTGTGGAACCGGGCGCTGGAAGCGCTCGACGGCCGTATCGACGTGCTCATCAACAATGCCGGCATCTTCGAGGCGACTCCGCTCGATCTGGAGCATGACGAGTGGGTCGCGGGCTGGGAGAAGACGATGCGCGTCAACCTGACCGCATCGGCCGAGCTTTGCCGCCTGGCGGTGCGCCACTGGCAGACCGAGGGGCGCGGGGGCCGCATCGTCAATGTCGCGAGCCGCGCCGCCTATCGCGGCGACAGCCCCGCGCACTGGCATTATGCCGCGTCCAAGGCGGGCATGGTCGGCATGACCAAGTCAATCGCCCGCGGCTATGCGGCGCAGGGCATCCTCGCCTTCGCGATCTGCCCGGGCTTCACCATGACCGGCATGGCCGAGGAGTATCTGGCGAGCCGCGGCGGCGACAAATTGCTGGCCGACATCCCCCTCGGCCGCGTCGCCGATCCGGCGGAGATCGCCACGCTCGCCCGTTTCTGCGCGCTCGAGGCGCCGCCCTCGATGACCGGCGCCGTGCTGGACATCAACGGCGCGAGCTATGTCCGATGAACGGGGTACGCTGATGTCCAGTTGGAAGCTCATCCTGCCCTGCACCCGTGACGAGGCGGAGCGGATCGATTTCGAGAATCCGGCGCTGGCCGCACTCACCCCTTCGCCCGTGCTGCTCACCAGCGAGCGCGTGGCCGACGATCCGACCAGCTGGCAGCTCGAAGCGTTCTTCGACGGCAAGCCCAACAGCGCCGCGCTCGCCGCGGTACAGGCGCTGGTGCCGAGCGCCGCGGGCATCAGGCCGGTTGCCGAACGCATCCGCGATGCCGATTGGGTGACGCTCAGCCAGGCGGGGATCGAGCCGGTCCATGCCGGCCGCTTCTATGTCCATACCGTCACCAACAAGGGCGCGGTGCCGGCGGGCACGAAGGCGTTCCGCATCGACGCCGGGCTCGCCTTCGGCACGGGCACGCACGAGACGACCTCGGGCTGCCTGATCGCGCTGGACGGGCTGAAGGCGCGGGGCGCGGTGGTGCGCAACCTGCTCGATCTCGGCACCGGCACCGGGCTACTCGCCTTCGCCGCGCTGCACCTGTGGCCGCGCGCCTATGCCACTGCGTCGGACATCGATCCCAGGTCGATCGAGGTGACCGCCGAGAATGCCGGGCACAACGGCGTCGCGCTGGGCGGCGGTGCTGGGCAGGTGGCGCTCGCCGTGGCGCCCGGCATGGAGCACCCGCTGCTGATCGGCCGCGCGCCCTATGACCTGATCATCGCCAACATCCTCGCGGGCCCGCTGGTCGAGCTGGCGCCGACTGTGAGCATGGCGCTGGCCGAGGGCGGCACGCTGATCCTGGCGGGGCTGCTCGACAGCCAGGCCGAGACGGTGGCCCAGGCCTATCGCCGTCAGGGCCTGCGCCTGACCGGTCGCATCGACCGCGGCGCCTGGCCGACGCTGAAGCTGGTCAAGCGCGCCCGCCACGGCGCCGACCGCACGACCCGGCTGAGCCGCGGCAAGGGCGAGGCGCCGGGTTTCGGGAGCTGGTGAGGCTTGGGGAGTGCGAAAACGCTCTCTTCCATCCGTCACCCCGGCCGAAGTGCCGGAGTCCACTCATCCGCGAGCGAGCCCCTCACGACTCAAAGCGGCTCTCCCAGCCTCCCGGTGGACCCCGGCACTTCGGCCGGGGTGACGTGGAAGTTTATGACGATCTCAGCCCTTCGCCTTGGACTCCGCATATGCCTGCGTGCCCCGCGTAATCACGTCGTCCCCAGGCAGGATCGTCGCGATCGGAATATCCGGTTGCGCCAGTATCTCCTCATAGAGCGGCGCGAAATCGGTCTCCACCGTCTGGCGCAGCAGTTCCTCGAAGCTCGGAATGACGAAGTAGTTCTGCTGGAAATCGTCGATCCGGTAATCGGTGCGCATCACTCGCTTCATGTCGAAGCGGATGCGATTGGGGCTGTCGCTCTCCAGCGCGAACACGCTCTCGGCCGAGGACGAGACGATGCCCGAGCCATAGATGCGCAGCCCTTCGGCCTCCTCGACCAGCCCGAACTCGACCGTGTACCAATATAGCCGGCCGAGCTGCTTCAGCGCCCCCAGCTCCAGCGCCCGCATGCCGCCACGCCCATAGGCTTCGAGATAATCGGCGAACACCGGATCGGCGAGCATCGGCACATGGCCGAACACGTCGTGGAAGACGTCGGGCTCCTGTATATAGTCGAGCTGGTCCGGCCGGCGGATGAAGTTCCCCGCGACGAAGCGCCGGTTCGCCATGTGATCGAAGAACACGTCGTCGGGCACCAGCCCCGGCACCGCGACGACTCGCCAGCCGGTCAGCTTCGCCAGCCGTTCGGAGAGTTCCTCGAAATTGGGGATGCCGCCGTCCGACAGCCGCAGCGCCTCCAGCCCCTTGAGATAAGCGGCCGAGGCGCGGCCGGGCAGCAGCCTGGCCTGGCGGGCGAACAGCGTGTCCCAGGTGGCATGTTCCTGCGGCGTATAGGCGTCCCAGTTCTGCGGTATCGTCCAGTCGGCGGACGCGCCCTCGGGCGGGCGGTCCAGCACATGCGTCTCATTTTCCATGGGGTCAGGCATAGCATGCGGGCCCTCCGCGCGAAACGCCGGGGCGCAAGGCGTCACGCTAGGTTAAGGCTTTTGCTGGGAAAGTCCGGGCCGTGTATGGAGTGAAGACATGGCTTTAAGTCTGGGAATCCCCCGATCCGCCGCGGTGCCGCCGCCAGGGCTGGCGCTGCTTGCCGAAGCGCCGCGCGCCGCCTTCGGGCTGGGCGAGCTCGCCGCGCACTGGCCGGCCCTGCGCCGGCTCCCGCGCGGCGACGGCCGGGCGGTGCTGGTGCTTCCCGGCCTCTCCAATTCGGACCGCTCGAACCTGGTGATGCGCGCATTCCTGCGGCGGCTGGGCTATCGCGCCTATGGCTGGGGGCTGGGCCGCAACCTGGGCGTGCGCTCGATCGGCACCGAGGCCGAGCGGCTGATCGCGCGGATCGCGGCGATCCATGCCGAGACCGGCGAGAAGGTGACGCTGGTCGGCGTCTCGCTGGGCGGGATCATGGCGCGGATCGCGGCGCATCGCCGCCCGGACCTGGTCCGCGAGGTCGTCACCATCAGCTCGCCCTTCGCGGGGCCGCCCAGCGCCACCAATGTCTGGCGGCCGTTCGAATGGCTGACCGGCGAGCGGATCACCGACGCCGCGGTGGCCGAGCGGCTGGAGGAAGCGGTCCAGCCGCTGCCGGTGCCGTCGACCGCGATCTGGAGCCGCAGCGACGGGTTCGTCAACGGGCTGATCTGCCATACCGCCGAGGGGCGTGCGATCGAAGTGCGCAGCAGCCACCTGCTGGTGCAGATGCGCGCCGAGGTGCTCCGCGCGATCGCGGAGGTGCTGGCGGGCGGGGAGTGCGTGGAACCCGTGTGACGGGGGCGGTTATTGGACCGAGGGCTGACTGGCAGATTTCTGACAAATGAAGAGGATAGCCGACATCGCGGTTATCGCGGTGACGGCGGCAACCAAGGGCCTGATCGCGGTCGGCCCACGCTTGAGGCGTGTGCGACATGTCGCCCTTCTGGGCCGGCTTGCGCGCTTGCGGGTCAGTAGCCAATAGGCTTCAGGGCTTGATGAACCGGTAGGCGAAACGATCCGTCTCCCCCTTGATTGTCGGATCGAACACCTTGATCGCGTGCGCATCCTCTGCGTTGGCGAGCATGTCGCTTTGCGCGTCCAGCACGAAGCCGGCTGCCTGGACTTCCTCGACAACCCGCGCGGGATCGATCCGGTGCAGCGACGGTGCATCGCTCGTCCCCGACCCGGCTGCGGCGGCGTGATCGACGATCACGTAGCGCCCGCTCGACTTCAGCGTCGCATGGACCGCCCGGTTGAAGGCATCGGCCGTCGCGCCCTTCGCCTGGATCAGCGGGGTGTGGAGATCGTGATAGAACAAGTGCATCCATACGACATCTACGAACGGGGTGGCCTCTGCCAGCGCGAGAAGGTCTGCCGAGACGGCATCGACATTCTCGCGACCCGCCTCCTGCGCGAGCGCTCGCGTGAGGCCGACGGGATCGTTCTTAAAGTGGGCGACTTCGGCCGGAACGAAGCTGTAGACGTGACCTTGGCGTCCCACGGCATCGGAGAAGACGCGAGTCCAGTCGCCATTGCCCGGGTAGACGTCGATGACGGTGGAGCCCTGGGCGACCGTTGCGAACCGTATCAAGTCGGATTGCTTGGCTTTGTCGTACATTTGGAAATCTCCATTACTGCCAGACATTCGACGAGCGCACGGCACGCACGAAAACGCGCCACGGCTCGAGCCCGGTCTCTGCGCCGGTTTTTGCGAGCGTCACGAAGTCCTCAGCGCTGCTCCTGAGCCGCTGGTCGACGACGGCGGGGTGTCCCGCCGCGGATGCCCGCGCCAGTGCCTGGGTGTCGACATATTCGCGTATGCTCGCCAACTTGCCGTCGCGCACTGTAATGGCAAAGACCCATTCATCCTCGAACGGCTTGTTGGTCGCCTTCACGTTGCCCGAGGCAGCGCCGATCACCAAGACCCGGTCCCCTTGGGCGACGAACTCACGGGGTTCCGTCGAAGTCTCCAACGACCGGGACGCGGTCTCGAGCAAGTCGACGAAGCCCGCGTGGCCGCGGTGGGTTCCGGCCAGCGCCCAATCCCTTCCTGGAATGATCCATTCAATGTCTTCGGCGACAAGCGCCAGTAGAGCCTCCTTGTCACCGCTGCCGATCGCGGCGAAGAAGTCCTTCACGGTCTGAACATTTTGCTCGGTGCTCATGAGAGGCTCTCCCTGCCCGGTCAGACCTGCGCCATGCCGCCGTCGACGGCGAGATCGATGCCGGTGACGTAAGAGCTTTCGTCGGAGGCGAGGAACAATACCGCTGCCGCAACTTCTTCGGCTTTGCCCCGTCGGCCGAGCGGAACTTGCGAGGCGAAATGCGCTGCCGCCTGTTCGATCTGGTCGGCGGTGAGCCCCACCTTCTCCAGAGCCGGCGTTTCGATCGGGCCAGGGCTCATCGAATTCACCCGAATCTTTCGATCCTTGAGCTCCACCGTCCAGCCGCGCGCGAACGTGCGCACCGCGGCCTTGGCAGCGGCGTAGGCGCTGAAGGCGGGGTCTCCCCTGACGTTGGCGACCGAAGCGGTCAGGATGATCGAGCCGCCGTCCTTGAGGAGCGGAAGCGCCTTCTGAACCGTGAAGAACGTGCCCTTGGCATTCAGGTCGAACGTCTTGTCGAAATGCTCCTCGGTCGCCACTTCGAGCGGCGCAAGTTCGCCCCAGCCGGCGTTGGCGAAGACCACATCGATGTGGCCGTGCTTTTCCTTCACGACGGCGTAGAGCCGGTCCAAGTCCTCGAGGCGTGTCACGTCGCCGGTCACCGTCGTGACGTTGCTGCCGATGGCAGCGGCGGCCTCCTGCAGTTCCTTCTCGCGTCGCCCGGTGATGACGACATGCGCGCCTTCCGCGACGAACCGCTTGGCGGTGGCCAATCCGATGCCGCTGTTTCCACCGGTGATGACGGCGACCTTGCCTTCGAGCCTTTTCATTTCGTCCATCCTTCAATGCTGGGAAGAAAGTCCCGTGCGCCTCCAGATGGGTCGGTGCCGCTGACTTCGTGAGTGCGAAATGCCGCACATCGGTGGTGCGCGAATGCACCGCCGGCGCCGAGCATCTTTAGGAGCGCTCGTGCGTAGCGGCCCAGCAAATGCAGAATGCCGTTGAATGCAGCGTTCTTGGTGCGATAACGCACCATGATCGACTGGGATGATGTCCGCTACTTCCTCGCCGCGGCGCGCGGCGGTTCGGTGCGCGCTGCGGCCAAGGGATTGGCGGTGAACCACGCGACGGTGCTGCGACGCATATCCCAGCTCGAAGAACGTCTCGGCACCCAGATGTTCGAAAGGCTGCCGTCGGGCTATCGCCTGACGGAAGCGGGCGAAGAGGTTCTCGAACTTGCGACGCAGATGGAAGCGTCGTCGCACCAGCTAGAAACCCGCGTCCTCGCGCGCGACCAGAGCGTGCGCGGCCTGTTGCGGGTGACCTTGACGCCAATCCTCGCCACGCACTTGCTGATGCCGGATTTCGCCGATTTCGTGCGCCTGTATCCGGATATCGAAATGGAAATCCTGTCGTCGGGCGAGTTGGCGAATCTCACCAAGCGGGAAGCGGACGTCGCGATCCGCGTCGTCTACGACCGCAAGACGCTGCCGCTCAACTTGCACGGCCAGAAGGGGCCAGAAGTGTTCGGCGGCGTCTATGTGTCACGCGATCGACTAGCCGGGTGGCGTTCCGGCGAAGGCGAACCGCTGCGCTGGATCGTCATCAACACGCACGGTATTCCGGATTGGGCCAGCGAGGGGGCGGTGCGGGCCGCGGGAGTGCCCTTCAAGGTCATCGACGCCGGGGCGCAGATAGCTGCTGTTAGGCAGGGGCTTGGGATCGCGACGCTGCCATGCTTCGTCGGAGACGCCGACCCGCAGCTGCAAAGAGTGCCGGACACCCCCCTTCACATGTACGGGACGCTATGGATCCTCACCCAAGGCGAAACCCGCAAAACCAAGCGCGTCAGGCTGTTCACGGAGTTCGTATCCAAAAGGATCGCCGCCCACGAGCGGCGTCTTGTCGGCCAGTGACCGCGATTGATCAAACGGCCATGCCCGAACGGATACTCAATCAAGGGGCGGGTCATGGTCCATCCATTGGAACACTGCAAACGGTAGGTATAGGGAGCACCGCTCGGCGCCTTGAAAGGCAGTAATGCGGCGCTTAGCCACCACCACTTGCAATGTAGGATATCGGCTGCTTGGCTGACCGTGCCGGTCGTCCGGCCGCTCTTAATATCGCACAATCCACGCGAAATAAAATTGCGAGATTGCGCGCGCTATCATGAAATCAGTCAAATTTGCAGGGCGTCTCAGCCGGGATCGGAAGCGCGATAACCCTGATATTCGCCGCATGTATCGGGATGCTTCCTGCATTCCTTCTCATGCTTCTTGCGCTCCTTGCCCTCGCGGGCTTCCTTCTCGCGCATCTTGCGGCCGTAATTGCGGTCCGCTTCCTCCTGGCTCGTCGTCGACCAGTCGACCACCTTGCCGCCCGCCTTCACCGGCAGCGTGACGACATCCACCGCCGTCTTGGCGATGCAGCCGCCGGAAAGCAGCGGCAGCGCGACGGCGAGGGGGAGAAGGAGCTTACGCATGGCACTGAACTCTCATCTTGCCGGCGCCGCGAGAAAGGCATCGCGCGCCTGGACACCGATATACGGGAAATCGGTGAAGAAGCCATCCACGCCAAGCTTCAGGAAAAGCGCGATTTCCTCGGCGATATGACCATGTTCCAAGGGCGTGCCGGCGCGGAATTTCGGATTCAGGAAGAAATTCTCCGCGCGGAAGGTCCAGGGATGGACCTTGAGGCCCGCGGCATGCGCATCGGTGACCAGCGTCGTCGGCTCGCCCGAATTGGGCAGGATCTGCGTCAGCTCGGGTCCGATGCCATAGGCGTATTGGGCGACCGTCTTCAGCCCCTCGGGGGTGCTCATCGCGGCATAGCTGGGCTCGGCGTGGTCGGCGGGGCCGCCGTCGCCGGCCATGAGCTGGATCAGGCGGACATGGGTCATGCCCTTCAGCTTCCTGAGGTTGTTCACTTCGAACGACTGGATGAACACCGGCGCATCGGCGCGGTCCCAGCCTGCGGCCTTGAGCTTGTCGACCAGCCGCTGCTCGACGGGCAGGCCGATCGAGGCGAAATAGCTGGGGTGCTTGGTCTCGGGATAGACGCCGATCGTGCGGCCGGTGCGTGCCGATTCGCGCTTCGCCAGCGCGATCACCTCGTCGAAGGTCAGGATCTGGGCCTGGCCGTCATATTGGGTGTTGCCCGGGCGGACCTGGGGCAGGCGCTCCCTGGCGCGCAGCGTCTTCAGCTCGGCGAGGGTGAAGTCTTCGGTGAACCAGCCGGTGAGTTTCTCGCCGTCGATCGTCTTGGTCGCCTTGCGACCGGCGAATTCGGGGTGCCTGGCGACATCGGTGGTGTCGGTGATGTTGTTCTCGTGCCGCGCGACGAGCACGCCGTCCTTGGTCGGCACCAGATCGGGCTCGATGAAGTCGGCGCCCTGCTCGATCGCCAGGCCATAGGAGAGGAGCGTATGCTCGGGCCGCTCGCCGCTGGCGCCGCGATGGGCGATGACGATGATGCGGGGCTGGGGCTTCTCCATCCCGCGATCCTGCCCCAGCGCGATCCCCGGCGCCATCAGCATCAATGCGATCAACAGCGTTCTCGTCACGAAACTCTCCTTTCGTTACGGGGTTAGGCGGCGGATATGACGGTAGCGAGGCGTGATGGCGGAAAATGACAGCGTGCTCGCGGCCGCCCGGGCCTGGAAGGGCGCGCCGATGGCATTGGCGACGGTGGTATCGACCTGGGGATCGGCGCCGCGGCCGCGCGGCAGCCATATGCTCGTCCATGCCGACGGACGGCTGGAAGGATCGGTCTCGGGCGGCTGTGTCGAGAGCGACATATTGGAGGCCGCGGCGCAAGTGATCGCAGGCGCGCCGGCGGTGGTGAAGGAATACGGCGTCGCCGATGCGGCGGCATGGGAAGTGGGCCTGCCCTGCGGCGGCCGGATCGCGGTGCTCGTGCAGCCGGTGGGGCCGGGGGGCTTTGCGCCCGAGCTGTTCGAGGCGATCGATGCCGCGCGGGCGGCGGGCCGATCGCTGGAGGTTTCCACCGATCTCGAAGTCGGGCTTTCCTCGCTTGGGGCAAGCGACGGCGCCTTCGTCAATCGCTACGATCCGCCGCGCCGGCTCATCATCGTCGGCGCGGTGCAGATCGCCCAGGCACTGGCCGGGCTGGCGCGCGAACTGGGCATTTCGACCGTCGTTGTCGATCCGCGCGGAAGATTTTTGACCGCCGAGCGTTTCCCCGGCGTGACCCTGGACGACCGCTGGCCCGACGACGCCGTGACCGCATTGACGCCCGACCCCGCGACGGCGCTGGTCACGCTCAGCCACGACCCCAAGATCGACGATGCCGCGCTGATCGCGGCGCTGGCGCATCCGACCGGCTATGTCGCCGCGCTCGGATCGCGCAGGAGCCATGCGGCACGGCTGGAAAGGCTGGCCGGGGCGGGCGTGGCTCCCGAGGATCTTGCCCGGATCGAAGGGCCTGCCGGTATCGATATCGGGGCGATCGGCCCCTCGGAGATCGCATTGTCGATCGCCGCCGCCATGATAAGGAGCTTCCATGCTTGAGCCCGAACAAGTCGCGTTGGTACTGCTGGCGGCCGGCCGCTCGCGCCGTTTCGACGGCGACAAGCTGAGCGAGCCGTTCCTCGACAAGCCGCTCGCCTTCCACGTCGTCACGGCGCTGGCGCGAGTGCCCTTCCTGATGCGGATCGCCGTCGTATCGGATACCGGGCTCGATTTCGCGTCGCTCGGCTATCAGGTGATCGAGAATCACGATCCCTCGCTCGGCCAGGCGCGTTCGCTCTGCTATGGCGTGGAGGCTGCCAAGAAGGCCGGGGCGCAGGCGGTGCTGGTCGCGCTCGCCGATATGCCGCGCGTCACCGCGACGCATATCTACCGCCTGTTCGATGCCGCCGACGGCCCCGCGACGATCGTCGCATCGAGCGACGGCACCCGGCCGATGCCGCCGGCGCTGTTCGGCCGCGACATGTTCGACGGCCTGCTTGACCTGAAGGGGGATGAGGGCGCGCGCGAGCTTATCAAGCGCGGCCACCATGTCGTTGCCAGCCCCGCCGAGCTGGTCGATATCGATACCCGCGAGGATCTTGCCGAGCTGCGTGCGCTCTACGGCCTGGAGACCGACGGGAAATAATAAATCCTCCCCGGAACGGGGAGGGTATTGGATCACTCGTGCCGGAGCGCGTCGATCGGGTTGAGGCTCGCGGCGCGGCGGGCGGGGAAATAGCCGAAGACGATGCCGATCACTGCCGAGATCAGGAAGGCGACCGTGTTGATCTGCACGTCGAACAGGAAAGGCAGACCCCCGAGATAGGAGAAGAGCGCGACCGCGAGCTGCGCGAGCAGCAGCCCGATCACCCCGCCCAGCATCGACAGCACCACGGCCTCGACCAGGAACTGCATCAGCACTTCGTTCGCCACCGCGCCGATCGCCAGGCGGATGCCGATCTCGCGGGTGCGCTCGGTGACGGACACCAGCATGATATTCATGATGCCGATGCCGCCGACGACCAGGCTGATGCCCGCCACCGCCGCGACGATGCGGGTGAGCAGCGTCGTCGTGCCGGTCAGCGTCGCGCTGATCTGGGCGGTATCGAAGATGTTGAAATCATCGTCCTTGCCGCCGGTGATGCTGCGCCGCTCGCGCAGCAGATCGGTGATCGATGCCTGGACCTGGGCGCTTTCGTAATCGGAATCGGTGCCGACCAGCATCAGCCGGACGTCGCGCGTGCCGGTGAAGCGGCGCTGCACCTGCTTGATCGGCATGATGACGACATCGTCCTGGTCGCCGCCGAACCCGGCCTGGCCGCGCGTCGAGAGCACGCCGATCACGTCGCACGACACGCCGTTGACGCGGATCCGGTCGCCCACCGCTGCGCCGCCGCGGAACAGGTTGGTGCGGATCGTGTTGCCGATGATGCAGACGGCCTTGCCCGCCTGCTCCTCGGCGCGGGTCCATTGGCGGCCCTCCACCAGCGGCCAGGGCTGGACCTGGAAATAATCGTTGGTGGTGCCGTTGATCGTGGTCGACCAGTTGGCGCCGTTGTAGATCACCGTGGCGGTCGACTGGGCCTGGGGGGCGACCGCGGTGACTCCCGCGATCTGGTCGCGCACCGCCTGGACGTCCTGTTCCTTGAAGTCGGGCGGCCGCGGCCCGCCGCCGCCGCGGCCGAAGCCCTGGCCGGGGCGAATCTGGAGGATGTTGGTGCCGAGCGACGAGATCTGCTGCTGCACCGCGGCCGTGGTCGCCTTGCCCAGCGTGACCATGGTGACGACGGCGGCGACGCCGATGATGATGCCGAGCGCGGTCAGGATCGAGCGCAGCTTGTGCCGCAGGATCGATCGCAGGGCGAGGACGAAGGTGGTGCCGAACATCTAGGCCACAGCCTCCCCGGCATGGTGATGCACGTCGATCCGCTCGACCAGCCCGTCCTTGAAATGAACGATGGTGCGCGCGAAGGCGGCCATGTCGGGCTCATGTGTGACCATCAGCACGGTGATGTTGCTCGTCTTGTTGAGATCGGTGAGCAATTGCATGATCTCCACCGAACGCTCGGAATCGAGGTTGCCGGTCGGCTCGTCCGCCAGCAGCACTTCGGGATTGGTGACGATCGCGCGGGCGATCGCAACGCGCTGCTGCTGGCCGCCCGAAAGCTCGGCGGGGGTATGGTCCCACCATTTGTCGAGCCCCACCTTGGCCAGCGCGCTCATCGCCATTTCGCGGCGCTGCGCCTTGGGATCGCCGCGATAGAGCAAAGGCAGCTCGACATTCTCCAGCGCGCTGGTGCGGGCGAGCAGGTTGAAGCCCTGGAACACGAAGCCGAGATATTTCCGCCGCAGCAGCGCGCGCTGGTCGCGCTCCAGCGTCTCGACATGGAAGCCCTTGAACAGGAACTCGCCGTCCGAAGGCACGTCGAGACAGCCCAGGATGTTCATCGTCGTCGACTTGCCCGATCCCGACGGCCCCATCACCGCGACGAAATCGCCGGCCTGGATGTCGAGGTCGATGCCCTTCAGCGCCTGGAACTGGGTAGCGCCTTCGCCATAGACCTTGGTGACGCCGCGCAGGCGGATCAGCGGGAGGTCATTGTCCGCCACGCTGGCCTCCGGCGCCCGCGCCGTTCGCGCCACCCTGGCCGGCCCCGGCACCCGCGCCCTGGCGCCGCTGCCGGCGCTGGCCGCTGCTACCGGCCGAGAGCTGGCCGGTGATGACCTTGTCGCCGGGCTTCAATTCGCCGCCGGTGACTTCGGTGACGGTGCCGTCCGTATCGCCGGTCGTGACCTGCACCGCCTGCGGCTTGCCGTCGGCGCCCTGGATATAGACGGTCTGCTGCGCGCCCTTGCTCATCGTCGCGGACTTGGCGGCGCTGCCGCCTCTCCGGGGACGGCTGGGAACCAGCGCGCCCGCGATCCCGCCCTGGCCGCTGCTCGCCGGGCTGGTGCCTGCTGTCGTCGGCGTGAAGCGCAGCGCCGCATTGGGCACCAGCAGCATGTTGGGATGCGCCTTGGTGATGATCTCGGCGGTCGCGGTCATGCCGGGGCGGAGCTGCTGGCCGGGATTGGAGACGCTGAGCGTCGCCGCATAGGACACGACCTGGCCCTGGGTGGTGGTGGAAGCCGTGGAGCTGGTGCTGCTCGCCGCCTGGGCCGAGAGGTTCGAGCCGAGATCGACGCGGGTGATCGTCGCCGGGAAGGTCTGGCCCGGAAAGGCATCGACCGTGAAGCTCGCGGTCTGGCCCTGCTTCACCGATCCGACATCGGCCTCGTCGATCGCGACCTGGAGCTCCATGTTCGACAGATCCTCGGCGATCACGAACAGGGTCGGCGTGTTGAACGACGAGGCGACCGTCTGGCCGGCGTCGATCTGGCGGGCCAGCACCACGCCGTTGACGGGCGAGCGGATCACCGCCTTGTAGCGCTGGGTCTGGTTCGAGGAGAGCGCGGCGCGCTGCGACACCACGTTCGCCTGGGCCGAGCGCAGATTGGCGATCGCGCGCTGCACATCGGCGCGGGCCTGCTCCATCTCCACCTTGGCGGGCACCTTGCCGCCGGACAGCCGGCTGACTTCCTCCATGCGGGCGAGATTGGCCTGGGATTGCGCCACGGTCGCCTGGTTCTGCGCCACCGTCGCAACGGCGGCATCGAGGGTCGCCTGGCTCTGGGTGATCGCGTCGTCGAGCCGCGAGGTATCGAGCACCGCCAGCGGCTGGCCCTTGGTCACGCGATCGTTGACGTCGACCGAGACGGTCTCGACCAGGCCCGAAAGCTCGGAGCCGACCTGCACCTGGTTGGTCGGCGCCAGCTTGCCGGTGGCCGACACGGTCACCGTCAGATTGCCGCGCTGGATTTCCTCGGTGGCATAGCGAACTTCGGCGCTACCACCCAGGAAATGCCAGCCGACCAGCGCCACCAACACCACGCCGATCGCAATCAGCGCCCATTTCAGGTAGCGCCGCCACCAGGGCCGCGGGGGCGTGCCCAGGAAGTCGCTGAGATTCTGGTTCGGATCAGTGGCCATTCGCGGTGCTGCCTGCGCTGGGTGCCTGGGGGGTGATGCTGCTGTCCCATCCGCCGCCGAGCGACTGATAGAGCTGGATGAGGGCGGTCGCCTCATCGGACTGGGCCTGGCTTAGGCCGTTCTTCGCCGACAGCAACTGGCTTTCGGACTGGTTGAGCGTGGTGAAATCGGTCAGGCCCGAGCGATATTGCATCCGCGCGAGCAGCGCCTGGTTGTTGGCGGCGTCGAGCGCGATGCGGAATTCGGCCTCGCGCTGCCTGGCCGACTGGAGCGCCACGACGGCGTTCTCGATATCCTCGAGCGAAGTCAGCACGGTCGATTTGTACGAAAGGAACGCGCCGTCCGCCGCGGCCCGGGCCGATCGGACCTGGCTGCGGCCGCGGCCGGCGTCGAAGATCGTCTGGGCGATGTTGCCGAACAGCCGCCCGGTGATGACGTCGAAGATCGAGCTGAGCGCGCTGCTGCCGGAATCGATGCTGCCGCCGATCGACAGCGAGGGATAGAGCTGCGCGGTGGCGACGCCGATCTGGGCGGTCGCGGAAGCCAGATTGCGCTCGGCGGCGCGGATGTCGGGGCGCTGGCGCAGCGCCTCGGCGGGAATGCCGGTGGCGACATCGGCGGGGCCGCGCGGGATCGGCTTCACCGCCTCGATCTCGGCCTTGAGCGCGCCGGGCGCCTGGCCGGTCAGCACGCCGAGACGCGAGACGAAGCCGTTGTAGTTCGCCTCAAGCGACGGGATCGACGCGGCGGTCTGCGCGCGCTGCGCCCGGGCCTGCTCGGCGTCGATCGAGGTGACCAGCCCGGCCTGGAGCCGCCACTGGGCGATCTGGAGATTGTCGTCCTGGATCGCCAGCGAATCGCGGGCATTGGCGAGCTGCGCCTGGGCGAGCCGCGCCAGCACATAGTTGCGCGCCGTCTCCGCCTCGACCGAGATCAGCACCGAGGCATAGTCGAAGCCGCTCGCTTCATAGCCGGCACGCGCCGATTCGACGCCGCGGCGCACCCCGCCGAAGATGTCGGCCTGATAGCTGGCGTCGAGGCCGATCGAGAAGTTGCTGCTCCCGCCCTGCGAGAAGGACGTGACGGTGCCGTCGGGCAGGGTGACGGTGGTGCTGCCGCCCCTAAGCGGCTCGCTGCGCGTATAGCCGCCCGATGCGCTGACGCCGGGCAGCAGCGACGCGCGCGACTGGATCAGCGATTCGCGCGCCTGGCGCAGCCGGGTGACGGCCTGGGCCACGTCGAGGTTCGATGCCTGGGCGCGCTCGACCAGCGACGCCAGCATCGGATCGTCGAACCGGGTCCACCATTTGGTCAGGTCTTCCCGCGCCTTCTGGTCAGCCGGGACCGAATAGGCATCGGGCACGCCCAGCTCTGCCGAAGCGTGCGGGCGATAGTCAGGGCCGACCGCACAGGCCGAAAGCGGCAGCGCGACGGTCAGGATCAAGGCGAGGGGGCGTTTGACCATCCGGCCTAGATGATTGGAGAGGCGCGCGAGTTCCACCTAAATTTTGTCGCAACTTGTATCGGAGCCGTTACGGCTGCGCAAAGACGCCGCGTCGGCTTGCCTATCGGCACCCTCGAACTCTAGAAGCGCGCGCGAGGAGAACCCCATGAGCGACAGCGTGTATCCGGTTCCGGCAGAATGGGCGAAGACCGCCCGGATCGACGCTGCGGGCTATGAAAAGCTCTATGGCCGGTCGATCGCCGATCCCGGCAGCTTCTGGCTGGAGACCGCGCGCCGGCTCGACTGGATCAAGCGGCCCGAAATGGCCGGCGACTGGTCGTTCGACGAAGAGGATTTCCACATAAGCTGGTTCGCGGACGGCAAGCTCAACGTCGCGGCCAACTGCATCGACCGCCACCTGGCGAAGCGCGGAAACGAGACCGCGATCCTCTGGGAGCCGGACGAACCCGGCGAGGCATCGCGCGCCTTCACCTATCGCGAGCTCCATGCCGAGGTCTGCCGCTTCGCCAATGTGCTGAAGGCGGAAGGCGTCAAGAAGGGCGACCGCGTCACCATCTACATGCCGATGATCCCCGAGGCGGCGTTCGCGCTGCTTGCCTGCGCGCGGATCGGGGCGATCCATTCGGTGGTGTTCGGCGGCTTCTCGCCCGAGGCGCTGGCGGGACGCATCACCGATTGCGACAGCGCGGTCGTCGTCACTGCCGACGAGGGCCGGCGCGGCGGCAAGAAGGTGCCGCTGAAGGCCAATGTCGATGCGGCGGCCGAGCATGCCCCGGCGATGCAGAAGGTGATCGTGGTCAAGGCGACCGGTGGCGACGTGACGATGCAGCCGGGCCGCGACATCTGGTATCATGAGGCGGCCGCGAAGGTTTCCGCCGATTGTCCGCCCGAGCCGATGGGGGCGGAGGATCCGCTGTTCATCCTCTATACCTCGGGCTCGACCGGCAAGCCCAAGGGCGTGCTCCATTCGTCGGGCGGCTATCTGCTCTGGGCGAGCTACACGCACGAGCTGGTGTTCGATTACAAGCCGGGCCAGATCTATTGGTGTGCCGCCGATATCGGCTGGGTCACCGGCCACAGCTATATCGTCTATGGCCCGCTCGCGAACGGCGGCACGACCTTGATGTTCGAAGGCATCCCCAACTGGCCCGACGCCTCGCGCATCTGGCAGGTGGTGGACCGCCACAAGGTCGAGATTCTCTACACCGCCCCCACGGCGCTGCGCGCACTGATGCGCGAGGGCGACGACTATGTGGCGAAGACATCGCGCAAGTCGCTCCGCCTGCTCGGCACGGTGGGCGAGCCGATCAATCCCGAGGCGTGGCGCTGGTATCACGAAGTGGTGGGCGAGGGGCGCTGCCCGATCGTCGATACCTGGTGGCAGACCGAGACCGGCGGCCACATGATTACGCCGCTGCCGGGCGCGACAATGCTCAAGCCGGGCTCGGCGACCTTGCCCTTTCCGGGCGTCGATCCGCAGATCGTCGATGCCGACGGCAATGTCCTGCGCGGCGCGACCGAGGGCAATCTGGTGATCGCCAAGAGCTGGCCGGGCCAGATGCGCACCGTCTGGGGCGATCATGCGCGCTTCTTCCAGACCTATTTCACCACCTATCGCGGCAAATATTTTACCGGCGACGGCTGCCGCCGCGACGCGGACGGCTATTACTGGATCACCGGCCGGGTGGACGACGTCATCAACGTCTCCGGGCACCGCATGGGCACCGCCGAGGTGGAGAGCGCGCTGGTGCTCCACCCCAAGGTCGCCGAGGCGGCGGTGGTCGGCATGCCGCACGCCATCAAGGGCCAGGGCATCTACGCCTATGTGACGCTCAACGCGGGCTGCGAGGCCAGCGAGGAACTGCGCAAGGCGCTGCGCGACTGGGTTCGGCACGAGATCGGGCCGATCGCCACGCCCGACGCGCTCCAGTTCGCGCCCGGCCTGCCCAAGACGCGCTCGGGCAAGATCATGCGCCGCATCCTCCGGAAGATCGCCGAGGGCGACGTCTCGAACCTGGGCGACACGAGCACGCTCGCCGATCCCGCGGTGGTCGACGATCTGCTGGCGAACCGGATCGGCTGAATCGCGATTGCGGGCGGCGAATCGGGGCGTTATCCTCGGCTAATACACTAACCGAGGGACACTCCATGAAGACCAAGAAATTCCTGCTGCTCGCGGGCGGCGCCGCGTTGCTGGCGGTTGCCGCACCGGCGCTCGCGCAGACGGCGCCCAAATATGGCAGCTTCGGCGTCGATCTGAGCGCGCAGAAGGCAAGCACGAAGCCGGGTGACGATTTCTGGACCTATGCGAACGGCGGCTGGGCCGATCGCGTCCAGATCGCGCCGGATCGCGCCTCGGCGGGCTTTGGCACGCAGCTCTCGATCGAGGCGGAGGCGAATGTCCGCGGCATCCTGGACGACATGGCGAAGAACCCCGCCAGCTATGGCGCGACGGGCCGGCAGGTCGGCGACTATTATGCGAGCTGGATGGACCAGGCCGGCATCGAGGCGCGCGGCACGGCGCCGCTCCAGCCCTATCTGGGCCGCATCGCCGCGGTGCAGGATCTGGCCGGGCTCCAGACATTGTTCGCCAGCATCGGCTATGCCTCGCCGGTCGAGATCGGCGTCATGCCCGATCTCGCCGATCCGACGCGCTACACCGCCGTCGCCGGCCAGGGCGGCCTTGGCATGCCGCGCGACTATTATCTGCTGGAGGGCGAGAAATATGACGGTTTCCGCGCCGCCTATCGCGCCTATGTCCAGAAGATCCAGGAGCTGGCCGGCATCCCCGATGCCGGTGCCAAGGCCGATGCGATCGTCGCGCTCGAGACCGCGATGGCCAAGGGCCAATGGTCGCCCGAGCAGAGCCGCGACATCGCCGCGCTGAACGATCCCGAGACGGTGGCGGGCCTGGAGGCCAAGGCGCCGGAATTCGATTGGGCGCTGCTGCTCAAGACCGCCGGCATCGAAAGCTCGCCCACGGTGCTGATGACGCAGAACACTGCGATCGCCGCGATGGGCAAGATACTGGTCGCGACGCCGCTTGCCACCTGGAAGGACTATCTCGCCTATCGCTTCGTCAGCGATCACGCCCAGTATCTGCCCAAGGCGTTCGACGATGCGCGCTTCGATTTCTATTCGAAGACGCTGAGCGGCGTGCAGGTCCAGCGCGAGCGCTGGAAGCGCGGCGTGCAGCTCGTCAACGGCGCGCTCGGCGAGGCGGTGGGCGCGATCTATGTCCAGAAATATTATCCGCCGGCCGCCGAGAAGCAGATGGCCGAGTTGATCGAAAATCTGCGCGCCGCCTATCAGGAGCGGATCACCGGCTCGACCTGGATGGATGCCGCCACCAAGAAGGCCGCGCTCGCCAAGCTCGCCGCCTTCGAGCCGCGTATCGGCCATCCCGACAAATATATCGACTATGCGTCGCTCCAGGTCGATCGCGGCGACCTGCTCGGCAATGCGATGCGTGCCGGCGAGTTCCAGCACCAGCTCGACCTGCAGCGTTTCCCCAAGCCGGTCGATCGCACGCTGTGGGAGATGACGCCGCAGACGGTGAACGCCTATTATAACCCGCTGGCGAACCAGATCACTTTCCCGGCCGCGATCCTCCAGCCGCCCTTCTTCGATCCGAACGCGGATCCGGCGGTGAACTACGGCGCGATCGGCGCGATCATCGGCCATGAGATGGGCCATGGCTTCGACGATCAGGGCGCCCAGTTCGGCCCGACCGGCAAGCTGGAGGACTGGTGGACCGACGCGGCGAAAAAGGCGTTCAAGGACCGTACCTCGGCGCTCTCGGCCCAGTACGACACCTATGAGGCGGTGCCGGGCACGCATGTGAAGGGCGGCCTCACCCTCGGCGAGAATATCGGCGATCTGGGCGGCATCGAGGCGGCCTATGCGGCCTTCCAGAAATACCAGGCCGAGCACGGCAAGGCGAAGGTGATCGGCGGGCTGACCGGCGACCAGCGCTTCTTCCTGGCCTATGCCCAGGCCTGGCAGACCAAGGTGCGCGAAGGGGCGCTGCGCCAGCAGCTCCTCACCGATCCGCACTCGCCGGCGATGTTCCGCGTGAACGGCGTCGTCCGCAATGTCGATGCCTGGTACAAGGCGTTCAACATCAAGCCGGGCGACGCGCTGTATCTGGCGCCGGAGAAGCGCGTCCACATCTGGTAAGTCCCGGAAGGGCGTACCGAACGAGGCGGTCCGGCAGCGATGCCGGGCCGCTTTCGTTTGGGGATGTCAGTCGGCTAGAGAAGATAGACGAAGACGTAGCGCGCCACGAGCGCGAGCATCACCAGCCTGCTCCAGCGTTCGCCCCGAACGAGCATCGCGGCGATCATGAGCAGCGCCAGGATCGCGGTGAGCGTCAGGGCCAAAGGGCGAACGAGATGTGTCGCCAGCGCCGGGATGCTCGCATACCAGCCGAGCTGGCACAGCAGCAGTGCGAACATGACGCCGATGACGATCCGCCGCACCCGGAAGAAATGAGCGTCGAAGTGCGGCTGGTCCTCCGCTTCGCGCGGAAAGACGAGATGCGCCGCGAGATAATAGGCGCTGGCGAAGACAGTTATTGCCATCAGCGTTCGGCCCGATACCCCGATGATGTCGCGCACCGTCCAGGCTGCCTGCCAGAAGGACAGCAGGTCCAGCATCACGAACGCGCCGAGCAGCGGCGTCAGCCATCCGATCCGCACCGCCGTATTCGGCCGCAGCCGTGCCTCGATCGCCCGGGCAAGGCCGCCCAGCACCTCGGCGAGCGACAGGCCCAGCAACAGGCCGAACAGCGAGAAAATGAACTCGAAAGCGCCCATGAAGTCCCCCTTTGCGGCGGCTTGTAGCGCCGGGCGCCGCGGGCGCAAAGGAAAGGCCGGCGCACTCTCGCGGCCGGCCTTCTGTTTCCTGGCGCGGGTATGCCGGGATCACTTCACCCCATGCATCCAGCGCTTGAGCGGCCAGGAGAGCAGCAGCAACAGGATGCCGAGCCCGATCGCCCATTCGGAGATCAGCGTGAACACGCCCAGATAGGTGTCCAGGCTGATCTTGAGATTGGTCACCTGCCCGCCGACCGTATCGACGCTGGCGAATTGCGCGATCACGCCGGCGACATATTGCGCCACCGAGATCGACAGGAACCACACCCCCATCATCAGCCCGACGACCCGCGCGATCGAGAGCTTCGTGATCATGCTGAGGCCCACCGGCGATATGCACAGCTCCGCGAAGCTGTGGATCAGGTAGAGGCCCGCAAGCCACCAGATCCCGACCTTGAAGCTCGCATCGGCGAAGCTGGCGCCCCAGACGAGGAACAGGAAGCCGGCGCCGACGCCGACCAGCGCGATGCCGAACTTGACCGGGATCGACGGCTCCAGGCCGCGCCGGGCAAGCGACGTCCACAGGATGCTCATGAACGGCGCCAGCAGCACGATGAACGCGGCATTGAAGAACTGGGTCTGGCCGGCGGTGATGCTGAACCAGCCGAACACCGAGAGATCGGTGTTGCGATCGGCGAACAGGGTGAGCGACGAGCCGGCCTGCTCGAACAGCGTCCAGAACACGACGTTGAAGACGATGAGCACCATCGCAGCGAGCATCATCTGGAACTCGCGCCGGTCGCCGGCGACGAAGGACCAGATCAGGATGCCGGGCACCGAGACCAGGAAGGTGCCGAACAGCAATTTCCCCATCAGCGACAGCGAGGCGATATAGCCGAGGATGCCCGATCCCGGCGCGGCCGCGGTCGAGTGCATCAGGTTGACGTAGAGGAAGTAGAACATCGGCACGACGCAGAGCGCGCCGGCATAGATCCACCATTGCTGCCGCTCGACCGCCGGCCGCGCGGGCGGCTCGCCATAGCCGGCGAGCTTGCCGCCGTCGAACTGGATCAGCGCCCAGGAGATCAGCATGCCGATCGCGGCCAGCCCGAAGCCGACCCACCAATCGAGCACCACCGCGAGCAGCGGACAGAGGATCTGGGACAATAGCGAGCCCAGGTTGATGCCCATGTAGAAGATGGTGAAGCCGGTATCGCGGCGCCGGTCGCCGGGAGCGTAGAGCTCGCCGACCATCGTCGAGATGTTGGGCTTGAAGAAGCCGTTGCCCACCGACACCATCGACAGCGCGATCAGCATCACCATCACGTAGAAGGGGCTGCGATCGGCATCGGAGACGAAGCCGCCCTTGGCGACGGTGCGCACCGTCCGGCCGTTCTCGATCAGCGAGACCGAGCCGTCGTCATTGCCCTTGATCTGCTGCTTGTGGCCGTCGGCCAGGACATAGCGGGTCTCGGCGCCGTTCGCCTGCTCGATCGAGACTTCGTAGCGCTGGCCGTCGACCGTCGCATAGGGCTTGGCCGTCTGGCCGCCGAAGCAGAGGACCAGATAGCCGAGCGACATCACGATCGCGCCGAACTTCACCGCGCGCTTGGAGCCGAGATACTGATCGGCGAGATAGCCGCCGACCAGCGGCGTCAGATAGACGAGCGCGGTATAGCCGCCATAGAGGCCGGTGGCCTCGCGATCGCCGAACATGAAATGCTGCGTCAGGTAGAGCGTGAGCAGCGCCCGCATGCCGTAATAGCCGAAGCGTTCCCACATCTCGGTGGTGAACATCCGCGCGAGCTGGCGCGGGTGGCCGAACCAGGTCTCCTCGCGGGCGGGATTGATATGGGTGATGTCCGGCTCTGCCGGGTTATCGGCAGTGGGAGTGTCGACCATGCGATTTATTGCCCTTTTATATCGATTTCCGGGCAGGCGCCCGGCGCATGGGAGGCCAGACTAGACGGAAAGAGACGGCTGTAAAGAAGGCGGCGGCGCGGGTGCGTTGCCGACATCGCATGCGGCTCCTAGATGGCGGACATGTTCAACGACACCGCCACGCCGCTCTCGCTCCTCCGCACGCGCCGCTCGGGCAAGCCGCGCGATCTGGTCGCTCCGGGGCCGAGCCCCGACCAGCTTCGCGAGATGGTCGCGATCGCCGCGCGCACGCCCGATCACGGCAAGCTCTTCCCCTGGCGCTTCGTGATCGTCCCCGACGATCAGCGCGCGAAGCTCGCCGCGAAGCTCGGCGCGATCCTGATGGCCGAGAAGCCGGACGGCGGCCCGCGCGACGTGGAGGCCGCCGAGCAGTTCGCCACCCAGGCGCCCGCGCTGGTGGTGGTGCTCTCCGCCCCCGTCCGTGGCCATAAGGTGCCGGTGTGGGAGCAGGAACTGTCGGCCGGCGCGGCGGCGATGAACCTGCTCCACGCGGCCCATGCGATGGGTTTCGCCGGCGGCTGGCTGACGGGCTGGGCGGCCTATTCGGAAGCGGTGCGCGATCTGTTCGGCAAGCCCGGCGAGCGCATCGCCGGCTTCGTCTTCATCGGCACGCCCGCGCGGGAACTCGAAGAACGGCCGCGACCCGAACTGTCCGAAATTGCACACTATTGGGATTCGCAGGGGTAGACTCTCCGCCTCGATGGTGTATTAAGGGAGCATGACAGCGCTAGAGCATGAGGACAGCCCGGTTTACCTCAAGCTTCGCGCCAGCATCGCCGCGGCGATCCTGCGCGGGCAATATCGGGCAGGGGATCAATTGCCGTCGGTACGCGCGCTCGCGGCCGAGCATGGCGCGAATCCGCTGACGGTCGCCAAGGCGTATCAGAGCTTCCAGGACGATGGCTATGTCGAGGTCCGCCGCGGCGTCGGCATGTTCGTGCTGCCAGGCGCGGTCGAGGCGCTGCGCGTCGCCGAGCGCGAGCGCTTCCTCAAGGGCTATTGGCCGCGCGTGAAGGATCATATCGCGCTGCTCGGGCTCGACGTGAACGAGCTGCTGGACCGCGAGACCGCCTGAGCCGATGGCCGAGGACAAGCCCGGCTGGCTGCGATCGCTCGCGGGCTGGGCGGTGCTCGCGGCCGGGCTGTTCCTGTTCCAAAGCGCGCTGGCGCGGCCTTACTACATTCCTTCGGGCTCGATGATGCCGGCGCTGCTGACCGGCGACCGGCTGGTGGCGAGCAAATTCCCCTATGGCTGGTCGCAGGCGTCGCTGATGATCCATGGCACCGGCATGGCGAAGGCCCGGCTGCTTGGCAGCACGCCCGAGCGGGGCGATATCGTCATCGTCGTGCGGCGCGGCGACGGGGCGGACCTCATCAAGCGGGTGATCGGCCTGCCGGGCGACACGATCGAGGTCAGCCATGGCCAGGTGATCCTGAACGGCAGGCCGGTGCCGCGCGCGGCGCACGGCCATGCGATGATCCCGGTCGATGCGGCGGTGCCGTGCGACGAGGGGCCGCTGGCGGCGTTCCGCAGGCCGGGGCCGGACGGGCGGCTTTATTGCCAGCCGCCGCTCTATCGCGAGACGCTGCCGAACGGCGCCAGCTATGACGTGATCGACCTGGGCGATAGCGACCTGCCCGGCGGCTATCGCAGCCCCGGCGACGAATATGGGCCGGTGACGGTGCCGGCCGGCCATGTCTTCCTGATGGGCGACAATCGCGACCAATCGGCCGACAGCCGCTTTCCGCTGGCGGAGATGGGGCTGGGCGGGCCGGTGCCGCTGGAGACGATCGCCGGGCGCGCCGAGTTCCTGACGCTCAGCTATGACGGCGAGGGCTCCTGGCTGAACCCGCTCAGCTATTTCACGTCGATCCGGGGCAGCCGCACCGGCGCCAGCCTGCGGCCCGCGCATTGATGCTGATCGTCGCCGGAACCCTTCGCGTGCCGGCGGAGTGGCTGGACGCCCTTCGCCCGGCGATGGCGGCGGTGATCGCCGCCAGCCGTGCTGACCCCGGTTGCCTCGCTTATGGCTTTGCCGAGGACGTGCTCGATCCCGGCCTGATCCATGTCGCCGAACGCTGGGAAAGCGCCGAGGCGCTGGCTGCCCATGGCCGGGCACCGCACATGGCGCCGTGGCGCGCCGCTTGCGTGGCGGCCGGCGTCGGCGAGCGCAACCTGAGGGTGTATGAGGCCGGCGAGGGGACTCCGCTCTGAACATTGCCGCGCCGGCCGGTGCGTAATAGGTTCCCCCGGGTTCCGTGGGAGAAGGCCGATGCGTTTCCTGATCCTCGCCGCCGGCGTCGTGCTGGCAGGATGTTCCGCCGATCAGCCCCGGGCGAACGAAACGACCGCGAACCTCGCCGCGCCGGAGCCGGCTGCGAACCAGAGCGCGGCCGGAAACGAGACCGCATCCGTCACCGGGCCGCTGGCCGGCTATGTCGGCAAATATCCGTTCGACAAATTGGACGGGAAGACCTTCTTCGAGCAGCCGCTGGTCCGCTCGGCGGTGGAGGGCGCGGTGCGCGATGCCGCGATCCGCACATGGATCTTCGAAAAGGCGGGACCGCAGGCGCCGATCGCGGTGGTGGAGGGCCGGCTCGCCGCCTGGGGATGCGAGGCGCATAATTGTGGGCCGCACCAATGGACCGTGCTGGTCGCGCCCGACGGGCATGATGCGCAGGTCTGTTACCAGCCCGACGGCGCCGACAAGCCGGTCTGGTATGCCGGCGGCGAAAAGATCGCGCGCACCGACCCCTGCCCCTCGGGGGAGTGAGGCGTCAGGCGGCGAACGCCTCCGCGTCCACTGCGTAGAGCAGTTCCGCCTTTGCCATGGCGGCGGCCTTCAGTCCCATCGCCTCGGGCACGATCTGCTCGACATGGAAGCGCGCGGCGGCCTGCTTCATCTTGAGGAACGCCGGATCGCCCTCGCTGCGCGCGGCGATGCGGCCCTGCGTCTCCATCAGCCAGCCGCACACCGCGACCGAGAGCATCGTCAGGAAGGGGTAGCTCGCCGCGAGCCGGTCGTCGGTCTCGCTTGCCAGCAGGTTGCGGGCGACTTCCTCGCAGGCGTCGATCAGGCGGGTCAGCTCGGCATCCTCCGCATCGCCGCGCATCTCGGCCAGCAGCGCGAGCAGCGTGCCGCCATTGTCCATCGAGAGCTTGCGGCCGACCAGATCGGCAGCCTGGATGCCGTTGGTGCCTTCGTAGATCGGGGTGATGCGCGCATCGCGGAAATGCTGGGCGGCGCCGGTCTCCTCGATATAGCCCATGCCGCCATGGACCTGGATGCCGATCGAGGCGACTTCGTTGCCCAGATCGGTGGCATGCGCCTTGGCGAGCGGGGTGAGCAGCTCCACCCGCGCATTGGCGGCGGCATCGCCAGCACGGGCGCGGTCGAGCTGGGCGAAGGCGTAATAGACCAGCGCGCGGGCCGCCTGGGTCTGGGCCTTCATCCGCATCAGCATGCGGCGGACATCGGGATGCTCGACGATCGCGACAGGCTCGCGGCTGGCCGAGCCGGCGCGAGCCGACTGGATGCGCTCGCGGGCATAGGCGACGGCGCGCTGGGTGGCGCGCTCGGCCACCTGCACGCCCTGGAGCCCAACGTTCAGCCGGGCATTGTTCATCATCGTGAACATCGCGCGGATGCCGCCCAGCTCGGGGCCGATCAGCTCGCCGATGCAATCGTCATTGTCGCCGAAGGAAAGCACGCAGGTCGGCGAGGCATGCAGCCCCATCTTGTGTTCGATCGAGACGGTGCGGACATCGTTGAAGGTGCCGGGCGTGCCGTCCGCGTTCAGCCGGTATTTGGGGACGAGGAACAGCGACAGGCCCTTGGTGCCCGCCGGGGCGTCGGGCGTGCGGGCCAGGACGAGGTGGACGATGTTCTCGGCCAGGTCGTGATCGCCGAACGAGATGAAGATCTTGGTGCCCTTGATCCGGTATGTCCCGTCGCCGACCGGCTCGGCCTTGGACTTGAGCGCGCCGACATCGCTGCCCGCCTGGGGTTCGGTCAGGTTCATCGTCCCCGTCCAGGCGCCGGTGGCGAGATGGGGGAGGTAGAGCGCCTGCTGCCCGGGCGTGCCGTGATGCGTCAGCGCCTCGATCGCGCCCACCGTCAGGATCGGCGCGAGCGCGAAGCCCATGTTCGCGGTGCCCAGCGTCTCCAGCACCGCGATCGACAGGCTCACCGGCAGGCCCTGCCCGCCAAATGCGACGGGCGAGCCGATCGTGCCCCAGCCGCCCTCGACATAGGCGCGATAGGCATCGGCGAAGCCCGCCGGCATCTTCACGCCGTCCTCGGTCCATTTCGGGCCGTCGGTATCGCCGAGTCGCTCCAGCGGCGCCCATTCGCCCGCCGCGAACTGGCCCGCTCCCTCCAGCACCGCCTCGACCAGGTCCGGCGTCGCCTCGGCGGAGACTTCGGAAAGGCGGACGATATGCTCCAGAACGAAGCGCTGTTCGGTGATGGCGGGCGTGAACATCGGTGCCTCTCTTGTCTGCGTGTCGCGGGCGCTATAGCCCGCACCGGGTGAGCCCGACAAATCCCCGCATCTTACCCTACGGCGAGGCCGCGATCGCCGAGGCCGCCGCGCTGATCCGCGCGGGAGAGTGCGTCGCCGTGCCCACCGAGACGGTCTACGGCCTCGCCGCCGACGCGACCGATTCGGCGGCGGTCGCGGGCATCTATGCGGCCAAGGGGCGGCCTTCGTTCAATCCGCTGATCGTCCATGTCGCCGATCTGGCGGTGGCCGAGCGGATCGCGGTGTTCGACGACGCGGCGCGCGATCTGGCGGAGCGCTTCTGGCCGGGGCCGCTGACGCTGGTGCTGCCGGTGCGTGCTGGTTCGGGCATCGCATCGCTGGTGACGGCGGGGCTGGAGACGATCGCGCTGCGCGTGCCCGCCCACCGCGCGATGCAGGCGCTGCTCGCCGTTTGCGGCAAGCCGCTCGCCGCACCCTCGGCCAATGCCAGCGGCGCGATCAGTCCTACCCGCGCGGAGCATGTCGCGGCGAGCCTCGCGGGGCGCATCCCGCTGGTGATCGACGACGGCGCGACGCCCGCCGGTCTCGAATCGACGATCGTGATGGACGGCCATGTCCTGCGCCCCGGGCCGCTCACCGCCGCCGATCTGGGGCTGAGCGACGCGGCGCCCGCATCGGGCACGATCACCGCGCCCGGCCAGCTCGCGAGCCATTATGCGCCGGGCAAGCCGCTGCGTCTCGATGCCGTCGAGCGGAATGGTGGCGAATGGCTGATCGGCTTCGGGCCGATCGCGGGGGACGACACGCTCTCTGCCACGGGAGACCTGGTGGAGGCGGCATCCCGCCTGTTCGACGCGCTGCATCGCGCCGATGCGTCGGCGGCACCCGCGATCGCGGTCGCGCCCGTGCCGCATGCCGGCATCGGCATCGCCATCAACGATCGCCTCCGCCGCGCCGCGCATCCGCGCTGAGACCTCGCATCCTCCCAAATCGGGTAGGATAAATGCGACGCCTTTTCTTTACTTTTCTTTACAGATGCGAAACGGAACATAGAATTCGTGACGTCGTTTATTCGCGCGGCGTGCAAGATGTGCGCGCAGCGACAGGGGAGCGGATGATGAATCACGCACAGCGGGGGCTTGCCGAGCTGATCGGTACTTTCTGGCTGGTTTTTGGTGGCTGCGGCAGCGCAGTTCTTGCGGCAAAATTTCCCGAAGTGGGTATCGGCCTTGTCGGCGTCGCCCTTGCCTTCGGCCTGACTGTCCTCACCATGGCCTATTCGATCGGGCATATCTCGGGCTGCCACCTCAATCCGGCGGTGACGATCGGGCTATGGGCCGGCGGGCGCTTCCCGGCGAAGGACATTCCGCTCTATGTGCTGGCACAGGTCGTCGGCGCGTTGATCGCAGCGCTGCTGCTCTATTGCATCGCCAGCGGCGCGCCCGATTATGCGGGCGGTCTCGCCTCGAACGGTTTCGGCGAGCATTCGCCCGGCCATTATTCCTTCCAGGCGGGCATGGCCATCGAAGGCGTGCTGAGCTTCATGTTCCTGATCGTCATCATGGGATCGACCGATACGCGCGCGCCCGCGGGCTTCGCGCCGATCGCGATCGGCTTGGCGCTCACGCTGATCCACCTCATCAGCATCCCGGTCACCAACACCTCGGTGAACCCGGCGCGCAGCACCGGACCGGCCGTGATCGAGGGCGGGATCGCGCTCAGCCAGCTTATCTGGTTCTGGATCGCGCCGATCGTCGGCGGGGCGCTGGGCGGGCTCGCCTATCGCGCGCTCGGTGCCGATACGAAGAAGCGCCCGCCGATCGAGGGCGAGGCGCTTCCCTGAGTTTCCCCCCGTGGAGGGCGCGGTAAAGGCTAAGCCGCCGCGCCCTCCTTTGCGCGGTTGGCGAAGCTCTTGCGCAGCTTCCGCAGCTTGGGCGGGATCACCGCCAGGCAATAGGGGTTACGCTGCCCGTCGCCCTGCCAATATTCCTGGTGATAATCCTCGGCCGGCCACCATTGGCCCAGCGTCTCGATCGTCGTTACGATCGGCTGCGGCCAATCGGGCCGGGCGCGATCGATCGCGTCGAGCGCCTCGCGCTCCTGCTCGGCCGAATGCGGGAAGATCGCAGAGCGATACTGGGTGCCGACATCATTGCCCTGGCGGTTGAGCTGGGTGGGATCATGCGTCGCCAGGAAGATGTCGAGTATCTCGCCATAGCTGATCTGATCGGTGTCGAAGCTCACCCGGATCGCCTCGGCATGGCCGGTCTCGCCGGTGCAGACCTGCTTGTAGGTCGGGCTGTCGACCGTGCCGCCGATATAGCCGCTTTCGACCGACTGCACGCCGATCACGTCGTTGAAGACGGCCTCGGTGCACCAGAAACATCCGCCCGCCAGCGTCGCGGTTTCGATCGTCATGATAATCTCCTCGGTTCGTCGCCAGAAGATAGGATCGCCATGGCGCACCGCAATCCGCCCGTGTAGCGCGGCACCTGCTCAAAGGGAGGACGTGCATGCGCGAAGGATCGGTGCTGGTGACGGGCGGTGCGGGCTATATCGGCAGCCATGCGGTGCTGGCCTTGCTCGATGCGGGCTGGCACGTGGTGGTGGTCGACAATCTCGTTACCGGATTCGACTGGGCGGTCGACAAGCGCGCGGCCCTGGTGGTCGCCAATATCCAGGACGAAGCGGTGGTCCGCGCCGCGATGCGCGAGCATGGCGTGGTTGCGGTGATGCACTTCGCCGGATCGGTGGTGGTGCCTGAATCGGTGACCGACCCGCTCAAATATTATCGCAACAACACGGCGGCCAGCCGTTCGCTGATCGAGAGCGCCGTGGCGGAGGGCGTGCAGCATTTCATCTTCTCCTCCACCGCCGCGACCTATGGCATCCCCGAGGTCGTGCCGGTGCGCGAGGACAGCCCCAAGTCGCCGATCAATCCTTACGGCATGTCCAAGCTGATGACCGAGATCATGCTGAAGGACGTCTCTGCAGCGCATCCGATCAACTATTGCGCGCTGCGCTATTTCAACGTCGCCGGCGCCGATCCGCAGGGACGTTCGGGCCAGTCGACCGCCGGGGCCACCCACCTCATCAAGGTCGCGGTAGAGGCGGCGACGGGCAAGCGCGCCGCGGTCTCCGTGTTCGGCACCGATTTCGCGACCGAGGACGGCACCGGGGTGCGCGACTATATCCATGTCAGCGATCTGGCGGCGGCGCATGTCGACGCGCTCGACCTGCTGATCGCGCGACCGGAGGAGAATCACACGCTCAACGCCGGCTATGGCCGCGGCTTCTCGGTGCTCCAGGTGCTCGATGCGGTGGACCGCGTCACCAACATGAAGATCGAGCGCAGGCTGGAAGGCCGCCGCGCCGGCGATCCCGACGCGCTGGTGGCCGACAACGGCGCGATCCTTGCGGCGCTGCCGTGGCGCCCGAAGTACGACGATCTCGACGGCATTGTCCGCGATGCGCTGGCGTGGGAGCGCAGGCTGGCGGAGCGCTGAGGGCATACCCTAAGGGGTGGTGACTACCCAACCCTCTATCGTCACCCCGGCCGAAGTGCCGGGGTGACGGGGGAAGATTTCAGGCCCGGCGCATCAGCCGTAGTTCGATCCACCACCAGAGCAGCGCCCACAGGCTGCCAAAGGCCCAGCCGGCGATCACGTCGCTGGGCCAGTGGACGCCCAGATAGACGCGGCTGATCCCGATCGCCCCCACCAGCACCAGCGCCACGCCGATCAGATAGGCACGCATCCTCGGCTCGCGCACGACCGGGAAGAGCAGGGTCGCCAGCGTCAGATAGACCATCGCGCTCGACGCGGCATGGCCGCTGGGAAAGCTGTTCGAGGTCTCGTCCATCAGCCGGCCGATCAGATCGGGCCGCGAACGGCCGACCAGCGCCTTGATGAGGGTGACCGCGACTGCGCCGAGCGTGGTCGAGGCGAGCACCAGCAACGCGGTGCGCGCCCGGCCGCGCAGCCACAGGAACAGGGCTGTCGCGATCACCACGAAGCTGAGCACCGTGCTGCTCCCCAGCGCCGTCACGTCGCGCACGGCGGAGGGGAGCCAGGTGGGGCCGCGCGGCAGATCGGGATGGCCCGGCACGCGCATCGCCAGCATCACCGCGTGATCGAATGCCGCGCCATCGCCTTCGTTGAGCTCGTGGCCGAGCCACAGCAGCACCGCGAATATTGCCGCGATACAGGCCGATGCGACGATTCCCCAGGGCACGCGCCGTGAGGCGCTCGCTTCGGGGGTCAGCGAAACCAGCGATTCATCGGGGGCGGGCGGCCGTTCCATCGCGACTGGATCGCCCAATCGCCCGCGTGTCGCAACTCTTCCGCGCTCCCTCAGCGCCTTCCACAAGGTAGCCTCGGATCCAGCCGTCTCGCTGGCGCAACGATCTTCGACTAGGTAAGATCATGGCCCGGATCGTTCTCGCAACCATTGGCTCGCTTGGCGACCTGCATCCCTTCATCGCGATCGGCAGGGCGCTTGCCGCGCAGGGCGAGCAGGTGCTGCTGGCCGTTCCCGAGGATGGTTTGGCGAAGGTGCGGGCGGCCGGGCTCGACGCCGCTCCCATCCTGCCGAGCTACGCCGACATCTGCGAGCGGCTGGGCATAAGCCCGGAAGACGCTGCCGCCAGGGTCATCGCCGACCCGGACTTCGTGATCGATGAGATCCTGCTGCCGTCGTTGCACACGAGCACGCTTGCATTGGATGAACTGGCGGCGGACGCGGACGTGCTGGCGGGTTCGATCTTCGCCTTCGCAGCCGGGATCGTCGCGGAGAAGCGGCGCTTGCCCTTGGCAACGGTGGTGCTTCAGCCGATGACCTTGTTCTCCGCTTGGCAGCCGCCGACCGCTCCGCGCTTCGAAATGATGCGGCATAATCCGCATACTGCGCTTGGCCGGAGCTGGAATCGAGCGTTCTCCTCGCTGGCGCGTGCCCTGTTGCGCCGACGGCATGCCGCGCGGATCGATGCGGTGCGCGCCGAACATGGCCTCCGTCCGAGCGAGGGTGCGCCCATGCTGGATCACGGGCCCGCCACGAGGGCAGTCCTATGCTGCTGGTCCGCAGCGCTGGGGGCGCTCCCGCCGGACGCACCGCGTGAAGCTGCGCTTGTCGGATTTCCCTTCTTCGACAGCGAAAGCGGTGCGGAGGAAATGCTTGCGCCCGAGTTGAACAGCTTCCTGGATCAGGGCGATGCGCCCCTCATATTCACTCTGGGTTCGTTCGCGGTCGCCTCGGCTGGGGGCTTCTACGAGGAAGCCGCCGCCGCAAGCCGGGCGTTGGGCAAGCGTGCGCTCCTGCTGACGGGACAGCCGGCGGCTCCGCGTCTCGATGGCGACTGCCTGTTCATGGGCTATGCGCCGCACTCGGCCGTCTTTCCGCGCGCGGCGGCCGTCATCCATCACGGCGGCATCGGGACGACCGGCCAGGCCCTCCGCGCCGAACGGCCCCAGATCGTCGTCCCGCATTTCGGCGATCAGTTCGACAACGCCGCTCGGCTGCAATCCGCAGGCATCGGCATGACCATCAGGCGGGAACGGTTCGAGCGCGATCTTGCCGCGCGCGTCATTTCCCGCGTCCTATCCGATCCGGACATGGCGCGGGCGGCGCAACGGGCCGCCCGCATGATGGCCGACGAAGATGGGGCCGCAGCGGCGGCGCACTGCATCGCCGGCCTTCGTCCATGATGGCCCCTGCCAGGATCGACAGGCCGCCTCAGATCTGTACTCGCGCCGTCACCCGGATGTCGCGGCCCGCGAGCGGCGCATAATCCTTGAGCACGCTGGCGGCGCGGCGGGCATCGACGTCGAAGATGTTGTTCGCCGACAGCGTCAGGCTGGTGCCGTTCTCGCCCCAGGGCTTCCAGGCGACCGATGCGTTCACCAGCGTATTGGCGTCGGTGCGCGTCTCGAACTCGGCGATGCGATCCTGGGCGAAGCTGTGCTCGACTTCGACGCGCGCGCTGATCGCGTCCGACTGCGCCTCGAGCCCGCCCATCAGGCGCAGCGGCGGGATGCGCGGCACGGGGCCGCTATCGACCACTTCGGCATGGACATAATCGGCCAGCGCATCGGCATTGATCGCATAGCTGCCCAGAGTGGCGAGCCGCAGCGAACCCTCGGCCTCGAAGCCGTAGTAGCGCGCATCGGCCTGATAGGTCTGGAAGACCGGCAGGTCGTCCTGCACCGCGCCGGTCGGCGTGTCGTAGATATAGCCGGTGAACCAGGAGTAATAGGCCGCGGTCGAGAAGTTGAAGCCGTCGCCCGAGCCCTTCAGCGTCGCCTCGACGCCCCAGGCCTTTTCGCTGCCGAAGTTCGGATTGCCGATCTCGAACGCCTGGGTGCCGGCATGCGGCCCGCGGGCGAACAACTCCTCGGGCGTCGGCGCGCGTTCGCTGCGCGAGACGTTGACGCCGAAGCGGATGCGGTCGGCCAGTGCATAGCTCGCGCCGAGCGAGCCGGAAAACGTGTCGAAGGTCCGCTGATAGGCCGGATTGCCGATATCGCCGTCCGCCTGGGCGCTGATCTCGTTATGCTCGAAACGCGCGGCCGCCTCGGCCTTCACGGGGCCGAGATCGAGCGATTGCAGCGTGAACAGGCCGAACTGGGTGCTCGAATTCTGGGGCAGGAACTTCTCGTCGCCCACCACATGCATGTCGCGGACCGAGAACTGCCCGCCGAACATGCCGTCCCAGCCGCCCTGGGCCTTCTGGACGAACTCCAGCCGCGACTCGAAGCCCTGGCTGAAGAAGGTCGTGCCGATCTCGCCGGTATCCTCGATCTCGCTGTGGCGATAATCGGCCGCCGCTGCGCGCAGGCGGATCTGCTTGAGGAAGCCGTCGCCGGTGTTCACTTCGCCGCGCAGGTCGAACCGGTCCTGCTGGGCATGGAGCCGCACCTGCTCGGCCTCGATCGAGGGATCGAGCGAATAGCGGATCGGCACGCCGTAGAAGGTGTCGAAATGCGACGCGGAGAAGCCGAGATTGCCGTTGTCGTCGATGATCGCCGCACCGCCGGCGACGTTCCAGGTCTTGGCGGCGCTGTTGGGCAGCTTGCCCTTGAGATCGGCCAGCGCCTGCACCCCGGGATCGGCGCTCGCCAGCGCCTGGGCGCGGAGCGCCGGGCTCAGCACATAGTCGCCGATCCGCTCGTCGCCGGTCTGCGAGAAGCTGCCGTCCGCATGCGCGACCAGCTTGCCGGCGATCGGCACGTCGACCGCGCCCGAGAAGGAGCGCTCGTCGGCGGCGCTGCCATAGGTGGCGATGCCGTCGGCATGGACGGGCTCGTCGGGCATGTGGCGCGGGATGCGGCTGTCGATCACGTTGACCACGCCGCCGATCGCCGAGGGGCCGAAGATCAGCGCAGTCGGCCCACGCAGCACTTCGATGCGGTCGGCGGTCAGCGGATTGATGATCGGCGCGTGATCGGCCGAGGTGTTCGACACGTCGATGCTGCCGATGCCGTCGGTGAGCAGGGGCGCGCGGGCGCCGATGAAGCCGCGCAGGACAGGGCGCGAGGCGTTGGGGCCGAACGACGTGGCGGAGACGCCGGGTTGCTTCGCCAGCGTCTCGCCGATCGTCGGGCGCATCTGGCGCTGGAGCTCCTCCTGCGCGAGCACGCTGGTTCCGCCCAGCACGTCGGCGGTGTTGCGGGCGCGCGTGCCGGTGACGACGATCTCGTTGCCGGGCTGGACGTGGTCCTGGGGATCGTCTTCAGCGGCGGCGGGGGCGCTCTTGTCGCTGCCTGTAGGAGTCGGCTTGTCCTCGGCATGCGCGGGGAGGACGAAGAGTGCGGCGGAAGCAAGCAGCAGGGTACGCAGCATCAAGGGGCAACTCCGACAGAGAACGTGCTGCACTGCGGTAACTGCGATGATATAAAGTATCAATAGCGGAATCGCCGCAGCGGAAAATAGCTGTGCGGCCGGGGCGTTAGGTCGGCCAAGCTGAACGGCGATTGAATGCGCGGTGCCGTGGCCTTAGGCGGCGGTCCGGTCCCTCTTCGCCGCGGCCCGTGCCGCGCGGCGCTTCTCCTTCTCGACGAAGTGCATCGCTTCGAACTTCAGCCCGTCGGGATCGAGGAAATAGACCGCGTAATAGCCCTCGCCATAATCGGGATAGTCGGCGGGGGCGTCGACGATCTCCACGTCGTGGGCGAGCAGGAAGGCGTAGAGTTCGTCCACCTCCGTGCGCGAGGCCAGCTCGAAGGCATAATGGTGATAGCCGATGTCGCCGGTGCGGTGCGGGCGGCGCAGTCCCTCGGCATCGGCCTGGGTGATCCAGTACATCGTCTCGCCATTGTCCCAGCCGACGACCTCACCGAACTCCCATTCGCGCACGAAGCCCATGAAGCAGAGCAGCGCGTCGTAGAACCGCTTCGAGCGCGCGAGATCGCCCACGCGGATAGCGAGATGATCTATGCCGACGACCTGCACCATGGCGCTGCTCCATGCCGGGAAAGCCTCCCCATGCGCCCGCGCGAGGGGGCTTCTGTATTGGGGTTGATACGGAGCCCGGCGGGCATCCGCGTCCGTAGCATCCCCAATGCCCAGCCATGTTGCAGCGCGGTAGCACCCGGCATCCAGGGCTGTTGGGGCGGACAAGATTGGCCAGTCGAATCGAAACCGGGATCGGGGTGCTGGCAGCCACACTGCTTGTCGCCGGCTGCACGCTGGCGCCGAAGCCGCTGCACCCGGACCTCCCCACGCCCGCCCGCTATCCCACAACGACGCCCGGCGAGGCATCGGTCGCGCGGATCGGCTGGCGCGACTTCTTCGCCGATCCCGAGCTCCAGGCGCTGATCGGCCGCGCGCTTGCCAACAATCGCGACCTGCGCGCCGCCGCCGCGCGGATCGAGCAGGCGCGCGCCGGGCTCCGGATGCGCGGGGCCGATCTGGCGCCGCAGGTCAGCGGCTCGCTCGGCATGGCGAAGATCGGCGTGCCCGACAATCTGGCGACGATGCTGCGGGACGACACGCTCACCAGCTATGACGGGCTGCTCCAGACAAGCTGGGAGATCGACCTGTTCGGCCGGCTGCGCAGCCTGCGTGCGGCGGCGCTGGAGCAATATCTGGCAAGCGCGGAGGCCCGGCGCGGACTCGCCACCAGCCTGATCGCCCAGGTCGCCGCCGGCTATCTGGCCGATCGCGAATATGTCGAGCGGCTGGCGCTGGCCCGCGACACGCTCGCCAATCGCGAGCGCTCGCTCCACCTGCTCGAACGGCGCTATCAGGTCGGATCGGGCTCGAAGGTCGAAGTGACGCAGGCCGAGACGCTGCGTACTCAGGCGGTCGGTGAGATCCAGGCGACCGAACTCGCCCGCGCGCAGAACCTGAACGCGCTGGCGCTGCTGGTGGGCGAGCCGATCGACCCGGCGCTGCTCACCCACGGCCTCGCCCGGCTCGGGCTCGACCAGCCGATCCCCGCGGGCCTTCCCTCCGAGCTGCTCGCCAACCGGCCCGACATCGCCGCCGCCGAGCACCAGCTTCGCGGCGCGGAGGCGAATATCGGCGCCGCCCGCGCCGCCTTCTTCCCGAGCATCACCCTCACCGGCATGGCAGGCACCACCAGCGACGATCTCGACGGATTGTTCGGCAAGGGCACCGGGCTCTGGCTGTTCCGCCCCGGCATCTCACTGCCTATCTTCACCGCCGGCAAGCTGCACGCCAATCTGCGCGGCAGCGAGGCGCAGCGTGACGAGATGCTCGCCGCTTACGAAAGGACGATCCAGTCCGCCTTTCGCGATGTGGCCGATGCGCTCGCCCAGCGTCACTGGCTCGCCGAGCAGATCGCCACCGCCGACCAGTCGATCGCCGCGCTCGCCGAGCGCTCGCGGCTGGCGCAGCTCCGCTACGAGGCCGGCCGCGCCGCCTATCTAGAAGTGCTCGACGCCGAGCGCGACCGCTTCTCGGCGGAGCAGAAGCGCGTCCAGCTTCGCCGCGCCTGGCTGGCGAGCGGCGTCGCGCTCTATGCCGCGCTGGGCGGCGGCTTTCCCGAATCCGAACCGCAGGGGTGAAGCCCATGACGAAGAACTGGACCAAATGGGTAATACGCTTCGGCATCGCAGTGGTGGCGGTCGTCGTGGTGCTGGTCGCGCGCCACTATCTGACGCGCGATCCGCTCGGCGAAGGGATCGCAAGCGGCAACGGCCGGATCGAGGCCACCGAGGTCGATGTCTCGGCCAAGGCACCGGGCCGCATCCGCACCATCCTGGCCGGGGGGGGGGGGGGGGGGAAAGCCGGGGGGGGGGGGGGGGGGGGGGGGGGGGGGGGGGGGGGGGGGGGGGGGG
>NZ_JAAVVE010000035.1 GCF_018449795.1 Sphingomonas sp. dw_22
CAAGCCCGGCCTTCCCCTGCTTTCCGTTCCGCCCCCGCGCGCCCCTCCGCCGGGAGCCCCCCCGCGCGGCCTAACCCCCCCCCCCCCCCCCCCCCCCCCCGCTGCCCCCCCCCCGGGGGGCGGGGGGGGGGGGCGCGGGGGCCGGGGGCGGGCGGGGGCGGGGGCGCGGGCGACGCACGGGGGCATTGGGTGAAATGCGCGTCGATCACTTCGATCCCGGCATGGAGCGCATCGACCGCGCTCAGCAGCGCGACCTCGCGCTCGGCGCGCGCCTGGGCCAGCCCGGCCTCGAAGCCGTTGGCGCGGGCGAGCGAGAGCGCGGCGGCCTGCTCGGACTTGAGCAGCGCGATCTCGGCCCGGAGATTGGCGATTTCCAGTTCGAGATCGCCGGTGTTCACGGTGGGATCGGACGCATGCAGCGCGAAGATCCGATCGAAGGCGAAGCGCTGGACGGAAGAATGCACGCTCATCTGGCCATGTCCTTTAGATAATCATCGCGTCGTCGCTCTTCGGATCGACGAGCAGGATTTCGCCGCGATCGGCGAGTTCCTTGGCGAGCCGGACGAGCACCGACTGGGCTTCCTCGCAATCGCGGGCGCGAACCGGGCCCATCGCGGCCATGTCCTCGCGCATCAGCTTGGCCGCGCGCTCGGTCATCGCGTTGAAGAACAGTTGCTTGAGCTGATCCGGCGCGCCCTTCAGCGCCAGCGCCATCTCGCGCTTGTCGGCATTGCGGACGATCGTCGCGATCGCCGGCGGCAGCAGGTTCGCCAGATCCTCGAAGGTGAACATCAGCTGGCGGATGCGATCGGCGCTTTCGGGCGCGCGCGTGTCCAGCGCGGTGAGCATCGCTTCCTCGGTCGAGCGATCGAGCGAGTTGAACAGCTCGGCCATCGCCTCGTGCGGATCGCGCTTCTGCGAGCGCGACAGGTTGGTCATGAACTCGTTCTTGAGCGTCTGCTCGACCTGGTTGATGACGTCCTTCTGCACCGTCTCCATCCGCAGCATGCGCATGACGACATCGACCGAGAAGTCGCGCGGCAGCTCCGCGATGACGCGGGCCGCGTGATCGGGGCGCACCTTGGACAGGATCACCGCCACGGTCTGCGGATATTCGTGCTTGAGCGCGCCGGCGAGCACGGTCTCGCTGACATTGGAGAGCTTGTCCCACATCGTGCGGCCGGAGGGGCCGCGGATGTCTTCCATGATCTCCTTGACCTTGTCGTCCGGCAGGATGCCGAACAGCAGGCGTTCGGTGGTCTCGTAGCTGCCGTGCAGGCTGGCCATGCTGGCGACTTCGCTGGTGAACTGGACCAGCAGATGCTCGACCACCGCGGAGGGGATGCGGCCCAGCCCGGCGATCGTCGAGGAAAGCTCCTTGATCTCGTCGGTGGAAAGCTGTTCCCAGATCGGGGCGCCATGATCCTTGCCCAGGGCCAGCATCAGGGCCGCGGCGCGCTGGGCGCCGGTGAAGCGCTTCAGTTCGGGCGGTTCGGCAATCGGCGCCATCAAGCTCATGAGTTCCCCTGCGGAAAAATGCACCTGCGCGTACGTGCGAGAGCGCAATCCTTTCTATTATAGGATCATGAAGGAGCGCGGGGGATCGTCCGGTGGTTAATTTATCTGGTAGTCTGATAGGGTTGAGCATGCTGACGGGAACGGACTCGTTCTCCGCGTTCGCGCCGATCACCTATGAGAGCAAGGCCGTGCGCACCGCCAAGGCGGCGTTCACGCTCGATCCGACGACGCCGCCCTGGAAGGATCCGGACGCGACCGATATCCCGCTCTCGACCCAGGTCTCGTCGATCACCGCGATGAAGACGATCATCGACAAGGCCGGCCTGACCTCGGACACGCTGACCAACGACGTCCAGACCTCGTTCACCGCCTACAAGGCGCTCGACCGGCTCCGCGCGCTGGCCGAGGCGGCGACTGCGACCACGGCTTCGGCGGCGCAGCGCACCGCGCTCCAGAAGACCTTCGCGAAGGGGCTGGCCGATCTCCAGACCTATCTGGCCGGCGCGCCCACCGATCAGCTCAGCATAGCCTTCGGCAAGCCCTCCACCACCGTGAAGAGCGCGCCGATCACCTCGGCCAATCTCTACGAGGTGCAGGGCGACGGCCTGGTCACGAACCGCGCGGACCCGCTGCCGGACCTGACCGGCCAGGAGAAATTCTCGCTCTCGCTCACCCGGCCGGGATCGACCGAGAACCTGACGGTCGACCTGTCGCAAGGGCCGCAGCCGCCGACGATCGATTCGGTCGTCAACGCGCTGAACGCCGCGATCACGACCACGCCCGCGCTCGACGCCGACGGCAATCCGCGGCTCAACAGCAAGGGCGAGGTCGTCTCGAAATGGTCGCTGCGCTTCGTCGCGGAGAAGCAGGACGACAAATGGGCGATCAAGCTCGAATCCCCGGACGGGCTCGAGCAGGTCACGATGGACCAGATCGGCGCGAAGGACGCGCTGGTGGTCGCCACCGGCCAGACGCCGCTCGACGCGCCGACCTCGACCCAGGTCTTCCGCTTCGACGATCCCGCCGGCGACAATACGCGCACGGCGATGGGCACGATCGCCGCGCTCGATCGCCAGGCGACCGACCAGGCGGTGATGGCCGGCCGGACCACGACGACCACCAGCGTCAAGACCAATTTCGACGGCACCAAGACGACCGAGAAGACGACCACCAGCAACGTCTATGCGAACACCGACGCCGCCGCCGTGGCGACCGACGCGCAGGGCAATAGCTATGTCGTCGGCACCACCAAGGGCGATCTGGGCGCCAATCGCTCGGACGGCGACGACAATCTGTTCCTCACCAAGCTCGACGGCGACGGCAATGTCGTGTGGCAGCGCAGCCTGGGCGCCGCGGGATCCTCGACCGGCGCGGCGGTGAGCATCGGCGCCGACGGCAGCGTCGTCGTGGCCGGCACGGTCAACGGCGCGTTCGACGGGACGACTTCGGACGGCGACATGGTCGTCGCCAAATATGCCGCCAATGGCGACGAGAAATTCTCGACCGTCGTCCACTCGGTCGGCGCCGATACCGCCAAGGCGGTGGCGATCGGCGCGGACGGATCGGTGTTCGTCGGCGGCAAGGTACGCGGCGGCACGGAGGGCGACGTCGGCGACGCCTTCGTCGCGCGGATCGATCCGACCGGCAAGCTCGCCGAGCGGCGCACGATCGCCAGCGCGGGCAGCGATACGATCAACGGGCTGGCGGTGGACGGCGACGGCAATGTGCTGGCGCTGGTCTCGCAGGACGGCGTGGCGCAGGTGCGCAAGCTCCAGGGCTCGTCGCTGGCGACCGAGCTGGGCAGCATCGATCTGGGCACCGCCGACGCGCGCGCCATCGCGGTCGCGGCGGACGGCACGATCGCGGTGGGCGGCGCCGCCAGCGCGGCGCTGAACGGCACCCAGGTCAACGGCATCAGCGGCGGCCGCGACGGCTTCGTCGCGCGGATCGATTCCGGCATGACCGGCGCCAGCGTCACCTATCTCGGCTCGTCCGAGGACGATCAGGTCGACAGCATCGCCTTCATGGGCAACGACCTTTATGCCGGCGGCCGCACCACCGGCGATATGGGCGCGGCGCGCAAGGGGCCGACCGACGGCTTCGTCTCGCGCATCGATGCGGCGACGGGCGCGATCCAGAGCACCAGCCAGTTCGGCCAGCCGCTGCTGCGCACCGAGCCGGTGCGGATCGCCGCCGATGTGGGCGGTGCGAGCGCGGTTTCGGCGCTCGGCTTCGGCCGCGGCACGATCAATCCCCAGCCTTCGGACAAGGTGACCACCCAGACCGCGCTGCGCGAGGGCGACAGCTTCTCGTTCAAGGCCGATGACGGCGCGGTCCGCAAGATCACGATCGAAGCCGACGATACGATGCAGACGATCGCCAAGCGCCTGCAGGGCATGCTCGGCGCGTCGAAGGCGACGGTGACCGCGCCCACGGTCAACGGCCAGCAGACGCTGTCGATCGTGATGAAGCCGGACCATGACCTGCAATTGCTGTCCGGACCGGCCGGCAGCGACGCGCTCTTCAAGCTCGGCATGGAGCCGCAGCGCATCGCCGCCGATGCGCCGGTTCCGGCTTCGGCACCCAAGGTGCGCCCCGGCGGCACCTTCGGCCTGGACCTGAACGAGGCGTTCAACATCTCCACGCTGGACGATGCCAAGGTCGTGCTCGCCAAGATCAACGATGCGATCTCGATGACGCAGACGGCCTATCGCTCGCTCTATTGGGACGACACCAAGGCATCGATGGTCGACGGCGTGAAGAACACCGCGACCGGCAAGCAATCCACTGCGATCGAGAAGGCGCAGCTCGCCAATTACCAGGCGGCGCTGAGCCGGCTCATGAGCGCTCCCACCGGCATCATCGGACTATGAATCATGCGTGACGTTCCTCCTCTCATGGCCGGGATCGAGACCCGGATGCGCAACCTCTCCGATCGCCAGAACGTGCTCGCGCAGAACATCGCGAACAGCGAGACGCCGGGCTACAAGGCGCGCGACGTGTCCGAGCCGAGCTTCGCCGGGCTGGTGAGCAGCGGCGGGATCGCGGTGGTGAAGCCGCAGGTGCGGCTCACCGAGCGGATGAAGGGCCTGGGCGCGATCCAGCCTGCGGGCGCCGGCGTGGTGCTCGACAAGGACGTCACCGAGACCAAGCCCGACGGCAACAACGTGACGCTCGAAGACCAGTTGCTCAAGATGGGCCAGGTCCAGGCCGATTTCTCGGCGATGACCAATCTCTATCGCAAGCAGATCTCGATGATGAAGACCGCGCTGGGCAAGGGCGGGAACTGAGCCCGCAAGGCCTTTCTTCTCCTTAATTCTTCTTCCCCGGCGAAGGCCGGGGCCCAGTTGCAGCGCATTTGAAAAGGCGCCCAGGCGCCGCTTCGACCACATCGAAACTGGGCCCCGGCCTTCGCCGGGGAAGAAGAAAGGTCGATCCGTTCGGCAAGATCGCGCTCGCCTACCGGCCGTTCCGCCGTCTATCAGCCCCGCAATGGACGGGGCAGGGGACATCGCGCATCCGATCGGCGGTTCGGCCATCGCCGATCCGGGCATGGCCGCCGCGCTGCTCTCGGGGCGGAAGACGCAGATGCGGGTGCTGCGCACCAGCCCCCTGGCCGGGGCGGCGCCGGGCGATCGCATCGGGCTGCGCGAAGCCTGCATCGCCGGGCGGTATGAGGCGGGGCAGATCTATTCGACCTCGCTCGCAAAGGCCGGGATGGTCATCTTTCCCGACGGTTGGCGGCAGCATCGTGACGGCAGCGGCGAACGCGGGCGGCCGCCCACGGATCCCGATCACAAATGGATCACCGCGATGCGCATGCCGGAATGGGCCTCGCGCGCCACGCTCGTCGTCGAATGGACGCGGACGGAGCGGCTGCAACGGATCACGCGCGCGGACGTCCGGGCGGAGGGGGCGAGGCCGCTCCTCGGCGGGCTGCTGTGGCGCTGGCCCCGGCCGATCCCTGGATTCCACGCGCGCGCCCGGCTGGCCTTCGCGCGATACTGGGACATCCGCCACAGCACCCCGGGCGAGCGCTGGCGGGACGATCCCGAGGTCGTGGTGCTGGGCTTCCGCGTGGAGCGGCGGGTGAGCGGTCTATAAATCCCTGCCGTCACCCCGGCCGAAGTGCCGGGGGTGACGAAGAAGCGTCCCTACAGCCGTGCGTTGATCGAGATCGGCGCCGACGTATCCATGCCCGCCATGCCGCCGCAGGCGCCATAGGAGATGCTGCGGCTGCCGGTGAGGCGCTGGGCCTCGGCAGCGATCGCGGCCATCATATCGGCCGAAAGCTCGATCTGGCGCGACAGGATCTGGGCGTTGACCTCCGATGCGTCGCGGAGATGCCGGCTGGCCTCGGCGAGCTGCTCGCGCGCGTCCTCGTCCACGCCATCGAGCCAGTCGTCGGGATGTTCGCGCTTCATCCGCGCGACCTCGGCCTCGAGCCGGCCGGCGAGACGCAGCTTGGCGCCGGCGATCTCGCCCAGCTCGGGCAGATAGGGCGAGCGCGTGAGCTTCTCGCTCTCCTCTTCCATCAGCGTGGCGAGCGATACCATGGCGTCGATGAGGTGCTCGGTCATTATTGTCCCTGCTGAAGTTTGATGATCTGATCGAGTACGGCCGGCGCCAGGCCGATGCCGCCGCGCTTGGCCATTTCGGTGCCAAGCTTTTCCGAGAGGATGCCGCGGAACATCTCCTCGCCGGCGCCGCCGTTGAACTCGCCTTCCTGCTCGACGCTTTCCATCATCATCTGCGTCATCTGGCCCAGGAAAACGGCCTCGAAGCTCTGCGCGGTCTCCGCGTTCTTCGGATCGACCTTGGGCAGCGGCCGGGCGGGCGTCGCCGCGGTGGCGGGCGAGAGGGGAGGGATGTCCTGCATCATTGCACCTCGATTTCGGCCTGGAGCGCGCCGGCGCTCTTCACGGCCTGCAGGATGGTAATCAGGTCGCGCGGGGAGACGCCCAGCGTGTTGAGCCCGCTGACGAGCGACTGGAGCGACGCGCCGTTGACCATCGCCAGATGCGCGCCGTTGCCGTCGTCGACCTGGACCTGGGTGCGCGGCACCACGGTCGTCTGGCCGTTGGAGAGCGGGCCGGGCTGGGAGACCTGCGGCGTCTCGGTGACGCTGATCGTCAGGCCGCCCTGGGCGATGGCGACGGGCGTGATCCGCACCTCGCTGTTCATCACCACCGTGCCCGAGGCTTCGTTGATGACGACGCGGGCCGGCTGATCGACCTTGATCTCCAGCTCGCCGACCTGGGTGACGAGATCGATCACGCCGCCCTTGAAGGCGCCCGCCGGGGCGACCTCGACCGTGGCGGGATCGAGCACCTGGGCGGTGCCGGGGAAGTTCCTGTTGATCGCGACCGCGATCCGGTCGGCGGTGGCGAAATCGGGGTTCTTGAGCGCGAGCTTGAGGCTGGTCGCCGAGCGCAGCGCATAGGGCACCTCGCGCTCGATGATCGCGCCGCCGGCGATCCGGGCGGAGGTGGTGACGCCGCGGCTCACGCTGGCGGCGGCGCCCTGGCCCCGGAAGCCCGAGACCGCGACATTGCCCTGCGCGACGGCATAGATCTCGCCGTCGAGCGCGCGCAGCGACGAAGCGATCAGCGTGCCGCCCTGGAGGCTGGTGGCGTCGCCCAGCGCGGCGACCTGGACGTCGACCCGCGAGCCCGAACGGGCGAAGGGCGGCATCGTCGCGGTGATCGAGACGGCGGCGACATTCTGGGTGCGCATCTCGGTGCCGCGGATGTTGATGCCCATCCGCTCGAGCATCGACTGCATCGATTCCTCGGTGAAGGGCGTGTTGCGGATGCGATCACCGGTGCCGGCAAGGCCGACGACGAGACCATAGCCGACGAGCTGGTTCTCGCGGACATTCTCGACATCGACGATGTCCTTGATCCGGGTCTGCGCGCGCCCCTGCGGCGCTGCCGCGAGGGTGAGGAGGAAGACCAGGACCGAAACGGCCAGACGCTGCATAAACCCTCGGGACAAGTGGAAAATTTCCGCTATATCTCTTATAGGATAGTCAGAACCATATCGGTCCAAGGGGATTGCATTTCGTGCGTATCGACAGCCTGACCCCGATGCTGGCACGCAGCCTGTTGGCGGCGCTGCCGAAGGTCGTCGCGTCAGGTTTCCCGCGGATCGGCCAGGAGCCGAACGCCGAGCCCCTGCCGCATGTGAGCGGACCTGCCGCGATTCCCATGCCTTCGGTCGAGATGCTGGTCACGCTCGCCGCGGCCGATCCCGGCATCGAGCGGCGGCGCAGGCTGGCGCAGGATGCCGATCGCGGCCTCGACGCGCTCGACCGGCTGCACAAGGAGCTGGTGGCCGGCGTCGCCAGCCCGGCCCGGCTGCAGGAAATCGTCGAATGGTCGCAGAGCCTGGAGACGCCGGACGATCCGGTGCTCGCGGGTCTGCTCTCGGAGATCGACCTGCGCGTGCGCGTCGAGCTGGCGAAGCACGAGATGCTGGCCTGATCGCCGGTTTCTGACCGAGATCAAGGCGCGCGCCCGCCCCGGAGCCAGGATGCGGTCCATGGCCCCGGACGCGGAGGAGCGCGCCATGTCCCACAGCGAAGATCGCGACTATTTCCTGTTTCGTGCCCGGCGCGAGCGCGTGATCGCCGACATCGCCCGCGATGGGATGATCGCGGGAGTGCATCTGCGGCTGGCCGAGGAATATGAGCGCCGCGCCGCCGCCTGCGCGCTTCCGGTGCGGGGGCGGTTGACGCTCGTTTAGAAGGGCCGACGTTCGGGGTGACGACGGGTTCGGCTCTGCAGCGTGGACCCGCTTAGCGCCGCCCCCTGGCGATCCTGAGCACGTAGCTGATGACTTCCGCCACCGCCGCATAATGCTCGACCGGGATCGGATGGTCGATTTCGGCGCTGGCATAGAGCGCGCGGGCGAGGGGACGGTTCTCGACCAGGGGGATGTTGTGCTCGGCCGCGATCTCGCGGATGCGCAGCGCGACGGCGTCGACCCCCTTCGCCACCACCACCGGCGCCGCCATGGCGCCATGATCGTACTGGAGCGCGATGGCATAGTGCGTCGGGTTGGTGATGACGACGCTGGCCTTGGGCACGTTCTGCATCATCCGGCTTCTGGCACGCTGCATCTGGAGCTGACGGATCTTGCCCTTGATCTTGGGGTCGCCTTCGCTCTGCCGGTATTCGTCCTTCACTTCCTGAAGGCTCATCCGCATCCGCTTCATGAAGGCGCGGCGCTGCCAGACGAAATCGAACAGCGCGAGCGCGCCCACCAGCATCGCGATCGGCTGGAGCATCGCGCGGACGATGTCGCTGGCGGCCGCGCCCATCGAGACGAGATCCGCGCCGACCAGGCGATCGATCGTCGCGGCATGCGGCCAGGCGATGGCGGCGGCGATGCCCGCGACGAGGCAGAGCTTGGCGAACGTCTTCAGGAACTCCATCAGCGAGCGCTTGCCGAACATCCTGCCGGCGCCGCTGACCGGATTGAGCTTCGACCATTTCGGCGCGACGCGGCTCCATGAGAGCATCGGCCGGCCCTGGAGCACGCCGCCCAGGATCGCGAAGCCGAACAGGGCGGCCAGGATCGGGAGCAGCGCGCTGCCGACCGCGGCGAGCAGCCCGGTGGTGAAATTCTGCGCGCCGTCGGGCGTCATGCGGAAATCGTCGGCGCTGCCCCATAGCCGGACGAACAGGCTGCCCATCCGCTGGACGGTATAGGCGCCCAGGCCCCCCATCACCACGAGCATCGCGACGAACATCGCGGCATGGCGCATCTCGGGCGCCATCGGAACGTCGCCCTTGGCGCGGGCGTCCGACAGTTTCTTGTCTGTCGGTTCCTGTGTCTTGTCTTCCTGATCGCCGCCTTCGGCCATCACCAGCCCCCTTGCATCGCGTCGCCCATCGCCTGGGTGAAGACGGTGAGCATGGTGCCGATCGTGGTGGCGGTGAGCGCGAGGCCGAGCAGCAGGTTGAGCGGCTGGGCGATGAAGAAGACCTGGATCGCCGGGGCGACGCGCGCGGCGAGGCCCAGCGCGACGTTGAAGACGATGCCGTAGACCAGCAGCGGGGCGGCGAGGCTGATGCCGAGCATCATCGATCGGCTGGTGGCCTCCACCGCGAGCTGCGCGAAATCGTGCATCGGCGGCAGGCCGCCGATCGGGAAGGTCTGGTAGCTATGGACGATCGCGCCGATCCACAGGTGATGGACCTGCATCCCCATGCACATCAAGGCCGCGGCGAGCCCGACGAACTTGGAGAGCATGGGCGCGGTGCCGCTCTGCGCGGGATCGAAGATCACGGCCGAGGACAGGCCGACCTGCGTGCTGACGATCGATCCCGCCATCGAGATCGAGAAGAACAGGATCTTGACGATCATGCCCATGGCGAGCCCGGTCATCAGCTCGGCGATCAGCACCGCGGGCAGCACCGCCCCGGCCTCGACCGCCGCGCGGGCGGGCGCGCCGATCAGGCCATAGAGCGCCGCCGACATGGCGAAGGCGATCATCAGCCGGATGCGGCCGGGAATGGCGTCCTCGCCGAACACCGGCAGCAGCATCAGCACGCTGCCGACCCGGGCGAAGATGATGAAGAAGGCGGAGACCTGAAGCGTCAGGTCAGGGGGGAGGGTCATCCGTGTATGATCATGTCGCTGATCTTGCCCATGAATCCGCTCAGCGCCTGGCCCATGGTGGGCAGCATCACCAGGAACACCAGCCCCATCGCGACCAGCTTGGGCACGAAGGTGAGGGTGGATTCCTGGATCTGCGTCAGCGCCTGGAGCAGGCCGATGACCGTGCCGACGATCAGCGACGTCAGCAGCAGCGGCCCCACCACGGTAAGTATCAGCAGCAGCGCCGCCTGGGCGAGATCGATGACCTGGGACGGAGACATGGCCGCGCGTGCCGATCAGATCTGCATGCGCATGATATCGGTATAGGCGCTGACGACGCGGTCGCGCACGGCGACCATCGTGTCGAGCGCGGTCTCGGCGGCGCCGATCGCGGTGACCACGTCGATCAGGTCGCCCTTGCCGGCGACCTGCTGCGCCGAGGCGTGCTCGGCGGTGCGCATCTGATCGGCGGTGCCGGTAACGAGATCCTCGACCATCGCGCCGAAGCCCGAACCCTCGGTCTTGGCGGTCGGCTTGGACAGGGCGCTGCCAAGCCCTGCGACCTTGCCATAGGCCGAGGTCGCATCAAGTGCTCCGATAGACATTGCGGTATCCCCTTATTTCAGCAGGTCGATGGTGCGCATCGTCAGGCTCTTGGCGGCCTCGATGGCGTTGAGATTGGCTTCGTAGCTGCGCTGCGCGGCCTTCATGTCGGCGCTCTCGATGAGGCCGTTGACATTGGGCTTGAGCACATAGCCGTCGCGGTCCGCCGCCGGATGGCCGGGCTGGTAGACGCGCGTGAAGTCCGATTTGTCGGTCTGGATCGAATTGAGCTTGACCCCCGTGGCGCCGGTGGCGCGATCGACGGCAGCCGTGAAGCTGGCGACGCGGCGCCGATAGGGCGTGCCGCCGGGCGTGTTCGCCACCGAATCCTGGTTGGCCAGGTTTTCGGCGATCACCCGCATGCGCAGCGACTGGGCGCGAAGCCCCGAGGCGGAGACGCCGAGCGATTCCTTCAAATCCATGCCTATTGCCTTTCGAGCAGGGCCACAGCGGCCGACCTCCTCATTGTAGGCAAATTTTGCCGCATCGAGCGGCTGGGGCGGAAAAAAGGTTCCTATAAGTCATCCTGAAAGGGAGACGCATGTCCGTACTCGAAGGTATTATGATCGACCTGTCGATCGTGCTGGGATCGGCCGAAGTGCCGATCCGGCAGATCCTGCAGATGAGCCGCGGCGCGATGATCCCGCTCGATTGCGGGCAGGACGATCCCAGCCTCGTCTATGTGAATGGCGAACTGGTCGCGAAGGGCCGCATCCTTGTCGACGACGAGCGCATGTCGCTCGAAATCTCCGAACTCATAAAGAAGCAGCGCCACTGATGGATATCCTGTCGATGCTGCGCACCATCGGTGCGCTGGGTCTTGTTCTGGGCATGCTCGGCAGCGCGCTGTGGATCGTGCGCCGCTATGACGTGAAGCTGCCCGGCCGCATTTCGAGCACCGGGCGCAAGCGCGTCGAGCTGGTCGAGCGGCTGGCGGTGGACGGCAAGCGCTCGGTCGCGCTGATCCGCCGCGACGGCTGCGAGCATCTGATCCTGATCGGCCCCGAGGGCCATGCGACGATCGAGACCGGCATCGTCGCGCCGCTCCCGCCCGAACCGGCCATGGCGCAGCCGGTGGCGGCGCTGCCGACGATCGAGGCCGATCTCGCCGTGCTCAAATCGACGGTCAGCTCCAGTTTCGGCAAGCTGGTCGACAAGGCGGGCATCGCCCGGGAGGGCGTCACCCGGCTGGTCGACAAGTCCAATGTCGGCAAGCTCATCGAGATGCAGCGGCTGCGCGCGCGCAAGCCCGTCACGGCCCAGCCCTCCAAGCGCACCCGCCGTCCGCGCGACACTGCCCGCTGGAACCGCGCGGCCGTGCGCGAGGCGCTCGATGCGTAAATTGCTGGCGGCCTCGGCCGCCCTGATCCTGGCGCCGATCGCGGCGCATGCGCAGGCGGCGCACGGGACGACCATCACGCTCGGCGGCGACGGGGCGATGTCCGCCCGGGCCATCCAGCTCGTGCTGATGCTGACGGTGCTCAGCCTCGCGCCGGGGCTGCTGATGACCGTCACCAGCTTCACGCGGATGGTGGTGGCGCTGTCGCTGCTGCGCACCGGCATCGGCTCGCCCGGCGTGCCGCCCAACCCGGTCATCATCAGCCTGGCGCTGTTCCTGTCCTTCTTCGTCATGGCGCCGACCTTCGAGAAGGCATGGAAGGACGGGGTGGACCCCTATACCGCCGGCAAGATCACCGAGGTTCAGGCGTTCGAGCGCACGTCCGAGCCCTTCCGCCAGTTCATGCTGGGCCAGGTGCGCGACAGCGACCTGAAGCTGTTCGCCGATTTGGCTGGCAAGCAGATCCCGAGCCGCGCCGAGACGCCGCTGGGCACGCTGGCGCCGGCCTTCATGATCTCCGAGCTGCGCCGCGCGTTCGAGATCGGCTTCCTGCTGCTGCTGCCGTTCCTGGTCATCGACCTGGCGGTGTCGGCGGTGCTGATGGCGATGGGCATGATGATGCTGCCGCCGCCCACGATCGCGTTGCCGATGAAGATCATCTTCTTCGTGCTGGTCGACGGCTGGGCGCTGGTGGCGGGCTCGCTGGTGAAGAGCTTCGCCACCGGGTGAAGCCGGGGCTTCCTTTGTAGGAGATGCGCGGCCATGCTCGGCAAGTCCGGTTCCGGCCGGGCACGCTCTTTCTCATCGGTCCATACGCATAAGCGTGCATCCATAATGTGCCGCCCGTGCAGGAGCTTGCCCGCGATTGCGTCCAGGCCGGCGTCAACTTCGGCATGGCAAACGTCCGCCGATGCCCCGGCGAATCGCGCGAAACCCTAAGGGCGGCGAGGCCTTGTTCCGCAAATACCGCGATCGCCCGGCGTGAACTTCGCCAACTTCGGCGTTCGTTCCGTATCGCCGGCTAGACCTGCTGGCCGACGCCGAGCCCGAGCAGGGCGGTGAGCTCGTGATAGGGGACCATGTCCATGAAGGCGAGGCCGGCGGTCTGGTCCTTGCTCCAGCGCACGGTGCAGCGGCGGGGCTGGAGGCCGGGGATCGTCAGCGTGACCGAGGGTTCCAGCTCGCGCTGCTCGCCGAGCGAGACGCGGGCGCCGCTCTGCGAGATGTTCTCCACCGTCACTTCGATCGGGTGGCCGTCGTTCACCAGGCGGGCGACGAGCTTCACCGCGAAGCGCGGCGCGCGGGGCGCGACGACGCGCGCGGCGGTGGCGCCCCTGGCGACGGCGAGCACCTGGTCGACATCGATCAGCTCGGCGAACTGGACGCCGGCGCGGCCGGTGCTGCTCCAGGCGACCGTGCCCTGGAGGCGCTGGCCGCAGCGCAGCTCCACCGCCACCCAATTGCCATAGCCGAGCGGGCGCTGCGTCTCGATGAGCATGCCGGAGGCCGAAAGATTGCGGAGGCGGCAGGGCTGTTCGTCCGTGCCGTCGCACAGGAGCTTGCCGACAAGGAGGGTGGTAACCGTGCGGGGTGCGCGTTCGGCCCACTCGACGCCCTGGGCGGCAAAGTCGGTCTTGGCGGCTTCCATCACTGATCTCCCGGGGAGCCAGCGGGAACGCCGCCCCAATATTTCATTATAGCGGCGCGGCGAGCGGGCGTTCCCGCTCCCGTATTGTTACGGAGGCATGTCATGCCGGTGACGCGGCCGTGATGGCCACCTTGCGCACGATCGGCGCGCCGAACGCCTCCTGCGACGATTGCAGCACGACTTTCCGGAAGATCTCCAGATCGGGCAGGATCCCGTCGGGGCCGGCGGCCATCGGCGTGCGATAGGTGCGCATGTTGATTGCGTGGAGCAGCAGCGGCAGCCGGTCCTTGACGAACTCGGCCTTGTCCTCGGGCACTTCGAGCTGGACGTCGAACTGGACATAGCCGGCCAGGTGCCCATCGGCGAAGACGAGCGGCGCCAGGATCTTGTCGGTCGGCACGAAGGCGGACCTGGTGTCCTCGTCCGAGGCCGTCTCGCCATGGCCGGGGCCGAGCACGAGCATCGTCGCGAAGGCCGCGCCGCCGCCCAGGCCGAGCCCGGCGAGGAGGACGATCAGCAGGAACAGGATCTTCTTCATCGGCCTGCTCCCGCTAGAATTTGAAACTGGAATCGCTGGGCAGGGCCGAAGCCTCGCCCTTCAGGATGATCGAGATGCGGCGGTTCTCCGGGCGATCGGGCTGGTCGGGATAGACCGGCTTGGTCGCGCCCATCGCGACCACTTCGGCAAAGCGATCGGGCGTGACGCCAGAGGCGACCAGCGCCGATCGGGCCGCCAGCGCGCGCTGGCCGGAGAGCAGCCAGTTGGCGTCGCTCTGGCTGCCGCCGGCGCCGTCGGTATGGCCCTCGATCGCGATCTGCGCGCCGGTGTTGGCGATCCGGCCGGCGACGCGGGCGAGCATCGCGCGGGCATAGGGGTTGAGCTCGGCGGTGCCGGTGCGGAACATCGATTGCTGATCGCTGTCCATCAGCGTGATGCGGACGCCGCTGCGCTCGACCTGGATGTCGACGTTCTTCTTGTTCTGCGGCATCGCGTCCAGCGCGACCTTCAGCTCGGCGGCGGCGACGCGCATCGTCGCGGGCACGTCCGCGGAGCCGCCGCGCATCGCGCCGGCGGTCGCCACCGGCATCGCCGGCGGCGCGCTGGGGGTGGCGGGATCGGTCTCCGAGCGGCGGGTCGATCCGCCCGCGCCGGGGGAGGTGTTGGAGATCGGCGTCGCCGGCGCGCTGTCCGCCACGGAGGGCGAGAAATATTGCGCCAGCCCCTTCAGCCGCTGCTTGTCCGGATTGGAGATCAGCCAGAGCAGCATGAAGAACGCCATCATCGCGGTCACGAAATCGGCATAGGCGACCTTCCACGCGCCGCCATGATGGCCGCGCGTGATCTTCTTGACCCGTTTGACGATGATCGGACGCGCGTTCTTGGCGGAGGAAGCCATCGTCAAACTCCTCGCAGGGCGTTGCGCAGGCGATCCTGCACCGCGCCCAGGCGGACATGGCCGATCGCGGACAGCGAATCCTCGCCGCCGGCGATCCGCTCGAGCAGGATCACGCATTCGTCGGCATGCTGGATCAGATAGTCGAAGGTCTGGAGCTGCTCGAGATAGGCGGCGGCGAAATGCTCGTCGCTGACCAGCACCGCCGCCAGCGCCTCCAGCTTGTCGCGCATCTCGCGGATCTCGCCCGCCATTACGGCATGGAGCACGCCCGAATAGGGATCATAGCCCGGCGAAGGCTGCGTATCCTGATCGGGCGAGGAAACGGGCAGGCACGACATCAGAACAGCTCCAGTTCGCCGACATGGACGGGCAGGGTGATGGGCGCGGGTGGGGCCTCGGACACGCGATCGGAGACCCGGGTGCAGCGGCTGCGGCCCTCGTGCGGCAGGAACTCGATCTTGCGCGCCGACGTGCCGCCCAGGTCGCAATGGCCGATGGCGATGCCCTCGGTCTCCATGAAGCGCCGCGCGAAGGCGGCGTTGGAGGCGCCGATCGAGCCCAGGCCCGAGATGATCGTGGCGCCGCCATAGAGATGCGCCTGGAGCCGCGAGCGCACCGCGCCCACGGCCATCATCCCGTTGATGAGCAGCTCCATCGCATGGACGCCGTAGCGCGCCATGTCGCCCGGCGCGACGCGGTGGTCCGCGCCGGGCTCGCCAAGCAGGAAATGGTTCATGCCGCCGACCTTGGCGACGGGATCGTAGAGGCATGCCGCCACGCAGCTGCCGAGCAGCGTCGAGACGATCACATGGGGCTCGGACACCACCGCATTTTCACCCTGGACGATGGAGATCCGGCGCATCAGGTGAGCTCGCCGAAGACTCGTTCGATCTTCTCCTTCAGCGCGGCCGGCGCGAAGGGTTTCACGACATAGTTGTTGACGCCCAGCGCGGCCGCCTTCTGCACGATCTCCTTGTCGGCGGAGCCGGTCAGCATGATGAAGACGGTCTTGCCGATGACGGCGTCATTGCGCACCGCCTCCAGGAACTGGAGGCCGTCCATATCGGGCATGTTGTAGTCGGAGATGATGAGGTGGACGCGATCCGCCTTGACCGCGGCCAGCGCCTCGATCGCGCTCGGCTTGTCGCGCACGTCTTTGAATCCCAGATCCTGCAACGCGCGGCGGATCATCGCGCGCATGCTGGTCTGGTCGTCGACCACCATCACCTTGATCTGCGCAGCAGCAGGCATCAGACGCTCCCAACCTTACTCGTTTCGCGGCATGCCTTGAGGATCGCCTCCGGCATGGCCGCCAACCCAACTTCCTTTTCCACCGCGCCCAGCTCTCCGGCCGCGCGCGGCATTCCCCAGACGACGCAGGTGTCGCGGCTCTGCCCCAGCGTGCGTGCGCCCGCCTGGCGCATCGCCAGCAGCCCCTGCGCGCCGTCGGCGCCCATGCCGGTCAGGATCGCCCCGACCGCCGCGGACCCGAGCTGCGCCACCGAGTGGAACAGCACGTCGACCGAGGGACGATGCCCGCCCACGGGATCGCCGCGGAGCAGCCGGATGCGTCCATTGACTCCCCCGGCCAGCTCCATGTGCGTCTCGCCCCCAGGTGCAATATAGACGGTTCCCGGCGTCACCTGGGCTCCATCGCTCGCTTCGATAACCTTAACGCGGCATTCACCATCAAGTCGCTGCGCGAAGCTGCGCGTGAAGCTGGCCGGCATGTGCTGGACGATCAGCACCGGCGGGCAATCCGCGGGCAGGGAGGGCAGGATCGAGAACAGCGCCTCGACCCCGCCGGTGGACGATCCGATCGCGATCAGCCGGCCCGCGCCGCCGCCGGCGACGCTGGGCTGGTCGGGGAGGCGCTGCGGCCCCGCGCGGGCGATCGAGCGGGCTGCCGTCTTCACCTTTTCGCACAGCAGCGCGGCGTCGCGCTCGATGTCCTCGGGCGTGCCGCTGGGCTTGGTGACATAGTCGACCGCGCCGAGGCGCAGCGCCTCGATCGTCACCTCGGCGCCGCGCGCGGTGAGCGTCGAGCACATCACCACCGGCATCGGGCGCAGGCGCATGATGCGTTCGAGGAAGGAGAGGCCATCCATCCCCGGCATCTCGACGTCGAGCGTCAGCACGTCGGGGTTCAGCGTCTTGATCATGTCGCGCGCGGCGAAGGGCTCGGGCGCCATGCCGACGACTTCGATATCGGGATCGGCGGAGAGCATGCGCTTCAGCGTCGCGCGCATCGAGGCGCTGTCGTCCACGATGAGCGTGCGGACCGGTTTCATCGGTGACTCTCCGGTTTCTGGTAGATGGTGTGCCCGCATGATTGCATGCGCTGCGCGGCGGGGCCGATCAGCCGCTCGGAATGGCCGATATAGAGATGGCTGCCCGGCGCGAGCTGGTCGACGAAGCGCTGTTCCAGCTCCTCCTTCGCGGGATCGCCGAAATAGATCATCACGTTGCGGCAGAAGATCACGTCATAGGCGGCCTTGAGCGGCCAGGGCTCGAACAGGTTGAGCACCTTCGCCGTCACCAGTTCGCGCGCCTCGTCCGCCATCACCATGCCGCCGGGCGCGGGACGCATCCACAGGCTGCGATAGGGCTCGGGCACGCCCTGCACCGCGCCCTCGGCATAGAAGCCGCGGCGCACCGATTCGACGACGTGCGGCGCGATGTCGGTCGCCAGCAGGCGGACGTCGGCATGGCGCAGCCAGCTTGCCGAGGCCCGGTCGGCACCCAGCAGGCACATCGCGATCGTATAGACTTCCTCGCCGGACGAGCAGCCCGCCGACCAGATCCGGACCGGGCCTTGTTTGCGCTGGAGCGCGGGCAGCACGGTCATGCGGAAATGATCGAAATGATGCGGCTCGCGGAAGAAATGCGTGTGGTTGGTGGTGAGCGCCACCACCATCGCGCTGCGCTCCTCGGCGTCGCTGTGCACCAGCGCGACATAGTCGCTGAACCGGACCAGGCCATGCTCGCGCAGCCGGCGCGCGAGGCGCGATTGGACCAAGGTGGTCTTGGCTTCGCTCAGCGCGATGCGCGCATCCTCGTGCATGATCTGGGCGATGGCGGCGAAATCGCGGGGCGTGAGCTCCGCATTGTGCGCCGTCATTGCCGTCGTCGCGCCGCCGGCGAGCGCCGCGGCGCCCCCGGCGGGGCTCACGCCGCGATATCCAGATGCTTGGTGAGGCTCAGCGCGTCGAGATCGAGCAGCAGCACCATCACGCCCTTGTCGTCGCGCGTGCCGTCCTTGGCGCGCGTCGGGATGCGCACCAGGCCGGCGATCATGGTCTCTTCGATCGTCTCGACTTCGGGCGCGGGCTGGATCTCGGCCTCGCCGATGCCGACGATGTCGTTGACCTCATCGACCAGGAAGCCCGCCTGCTTGCCGGCGATATTGACCACCAGGATGCACGAGCGCGAATGCAGCACGCTCGGCTCCCAGCCCAGCCGCTCGGCCAGGCCGACGACGGGGATCACGTTGCCGCGCAGATTGGTCACGCCCTTGACGAAGCTCGGCACGTTGGGGAGCGGGGTCGGCTCGTCCCATTCGCGGATCTCGATGAGCGCGCGCATGTCGATCCCGAAAATCTGCTTGCCCAGCGAGAAGGTGACGATCTTGCGGTCCGAAGCGGTATCGGTGGTGGCGGTGCTCATGCTGCGAGTCCTTTGGGGGTGTAGCGGGAGGGCAAGGCGACCAGCGCCTCGATATCGAGGATGAGGGCGATCGAGCCGTCGCCCAGGATGGTGGCGCCGCCCAGCCCGCGGATCGGATGCAGATTCTGGTCGAGGCTCTTGATGACCACTTCGCGGCGGTCGTCGATCGTATCGACGACCAGGCCGACATTGCCCGCGGTCTCGCTCTCGACGATGACCACCAGCGAATCCTCGATGGGGCGATCGTCGTTGAGGCCGAAGATCTCGGTCGCGCGCTTCACCGGCACATATTGGCCGCGCATGTCGATCACCTCGGTATCGGGCGAGGTGCGCTTGACCTGGCCGGGCTCGGGCTGGACCGTCTCCAGCACATGGCTGAGCGGCAACACGAAGCGCTGGCCGGCGAGGCGGACGATCATCCCGTCGAGGATGGCAAGGGTAAGCGGCAGGATCATCGTGAAGGTCGTTCCTTCGCCGGGGACCGAGTGGATCTCGACGCGGCCGCCCAGCGCCTCGACGTTCGCGCGCACCACGTCCATGCCGACGCCGCGGCCCGAGATGTTCGAGATCTTCTCCGCGGTGGAGAAGCCCGGCGCGCAGATGAGCTGGTCGATCTCTTCGTTGGTGAGGTGCGCGTCGGCGGGGATGATGCCCTTCTCGATCGCCTTGGCGCGGACGCGCTCGCGGTTGATGCCGCGGCCGTCGTCGGAGACGCGGACGAAGATCCGCGCGCCCTTCTGCTCGGCGGAGAGGCGGATCGTGCCGGCGGGATCCTTGCCCGCCGCGATCCGCTCCTCGGCGCTTTCCAGGCCGTGATCGGCGGCGTTGCGGATCATATGGGTCAGCGGATCGCCGATCTTCTCGATCACGCCCTTGTCGACTTCGGTGGTCTCGCCATGGGTTTCCAGGTTGATCGTCTTGCCGGTCTCGGCCGAGAGATCGCGCAGCATGCGCGGCACCCGGCTGAACGCCTGGCGGATCGGCTGCGCGCGCAGCGACATGACGTTGTCCTGGATCTGCCGGGTGAGGCGGGCCAGCTCGGGCAGCTCGACGCGGGTGCGATCGGCCGGCGAGAGGCGATCGGCCAGGATCGAGTTGCGGATGACGAGCTCGCCGACCAGGTTGAGCAGCAGATCGAGCTTGCCGAGATCGACGCGGATCGTCTGCGCGGCCTCGTTCATCGGCTTGGGCGCGGGCGCGGCCGGTTCGGCGGGGGCAGGGGCCGGGGCTGCGATGGCGGCGATCGCAGCCGCGACCTCCGGCATGTCGGTGGCAAGATCCTCCAGCATGACGGTGACCGGCTCGAACGGGATATCCTCCTCGATCGTCGCCGTCACGGGCACGAATTCCGGCTCGGCCTCGATGGCCGGCGTCTCGATGCGCGTGATCTCCACGACCGAATCCGGCGCGACGAAATCGAAGCAATCGGCGATGTCGCCTTCGGAGACCTCGCCCGGCATGTTCAATACCCAGGTGAGATAGGCATCCTCGGGATCGAGATCGCGCAGCGGCGGCACGCCCGAGATGTCGATGGATTCGATCGTGGCGCCCAGGCCTTCGAGCTCGCGGATGATGAGCAGCGGCTCGCCGGCATTGGCCAGCGCGGCGCGCGAGGGCTTGAAGCGGATCGTCCAGCCACCGGCAGTTTCGGCCGGCGCGGCGGTTTCCGCCGGCGCGTCGAAATCGTCGAGCGAGACGAGCACGGGCTTGAAGCCGAACTCGTCCTCGTCCTCGACGGCCATCGGCGCGGGGGCCGGGGTCTCCGCAACCGCCACCGGAGCGGCGGGAGCGGCACCGTCGGAATCGGCGACGCCCTTGTTGGCCAGCACGGCCTCCAGTGCGTCCAGCACGACCTGGTCGGCCGGGCGCGGGGCCTGACCCTTGGCGGCGGCGACATGATCGGCGAGCACGTCGAACGCGCCCAGCATCACCTTGATGACGCCGGGGGTGGGGACGATCTTGCCGCCGCGCACCTCGTCCAGGACATTCTCGAACTTGTGCGCGAAGGCTGTCAGATCGGCATGGCCGAACGCGCCTGCGCCGCCCTTGATCGAATGGACCGCGCGGAACACGCCGGCGATCGTCTCGGCCGAGACGTCGCCCGCCTGCATGGCCGACAAGCCCTCTTCCGCGGTCGTCAGGCCCTCGGTGCATTCTTCGAAGAAGATTGCCTGGATATCGTCGAAATCGTCGCTCATGGGCACACCCGGCGGATCGCCGCTCCCAGCTTGGTGGCTTCGAAGGGCTTGGTGATCCACCCCGTGGCGCCGGCCTCGCGGGCGCGGGCCTTCTTCTCGTCGGAGAATTCGGTGGAGAGCACCAGGATCGGCGTGCCCTTGAAGGCAGTCTCGGCGCGCACCGCCTCGATCAGCTCGAAGCCGTCCATCCGGGGCATGTTGATGTCGGTGATGAGCAGGTCCGGCTTGACCTCGTGCATGCGCTCCAGGCCGTGCTGGCCGTCGTTCGCGCTCTCGATGCGATAGCCCTGCGCGGTCAGCGATGCCTTCAGGAGCATTCGCATGCTCGCCGAATCGTCGACGGTGAGGATGAGCTTGGTCACAGGACGTCTCCGGTTTCGAGGCCGATCGCGGCCGCCAGGTGGCAGCGGTTCACGCGATCGGTGAAGGCAGGGCTGGGATTGACGATCCGAAATGCCTGGCCGGTGCTCTCCGCCTCGGCGCGCGCGGCGACGAGGAGCTGGAGCACGGCCTGGCCCACGCTCTCCACCTGCGAGGCATCGACTTCGATCTCGTCATCGAGATCGGCGGCGAGCACGAGGCGGACGCGCAGATCCTCGGCGGTGACGGTGGTGCCGTGCGCGGGAAGGCGCAGCGAACGATCGTCGCCGATCTCGGGATCAGGCAGTTGCAGGGGTGAGTCCATTCTTCGCCTCGTCGAGTGCATCTTCAAGTTGCTGGAAACTCGGCGCATAGGCCGAGGGCGTCATGCGGCGGGCGATCTCGATCGCGACCTGGACGGGCACATGCTGCGCATAGGCGACGACCGCGGTCTTCACGATGGAGAAGGGCTTGGCGTCCGCCTCGATCGTCTCGTGGAGCTTGGAGGCGAGCGGGCCGACCACGCAGTAGCTGAGCAGCACGCCCAGGAAGGTGCCGACCAGCGCGCCGCCGATCATCGCGCCCAGGATCTCGGTCGGCTGGTCGATCGAGCCCATGGTCTTGATGACGCCCAGCACCGCGGCGACGATGCCGATCGCGGGCAGGCCGTCGGCCATGATCTGAAGCGCGTGCTGCGGGCCGTCCTCTTCATGCTGGTAGCGTTCGATATCCGCTTCCATCGCGGTTTCGAGCTGGTGGGGATCCTCGAAATTGACCGTCATCATGCGCAGATAGTCGCACAGGAATTCGATCAGGTTCCGATCCGCCAGCAGCCGGGGATAGGGCTTGAAGAGATCGCTCTCCTCCGGCCGGTCGAGATGCGGCTCGAGCGCGGTGGCGCCGCTCTTTTTGAACGTGCTGAGCACGCCGTAGAGCATGGTCAGCAGATCCTGATAGTCGCTCGCCTTCCAGCGGCCGCCCTTGAAGGCGCGCGCGATGCCGGCGCCCGCCTTCTTGATCGTCGCGAAGGAATTGGAGACCAGGAACGCGCCGATCGCCGCGCCCAGGATGGCCAGCAGCTCGTGCGGCAGGGCATGCAGGATGATCTCCAGCTTGCCGCCCGAGATGATGAAGCTGCCAAAGACGCAGACGAGAACGAGGATGAAACCGACGCCGTTCAGCATGGCGATACCGCAGTCTTTCTCTGGTGTTTCCCAGAATTATAGGAGGGTTTCGCGGCTCCCGGCGGAGCGAAGCCGCATTTTGGTCAGGCCGCGTGCCGATCCTGCCACTCGATCACCGCCAGATAGTTGCGCAGGCGGTTGAGCTCGAGCGTGGCGACCAGCGCATTGTTGTGGAAGGGCTCGACGATGTTCGCGACCTTGCCTGCCCAGGGAGCGGATGCGTCGAACAGCACGCCCAGGCCGAACACCGCGGGCACGTTCGCAAAGGCCAGCGGCCGTTCCTCGCTGCGTGCGCCGTTGATGAAGTCCTCGATCGCGGTCAGCACGCCGTTGCGCGGGCCGCCTTCATGCAGCGCCACCGCGAACTGGCCCGCGCCGCGGAAGCCGCGGCCGGGCAGGGTGCCCCTGTTGCCGATCGTGACGCCCGCCTCGAAGCTGTGCGGGTGGCGCCATTCCGCGGGGATGCGATCGGGCGCATAATAGAAGTCGCGGCGGCCGCAGGGCCAGCTCACATCGTGCATGAAGGCGAGCAGCGGCTTGCCGTCGCGCTTCGAAAGCTCGTCGGCGATGCGCAGCTCGTTGAATACGGTGTAGTAATTGTGATCGCCGTCGATCACCCAGGCATCGATGTCGCGCAGGCCGGGCATGGCCTCCAGGCTGGGGGCTGCGACGTGGCGTACGGCAGGCGTGGCGGCGACCCAGTCGATGAACTCGCGCTTCGGCGCGGGATCGATGCTGGTCAGGGTTCCGCCGGTCACCTCCGCATAGGCGGCGAGCTGTTGCGAGGTGCCGCCGAATTCGGCGCCAACCTCGGCGATATGGCGAACGCCGGCGGCGTGGAGGCTGCCGAGGATGATGTCCGAGAATTCGGTCATCGAATGGATAAGCAGGTTGGTCACTGTCGGGCTCCCATGGAATCGGTGAGTTGGGCGGCGGCCGGCGCCTGGACCGGCTCGCGCGCGGCGATCGGGCGGAACACGACGGCCAGCATCATCGGCTGGTCGTTCTGGCGCTGCGGCGGCGGCACCATCATGAAGGCGGCCTCGTCGGCGCAGCGGAAGAGATGAGGCGCGGTCTGCTCCATGCCTTCGAGCGAGGGCAGCGCCTCGATCTCGTTGCGGCCGGGGCGCTGCTTTTCGGCCAGGAAGTCCTTGACCGGCATGAACACGGCGCTGTCCACCTGCAGCCAGTCATAGAGCTGGCCGAACTGGATCCCGATCGAGAAGCGGCAATCGCCGACCGGGATCGGGGCGAGATAATAGCCGTCATGCGTCGGCGTCGCGGTGACATGGCCGGTCGAGACATTGCGGCCGTCGGCTATGATGACCGGCAGCGAGATCGTCCGGTCGATGAAATCGGCATATTTGAGCGTGAGCCCGAAGCGCCGGCTCGCGAGCAGCGCCAGCTTGAGCGACAGCCCCTCGCCATGGAGCTCCGCCGGCAGATACATCCGCTCGGAACCCTTCATGTAGAACAGGCCGCGCTGGCGCAGGCCGCGCTGGGCAATGGCGGGATCGAACAGCGCGACCGTATCGTCGACGCCCAGGTTCACGTCGTGCTCGAACTCGGCGAGCACCGCCAGCTCCTGCGGCATCGGCAGGAACATCAGCCGGCCGAGCACCGCCGCCGCGCCGCGGCGCCACAAGGTCGCCTCGTCGGGCACGGCGTGGCGGACGAATAGCTCGCGCTCTTCGCGGATGAAACGGAGGCAGCCCGCCTGGACCCGGTCGCGGATCGCGCTCTGGCGCGATTTGATGCTGTTGCCCTTGCGGATCGGCGTGCCGTCGCGCTTGTAATCGACCACCGATCCCTGCGCCGCGGTGCAGAGCTGCTCGACCACCGCGACATTGCTGCACAGCGATTCCAGCGTGTAGGCGTCGTAATGCTCGGCCCCCAGCAGGCCGCGCTTGTCGAGGCCGGTGAGGGCCTGTTCGCGCAGCAGCAGGTAGCGGCCGGCGACATGGACGCCGAACGCCTTGGAAAGCAGCCCGTCGATATCGTTCTGGACCGAACCGTTATAGCCGAGATCGACCAGCATCAGCGTGTCGCCCGGCGCCGGGTTCACGCTGGCGCGGACATGGGCGATCATCCGCTCGGCAAAGCCTTCGCCGCTCTTGATGATCCGCCGCATCCGTGCCGGGTTCCGGATCTCGCGCAGGAAAGCCGCGCCCCTGCCGGTCGCGGCGGGCAGCCCTTTCATCAGTTGCGCGACCTCGGGCTTGGGCAGGAGCAACTGGTTGGCGAGCGCGCGCAAGTCGCCGCCGATCTCCAGCTCGATATAGCGCTCGATCGCTTCCTTGCTGGTGAGCGATGCGGCGGTGGCGGTGAAGCGGCTGATCTCGATCGCATGGGCCGATGCGTTCGCGCCGCTCGCCTGGTGCACCAGCATCGGCATGTGCCCGTCGCGCATCAGGAAGAGATAATGGACCTGGCCGCCGCGCTCGGCGCGGAGGGCTTCGGCTTCGGCCGTCAGCCAGCGCTCGAAGCCGCCCAGCACCGGACCGAGAGTGGAGAAGCCGAACCGCTCGGCCGGATCGGCGATCGACGGCTCGATCGCGGAAAGCGTGGCGCGGTGCGGCTGGTGCGTCGTCGCGACCTGCACGGGGGCCGGATCGAGCATCGCGCTCACCGCGGCTTCGAGGCGCAGGCGCTGCTCGGTGGTCTCGTCGAACTGCTTCAGGTGCAGCGTCTGCACGCCGAGCGGCGCGACGCCGCCGACATCGGCGGCCTTGTTGTCGCCGATGTGTAGGATGTCGTGCGGGGCGACACCCAGTTCCTTGAGCACGAGTTCGTAGAGGCCGTCGCTTTTGGAGCGGCCATAGACCGACGAGCAGAACAGGCGATCGATCAGCGCGGCGACGTCCTCGCCCGCCGAGGCCGCGATCAGGCCGCGAAGCTGGTCGGCATCGAGATAGGTGTCGCTGACGATGATGACGCCCATGCCGCGGCGATGCGCCTCGCGCATCAGCGCGACGGTGGGGCGGAAGGCGAAGCAATGAGCGGCCTCGGCGTCGATCTCGTTCCGCACGGCGGCGGCGCGTTCTGCCTCGGTGCCGTTGGGCAGCAGCTCGGCATAGATTTCGGCGATGCTCACTTCGGTCTGCCGGCGGCGGACCGCGGCGGCCGTCCGCGCGCGCTGCTCGGCCCATTGGCGCTGCGGCACGGTGATGCCGGGCAGCGCGCCGAACAGGTCGCGCGGCGCATGGGTGTCGCGCCACAGCAAGGTGTCGAAGCAATCGAGCGAGAGCAGCTTCAGCGGGCCGCGGCCATCGAGCGCGGTCGGCAGGGCGTGCGGAAGGATCGTGTCGGCCAATGCGGTTTCCCTGGAACCTGCGCCGCATCGGTGGGCGCACGAATCTTATAGGATGCTCGCGGCCGCTCGCGGCGAAATCGTCCTAGAATGGAGAAGCAGAAAAGGAGCCCGAATGACTCTCACCGCCTATCAAGCGGCCCGCAGCCGGGCCGAGACTCCCCGCGCGGCCGAGCTTCGCCTGATGAGCGAAATCACCGGCGAGATGATTGCGGCCCAGGATGCCGGCCTGAAGGGCGCGATGCTGATGCCCGCGCTCTATCGCAACCGGCAGATGTGGTCGGCCTTCGTCACCGATTGCGGCGCCAGGGGCAACGGACTGCCCATGCCGCTGCGCGCGCAGATCATTTCGCTCGGCCTATGGGTCGATCGCTTCACCAGCGACGTGATCGCGGGGCGCGAATCGCTCTCCGAGCTGATCTCGCTCAATCGCACGATCATGGATGGGCTGCGCGCCGAACGCCTCGCCGCCTGATCCGATATTCCGACAACACAGAAAGGGCGCCGCGAGACGATCGCGGCGCCCTTTCTCGTACCTCTCCGGGATCACTACATCGCAATCTCCTGCGGCACTCCCCCTCTACCAACCTGCTTCCCATCCAAATGGAAAAGAGAGCGCCGCGGTTGTCCCGCGGCGCCCTCTTCATTCCTGGGTGAAGGGGATGAGCATCAGAACGACGTCCAGTCCCCCGCATCGCCTCCGGTCGCCATCGCGGCCGCCGGCAGCGCCTTTACCGGTGAGACATAGGCGTTCGGCTTCGTCTGACGGGGTGCCTGGCGCGGGGCAGGCTTGCGCTGCTCGTTGCCGATCTTGAATCGGGCGGCCTGATCGGCGAGCGAAGTCACTTCCGAGCTGAGGTTGCGCGCGGCGGCGGAGGTCTGCTCGACCATCGCGGCATTCTGCTGGGTGGCGTGATCCATCGTGCCGATCGCGACGCTGATCTGGCTGATTGCGGTCGATTGCGCCTGGTTATCGGCGGCCATCTGGCCGAGCAGGCTGTGGACTTCCCCGACATCGCCGGAGATATTGGCGAGCGCGCCGTCGACTTTCTCCACCATCTGCACGGCGGCGACGATGTCGGTCTGGGTGGCGGTGAGCTGGTCGCGGGCGCGGCCGGCTTCCTCCTCGGCACGCATCGCAAGCGCCGAGACCAGATCCGCCACGACCGCGAAGCCGCGGCCTGCCTCGCCGGCACGGCCTGCTTCCACCGCCGCGTTCATCGCGAGGACGCGGGTCTGAAAGGCGATCTTGTCGAGGCCCTCGATCACGCTGTCGATGCCCTTGGCGCTCTCGCTCACCCGGCCCATTGCCTGCACGGCCTCATCGGCGATCGAGCGGCCGCCCGAGACGGTGGCGATGGCGCCGTCGGCGCGCTCGACCGTCTGCGATGCGGCGGTGGCGCTCACCTTGAGCCGTTGATCGATCTGGGTGATCGCGGCGGAGGTCTCCTCCAGGCTGGCGGCATTGCCTTCGGTGCGGCGCGCGAGGTCTTCCGAAGCCTGAGCGATCTCGCCCGAGCCGGTCTGGATCGCGGTGGCACTTTCGATCACCGATCCGATCAGGCCGCGCAGGCTGGTCGTCGCCTCGTTGAAATGGGCACGGACCTCAGCATAGGCGGGCGGAAATTCGTGGGTGATCTCGGCGCTCAGATCGCCCTGCGCCAGGCTCTTGAGGCTTTCGCCCAGCGCGCCGACCACCACGCCCAGCTCCTCCGATTGCCGCGCGCGATCGGCGCTGGCGGCGCGCTCGACCTCGTGCCGCTCGCGCTCGGTGGCGACGATCGTGTCGAGCAGCAGGACGATGCGATGCGTGAGCCACATCAGCGTCGCAGCCTCGGCGACCAGGATCACGGCGTGGAACAGGATGCGGCCGAACGAGGCGTCGCCTTCGAACACCCATGCCGGCACGAGCATGCCGAAGGCGAGATGATGCACCGCGACCACCGCGGCAGCGGCGGCGATCGCGCGCCAGTCGCACAGCAGCACCGACATCGCCAGCCCGGCGAAGAAGATCATGTGCAGGTCGGTCTGCCAGGCCTGGCCGGCGAAGACGTAGAGCATCAGCACGGGCTGCGCGGTGGCGGTGATCGCCATCGCGATGCGCGCGGCGCTATCGATACTGCCGCGCGAGACGAGCATGCAGGGATAGACGATCAGCGCGATTGCGAGCAGCGCGGCGCCATAATGGCCCGAGGCGCCGGTCACGAACGCGCCCACCAGGCAGGACAGGCCGAGCAATGCCGACCAGGCGCACAGCGCGCGCATTCCGAGCGTGCGGATGCGCTCGAGGGTCAAGGGAGTCATGTCGTTTTCTCCGGGGTCGTGCCGCAGCCGAAAAAGGCGGCGGAGAACAGAAGGGAGCCGTGGCGCAGGGCGGGCAGGGCCAGCCGGGCGCGTTCGCCCCACACGAAATAGGCGCCGGCATAGGGGCCGCGCCCGATCAGCCTGGCATCGGCCTGGGTCGCCCAGCGCATGCTCTCGGCATCGGCGCGCGGACCGATCGGCGCGATCAGCATCGCGCCTTCGCCGGGTGGGACGAGGCCGAGCGTGCCCGCGGCGATCGCAAGCGATGCCTGGAGCCAGACGCCGCGGATGCGGGTACGGCGAGGGGAGGCGGGGGGCGCATTCATATCGGTTTCATTATAGAGCGGCGGCGGACCGATCGGTTCGAACCTGCAAGATCGTTGGAGCATGCGGGAAGCGGCTTGCCCGGTGCGGTCATGCGAAAACGGGCGCCGCGACGATGGTCGCGACGCCCGTTTTCGGTGAGACAGGTGGGTGTTAGAACGACGTCCAGTCGTCGTGCGCCGCGCTGCCATTGGCCATCGCCGCGACCGGCAGCGCCTTGACCGGCGAGACATAGGCGGAGGCCACCGCCTTCGCCTTGGCGGCCGGGGCGACGCTGCGCACGATGGCGCGGGGACGCTCGTCGCCGATCTTGAATCGGGCGGCCTGATCGGCGAGCGAAGTCACTTCCGAGCTGAGGTTGCGCGCGGCGGCCGAAGTCTGCTCGACCATCGCGGCGTTCTGCTGGGTCGACTGGTCCATCGTGCCGATCGCGATGCTGATCTGGGTGATCGCGGTCGACTGGGCCTGGTTGTCGGCGGCCATCTGGCCGAGCAGGCTATGGACTTCGCCGACATCGCTGGAGATGTTGGCGAGCGCGCCATCGACCTTTTCCACCATCTGCACGGCGGCGACGATATCGGTCTGGGTGGCGGTGAGCTGATCGCGGGCTCGCCCGGCTTCCTCCTCAGCACGCATCGCGAGTGCCGAGACCAGATCGGCGACCACCGCGAAGCCGCGGCCTGCCTCGCCGGCACGGCCTGCTTCGACCGCCGCGTTCATCGCGAGCACGCGGGTCTGGAAGGCGATCTTGTCGAGGCCTTCGATCACGCTGTCGATGCCCTTGGCGCTTTCGCTGACGCGGGTCATCGCCTGTACCGCCTCGTCGGCGATCGAGCGGCCGCCGGAGACCGTCGTGATGGCGCCGTCCGCCCGCTCCACCGTCCGCGAGGCCGATTCCGCCGTCGCCTTCAGGCGGCCGTCCATCTGGGTGATCGCGGCGGAGGTCTCCTCCAGACTGGCGGCATTGCCTTCGGTGCGGCGCGCCAGATCCTCCGACGCCTGGGCGATCTCGCCCGAGCCGGTGCGGATGCTCGCGGTCGATTCCATCACCGAGCCGATCAGGGTGCGCAGGCTGTCCAGCGCTTCGTTGAAGTTGGTCTTCAGCTCGGCATAGGCGGGCGGGAATTCGGTCCTGATCTGCGCGGTCAGATCGCCCTGGGTGAGCGACAACAGGCTGTCGCGGAGGCTGGAGGTGACGACCTGCTGCTCGGCGGCCGAGCGCGCATCCGTTTCGGCGCGGGTGACTGCGGCGGCGCGGAACTGCTCGACCGCGCCGGCGATCCGGCCCAGCTCGTCCCCGCGGTCGCGATGGGGAACCTCCGCCCGGCCGCCCTCGGCAAGCCTCGTAGTGACGTCCGCAAGCTCGGCCATCGGCTTGGCGACGGTGGCGTTGATCGCGAACCAGACGAACAACAGTCCGCCGATCGACGCGACCGCGAGCAGGATCGAAATGGTGATGGCGCCGTTCGCATAGGCATGCGCCTCCGCGTTCGTCGCATCGGAGCGTTCGCGCGACTTCTGCAGCAGCGCCTCGATCTGGTCGATCGCGGCGCGTGATTCCGTCTTGCCGTCGCCCTTGATGAGCGCCAGCGAGCCTTCGACATTGCCGGCCTTCTTGAGCGCGAACGTCTTCTCGTTGATCTCGATCAGCCTGTGGACCTGATCGTCCAGCTTCGCGACCAAGGGGGCGAATTCCTCGCCGCCGATCGGCTTGTACGTCGTGAGATCGTCCAGGAATGTCTTGTTCGCGGTGACGACGCGCTCTTCCAATGAGGCGATGTCCTTGGCGTCACGGGCGTTGTAATAGCTGTAGACGATGATCCGCAGTTCCTTGACGTCGCTCAGCAGGTCGGCCAGCGCGGACATGCCGGCGATGCCGCGTTCCACATGGCGCGACGCGGTGTCGCTCAGCGCGCTGTTCGAGACATAGCCGTTGATCCCGAGCGCGGCGGTGAGCGCGCCGAGAAAGGCGAACGCGACCAGCATCTTCTTTGCCAGTCGCCAATTGTTGATGAATGCGAGCATGTGCGAGTCCATTCGATCGGGGAGCGCAGGCCCCGGATTGAAAACAGGCTCCGGCGGAGCGGAACTCGTCCATTATAGATGGACTGGCGCATGCGGACTCCCGGAAGCCGTGAAATCACGCGCTTTCCAGGCACTGTGTCCGCAGGAATGGATCCACGGATAATTACCTGGCACCCGCATCTCAGTTGTTGCGCAGTCGATCCTATAAGGAGAGGGATATTTACCACTTCGGAGCTTGCCGTGACGATCAGCGTGACCACTCGTTTTCTTCTCGGCGCTGCGGCAATGCCTGTCCTGTTGGGGTTCTCCGTACCGGCCGCGGCGGGTCCGGACGACGGGCAGGAGACCAAGGTGAAGCTGAGCCTCGATGCCAGCGCCCGTGCGCGCATCGAGGCGATCGATGGCCAGTTCCGCCCGGCGACCAGTCCGGATGACGTGTTCGTATCGTTCCGCACCACCATAGCCGCGCGTCTGGACTTGGGCGATTTCACGCTCGGCGGCGAGATCGTCGATGCGCGCGGCTATGGCGAACGCGACAAGTCTTCGGTCAAGACCACCGAGGTCGATGCGCTCGAGCCCGTCCAGGCCTATGCCGCCTACAGCTTCCACGACGTGGCGGGGAAGGGCGACACGCTGACCGCCACCGCCGGGCGCTTCTCGCTCGATATCGGTTCCAGCCGGCTGGTGGGACGCACCGATTTCCCCAATACCGTGCTCTCCTATCTGGGCGCGATGGGCGAATGGCGCACGAAGAAGAAGGACCGGCTGGTCGTCTTCTGGACCGAGCCGTTCTCCGCGCTGCCCGATGACGCGGCGGGCCTCCATCACAACGGCTTCAAATTCGATCGTGCCGCCGGCAACATGACCTTTTTCGGCGCGAGCGGCACCGCCGCCGATGTCTTCGACAAGGTGAGCGTCGAGCTGTACGGCTATCGCCTGATCGAGGAGGATCGCCCGGAGACGCTCACCCGCAACCGCCGCCTCTCGACCTTCGGCACCCGCATCCGCCGCGCGCCGGCCAAGGGCCAGTTCGACTTCGAGGCCGAGGGTGCGCTCCAGCGCGGCACCGCGCGCGCCACCACGGCGGCGAACGACATCAAGGATCTCGATGTGCGCGCGGGCTTCGGCCATGCCGAGGCCGGCTGGACTGCCCCCGCCGGCTGGATGCCGCGCGTCTCGGTGATGTTCGACTATGCCTCGGCCGATGGCGCCAGGGATTCCTATGGCCGGTTCGACACGCTGTTCGGCGCCCGCCGCGCCGATTTCGGGCCGGTGGCGCTCTATGGCCCGGTGGGCCGCGCCAACCTGGTCTCGCCGGGCGCGCGGATCGAAGCCAAGCCGTCCAAGCGGCTCGACCTGATGGCAGCGGTGCGCGGGCTGTGGCTGGCGGATGCGACTGACAGCTTCGCCTCGACCAGCGTTCGCGACAAGACCGGTGCTTCGGGCCGCCACGCCGGCACCCAGTTCGAGGCGCGGGCGCGCCGCTGGCTGATCCAGGACCGGCTCCGGCTGGAGGCGGGCGCTGCCTATCTCGCCAAGGGCCATTTCCTGAAATACGCCCCGAACGCGCCGCACACCGGCGATACGCGCTATGGTTATATGGACCTGTCGGTCAGCTTCTGATCGCGGGACCGAAGGGGCGCCCCAGGGCGCATCGCGGCACCAGCCGCGCCGCGTTGCCGGGTCGATCATGCCGGGGGGCTGATCGACCCGGCGCTCTCGTCCCGGGAATTCAGGATATTGCCGGGGACCGTTGACCCGCCGGTTGACTCATTTGACTCCATACGCGTGTGTGGTTGCCACGCGGCTTGCTGAGCTTCGACGATGAGAAAGAGCCGGTCCCTGGATCGGCTCTCAAATCCTACATTGCAAGATCGGCGGCCTGGGCTGTCGATTGGTTCTAGGTTGTATGGACATTCACCCCTCACCCAGCTCCGACTAAGCCTTTGCTATGCAAAGACTAAGTCTGCGCAACCAGTGCGAGGTCGGATCGCGCCCCGCGCGATCCTCGAACATGCGGGGCATGTTCGACCTCGCACTCCCCTCAAGGGGAGAGGGAGGACATGGCTGAATGTCGATCCCTCCTAGCCCTTGGGAAACAGCCCTGCCGCGAAGGCGATGCGCAGCGCTTCGGAGAGGCTGCGCACTTCCAGCTTCTCCATCAGGTTCGCGCGATAGATCTCCACCGTGCGCGGGCTGATATCCAGCTCATAGGCGATGATCTTGTTCGAACGCCCCTCGATCAGCCCCTTCAGCACATCGGTCTCGCGCGGCGAGAGCTTGGCGATCTTCGACTCGGCAGCGCCGATCCGCGCCGCGGCCTGGCTGTCCTCCTCCAGCCGCGAGAAGGCGGTGTCGACGAGCTGCATGAGGGTTTCCGCCTCATAGGGCTTCTCGACGAAATCGAGCGCGCCCGCCTTCATCGCCTGCACCGCCAGGCCGACATTGCCCTGGCCGGTGAGCACGATCGGCACGAAGCGCGGGCTGCCGTTCAACGTGTGAAGCACGTCCAGTCCGGTCGATCCCGGCATGTGGAAATCGAGCAGCAGGACGCCGGGATCGAGTTCCGAGACCTGTTCGAGGAATGCGTCGCCGGAGCGGTATCCGCGCACCGCCAGATCGCTCCTGACCGAGAGCAGGCTGTGCAGGGAGGCGCGGACGGCATCGTCGTCATCTACGATATAGATCGCTCTCGTCATTCAACTCCCCCCTCTTCGACCGCCGGCAGGGTGAAGCGGAACGACGCTCCACCCCCAGCCTGGTTTCCGGCGCTCAGTGTACCCCCATGTGCTTCAATGATACGCTTACTAATCGAAAGGCCAATACCCATTCCGCCCCCATTTCCCTTTGTGGTGGTGAAGCGGGAAAACAGTGTTTCCAGAACATGTTCTGGGAGTCCGGGGCCGCTATCCGTGACGGCGATCTCCACCATCTGTCCCGGATACTTGCATGAAGTGATAGTTATCTGGCGATCGTTGCGGCCCGAGCCGCGCAGTGCTTCCATCGCATTGCGCAGCAGGTTCACAAGGACTTGCTGCACCTGGATGCGATCGGCCAGGATGAAGCGGGCCTTGGGATCGAGCTGGTAGCTGACGCGCGTGTTGAACTGGCCGGTGCCGACCAGGATGAGATCGACGGCGTCGCGCACCGTCCGCTCGACCGATTCCACGCGCATCTCCACTTCGCCCCGCGCCATGAACGCGCGAAGACGCCGGATGATCTCGCCGGCCCGCTGGGTCTGCTCGATCGCGGTGCGCAGCAGTTCGGAGATGCGCTCGGCCGGCTCGCCGCGCTCGATCAGCATGCGCGCCGCCGCGAGAAAGTTGGACGTGGCGCTCAGCGGCTGGTTGAGCTCATGCGCCAGGTCGGCGGCGAGCTCGCTCATCGCGCTCTGGCGCGAGACGTGCGCGATCTCCGAGCTGAGCTCGCTCAGCCGCTCCTCGGTGGCGACGCGATCGCTCAGGTCGCGGACGAACACGGTCAGCAGCGTCTGGCCGTCGCTATCGGCCATGCCGGCGCGCGCTTCGAGCGGGAAGCGGCGGCCGTCGGCGGTCTCGCCGGTGCCGGTCAGCACCTCGCCGGCGATGCCCCCGCCGGTCGCAAGAACCTTGTCGAGAAGGCCGTCATTGGTGGCGCGCATGTCCGCCGGGGACAACATGCTGAAATGCCGGCCGATCACCTCGGCCGCGCGATAGCCCCACAGCGTCTCGGCGGTGGCGCTGAATTGCAGGATCGTGCCGCATTCGTTGACCACCACCATCGCATCGGGAACGGTTTCCAGCACGGTGCGCAATTGCGCCTCGCGCCGGCGCAGCGCGGCTTCGCGCTCCTCGCGTTCGGTGACATCGAGGATCACGCCGACGGTGCGTATCAGGTTGCCCAGCTCGTCATAGAAGGCGCGCGACGAGCCCTCCACCGCGCGCACGGCTCCATTGGGCTGGAGGAAACGATAGCGGAAGCTGAACTTGTCCGCCCGGTTCGCCACCGTGCGGGCCACCGTGTCCATGAAGTCCTCGACGTCGGCGGGCTCGACCTGGGCGCGCCAGCTCTCGAAGTCGCCGATCGAGCCGGGGACCATGCCCAGGCGCTGCTCGGTGCCGGGCGACCATTCGAGCCGGCCGGTCGGCACGTCCCATTCGAACACGCCCAGCTCGTGCGCGCCGGCCGCGAGCGCGAGCCGCTCCTCGCTGGTGCGGAGCGCCCGCAGCGCCGCGACGCGCTGCGATACGTCGGTGATGCTGTGGACGAGCATCGGCCTGCGCTGCGGGCTCGTCACGCGATTGACGCGCTCGAGGACGCAGATATCCGTCCCGTCCTTGGCGGTTTCGATCAGTTCCTGCGCATCGCCCGCCGTCCGCCTGGGCGGACCGCCGTTCGAATCGCAGCAGCGCGAGCGCAGCAGCATATATTTGAACTGCCCTCGGGCCTCCTCGGCATCCCAGCCATAGAGCTGCTGGCAGCCGAGCGACCAATGGAGGATCCGCCCCTCGACATCGGTGAGCACCACGCTGGCATAATCGAGCGCATGGCTCATCTCCGCCATCGCCGCCTGCTCGCGGGCGACGCGGGTCACTGCCCAATAGGCGATGGACGATACGAGCATGAGGTTGAACGAGACGATCAGCAGCCCGCCGGCCATTGGCGACAGCATCGCGCGGCGGACGACGACGAGCTCCATCAGCGCCGGGATGAGCGGAAGCACCAGCCCGCACGCCACCAGCGTCCATACCAGCCGCGGGTTGCGGCGGCTGACCTCGACCAGCCGGATCCAGCTCCGGCTCTGCTGGAGGAGCAGGAACGCCGCCGCCAGCGATATGGCCGAAAGCGCCGCCGGCAGCGAGATGTGCAGCACCTGCGGGCCGGCGATTTCCTCGCTGGAGAGCAGGATCATCGCGGCGGCCGCGGCGGCGAGCCCCAGCACGACCACCGCGATCAGATTGGCGATCTCGTCGGGCAGGAAGCCGCGGATCCGCGCGCCATAGGCGACGAGGCTCAGCAGCAGGAAATTGATGACGGCATTGGCGCCCGGCCGGCCGGGATGGACGAAGGGATAATCGGCGATCCTGCCGCCGAACAACAGGCGGTCGGTGCCCAGGTCGCCGCCGGTTGCCGATTGGAAGATCGACAGCGCCGCCAGCAGCAGCGGCACCGCCAGGCAGGCTATCGCCGCGCGCTTCCGGCCATAGATGGTGGCGAGGAAGCCGAGCGACAGAAAGGCATAGCCCAGCGCGGTGAGCGGCCAGATCGGATAATCGTCGAAACCGAAGCCGCTGATGTCGGGCTCGTCGAACAGCCAGCCTCCGAGGGCCGCGACGCTGCACGCCAAAGCCAGCGCGGCGAACGCCGCGGGAACCGTCCTCCCATTGTGCGCCGGGCCGCCTTCGCCGAGCGCACGCTGTTCGTTGTACACGCGCAAACTACCTGCCCCTGCACAGGTGGAAGCCACTCCCGCTAAGTCACGATAGCATCACCCATTTTGGTAGGGAAAGCCATAGCCCCGTAACTGTGTCAGTTGTCAGCCAATTTTGTTGCGCTAGCGTTTCTATTCAGGATTTGCCCCGCTTGCCAAACGCCGCGCTTCCCGCGACACCGCTGCCCGATGCGGGAGAATCAGGGAATGGAGTCGCGGTTGATCCGGTCGATCATGATCGTGGGGGCCTGTGCGTGGCTGGCAGGCTGTGCCGCCGATGGCGGGGGCAAGACGCAGACGGCATCGTCGGAGCCCGCAAGCGCCGCGCCGGGCAAGGGCAGGGGCTATTCGCACGATCCCTATCCCTCCACCTATCGCGCCTATCCCGGCGTGCCGACCCTGGTGACCAACGTCACCGTGCTCGACGGCGAGGGGGGGCGGATCGACAAGGGCTCGGTGCTGTTCCGCGACGGCAAGATTGTCTCGGTGAGCCAGAGCCTCACCGCCGATGCGGGCACGACCGTGATCGACGGGACCGGCAAGTACGTGACCCCCGGCGTGATCGACGTCCACAGCCATATGGGCGACTATCCGGTGCCGGGCGTCGAGGCCAATTCCGACGGCAACGAGATGACTTCGCCGGTCACCGCCGACGTTTGGGCCGAGCATAGCGTCTGGCCGCAGGATCCCGCCTTCGGGCGGGCGCTCGCCAATGGCGGGGTGACCACGCTCCAGATCCTGCCGGGCTCGGCCAATCTGTTCGGCGGGCGATCGGTGGTGGTGAAGAATGTCTATGCCCGCACGACGCAGGCGATGAAGTTCCCCGGTGCCCCCTATGGCCTGAAGATGGCGTGCGGCGAGAACCCGAAGCGTGTCTATGGCTCGAAGGGCCGCGAGCCCTCCACGCGGATGGGCAATATCGCCGTCGATCGCGCGACCTGGGCACGCGCGGTCGAGTATAAGCGCCGCTGGGACAAATATGAGGAGAAGGGCGGCGAGGCGCCGACGCGCGACATCGCGATGGACACGCTGCGCGGCGTGCTGGAGGGCGAGATCCTCGTCCACAACCATTGCTACCGCGCCGACGAGATGGCCAATGTCATGGATATGGCCAAGGAGTTCGGCTACCACGTCTCGGCGTTCCACCATGCGGTGGAGGCCTACAAGATCGCCGACCTGCTCAAGGAGAACGACGTTTGCGCGGCGGTCTGGGCGGATTGGTACGGCTTCAAGATGGAAGCCTATGACGCGATCCCCGAGAACCTCGCCATCCTGGAAAAGGAAGGCGCCTGCGCGATGATCCATTCGGATGACGACTACGGCACGCAGCGGCTGAACCAGGAAGTCGCCAAGGCGCGCGCTTCCGGGATCAAGGCCGGCTTCCCGATTTCGGAGGAGACCGCCTGGAAATGGCTGGCGATCAACCCGGCCAAGGCGCTGGGCATCGCCGACAAGACCGGCAGCCTGAAATCCGGCAAGATGGCGGACGTGGTGCTGTGGAACGGCAATCCGTTCAGCGTCTACACCCGGCCCCAGATGGTGTGGGTGGATGGTGCGCTGATGTACGACGCCAGGGATCCCAAGCGCCGGCCGGTATCCGATTTCGAGCTCGGCCAGCCGGGCGAGGGGGACGTGAAGTGAAGAAGACGCTGCTCCTGGGCGCCGCCTGCCTGGCCGCGCTCGCCACTCCCGCCGCGGCACAGGATGTCGCGATCACCAATGCGAAGCTCGTGATCGGCGACGGCTCGGCGCCGGTCGAGGGCGGCACCGTCGTCGTGCGCGGCGGCCGCGTGGTCGCCGCGGGGACGGGCGTTGCCGTGCCTGCGGGCGTGCGCGTCGTCGATGCCGGCGGGCGCTGGGTCTCGCCCGGCATCTTCGCGGGCTTCACGCGGATGGGGATCGTCGAGGTCGACGGGGTTTCCTCTACCAACGACGCCTCGGCCGGCGGCTCGCCGTTCAACGCCGCGCTCGACGTCGCGCCGGCGGTCAATGCCCGCACCAGCGCGATCGCGATCAACCGGGCCGAGGGCATCACCCGCGCCGTGGTCGCGCCCGATACCAGCAAGGGCTCGATCTTCGCGGGGCAGGGGGCGGTGATCGACCTCGGCACCGACATGGATGCAGTGTCGAAGCCGCGCGCCTTCCAGTTCATGGAATATGGCGAGAATGGCGGACGCGTGGCGGGCGGCAGCCGTCCGGCGGCCTATGCCATGCTCCGCAACGCGCTGTTCGAGGCGCGCGACTATGCCCGCAATCCGGCCAGCTTCGCCGATCGCGGCAAGGATGCGCTGCTGACCCGCGCCGATGCCGAGGCGCTGTCCGGTGTGGCGCAGGGCAAGGTGCCGCTGCTCGTCCATGTCGAGCGGGGTTCGGACATCCTCGTGCTGCTGGCGCTCAAGCGCGAGGTGCCGGCGCTTCGGCTGGTGCTGGTTGGCGCGACCGAGGGCTGGACGGTGGCGAAGGAGATCGCCGCCGCCGGGGTGCCGGTGATCGCGACGGCGCTCAACGACCTTCCGGAATCGTTCGAGCAGCTTGCCGCCACCCAGTCCAACATCGGCCGGATGAAGGCGGCGGGTGTGCTGGTCGGCATCGGCACGATCAACCAGGACGAGGCGCGCCAGGCGCGCTGGGAGAAGCAGTTCGCCGGCAATCTGGTGGCGCTGACGCGCGTGCCGGGCGCGACCGGGCTCGATTGGGGCGCGGCCTTCGCCGCGATCAGTTCCAAGCCCGCCGAGGCGCTGGGGATGGGGGCCGATTTCGGTTCGCTCCAGCCCGGGCGGCATGGCGATGTGGTGATCTGGGACGGCGATCCGCTCGAGATCGGCAGCGCGGCGGTGTCGGTGTTCATCGACGGGGTCGAGCAGCCGCTGACGAGCCGCCAGACCCGGCTGCGCGACCGCTATTGGGATCCCAAGGAAGGCGCGCTGCCCAAGGCCTATCAGCGTTGATCGGCGCGGCTGCTGCGGAACTTCCCCAATAGCCCGGGCTTTCTCCGGGTGGTCGAGAGAGACGTGGCGCGGGTTTCGTGCCGGAGAGGGGAGAGACGGATATGAAGCCTGTGATCCTTCCTGCGCTCGCGGCGGCGGCATTGCTCGGTGCCTGTCAGCCTGCGGCCGAGAACCAGTCCAACGCTGCGGCGCCGGCCGAGACGAATGTGGACGCGGCGGAGGGGAACGCCGTCGGCAACGTTGCGGCGGAGAATGTCACCGCCAGGGTGCTGGCGATGGGCGACCGCGAGCGCAACGTCGTCTTCATCCGCGCGATCCTCGATGCCGGGCTCCCCTGCGACGGGGTGCAATCGTCCGAGCGCCTGCCCGATCGCGACGGCAAGCCGCTGTGGCGGGCCAACTGCACCGGGAGCGGCGGCAGCCACATGATTACGATCACGCCCGACGGGATCGCGAATATCGTCAGCCGGACGGATCGGTAGGACGGTACGGCGGGGCTGATCGTGCTCCTGTGGACGCGGGTGCGCGATCAGGTATTGGGTGATCGTGCGGCAGTCGCATAGCTTGTAAATCCGTGCGCTGGACGTCAGTTATTGGGTGGATTCCAGACGGACTATTCCACGGCGGGCAGGCCGCGATAGCTGCCGTTGGCTCCGGTTTTTGCCTTTCCCAAACGACCGGCTTCGGAAAAGCGCCCGCCCTTAGGACTCGGTCGCCAGCCTACCCGTCACAGTAAGCCAATGTTGTGCAGCCATTGCTTGACCTGTCCTGGCCACTCCGTCGTGATTGGGTCGGCTGTCGGTCGCATCCCAAAGGCATGACCACCCTTAGCGTAAACGCGCAAATCAACCGCTACACCCGCATCGTTCAGCGCCAACGCATAAGCCATCGGCTGTCGAATATCGTCCATGTCATCATTCATGGCGTGAAGGATAAGCGTCGGCGGTGCTTTGGCGCTGATCTTGACCCAAGGTTGCAGTTCGAGGTGGTTCCTGCCCTTGCTGTTATCCAGCATACGAGCCGTATAGGCTACGATCGCGAAGTCAGGCCGTGGAGATTGTTGGTCGGCAGCATCGGCGATGGGATACGTGCGGTCTTCCGTGTTGCTCATAGCAGCCGCCAGATATGCACCGGCTGAAAAGCCAATTACGCCGATCTTGTGCGGATCGATACCATAGCTAGAGGCTCGCTGCCGCAGCAATCCCATCGCGCGTTGGGCATCTTTCAAAGCTAACAGCACCTTTGGCCGCTGCTGCTTGCCGTCTACCTTCGGCCATGCTTGCGGAACCCGGTATTTCAGCATGGCGCAGGTCATGCCCTGCTGAACAACCCAGTCGCAGATTTCGGTGCCTTCCAAGTCGGTCGCTACGACTGAGAATCCACCGCCCGGCAACACCAGCATTGTAGTACCGGTGTTCCGCCCCTTCGGTTTATAGATGGTCATGGTCGGCCGGGTAACATAGCTCACCCACCGCCATCTTCTTCCTCCGATAAGTCCCGTGCCGTTGCCGGTCGCCTCAAGCTGATCACCGGTATCGGGTTTGGCGAGTGGAACGTTTGCAGGCCATAGTGGCACCTGCACGCCCCCGGCTGTCGATTGCCATACGCCCTCTCGTTCCTCCTTCGGAACCTCGACTTCGGCCGGCGAGCTTTGCGTCTTACTTGCCTGACCACAGGCCGAGCCGGTGATACAGATTGCAAGAAGCGAGGGCACGACGAACCGAAACAACGACAATCGGCATCTCCTAATTTGAGAATGCAACTCATGCTTGGTGGCCAGTTCGGTTGCAGGAACTGAGGTTAGCAGTCGTCGCCCGTTGCGCAAGCCGACACCTTCCCGAAAACGAACGGTGCACAGGACCACCAGCACCTATCTGGCCACCCGACAGACATGGAGAAACAGGAACGTCGCAGCCGTGTCGAGCGTCGGGTTTCGGGATAAGCTCGCGCGCAATCGAGCGGCGGAGATTGGGGCGATAGCGGTCCTTCGCATCATCGCGGGTTTGCAATCTGCCCGACCGCCGAACAAAAAGGGGGAGGCTCCTTTCGGAACCTCCCCCCTTAGTCCGGCCGAAGCGATCAGAGGCCGACGACGCCGCCATCGTTCTTGGTGATGATGGCGATCGCCGAGCGTGGGCGGACGGTGGCGCCGGGCGTTGCAGTCGTCTGGCTGTCCGGCCAGTGACTGGTGGGCCTGGTCGGGTCGGTCGCGCTTTCGCCCGGATGCTGGATGCCGACGAACAGCGTGCGGCCGTCCGGCGTGGAGTCGACGCCGGTGATCTCGCACTGGACCGGGCCCACCAGGAAGCGCTTGAGGTTCGCGCCGGGTGCCGCGCCGACGCGGGTCGCCTGGGTGAAGGTCGCGCCGCCGGTGGCGGTGTTGGTCACGGTGCGCGCGCCGCCGTCGCCGACGGTGCCCGGCATCGCCGCCAGCATCATGCAGTTGGTGACGTCGGTGAAGGCGCTGTCGTCGGTCTGGAGCCAGGCGATCGGCTTGACCAGGCCGCCCGCATGGGTGGTGCGGGCGAACGACAGGCCGTCCGGGCTCGACAGATCGTTGTCGGCGGTCAGGCTCGAAAGGTTGACGTTGGTCGCATCGAGATCCGAACCGGCCGCGAACAGATAGATGTCCCAGGTGAAATCCGTCGCCTCGGTCGATTTGTCCTTCTCGCCCAGGCGGACGATATGGCCGTTGCGGTTCTCGATATTGGGGTTGGGCAGATCCTGGTAGGAGCGCGGATTGGCCGCGTCCGTGTTGGCCGGGGTCCGGGTCGAGTTGTTGGTGAGCGTCAGATAGACGTCGCCATTGGCCGGATTGACCGCGGTCCATTCCGGACGGTCCATCTTGGTCGCGCCCACCGCGTCCGCCGCCAGGCGGGTGTTGACGAGGATGTCGACCTGGCTGGCGAAGGGATAGGCGGCGTTCGAGCCGTCGAGCGGCGCCGTGCCATAGACCAGCGGCAGCCACTTGCCGGTGCCGTCGGCATTGAACTTGGCGACATAGAGCGTGCCGGCGTCGAGATATTTGTCGCCGATCGCCAGGCGGTCGGCGGCGGTGGCATCGGCGTCGACCCAGGCGGTGTTCGAGACGAACTTGTAGAGATACTCGTTCACCGCGTCGTCGCCCATGTAGAAGGCCGGCTTCTTGCCGACGACGAACGCGCCCGGCCAGCAGCCCTCATGGCCCAGCCGGCCCAGCGCGGTGCGCTTGCGCGGCGTCGAAGTGGCGCTGTACGGATCGATCTCGACCACCCAGCCGAACTGGTTCGGCTCGTTGCGGAAGTCGTCGGTGGCCGAGGCGCCGGTCGCGCGCGCGTCCCAGCGGCGGAACAGCGTGTTGGCCGGATCGGCCGGAACCACGGTCGACCAGCCGTAATTGCCGGCGGTCCTCACGCCATAGCGGGCGAGGGTGGTTAGATCCTTCGCAGTGCGGGCGGCGTCGTCGCCGCTGCGGCGGAAATAGCCGGCCCAGTTTTCCTCGCAGGTGAGGTTGGTGCCCCAGGGCGTGGCGCCGTTCGCGCAGTTGTTGATCGTGCCGCGGCCCTTGGTGCCGTCGGTCGAGAACGGAGTCTTGAGGAAGTCCGAACCCTTGGCCGGGCCGTTGAAGACCATCGGCGTGCTCGGCGTGATGCGGCGGTTGAACGTGCTGGCCGGGACATAGGCCCAGGCGCGGTTCGTCCCTTCCGCATATTCGATGACGCTGACGCCGTGGCAATCGATCTCCTTCTGCGCCTCGCTCTCGGGGCGGACGCCGCCGGTGTTGGTCGCGCCGGTGGGGTGGAGATATTGCTGGTTGATGTTCTCGTGGTTCTGCACGATCAGGCCGCGCTTCGAGCTGGTCTCGTCGCGCGTGCCGGTGGCGCTGAGGCCGAACCAGCGCATCGCATCGCCGTGATCGCCGATCCGCTGCCCGAAATCGGTGTCGGTGCCGTCATTCTTGAAGGCGGGCGTGTTGGGCGAGATCGGATCGCCCAGGCGCGCGCCGATCTGCACGGTGTAGCCGGCGGGCACGGTGACGACGTCGAGCTTGTTCTTGGCGACCGCCGCGAAGCCGAGCGTCGCCGGATTGACGGTGACGGTGGTGGTGGCGGTGCTGGTGTGGCCGCCATTGTCGGCCGCCGCGAACTGGAAGGTGAGCGTGGTCGCCTGGGCGACGCTGGGCGCCAGGAAGGTCACCGTGTTGCCCGTGCCGGTGAGCGTCACCGCCGGGGTGCCGATCTGCGTCCAGGCGACCGCGCCGACCGAGCCGTCGTCGCTGGCGGTGCCCGTCAGCGTGACCATCCGGCCCGAGCTGGTCGTCGCGGCGGCACCGGCGCTGACGGTCGGGGCGGCATCGTCGTTGAAATCGGCATTGCTGTCGCACGCGGCGAGCACCGAGCCGCCCATCGTCGCGGCGACGATCGCGCTCGATCCGCGCAGCATCGAACGGCGCGAGAAACGCTCGTCGGCGAGCTGGTTGAGCGTCGGGCCGGTGCTCTGGTTGGTGTCGACGTCGCCATCGGTGTAGCCGAAGTTCGTCTCGATCAGGTTGGTCATGATTTCCCCCTGTGGCACCCGAGTCATCGCGACCCGGTCTGTCATTCCTTGGGAGGGCTGGTTTACGCGGTGATGCCATAGGGGTTTCGGATCGGTGACTCTTATAGGGCGGTCATGTGACGCTTTGCCCTGTGGCGCGGCTGGGGCTAAGCGGCGGGCATGGACGCGGGAAAGCCCGATACAGCCGAGAACGAGCCCCGGGGGCGGAGCCTGGCAGGCGGATTGCGCGCGGCGGCGCGGGGCTGGCTGGAGCGGCGACCGGCATCGCCGGGGGTGCCTTTGGAAGGCGGACGGCGTGTCGCGGTGGCGGTTGCGCTGCTGATCGCGGCGGGGCCGCTCGTCACCTTGCTGGGCGCCGATCTGCTGGCGGGGCGCGCTCGATCCGATGCGGCGAGGCTCTCCGCCGGGCTTGCACCGCGCATGGCGGTGGAGCGTGGCGCGGAGCAGGCTCGGGTGCAGATGGGGGCCGCGATCGCTCGCCCGATGCTGGGGAGCACGTTGGAAGCCGTAGCGCGCGCGCTGCCGGCCAATGCCGCGGTCGTCCGCGCCGAGCGGATGCGTGACGGAGCGCTGGAGCTGGAGATCGCCACGCCCGATCCCGATCAGCTGCGCCCGGCGTTGCGCTCGCTGCCGGGGATCGGGATGTTCCGCAACACCGGCCAGCGGCGAGGCGATACCGGCATGGTCGCTTCGTTTCGGGCGGATGCGCGATGAGGCTGCCGCCACTTGTTTATGGTGTCGGGGCCGGCCTGGTGCTTGCACTGATCGCGGTGCCGTTCACGGACACGGCGCTGGGGGTGCTTTCGAAGGCACGTGCGGAGCGCGAGGTACTGGCGGCGGCTGCTCGGGCACCGGTGGGCGATGTGGCGGTGATGGCGCCGGGGTTGGCGATTGGTGCGAGCGATACCGCGGCCGGTCGCGCTGCGATCATGGCTCGGGTTCAGGCATTGGCCAAAAGCGGCGGCGTGCTGGTGGAGGAGACGAGCGCGGTCGAAGTCGCGCCGGGTCTTGCGGCGCTGCGCATCCGCGTGTCGGGGGCGGAGAAGGCCGTCGTCGCGCTGGCCGATGGGCTGGAGCGGGGTCGCCCGCTGGTTCGTTTGCGGAGCTGGCAGCTTGTGCCGATCCCCGGCGGGGTGCGGCTGAGCGGAGAGGCGGTGGCGGCGTGGCGGTGACGCGGCCGGACCTGGCCGCGCTAGTCCTGGCCGGCGGCTTGGCGATTGCCTTCCCCGTCGCCTTGCTTCCCGCATGGCATGGGACGCCGGCGGCCAGGCAGGCGGTGAGGCCGGTCCCGCTCCAGTCAGGGTGCCCCCCCGCGCCCCTGTGCTGTGACGTTGTTCGGCCCGTGTTCTGGGGTGGGGCCGCCCAAGGGGCGGAGGGGCCGGCCCGTGGGCCGCAGATGCCGGGCACGCTCCGCCC
>NZ_JAAVVE010000036.1 GCF_018449795.1 Sphingomonas sp. dw_22
AGGCGCTTGCGCAGCCCGTTGAGCAGCACCGGCGGCGCATCGGCGCGTGCCTCGGCCGGTCGGCCCGAGCGCAGCGCGACCTGATCCTGCGGCGACGCCATGACGGCGCGGATACGCACCGGAATGGTGCCGGGCTTGTCATAGCCGAGCTGGCGCGCGGCGCCGGGCGACAGATCGATCGCGTTGTCCGATCGGCCGGTGCCGGTGACAAGCACCAGGATCGTGCGCCCATTGTCGAGCGAGGTCACTTCGACATAGCTGTTCGCGGGCAAGGTCGGATGGATCGCGACCACCGCTTCGTCGCGCGGACCGCCGCCGGCGACGCTGCGCACGCCGGCATAGCCGACCTCGTCATAGCGATGCTCGTTCGGACCGGGTTGCGAGGAACCGCGCGGGCCGGTGGCGCCAGCCGCAGAGTCGTCATATCCCGCGCTGGGCACGAGACGGGGCGGTTCCGGAGCCGCCTGCGATGCGAGCGGTTCGGGGCGATAAGCGCTCCCCTGCCCTCCGCCGCATCCGGCGAGGAGGAAAAGGCTGGCGGCGGCGAGGCTAGCTTTCGACTTCATCGGCAAGCAGACCTACCGACAAAGCGTAAAAATTCGAGCAATTATAATCGAGGATCACGCGGTAATTGCCGGTGAGCAGATAGGCGGTCTTGCCGGGACCGTCCGGCTCCAGCAGCGTCGCCTGCACGCTGTCCCCCGGCCAGGCGCGCTTGAGCGGCACGATCCCCAGCGCGCGCCACTCCGCCATCGTCTTCCAGCGGGTGTGGCGCTCATGGACGCGCGGGCATCGGGGGCTGACTGCGCGGCTCCCGAGCGTGCCACGGTTGAGCCCCGCCGGCACGCTCACCGCGAATCCCCAGGGCTGGCCGGGGCGCCAGCCGGCGTTGGTGAAGTAATTGGCGATCGAAGCGAGCGTGTCCGCCTCGCTGCTCCAGATATCGGCTATGCCGTCGCCGTCGCCGTCCCGCGCAAGGCGGAGATAGATCGAAGGCAGGAATTGCGGGCCGCCGAACGCGCCCGCCCAGCTCCCGACCAGCTTCCCACGCGGAACGCCGCGGTCGATCATCTTGAGCGTGGCGATGAATTCGCTGGAGAACAGATCGCGCCGCCGCCCCTCATAAGCAAGCGTGGCCAGCGCGCGCGGCAGATCGAACCCGCCCATCACCTTGCCGTAACTGGTCTCGTGCCCCCAGATCGCGACCATGATCGATTCGGGCACCCCCGTCTCGCGCTCGATCGCGGCGAGGCGCGAGCGCTGGCGCTGATAGGCGGCACGGCCCTGGGCGATCAGCGCGGCGCTGAGATGCTGGCGCCGATAGGGCTCGAAGGCCGGAATCGGCGCGTTCGGCCGGGTCTCGGGCTGCTGCCGGTCGAGCTCGATCACGCGGGGGTTTAGCGTGAGCGTGGGAACTACCATATCGACCGTGCGGCGCGTCACGCCCTGCGCCAGCGCCTCGCGTCCAAGCGTGTCGAGATAGGTCCGGAAACCGGCTTCGTCCTGCGCCGCCGCCGGCGTGCCCCCGGGCACCGCCACGATCACCGCGCCCGCGATCATCGTCGCCTTGCCGAATACTCGATGCAAACCCCGCATTGCCGTTTTGTGGCACAGCCGGCGCGCCGCATGAAGCCCCGCCGCCTGCTTTCGCAAGGAATTTACATCGGTCCGTCGTACCGGCCTCCCGGCTGACCACCGAATGCAGTGCGAAAGTCCGGATTGATCCATCCGCAGACAGGCGATAGCGGGAACCGACGCGGAGAGGTGGCCGAGTGGTTTAAGGCAGCGGTCTTGAAAACCGCCGTGGGTGCAAGCTCACCGTGGGTTCGAATCCCACCCTCTCCGCCAATCGCCCCGGCTTTTGCGATTGAAACATGCATGTTTCGCCCTGAGAATTCTCCCATATCCGCGATGGAGGCGTGAATGGGGATGATTCGCATTGTCCGTGCGGCCGCCGCGCTGGCGCTGCTGGTACCGGTGAGCGCGCAGGCGCAAGGCATTTGCGAAGCCTATGCCCGCCAGTCGGCGGAGCTGAAGCCCGATTTCGACAAGGCGTTCCAGCTGATGCAAGCGCGCGACATCGCCGCGCTCAAGACGATGCTGCCCGCGTTGCAGGCACGTCTCGACAAGATCGCGCCAGCGCCGATCCCGACGCAGCGCTGTGGGGCGGAGGTGCGGGTATATGATGCCCATCAGTTCGCCACGATCATGGCGCTCCGCAAGGCCGGAAAGCCGGTGCCCGGCTTCGCGGCCGACGCCAATTTCGTCTCGACCGAGCTCAATTTTGGCAATCTCGCCTATGTCGTGGGCTGGATCCAGTATGAGTTGGGCGATTTCGAGGCCGCGCGGATCGCCTATGCCAAGGGGCTGGCGATCGCCCCTGACGAGCATAACCTCACCAAGGAATATGTCGCGGTCCTGCTCAACCAGAACAAATTCGCCGAGATCGTCGGCTTCCTCGATCGGTTCCTGGCGAGCGATACCGATCTGCAGGGCGGCGAACGCGCCGATCTGATCGCCATCAAGGGGCTGAGCCAGGCGGCTACGGGCGATCTGGCAGGCGCGCAGGCTGCCTCGGCGCAGGTCAAGGCCATCGACCCGAACAACCAATATATCGCGATGATCGATCAGGCGATCGCAAGGAAGCAGGCGAAGCCGTAACGGCGGCCTTCCGTCATCCCCTCTCCTAGCGGAGCGTTTGGGGAGTGCCTGCCCGCCACATCGCGCCCGCTACGCCGCCCCGCAGGCTGAGCGGCGGGCTCTCGTTGCGGCCGTCGATGCGGAGCACCAGCATCGCGTCGAGCGCGGAGCGCGGCGGCCCTACCCTGCGGTGATCGGCCAGCGTGTCGCCCACGGCATAGCGGGCGCCGGCGCGGGCGGTGATTTCGGAAGACCTGTCGGTGAGCTGCCACGCCGGCAGGGGCCGCGGCTCCGGAAGGGCGAAGGAAGATGCGGTCCCGGCTTCGGGACGCCCATAGCCGGCCGCGACGATCTGCGCAGTCGAGGACGGCGCACCGAGATCATAGGTCGCCCGATTGCGGGGCGGCAGGACGAAGGTGGTGATGGCACGGGCATTGACGGTGCGCGAATGCACGATTGCCGGCGCAGCCTTGCCCACAGGCACTTCACTCGCAGGAATGGAACGAACGGGAGCGACGCGCAACGGAACAGCGCGCGCCGGAATCGCCTTGATACCAGGCGGAACCACATTCCGCTCACCCGCCAGAGCGGGCACGGACGCTCCGCAGGCGACTGCGCAGCCAAGCACCATTCTCAACATCACCGTTCCCCAACCAGTGAAGCAACGAACATGCCGTAATAGGAGTTCCGGCGCAATCCGAATGATGTCATCCGGGCGCGCCACGCATTCATCGTGCCGCGAGCGCCTCCATGGCCTTGGCGCTGAGCGGCGTGCGGAACTCGATCCCGACCTCGTAATCGCGCGCCCAGACGACGCCCGGCAGCGCCAGCCAGATCATCGTGCCGCGCTGGAGTTCCGAATAGGTCTGGACGCGGGCGCCCCGCGTGGAAAAATCGAGGAAGCGGCAAAGCGCACGGCCGATGCCGGCGATGCCGAGCTCTGCGTCGAGTGCTGAAGGGGCACGCGGTTCGCGGCGGCGGCGCTGGCCGGCCGGTTCGAACTCCGCTGCGAACATGGCGCTCTCCCCTATAGGTGCAGGGAAAGGCTAGCAGCGCATGCCTAATGGCTGGTTAAACGCTTGATCCGAAAGGTGCCGGAGGCGCGGAGCGACAGCCCCGCGCCTCGAACGCTTACTTCTTGCCGAGCGAGAGGCCGCCGAAGCGCTTGTTGAAGCGCGCCACCTGGCCACCCTGATCGAGCATCTGACCGCGGCCGCCGATCCAGGCGGGGTGCGCCAGCGGATCGATTTCGAGCTGCATCAGATCGCCTTCCTTGCCCCAGGTGGAACGGGTCTCGTAGGTCGAGCCGTCCGTCATCTGCACCTTGATCATGTGGTAATCGGGGTGGGTATCTTTCTTCACGTCGAATTCCTTGCAAGTGCCGCTGGTTACCGACCAGCAGCGGACGGGCGCGCCTAGCAGAGACGCGCCCCGCGCGCAACTGGAGCGACGCTCCAGCCTCCTGATTACCGCATTTTCCGAGCCGCAGGCTGCCCCAGCCCACTCGAAAACGCTCTAGCGGCGGAGAAGCCACCAGCGCCGCGCAGCCACGAGCGACCAGATCGCCTCGACCACGCCGAACGGCCAGGCTCCCTGGAGGAAGCCATAGGCCGAACCGAGCAGGCAGGCGCCGGCAAAGGCGAGGATCCACCCGTGCGAGCGGCTCTCCAGCGCGTAGGTGACCAGCATCGCGGTCACCGCGAACAAGCCGAACCAGGTCAGCCCGTCCATCACCGCCTCACGCCTTGGGCGGATCGGCGATCATCGCGGTGAATTCGCACTCGGCGGCCAGCTCGCCGTCGATCGTCGCGCGACCGGCGAACTTGCAGACGCGGGCGCGCTTCTGGAGGAATTCCACTTCGAGGCGCAGCAGGATGCCGGGCTCGACCGGCTTCCTGAACTTCACCCCGTCGATCGCCATGAAATAGACGAGCTTGCCCGAGCCGGCGAGGCCCAGCGATTCGACCGCGAGCACGCCGGCGGCCTGCGCCAGCGCCTCGACGGTCAGCACGCCGGGCATGATCGGCCTGCCCGGGAAATGCCCCTGGAAGAACGCCTCGTTGATCGTCACCGCCTTGATCGCGACGATCGACTTGTCGAGGATCAGCTCCTCGACACGATCGACCAGCAGCATCGGATAGCGATGCGGCAACGCGGCCATGACCCGCCCGATATCGAGCGGGCCGATGTTCGTGCCGCCGGCTTCCTCGCTCACCGCGGCTCGGCGGGCTTCGCGAGCTTGGCGCCCGCAGGAGCCGGAGCGGCCGGACGGGCAGCACCGGCAGCCGCGGGGGCAGCGCCCTGCTGCTGCGCCTGGGCCTGCTGCTGATAGGCACGCATCTGGGCGAGCTGGACGAGCTGCTGCTGGATGTTCATCGTATCGCGCGACGGCTGCCAGTCGGCCGGCGGCTGGATCGACACGGTCGGCGTGGTCTTGTCGATCTCGGCAGTGATCGAGCTGCTGATGTCAGCCGAATCCGGTGCGTACATGAAGACTTCCGGCGACAGGACGACGTTGATCTTCTTGGCGGTGACGACGCGGAGCTGCGCCGCCTCATACTGGCGCAGGATCGATTCGATCGCGAACAGCTCGGCGCGCGCGGCGGGGTTGGTCAGCTTGGCGATGTCGGCGTCCGCCGCATCCTGCGCGGTCTTGATCTTGTCGAGGACCGGGTTCTTCGCAGCCTGCGCGGCTTTGATCTCGTCCTGGCTGATCTTGCCGTCCTTGTTGGTGTCGAGCTGCGTCAGCAGCGGCTCGGCTTCCTTCTGCGCGGCGGTGCGGCGTGCCTCGATCTGATCGAACGACGCCTTGTAGGTCGTCGCGATCTGCTGGCGCGCGGCGCCGAACGCCTTGGACCCGGCGACGACTGTGGTGGGGTTGGCATAGGCGATGCCCGCAACCTGGGCATTGGCCGGAGCAGCGAAGGCTAGCGCCGCCGGAGCAGCGAGAAGCGCCGCGAGAATCCTCGTCTTAGTCATCAGAACTGAGTCCCTACGTTGAATGTGATGAGTTTGGTGTCGTCGCCCTTTTCGTGGAGCAGCGCCTTGGCGACGTCGATGCGCAGCGGCCCGAAGGGCGAATTCCAGTTGACGCCGAAGCCGACCGAAATGCGCGGCCGGGCGGAATCGCCGACGAACTGCTCGAAGAAGGGCGGGGTCGGATTGTTGGCGATGGGGTTGATCGTGGTGCCGACGCAGGCGGTCGGCGTCGCGCCGGTACCGACCCGGCAGGGCGTGGCAGACTGTACCCCGGTCGACGGATCAGTGTAGAAATAGAGCTGGTTGCCGCTCGCATCCTTGAGGAAATTATCCTTGGGCAGCAGCGTGGGCGAGCCGTCGGCATTGAACAGCAGGGTGTCGCCATTCTTGGCCTGCTGGAACTCGATCGTCCTGCCGGGACTGGTGATGCCGAACAGGCCGCCCATCTGGACGAAGATCGAGGGGCGCAGACCCATCTCGGCGGCGCCCGCGCCCAGCGGGATCTCGAGCTCGGCCTTGGTCAGATAATAGGCCGTGGCGCCCAGCGCGTCGTCGATGATCTGGTCCTTGTCGGTGATCAGCAACTGCGTTCCGGCAAGCGGATCGCCGGTATAGCCGATCCGCTGGACGCGCGGACCGACACCGCGGATGTCGAAGCCGCGGAACTGCGGTTCACCCAGATAGAAGCGATCGGTGATGCGCACCGCGTCGACGCCCGGGCCGTTCGCCTTCTCCAGGCTCTTGATATAGCCGCCTTCGCCCGAGAGCGAGAAGATGAAGCCGCTGCCGACGTTCCAATATTTGTCGGCATTCACGCGTCCGCGCAGATAGCGGACGTCGCCGCCCAGGCCGGCGAAATCGCCGCCGACCGACAGCCGCGTGCCGCGCGTCGGCCGCAGGCGGCTGTTGAGGCTGTCATAGATCAGCGACAGGCCAAGCAGCGAGGTCAGGCGATTGCCCACCGCCTCGCAATAATAGCGGCCGGCCTTGAGCGGATCGCAGGTGTCGAGGGTGCCGTCGCCGTTGGTGTCCGAATAGAAGCTGCCCCGATCGAGCGAGACATCATCCTTGGACAATTGGTAGCGGCCCGACAGCGTCCAATATTCGGTGAGCGGCACGCCCATGACGAGCTGGAAGCCGGTCGAAATCTGGCTGTAGGTCGTCGAGCGATCGTCGCCGATATAGTTGAACGCGTTATAGTCGCGGCGGAAGATCGTGCCGCCCAGCGCGATGTTCTGGTCGAACAGATAGGGCTCGGTGAAGCCCAGCTCGACCGACTTGGAATAGCTCGAATAATCGACCGAGGCGCTGACCGTCTGGCCCTTGCCGCGGAAATTGCGCTGGCGGATCGACGCCTGGAGGATGAAGCGTTCGAGGCTGGAGAAACCCGCGGAGAGCGTCAGCTCGCCGTTCGGCTTTTCCTCGACGTTCGCGGCGAGCACGATGCGGTCCGGGGCCGAGCCGTCCTTGCGCTCGATCTCGAACTTGTCCTGGAAATAGCCGAGCGAATTGATGCGGTCCTGCGAACGCTTGACCAGAAAGGTGTTGAAGGCATCGCCCTCGGCCACGCGCATTTCGCGGCGGATGACCTTGTCCTGGGTCTGGCGGTTACCGGTGATGTCGATGCGCTCGATATAGGTGCGGTTCGCCTCGCCGATGTGGAAGTTCATCGACATGGTCAGCGCGTCCTTGTCGCGCTGGAACTCGGGGCGGACGTCGGCGAATGCGTAGCCGAACAGGCCGGCGGTCTCGCTCAACTGCTCGACCGTGTCCTCGACGGCCTTGGCGTTGTACCAGTCGCCCTTCTTGATCGAAAGATGCTCGGCCAGCTTCTTGTCGTCGAAGTCGCGGATCGCGCTGTCGACCGTGACGTCGCCGAACTTGTAGCGGGGCCCCTCCTCCACCACATAAGTGATGATGAAGTCCTTCTTGTCCGGCGTCAGCTCGGCGACGGCCGAGATCACGCGGAAATCGGCATAGCCGTTGGTCAAGTAGAATTGGCGCAGCTTCTGCTGGTCATAGGCCAGGCGATCCTGGTCGTAGCTCGTGTTCGAGCTCATCAGATGCGCCAGGCTGGCGGTCTTGGTCGCCATCTCGCCGCGCAGCTTGCCGTCGGGGAACACCTCGTTCCCGATGATGTTGATCTGGCGGACCTTGGACTTGGCGCCTTCGTGGATCTCGAAGATCACGTCGACGCGGTTCTGGTCGAGGCTGACCATCTTCGGCTCAACCGAGGCGGCGAAGCGGCCCTGGCGGCGATAGAGCTCGACGATGCGGCCGATATCGGCGCGGACCGCGGTGCGCGTGAAGATCTGGCGCGGCTTGAGCTTGATCTCCTTGTCGATCTTGTCCTGCTTCAGCCGCTTGTTGCCCTCGAAGACGACGCGGTTGATGACCGGGTTCTCGCGGATGCGGATGATGAGGTCGCCGGTCAGGCCGCCTTCGATCTGCACGTCGGCAAGCAGGTCCGAGGCGAGCAGATCCTTGATCGCCTGATCGAGAGTCTCGTTGGTATAGGAATCGCCGGAGCGCAGGCGGGTGTAGCTCAGCACCGTCTCCGGCTCGATGCGCTGCGAGCCCTCGACGCGCAGCGAGCGAATCGTGCGCGCCTGCTGCGGCGCCACGGCCGGCGCAGGCGTGTCCTGGGCTGCGGGCGCGGCCTGGGTGGCAGGCGCGGCCGGGGCAGCGGCCTGGGGCGCCGTCTGCGCGCTCGCGATCCCGGAAAGGACCGTTCCCGCGAGAAGCGTCGCAGAAGCACGCGCGCCGAATTTCGTTGCCTTGATCGCAGTCACCATCCCACCCCAGTCGGAATCCATAATAAGCCGGTCGGCACTTCGGCGTTCAACGCCCTGCCCGAACCGCATCAGCCGATCAACCCGGCCAGATTTCTCCACACGCCGAACGCGCCGAGATCGTTGAGCGTAACGAACAGCATCAGCGCCAATATCGCCAATAGCCCGCCGCGAAACGCCCATTCCATTACCTGCGGCTCGACCGGGCGACGCCGGACAGCCTCGACTGCGTAGAACAGCAGGTGTCCGCCATCCAGCACCGGGACTGGCAACAGGTTGATGAATCCGAGATTAATGGAAATCAGCGCGATCAGGCCGACGAAATCGATCGGCCCCATCGCCAGGCTCTCGCCCGAGATCTGCGCGATCTTGAGCGGCCCGCCCAGCTCGCTGACCGGGATGCGGCCCATGATGATCTGGCCGAGCCCATCGACCGTGGTCTCGACGATCTCCCAGGTCCGGCGCGCACCAACGAACGGCGCTTCCCAAAGGCTTACCGGCGTGAAGACCTGCGGTCCCGGCCCGATGCCGAGCACACCACGGCGCGACACGTTCCCGAAGCGATCCTTCTCCGCCAGGGTGCCGATCACGGCATCGGCCTGCATCGGACGTCCGGCGCGTTCGAAATCGATCTGCACCTGGGCGCCCGCGCGCATCACGGTGAAGGTCCGCAGATCGTTGAAATCGCCGATCGCGCGGCCGCCGAGCGCGGTGATCCTGTCGCCGGGCTGGAGGCCGGCGGCAGCGGCGGCGCTGGCCGGCTGGACGCTGCCGACCACTGCGGAAGTGGTATTCTGCCCATAGGCGAAGGCGAAGCCCGCCAGGATGACGATCGCGACGATGAAGTTCGAGACCGGCCCCGCCGCGACGATGATCGCGCGCTGCCACAGCGCCTTGGCCTGGAAGGTCTTCGCGCGCTCCTGCGCCGGCAGCGAGAGCCATTCGGGCGAAGGCTGGCTGGCCGGGTTCATGTCGCCGGCGAAGCGGACATAACCGCCCAGCGGCAGCCAGCCGAACTTCCAGCGCGTGCCGCGCCGATCGGTGAAGCCCGCCACCTCGCGGCCGAATCCGATCGAGAATTCCTCGGCCTTCACGCCGAACCAGCGTCCGGCGAGATAATGCCCAAGCTCATGGAGGAAGACGAGCGGCCCGATCACAAGCGCGAACGCCAATAGGGTGAGCAGGATGCCGGGGGTCTCGATCAAACGACGCAATCCTTCACACGCTCGACCGCATAGCGCCGTGCTTCCGCATCGATGGCCAGCACGGCGTCGAGCGAGTCCGGGGCGGCCGGGTCATAGCGTTCGAGCGTATCGGCAGAGATTGCGGCAATTTCAAGAAAGTTGAGGCGGCCCGAAAGGAAGGCGGCCACGGCAACCTCGTTCGCGGCGTTGAGAATCGCCGGGCGGGCGCCGCCGGCCTCCAGCGCATGGCGCGCCAAAGCGAGCGCCGGGAAGCGTTCGGGATCGGGTTCGGCGAAATCGAGCCGGCCCAGCGCGGCGAAATCGAGCGGCGCCATCGGCGTCTCCATCCGGTCCGGCCAAGCCAGCGTATGCGCGATCGGCACGCGCATGTCCGACGGACCGAGCTGCGCCAGGATCGATCCATCGACATATTCGACCATCGAGTGGATCACCGACTGGCGATGGACGATGATCTCCAACGCGGCCGGGGGCACGGGGAACAGCCGGGCGGCCTCGATCAGTTCGAGCCCCTTGTTCATCATCGTCGCCGAATCGACCGAGATCTTGGCGCCCATCGACCAATTGGGGTGCGCGACCGCCTGTTCGGGCGTGACGCCGCGCATCGCCGCCAGATCCCAGTCGCGAAATGGGCCGCCGCTGGCAGTGAGGATGACCCGCCGCACCCGCTCGGGCCGGGCGAAATCGAAGCATTGATAGATGGCGTTATGCTCGGAATCGGCGGGCAGCAGCGTCGCGCCGTGCCGCACGGCAGCGGCCAGGACGAGATCGCCGGCCGAGACCAGCGGCTCCTTGTTGGCGAGCACCACCATGCCGCCGCCTTCGAGCGCGGCCATGACGGGCGCCAGGCCCGCAAGCCCCACGATCGCCGCCATCGTCCAGTCGGCACCCATCCGGGCAGCCTCGCAGATCGCCTCGGCCCCTCCCCTCGCCTCGATGCCAGTCCCGGCGAGCGCATCGCGCAGATCGTCGAGGCAGGCGGCATCGGCCACCACCGCGCGCTTCGCATTGGTGCGGATCGCGGCGGCAGCGAGCTTGGCGACGTCGCAATTGGCGGTGAGCGCCAGCACTTCGAATCGTTCGGGCTCGCGCTCGATCAGGTCGAGCGTCGAACTGCCCACCGAACCGGTGGCGCCCAGGATCGTGACGGTCTTCATCGCGGCAGCGCCAGCACCAGCAAGGCAGCCGCCGGGGCGACCGCGACCAACCCGTCGAGCCGATCCATGATCCCGCCATGGCCGGGCAGCAGATTACCCGAATCCTTCACGCCGGCATGGCGCTTGAGATGGCTTTCGTAGAGGTCGCCGATCTGCGCCAGCACCGCCAGCAGGGGCGTGGCGAGCGCCAGCAGCACCGGAAGATCGAACAGCAGGACAAGCACGAAGGCAAAGGCGGCCGCCGCGAGCAGCCCGCCCAGGAACCCCGCCCAGGTCTTGTTGGGGCTGATCGACGGCGCCAGCTTCGGCCCGCCGATCGCACGGCCGGCAAAGAAGGCACCGCTGTCGCACGCCCAGACCAGCGCCATCGCCCAGAAGGTGAGCAGCAGCCCATGCTCCCGCTCGCGCAGCACGAGCAGCGCCAGCACTGGCAGGCCGACATAGAGCACGCCGCCGGCCAGCCGCGCGCTGCGCGTCACGGCGGCGGTGAAGAAGGCTGCCCCCGCGATCAGCCCGAGCGCCAGGAAACCCGGTCCCGCGGCCAGATGAGGCGCCATGATCGCGAGCGGCACGGAAAGCGCATATTGGGCGAGCCGCCGCTGCCGCGAGTCCACGCCCGCAAGCATCGCCCATTCGCCGATCATCAATATGCCCGCGACGCTGAGCACCAGCCAGAAGCCCAGCCCGCCCGCCCATAGCGCGACGAAGGCGAGGCCGATCAGCGCCAGGGCCACGACCAGCCGCTTTCCGAGGTCGGAATTCTTCTTCACAGGCCCCCGAAACGGCGCTGGCGGCGGCCGAACTGGCCGATCGCCTCGGCGAGCGTGTCCTCGTTGAAATCGGGCCACAAGGTGTCGACGAACAGCAATTCGGCATAGGCCGCCTGCCAGAGCAGGAAGTTCGACAGGCGCTGCTCGCCCGAGGTGCGGATCAGCAGGTCGAGCGGCGGCAGGTCTGCGGTCTCCAGCTCGGCCTCGAAGCGCGCCTCGTCGATCGATACGGGATCGAGCGTGCCGTCCCGCGCCTGCTCGGCAAGGCGGCGCGCGGCGGCGAGTATCTCGGCCTGGGCGCCGTAATTGAGCGCGATCACCAGCGTCGGGCCGGGATTGTCCACCGTCCGCGCGATCGCGGCGTCGATCATCGCGACCAGATCGCCGGAAAGCCCGCGCCAGTCGCCGATCACCCGCAGCTTCACGCCCTCGGACACCAATTCGTCGAGCTCGCTCGCCAGGAAATGGCGCAGCAGCCCCATCAGGTCGCGGACTTCCTCCTCGGGGCGGCGCCAATTCTCGGACGAGAAGGCATAGAGCGTCAGTACTTCGATGCCAAGCTTGCGGGCGGCGCGGCTGACCCGCCGCACGGCATCGACGCCCTGCTTGTGGCCGGCGATGCGCGGCAGGAAGCGCGCCTTCGCCCAGCGGCCGTTGCCGTCCATGATGATGGCGACATGGCGCGGTGGCGGGGAGCCGCCTCCACTCGGGGCGCGGGCGGGATTAGCAGCCATGACCTTGCCGCCCGAGAAGTGCCGGGCCGGAACAGCCTTGCCGTTCACCCGAGTTCCGGGCCGGCCAAGCCCCCGGCCTGGCCTGAAAAGCGCAGGCGCTTTTCCCCGTCACTTGCCCAGGATTTCCTTTTCCTTGGCCGAAGCGGCGGCATCGAGCTCGGCGATCGTCGCGTCGGTCAGCTTCTGCACCTCGGTTTCGTGACGCTTGCGCTCGTCCTCGGAAAGAACCCCCTTCTTCTCGTCGGTCTTCAGATTATCGTTGCCGTCGCGGCGGACGTTGCGAACGGCGATGCGCGCCTTTTCGGCATATTGGCCGGCGAGCTTGGCGAGTTCCTTGCGGCGCTCCTCGGTCAGGTCCGGGATCGGCAGGCGCAGCGTCTGGCCGTCGACGATCGGATTGAGGCCCAGGCCGGCCGAGCGGATCGCCTTGTCGGCGGGGCCGACGTTCGACTTGTCCCACACCTGCACCGACAGCATCCGCGGCTCGGGCGCCGAAACGGTAGCGATCGTGTTGAGCGGCATCTGCGCGCCATATACCTCGACCGTCACCGGATCGAGCAGCGTCACCGAAGCGCGGCCCGTGCGCAGGCCCTGGAGATCGTGCTTGAGCGCCTCGACCGCACCGGCCATGCGGCGCTCGAGATCTGCCTTGTCATATGCGGCCATTGCCGTTTCCTCTTATACGTATTGCTGTTCGGTCTGGACGATCGTCGAAGTGCCCTCGCCCCGCAGGACCGCGGTGAGATTGCCCTCGCCGCGAATGTTGAAGACGACGATCGGAATATTGTTGTCGCGGCACAAAGCCACCGCGGAGGCGTCCATCACCTTGAGATTGTCTGCAAGGACACGGTCGTAACTCAATGTATCGTAACGCTTCGCGGTCGGCACCTTCTTGGGATCGGCGTCATAGACGCCATCGACCGAAGTGCCCTTGAACAGCGCGTCGCAATCCATCTCGGCGGCACGCAGCGCGGCGGTGGTGTCGGTGGTGAAGAACGGCAGGCCGGTGCCTGCGGCGAAGATCACGACGCGGCCCTTCTCCATGTGCCGCTCGGCGCGGCGGCGGATATAGGGCTCGCAAACCGAGGCCATCGGGATCGCCGACTGGACGCGCGTATCGACGCCGACCTTTTCCAGCGCGTTCTGCATCGCCAGCGCGTTCATCACTGTGGCGAGCATGCCCATATAATCGGCCGAGGCGCGATCGAAGCCCTGGGCGGCGCCGGCCAGCCCGCGGAAGATGTTGCCGCCGCCGACGACCATGCAGATCTCGAGGCCGCTGTCCTTGGCCTCCTTCACTTCGAGCGCGACGCGCTCGCAGGTGGCGGGATCGATTCCGAACTGCCCCTGCCCCATCAGGACTTCGCCCGAGAGTTTCAACAGGATACGGCGGAAGCGGGAAACGGTCATGCGAACCTTTGGTTACGGCGGATACGGAAGCGGCGCGGACCTTAGAGGTGCCGCGCCGCTGGAACAAGCGGAGATGCCGGGGAGAAACCGTGCAGGTGGAACGCCCCGGCGCCTCGCCTTACTTGGTGAGGCCGGCGGTCGCAGCCACTTCGGCGGCGAAGTCGCTCTCTTCCTTCTCGATGCCTTCGCCGAGCTGGAAGCGGACATAGTCCTTCAGCACGATCGACGTGCCGGCATCCTTCGCCGCCTTGGCGACGACGTCGGCGATGGGGGTCTTGCCGTCCATCACGAAGAGCTGGCTGAGCAGTGCATTCTCCTTGGCGAACTTCTTGACCGCCCCTTCGACCATCTTGGCGATGATCTCGGCAGGCTTGCCGCTCTCGGCAGCCTTCTCGGTCGCGATCTGGCGCTCGCGCTCCAGCACGTCCTGGTCGAGGCCGCTATCGTCCAGCGCCAGCGGGAAGGCCGCCGCGATGTGCATCGCGAGCTGCTTGCCGAGTGGCTCGAGCACGTCGACGCCGGCATCCGATTCGAGCGCGACGAGCACGCCGATCTTGCCGAGGCCCTGGGCCGCCGCATTATGGACATAGGGGATCACCGCGCCCTGCGCGACTTCCACCTTCTTGGCGCGGCGGAGAACCTGGTTCTCGCCGATCGTCGAGATGTTCGCGGTCAGCACTTCCTCGATCGTGCCGCCCGGCAGCGGGGCCGCCTTCAGCGCATCGATATCGTCGCCGATCTCGAGCGCCATCGACGTGACGTCACGGACGAAGTTCTGGAAGATGTCGTTCTTGGCGACGAAGTCGGTCTGCGAATTGACCTCTACGGCAACGCCCTTGGTGCCGGCGACGGCAACGCCGACCAGGCCCTCCGCGGCGGTGCGGCTCGACTTCTTGGCGGCGGCGGCGAGGCCCTTGGCGCGCAGCCAGTCGGCGGCGGCTTCCATGTCGCCGTTCGTCTCGTTCAGCGCCTTCTTGCAATCCATCATGCCGGCGCCCGAGCGCTCGCGCAGTTCCTTGACAGAAGCGGCAGTGATCTCGGCCATTGTTCTTTTCCTCTAATCAAAAGTCGGGCGGAGCAGTGCGTATCGCCCTGCCCCGCCCCGATTACGTGTTCGTGACGGGCCGTCAGGCGTCGAGCTGGCGCTCGGCCTCGGCCGCCGCCTCGGGCTCCGCTGCGGGAGTCGCGAACTCCTCCGCCGTAATCGCGATATCGGCGGGCGTCGTATCTTCCGCAACCGAAGGCGATGCCTCGATGGTCAGCGCTTCCTCGACCGGTGGCCGCTCGGCCGCGCCGAAATCGAAGCCGCTGCGCTGCATCGCATCCTGGCCCCCACGGGTCGCGGCGATCGCCACGGCCTCGCAATAGAGACGGATCGCGCGGCTGGCGTCGTCGTTCGCCGGCACCGGGAAGGCGATGCCGTCCGGGCTGACGTTCGAATCGAGGATCGCGACAACGGGGATGCCCAGCGTATTGGCTTCCTTGATCGCCAGCTCTTCCTTGTTGGCATCGATCACGAACATGATGTCGGGCACGCCGCCCATGTCGCGGATGCCGCCGAGCGAAAGCTCGAGCTTGTCGCGCTCGCGGGTGAGCTGGAGCACTTCCTTCTTGGTGAGGCCGTGCGTGTCGCCCGAAAGCTGCTCTTCCAGGGTCTTGAGGCGCTTGATCGAGCCCGAGATGGTCTTCCAGTTGGTGAGCATGCCGCCCAGCCAGCGATGGTTGACGAAATGCTGGTTCGCGCGGCGCGCGGCCTCGGCGATCGGCTCCTGCGCCTGACGCTTGGTGCCGACGAACAGCACCTTGCCGCCGGCGGCGACGGTGGACGAGACGAATTCGAGCGCGCGCGCGAAGAGCGGTACGGTCTGCGAAAGGTCGATGATGTGGACGCCGTTGCGATCGCCGAAGATGTAGGGCTTCATCTTCGGGTTCCAGCGGTGGGTCTGGTGACCGAAGTGCGCGCCCGATTCGAGCAATTGCTGCATGGAGACGACAGGTGCCGCCATAGGGATAACTCCTTCCGGTTGAGCCTCTGGGAAGCGGGAACCGTGAAGTGTTCACGGCACCGGGTTATGATGCTTCCCATGCGGGGTTGAGGCGGCGCCCTTAATCGAAAGCGACGCGGGATGCAAGAGAACAAAAGAGAACAAACGTGCTTGACGATGGAACGTCAGAGGAACATAAAGGGATCAGAAAGCGGACTGGGAATGTCCGACGGCGCCAGTGCGGCGCATTTGGGGAGCCATATGATGAGTGGACTTGCTGTGATGCTGTTCGGCGCCGCGTTCCTGGCCGCAATCTGGACCCTGGTGGCGAGCGTCCGCCCACAATTGCCGCGGTTCGCGGCGCTGCTGCGCCCCGTCCCCGCTTCCACCCTGCCCGAGCTGCCGGCCCGGCTGAGCCGAGTCACGATAGGCGCGGTTCCGGCCCGCCTGCCGAAGCGGGCGTCGCTGCGCGCAGCCGCCTGATCCGGCGATAGCTGCGCACGCTGAATGGGATCGAGACGAGATAGAGCCCCGCGACCAGCGTGAGCGTCGGCCAGGGCGCGGATACCAGGGCCGCAACGAGCACGACGAGCACGGCGATCGCTTCGAAACGGACGTTGCGGCGCAGTCGGATGGTGGGCGCGAAGGTCGCGATGCTGGAGATCATCAGGGTGGCGATGAAGGCCGTCCAGCAGGCGATGCCGATGGGCGAGCGCAGGAACCATTCCTCGGTCCATAGCCAGAGATAGAGCGGCGCGAGCACCAGCGCCGCGCCGGCCGGGGCCGGAATCCCGGTGAGGAAGCCGGCGGATTTATGCGGCTGATGCTCCCGATCGATCTGCGCATTGAAGCGCGCGAGCCGCAGCGCGCAGAACAACGCATAGATCAGCGCGACGAGCCAGCCGAACCGCCCGAGCGCCTGAAGCGACCAGAGATAAAGGATGAGCGCGGGCGCGACCCCGAACGAGATCGCGTCGGACAGGCTGTCGAGCTCCGCGCCGAACCGGCTCTCCGCGCGGACCAGCCGGGCGATGCGCCCGTCGATTCCGTCGAGCACCGCGGCGGCGAGCACCATCAGCACCGCCGCCTCCCAATTCTCCAGGATAGCGAAACGAATCGCGGTGAGGCCCGAGCAGAGCGCCAGCGCCGTTACCGTGTTGGGAACGACGGCGCGCAATGGAATGCCCCGCTCGCGGCGCGGCCGAACGCTCATCGGCCCGACAAGCTCATTGCGCGACGCCGGCGACGTTGGGGACGCCCTTGCGTGCAAGGATCGTCTCGCCCGCGACCGAACGCTGGCCGAGCGCGACCACGCAGCCATAGTCTTCGGGCAGGAACACATCGAGGCGGCTACCGAACCGGATCAGGCCGACGCGCTGGCCCGCCACGATCATGTCGCCGGGCTTGACGAAGCTGACGATGCGCCGCGCGACGAGCCCGGCGATCTGGGTGAAGCCGATGCGCAGCCCGTTCCGGTCCTCGACCAGGATGTGCTGGCGCTCATTTTCCTCGCTTGCCTTGTCGAAATCGGCGTTCATGAACTTGCCGGAGATATAGATGACGTGGCGCACGGTGCCGGAGATCGGCGTGCGGTTCACATGCACGTCGAACACGCTCATGAAGATCGAGACGCGGATCATCGGCTGGTCGCCCAGCGCCTGCGGCCCCGAAAGCTCAGGCGGCAGCGGCACGCGCTCGATCATCGTGACGAGGCCGTCGGCGGGCGCGACGATCAGCCCCTCGCCCTGCGGCGTCACCCGCACCGGATCGCGGAAGAAGGCCGCGACGCCCAGCGTCAGGAACACCAGGGGCCAGGTGATGAAATCCCAGATGAACAGGCTGGCCAGCGCGATCGCGCCGGCGATCAGCACATATTTGCGCCCTTCGGGGTGGATGTCGGGGAAGCGCCATTTCACCGTCGAGGTGCCGAGCGGAGGCTTGTCGATCGATGCCATGCGCGCGGGTCTAGCCATGCCGCCCCGCCAACACAATCCAGCTTGGGAATTCCCGATCGTTCAGCGGAAGAAAGCCGCGCGCGCCGCGATGTGCATCACCGGTCCTTATATTGACGCGCGCTGCGATCCGGTCGTAGCCTCGTTCGGTAATCGCAGGCCGGTGCGCCGGAATCTGCGGAGGCCAGTAGCTGCGGCATTTTGCCGCGGAATTGGGGGCGACATGGTGACGTTGACCGTCAATGGGGCCGCACATGATGTCGATGTCCCCCCGGACATGCCGCTCCTCTGGGTGCTGCGCGACGTGATCGGGCTCACCGGCACCAAATTTGGCTGCGGCATCGCCCAGTGCGGGGCCTGCACGGTGCATGTCGATGGTCAGCCGCTGCGTTCCTGCCAGCTCGCCGTGGGCACGCTCGGCACGCGCGCGGTCACCACGATCGAGGCAATCGGCGCGACGACGGCGGGCGCGAAGGCGCAGCGCGCCTGGCTCGATCTCGAAGTCGTCCAATGCGGCTATTGCCAGTCCGGCCAGATCATGGCGGCCGCCGCGCTGCTCGCGACCACGCCCTCGCCCGACGATGCCGATATCGACGCCGCGATGGCGGGCAATATCTGCCGCTGCGGCACCTATGTCCGCATCCGCGAGGCGATCAAGAAAGCCGCCACAGCCGCCTGAACCTTCCTCAATTCGAGGTCCGTGCCATGTCCGTCACCACCGCCCCAGCCGGACCCGCCCTTTCCCGTCGGGCATTGCTCCAGATCGGCGCTGCCGTCGGCGGCGGGCTGCTGGTCGGGTTCGTCGTGCGGGCCGAGGCGGCGGAACAGGTCGTTTCCGGCTTCGCGCCCAATGCCTTTATCCGCATCAATCCAACCGGCGAGATCAAGCTGGTCATGCCGCAGGTCGAGATGGGCCAGGGCGTCTATACCTCGATCTGCATGATCCTGGCCGAGGAGCTCGACGCCGATTGGCACAAGGTGACGTTCGAACACGCCCCGCCGAGCGATGCACTCTACGGCAATCCGGTGTTCGGTCTCCAGGCGACCGGCAATTCCAATTCGATCCGCGCCTTCTGGACGCCGCTGCGCAAGGCCGGTGCGGGGACGCGCGCGATCCTGGTCCAGGCCGCCGCCAAGGGCTGGGGTGTCGATCCGGCAAGCTGCCGCACCGGATGGAGCGAAGTGATCCACGACGCCAGCGGCCGCCGCATCGGCTATGGCGCGCTCGCGGGGCGCGCGGCGGGGCTCAAGCCGCCCGCCGATCCGCTGCTCAAGGATCCGTCGAAATTCCGCCTGATCGGCAAGTCGCTGCGCCGGCTCGACACGCCGGACAAGGTCAACGGCACGGCCAAATACGGTATCGACGCGATGCCGCCGGGCGTGAAGTTCGCCACCTTCGCGCATGCGCCCGTGCAGGGCGGCAAGGTCGCGCATGTCGACGACGCGCGGGCGAAATCCGTGCCCGGATTCCGCCAGGTGGTGGTGCTCGACGATCTGGTCGCCGTGGTCGGCGATCATATGTGGGCGGCGCTCCAGGGCCTCGCCGCGCTGGACATCGAATGGGCGGACGGCGCCAATGCGGGCGTCGATACGGCGCAGGTCCGCGATCGGCTGGTCAAGGCGAGCAGCCGGCCCGGCGTTGTGGCGAAGACTGTCGGCGATGTCGGCAAGGCGCTTGGCGACGACGCGATCGAGGCCGCCTATGACGTGCCCTTCCTGGCGCACGCGACGATGGAGCCGATGAACTGCACCGTCCATGTCACCGCCGGCCGCTGTGAGATCTGGACCGGCATCCAGGTGATGACCCGCGCCCAGGCCGTGGCGGCGAAGGTCACCGGGCTCCCGCCCGAGCAGGTGATCGTCAACAATCACCTGCTCGGCGGCGGCTTCGGCCGGCGGCTGGAGGTCGATCAGGTCGAGACGGCGGTGCGGATCGCCCAGCATGTCACTTCGCCGGTGAAAGTGGTGTGGAGCCGCGAGGAGGATATCCGCCACGACGTCTATCGCCCCGCCTGGCACGATCGGCTGAGCGCCAGGCTCGACGGCGACAGGATCAGCGCGTGGCGGCACATCATCACCGGCTCTTCGGTGCTGGCCCGCTGGCTGCCGCCCGCCTTTGTCGACGGCAAAGATTTCGACGCGGTCGATTGCGCGGCCGACATGCCCTACGACATTCCCAACTTCGAGGTATCGCACGTCCGCGAGGAGCCGCCGGGCGTGACCACCGGCTTCTGGCGCGGGGTCGGGCCGGCGCACAATGTCTTCGTGATCGAGAGCTTCATCGACGAACTGGCGCACAGGGCCGGGATCGATCCGGTCCAGTTCCGGCTAGGCATGCTCGGCAAGGCGCCGCGGCTGCAGACGGCGCTCCGCTATGCCGCCGAGAAATCGGGCTGGGGCACGCCGCTGCCGGCCGATTGCGGGCGCGGCGTCTCGGTCCAGCCCGCCTTTGCGAGCTGGATCGCCAACGTCACCGAAGTCGAGGTCGATGGCGACGGCGAGGTCAAGCTGCGCCGTATCACCTGCGTCGTTGACACTGGTATCGCCGTCAATCCGAACACCGTGGCCGCGCAGATCCAGGGCGGACTGGTCTTCGGGCTGACCGCCGCCCTGTTCGGCGAGATCACGATCGACAAGGGCCGCGTGCAGCAGAGCAATTTCCACGACTATCGCATGCTGCGCCTGAACGAGACGCCGCCGATCGACGTCTATGTGCTCCAGAGCGGCGAGGCGCCGGGCGGGATCGGCGAGGCCGGGACGACCGCCGCCGCGCCGGCACTCGCCAATGCGATCTTCGCCGCCACCGGCAAGCGGCTGCGTCGCCTGCCGATCGATCGCGACGTGCTGGCCGGAAGGAAAGAAGCATGAGCCGCAGCCGCATCGTGCTGGGCATCGTCGCCGCGATCGTCGTGGCGGGTGCGGGCGTGTTCGCCTGGATCGCGTTCGGCCCCGGGCCGATGGATTTCGCCGGCGGCCGCGCCGTCCCGCTCGCCAAGTACAAGGCAGGATCGCCGACCGGCGTGCCGGCCGACTTCGCCTCCGCCGATCCGGTCGAGCGCGGCAAATATCTGACGATCGCCGCCGATTGCCAGGCCTGCCACACTGCCAAGGGCGGCACGCCCTTCGCCGGCGGGCTGGCGTTCAGGCTGCCCTTCGGCACGATCTGGTCGCCCAACATCACGCCCGACAAGGAAACCGGCATCGGCAACTGGACCGACGCACAGTTCCTGGCGGCGCTGCGCGAGGGCAAGGGGCCGAAAGGGCGCCTTTATCCGGCGATGCCCTATGCCTCCTACACCTATCTGACCGATGCCGACGCGCTGGCGATCCGCGCCTATCTCGCCACGCTCGCGCCGGTACGCCGGCAGACGCCCGCCCTCGCCTTTTCCTGGCCGTTCAACCAGCGCTGGCTGATGTCGATCTGGGGCGGGCTGTTCAATCCGAACCAGCGCTTCGAGCCGAACGCCGATCGCAGCCCGGCATGGAACCGCGGCGCCTATCTGGCCGAGGCGCTCGGCCATTGCGGCGAATGCCATACGCCGCGCAACCTGGCCCAGGCTCTCGACAACCGCAGCAAATATGCCGGCGCGGTCGCCGCCGGATGGCGCGCCTTCAACCTGACCGCCGACAAGGCGACCGGCGTGGGCGGCTGGAGCGATGCCGAGATCGCGCAATATCTGTCGCAGGGCCATGCGCCGGGCCGCGGCACCGCGGCGGGCCCGATGGGCGAGGCCGTGGATCTCAGCCTCAGCAAGCTCACCAAGTCCGATATCGCCGCGCTGGTGACTTATATCCGCACCGTTCCGGCCATCTCCACACCCGACCAGCCCCAGCCGAAGACTGCCCTCGCCCCGGCCACGCACGCCCTCGCCGCCGCCGATCAGCATGCACCGCTCGGCAAGAAGATCTTCGAGGGCGCCTGTATCGGCTGCCATGCCTGGAGCGGCAGCGGCACGCTGACCGGCCTGGCGACGCTGAACGGCACGCGCGCGGTCAACGATCCCGACGCGACCAATGTGGCTCAGGTCATCATCCAGGGCGCGAGCCGCAGCACGCCGCAGGGCCAGTCGGTCATGCCGGCGTTCGGGCACGCCTATAGCGACGCGGAGATCGCCGCGGTGGCGAACTATGTCACTGCACGGTTCGGCGCGAAGCCGTCGAGCGTGACAGCGGAACAGGTGGCGAAGCTGCGCAAGGCGAATTGACCCGCCGGCCGCTGGTAAAAGCCTCGGCCTAGAAGGTTCCGGAGACCGGACCTTCCATCCACATGTCCTTCATGCCGCCGCTTGCGCTGTTGCGGAAGGCCGTGACCCGATCGAGCGCGAAGGCCGGCGCCTTGGGCACGCGGATGCGCGTGAAATCGGCGTCCTGCACGTCCTCCAGCCGGAATGCCGGCCGCGGATCGGGGGCCGCCACGGCGATCTCGACATTGTTCATCTCGAGGTGGCGCGCATGGCGGACGAAGAAGCCGGTCGCGGGCAGATCGCCGAACATCGTCGCCTCGGGATAGCCGAGCTCGGCCTCGGGCGGACGGATCGCCGCCATTGCCGCCGGTGCGCCGCCGACATGGTGGAAATACACGTCCGAGATGCGCACATCCTCGATCGGATGATCGATCAGCCCGGCGATCACCGACGGCAGGAGCGTCGCGTTCGAGCTGACGATATTCTGGATCTGGATGCGCTTCATCGTGCCGATCGGGCGGCCCGCGGGCCCGCGCATCCGCTTGCCGAGCCGCAGGAACAGCGGCGCGTCGATGATTCCGCGCATCGTGATGTTGCTGACCGTGACGTCCTCGATCATCGCGCCGTCGACCGTCTCGAAAGCGAGGCCGCGGCTGTCCTCGAACACGCAATTGGTGATGGTGATGTTGCGGAAGCCGCCGTTCGTCTCGGTGCCGAACTTGATGCGGCCGTGGATCAGCGAGGCGAAATCGGGCGGCATCTTCTTCCAGGTGCCGTCGATCACCGATCCGATCTGGTAATTGCCGGTGACGAAGCAGTTCGCGATCATCACATTCTCCGTGACGCGCGGCTCGCCCAGCGCATAGCTGCTCTTCGGGCAGATCGCGTCGTCATAGGGCGAATTGACCGTGCAATTGGTCACGCGGACATTCTTGCAGCAATCGATGTCGAAGCCGTCGCGATTGGTATCGACCAGCAGGTTGTCGATCGTCAGATTGTCGACGCCGGTGGCGAGCAGCGCGAACCAGCCGCCCTCCAGGATCTTGAAGTCGCGCAGCGTCACGTTGCGGCAGCGCTTGAGCCCGATCGCCTTGTTGCCGGTGCCGGGACCGTTGGGATCCTTGAGCCAATTGTCCTTGCCGTCGCCGCGACCCAGCCCCTTGCCCCAGATCAGGCCCTGGCCGGTGATCGCGATGTCGTGAAGCCCCTCGCCCCAGATCAGGCTGTTCTTCCAATGGCTATGGCCATAATCCTGAAAGGCTTCATAGGCCGGGTCGATCGGCTCGGCCACGTCATAGCCGCCCGAAGCCGAAGGTGCAGCGGCGAGGATCACCGCGCCATTGTCGAGATGGAGCGTGATGTTGCTCTTCAGCCGGATCGTGTAGCAGGCATAGGTGCCGGCGGGGAAATAGACCGTCCCGCCGCCGCGCTCCGCCGCGTGATCGATCGCGCGATTGATCGCCGGGGTGTCGATCGCAACGCCGTCGCCCTTGGCGCCGAAATGGCGGACATTGACCCAATTGAAGTCTTCGGGGCCCGGCAATGCCGATGCGAAGCCGGGCGTGGAAGCGGCGAGGAAGGCGGCGCCGGCCGCACCTCCGAACAGGATCGAGCGGCGGTCGAGCGTCACGCGCTTCTCCAAAATCAGATGAAACGGATCGGGCGAGACGGGTCTCCCCGCCTCGCCCCTACCTATCAGAACTTCAGCGTGGCGCCGAAGAAGAACTCGGTGCCGAGCACGTCATAGGTCGCCGACCAGGTATTGGCGTTCGGCCCCTGGGTGGTGACCGGCGGCTCCTTGCCGGTGACGTTGTTGGCGCCGCCGAACAGTTCGACGCCCTTGCTCAGATCATAGTTGAACGAGACGTCGAAATAATTCTGCGCCGGCAGCTTCGGATAGGCGATGCTCGCCAGCGTCGGCACCGAAGCCGAACCCTGGCGCAGCGGCACGATATAGCGATCGGTGGTCACGCCGCCGAGATAGCGATGGCGCACGCTCAGGCTGAGATCGTCGAGGTTCCAGGTGACGCGCGTCGTGCCGCGCCAGGTCGGCAGCGGCTGGCCGCAGGTCGGGCCGAACGATCCGGCGCAATAGTTCTTGATGTCCGGCAGCGCTTCGACCGGAGTCGAAGTGAAGTCGTAGGTATAGGTGTAGTTGGTGCCGATATCGAACGAGCTGCGATCGGCGAGGCCCGGGAAACCGAAGCCCACATCGAAGTGATAGCGAGCCGCGAAGTCGACGCCCGAGGTCTGCAGCGCGCCGGAGTTCGCGTTGCGGATCTGCGCGACATAGGGATCGTTGATCTCGCCCGTGGTCGGGTTGCGGCGGATCGCCTGGCAGAACTCGCTGTTGGCGTCCTGGAGGATGTTATAGCACAGGTTGAGCGTGCCCTGCACGCCGCCGCCGAGCTGCGAGACCGCACCGTTCAGCTTGATGTTGAAATAATCGACGCTGACGTAGAGGCGCGGCGCGAAGCGCGGCGTGAACACCACGCCGGCGGTATAGGTGTTGGACTTTTCCGCACCGAGATTGGGGTTGCCGCCCAGATCCGCCGGGAAGATGTCGTTGGGCTGGACGTCGTGCTGGAACACCTGCGCGCCCGGAACGCCGGTCGCGATGCAGACGGCCCTCAGCGCATCCGAACGCTGCGCGAGCGGGGTACGATCCGAACACGGATCGACCGCGGCGCCGGTCTGGCGATTGGTGCCGCCGAACAGTTCGTTGACGTTCGGCGCACGGATCGCGCGCTGATATTGCGCGCGGAACGCGATATCCGGGCTCACGCGCCAGTCGACGCCGCCCAGATAGGTCCACTGGCCGCCGATGCCGTCCAGATTATAGTCCGAATAGCGGAAACCGCCATTGACGGTCAGGTCGTCGATGAAGCGCGTGTTGTGGATCAGCGGCACGCGGACTTCGCCGAAGAGCTCCTTCACCGTCACGCTGCCCTGGGTCGGCAGGCCGGGGTTGAAGCCGGCGACGTCGCCCGATGCCAGGAACGAATCCGGCGTGAAGGTCGCGCTGGTCTTGCGCCATTCGGTGCCGAACGAGAAGCCCACCGGGCCAGCCGGCAGCTTGAACAGGTCACCGGTGACGCTGGCCTGCGCCACTTCCTGCGTGGCGACCGTGCTGTTGGTCGCGCTGATCGAGATCGCCTTGACGCAGGCGTCCGAAATATTCTGGCCGAAGATGTTGCAGACCGGCGCGGCGCCGCCGACCGAGAGCAGGTTCGCCTGGAGGCGGCTGCGCGAGATCGCATTCTGCAGCAGCAGCGTGTCTTCGCTGCGCGAATAGGTGTAATAGGCGTCGAACTTCAGATTGCTCAGGAAGTTATCCGAAAGGCTGCCGATGTTGCCGCGCAGGCCCCAGGCGCCGCGGAACACGTTGCGGCGCTCGCTCGCCAGACGGGCACCGACCTCGACGTAGCGGCGGCCGGCGGTGATGACGGCCAGGCCGTCGCCCGGCGTGGTGGTGAGCGTGGAAGTGCCGGCGGTGACGGTGGTGGTGCCGACCTCGGCCAGATCGAGCTGGTTGAAGACCGACTGCATCTCCGGCGAGAGATAGGGGTTGTTCACATTGAACAGGGTCGGCGAGCCGACATTGGTCGGCGCCAGGCGCGCATCCACCGTGTTCCGGGAGAAGTGCAGCTCCATATAGCCGGTGATGTTGTCGGTGAAATCATAATGGCCGAAGCTGTTGATCATCCAGCGCTCCTGCGGCTGGATGAGGTAATTGTCGGGGCCGAGGTTGAAATCGTCCTGCGGCGTCAGTGCCGGGCGCGCCGTGTCGCCCGCATCGTTGAAGGTGAAGCCGCGCGATCCGAGCGAACCGAGGCCGGCCGCCGCATAGGCCGCGTTGAGCCCCGCGTTCGCGCCGCCGAAAGCCGGGATGCCCGAGAAACGGCCATTGGGAATGTCGCCGCTGCCGCTGGCGATGAAGCCGGGCTGGCCGCCGGCCTGGAGGCAGGTCTGGCCGCCGGGCACCGAAAAGGGCGTGCCGGCATGATCGGCGCTGCCCGAGCCGGGCACGACGCAGCCGTCGGACAACGAGTCGAAGGCATATTCGCCGCGCTGGCCGCGCGTGATCGAACCGCGCTTCAGATAGTTGCCCGAGACGACGATGTTGCCGCGGCCCTCGGAGAAGTTGCCGCCCATCGTGAGGTCGAAATTATAGACCGGCGTGCCGGTCGGCGCATCGATGTTCACCTGGCCGCGGGCTTCGACGCCCTCGAAATCGTCGCGCATGATGAAATTGACGACGCCGGTGATCGCATCCGAGCCATAGACCGCCGACGAACCGCCGGTAACGATCTCGGTGCGGGCGATCAGCGACGACGGGATCGTGTTGAGATCGACGACCTGCTCCGGGCCATAGATGGCGAAGCGGCGGCCATTGACCAGGACGAGGTTGCGGTTCGAGCCGAAGCCGCGAAGATTGACGTCCGCAAAGCCGCCCGGAACGGTGTTCGATGTGGCGGTGCCGAACTGCGAGCCGACCGCCTGGGGCAACTGCGCCAGCGTCTTCTCGATGTTGACGTTACCCGAGAGCTTGATGTCGTCCTGGCTGACGACGCTCACCGGCGTCGAGGCGTCGAAGCCGTTGCGCGCGATGCGCGAGCCGGTGACGATGATCTCGGTTTCGGGGAAATCCTGCGGCGCGGCATCGGCTGCCGGGGCGGACTGATCGACTGCCTGGTCGGCGGGCGCCGTTGCGGTGGTGTCCTGCTGCGGCGTCGCGGTCTGCGCGAATGCGGCCTGCGATGTCAGGCCCAGCGCCAGAAGCGTCGTTCCGCACAGAAAACGCGCACGATGACCTTTGATGAAATTCGCCATTTTGTCCCTCTCCCTATCACCGTCTTCCCCGCCGGCCCCGAAAGGCCAAGCCGGGCTATTGCGGCTTGAAAGCTTGTTACGACCCGGAATGTTAGCGCTACCATTTTTAAGCGCACTAAATCCCATATGATGGAAAGTGTCTATAATTAATGAGACACGTAACGTCAATCACAAATCGCCACACCCTCCGGTGACAACCGCGATCATAATTTATCCTTGATTATCTGTTGCTTATCGATTGCCCTTGGAAAGGCAGGGTGGCCGCAACCACCCAAATCGGCCATCTTTCGACGGCCCCAATCAGCATTTGACGTTCGCCGTCTCAGCTTATACCATTTACTCCCACAATGTGGGATATAGCGCAATGCGCCCCGGATTCGGTGGTAATTGGCGGCAACGGCCGCTGTAGGAGAGTGAATTGCAAGGCCCCATCCCCGAACAGGCCCGACAGGACTGTTACCGCTACCGCAACGGCATCGCCGATTACGGCGCGCACCCCGCAAATGCATTCCTGTCCGAGCGCGCGCCGCTCGACGCCCGTCCTGTTGAGGAGATGATCTCTTGACCGCCAATCCCCTTCTGGGTGTCGTCTTCCACTGGCTGGGCGGCCTCGCCTCGGCGAGCTTCTATGTTCCCTATCGCGGCGTGAAGCGCTGGTCGTGGGAGATATACTGGCTGACCGGCGGCATCTTCTCGTGGCTGCTGGCGCCGTGGTTCTTCGCCTCGATCCAGACCAACGACCTGCTCGGCGTGCTCTCGCGCGCGCCGACGCCGGCTTTGGTATGGCCGGTGATCTTCGGGATGCTCTGGGGTTTCGGCGGCCTCACCTACGGCCTCACCATGCGTTATCTCGGCCTGTCGCTCGGCATGGCGGTGGTGCTGGGGCTGTGCACCGTGTTCGGCACGCTGATTCCGCCGATCTTCCAGGGCGATTTCGCCGCCAAGCTGCTCGACAATCCCAGCGGCAACATCGTCCTGCTGGGCCTGGCCATCACGTTGCTGGGCATCATCGTCGTCGCGCTGGCGGGCGCGCGCAAGGATGCCGCGCTTTCTCCCGAGCAGAAGGCGGCAGCCGTCGCCGAGTTCAATTTCCGCAAGGGCGTCGCCGTCGCGGTCTTCTCCGGCATCATGTCGTCCTGCTTCGCCTTCGGCCTTGCCGCCGGCGAGCCGATCAAGGCGATCTCCGCCGCTGCGGGCACGGGCCCGCTCTGGACCGGCCTGCCGATCCTGTGCCTCGTCATGTTCGGCGGGCTCGTCACCAACGCGCTGTGGTGCACCTGGCTGATCCTCAAGAACCGCAGCGCCGGCCAATGGCTCGGCCGCAGCGCCCCGAGCGTCGACTTGCCCGCGGGGCGCCCGCCCATGCTGGTCAATTACCTGCTCTGCGCGGTGGCCGGCACCGCCTGGTATTTCCAGTTCTTCTTCTACACGATGGGCGAAAGCCAGATGGGCAAATTCGGCTTCTCCTCCTGGACGCTGCACATGGCCTCGATCATCATCTTCGGCACGCTCTGGGGCTTCGCCTTCCGCGAGTGGAAGGATGCCGCGACGCGGGTGCGGGCGATGGTCTGGGCGGGCGTGGGCCTGCTCGTGGTCGCCACCGTGGTCATCGGCTACGGCAACATGCTGGCGGCATGATGCGCGGCCCGATCCTCCTCGCCGCTGCCCTTGTGCTGGCCGGACCGGCCGCCGCGCAGCAGACCTATACCAATCCGATCCTGTACGCGGATTATTCGGACCCCGACATCATCCGTGTCGGGCAGGATTATTACCTCGTCGCGTCGAGCTTCCATCTGTCGCCGGGCATCCCGGTGCTGCATTCGCGCGACCTGATCCATTGGAGCATCGTCGGCCACGTCCTGCCCAGGCTGCCCTTCGCTCCCGAATATGACATGCCGGGGCCGCACACGCTGACCGATGCGATCTCCAAGCCGATCGGCGGCACCAAATATGGCAGCGGCGTCTGGGCGCCCAGCATCCGTTTCCATGACGGGCTGTTCTACGTCTATTTCCCGACGCCCGACGAAGGCATCTTCGTCTCCACCGCCAAGCGGCCCGAAGGCCCGTGGAGCGCGCCGGTCCAGCTCATCGCCGGGCCGGGGCTGGAAGACCCCTGCCCCTTCTGGGACGAGGATGGCACCGCCTGGCTGGTCCATTCCAAGCTCGGCGCGGGGCCGCTGATCCTGCACCGCATGTCGCCGAACGGGATGAAGCTGCTCGACGAAGGCAAGCTGATCGTCGAGGACAAGATCAACCTGCCGGTGCTGGAAGGGCCGAAATTCTACAAGCGCAACGGCTGGTATTACATCTTCGCGCCGATCGGCGGCGTCGAGCGCGGCAGCCAGGCCGTCGGCCGGGCGCGGAAGATCACCGGCCCCTATGAGTGGCGTACCGTGCTCGAACAGGGCGGCACGCCGATCCAGGGGCCGCACCAGGGCGGCTGGGTCGAGACGCCCTCGGGCCAGGGCTGGTTCGCGCATTTCAATTCGACCGGCGCGTTCGGGCGGATCGTCCATCTCCAGCCGGTGGTCTGGCAGGACGACTGGCCGATCATGGGCCGCCAGATGCCGGACCGCTTTGCAGGGCAACCGGTGCTCACGCATGCGATGCCCGACACGGGAAGCGTGCCCATCAATGAGCGGCTCCAGGATTCGGACGAGTTCTCGGGCGGGCAGCTCGGCCTGCAATGGTCGTGGAACCACAACCCGGACGACAGCGCCTGGAGCCTGACCGCCCGGCCCGGCTGGATGCGCCTCGATGCCCTGCCTGCCCGATATCTCGTCACCGCCCGCAACACGCTGACCCAGATCCTCCAGGGTCCGCATGCCCGCTTCACCGCGCGGATCGATGCGAGCCGCATGGCCGAGGGGCAGCGTGCCGGTCTCACCTTGTTCGGCGTCCGGCCGAGCTGGATCGGGCTGGTGCGTGCCGAGGGCAAGACCCGCGTGACCTTCGCCAATGAAGGCGTGGAGACGCCCGGCCCCGAGCTGGCCGGCACGACGATCGATCTGCGCGCCGATGTCGACGAGGACCAGACTGTGCGCTACGCCTACAGCTTCGACGGCGGGCGCAGCTTTAGGCCGCTGGGCGAGCCGATGTGGCTGGCGCGCTTCTCGTGGTGGAAGGGCTCGCGCCCTGCCCTGTTCTCCTACAATCGCGACGGGAAAGGCGGGTCGATCGACGTGGACTGGTTCCATGTCGATCGCTCCGAGGGCGCGCGCTGATGGACCGCCGCGCCTTCCTTGCGGGCACCGCCGCCACGCTCGCCACCCTCCCCGCCGCGCAGCGTGCGCTGGCCGAAGCGGCGGCGGACAGCGCGCCTGTCTTCACCACCGGCAATGCCGGCTGGCAGGCCGCCTATGACAAGGCGCTCGCGGTGCTCGCCGGGAACGTGCAGGTCATGCCCTATGTCAGCAAGCCGGTGCTGATCGAGGGATCGGTCTACAAGGGCATCTGGCAGGAATGCGGCCCGCATGAATCGCTGGTCTATCGGAAGTTCCGGCCCGACGTGGCGCGGGGCAGCCATCTGACCTTCTTCGAGCTGCAACGTGCCGACGGGCAGCTTCCGGCCAACAACAAGATCGCCGAGACCAGCTTCGGCCAGATCCAGATGGTGGTGCCGATCGCCGCCACTGCCTGGGAACTCGCGCTCGCCACCGGCGACGGCGAGCTGCTCCAGGCCGCCTATCGCGCCTGCTCGGCCTGGGACGGTTGGCTGATGCGCTATCGCAACACGCGCGGCACCGGGCTGATCGAAGGTTTCTGCACCTATGACACGGGGCACGACAATTCCCCGCGCTGGGCGGGCATGCCCAACCAGTGCCCCAACAAGGATGCGCGCACGCATCACCCGGTCGCGTCGCTGCCGCGGCTCTGCCCCGATCTCTCGGCGACCGTCTATGGTGCCCGCCGCGCGCTGGCCGAGATGGCGACGGCGCTGGGGAAGCGCGTGGAAGCTGATCGCTGGACCGAACAGGCCGAGCAGATCCGCGCGCTGATCCTGAACAAGCTCTGGGTCGGTGAGGACGCCGCCTTCTACGATCTCGACGCGCAGGGCCAGTTCGTCCGCGTCCGCTCCGACATATTGAGCCGGGTATGCGGCGAGCATGTCGTCGACCGGAAGCTGTTCGAGGCAATGTGGACGCGCCAGCTCCACAATCCCAAGGCGTTCTGGGGGAAATACCCGCTCAGTTCGATCGCGATGGACGATCCGACGTTCGTCCGGCCGATCCCCGCCAATAGCTGGGGCGGCGCATCGCAGGCGCTGACCGCGCTGCGTGCGGGCCGCTGGATGGACCATTATGGCCGCGCGGCGGAATTCTCGGTGATGATGAACCGCTGGTGCGAGGCGATCCAGGCCGACATGACCTTCCGCCAGCAGATGGATCCGCAGACCGGCGTCTTCACCGCAGGCGAGGATCATCCCGACTATTCGCCCACCGCGCTGGTGATGGTGGATTACACCTGGCGCCTGATGGGCGCGTGCGAGGAAGCCGATGCGCTGCACTGGAACGCGCGGCCGCGCCACACCGCCGCGGCCGGCGCCCGCTTCACGGCAAGCACCGATGCGGGCCGGGGCATGGAAATGGCCTATTCCGGCACCGGCGTCGATCTGCGCCTGAGCGGCAAGCCGATCGGGCGGATCGAAGGCGGCGCGGCCCGACTGGTCACCGACAAGGCCGGCGCCCCCTCCTATCTGGTCGGGATCGAGCCCGGCACCCAGCGCGTCACACTGCGCCTGGAAGGACGCAAGCCCCGCCGCATCACCCTCTCAGCCAATGAGCGGGTGCTGGTCTAGCGCAGCGACACATCCGCCGTCACCGAGAGCCCGGCGCGCAGGCGCCGGGCGAGCGGCTGGTCCGGGTCGATGCGGATGCGCACGCCCACGCGCTGGACGATCTTGGTGAAATTGCCCGAGCCCGGCTCGAACGGCAGCAGCGCGAACTCGGCGCCCGATGCCGGCGCGAAGCTCTCGACATGGCCGCGCAGCGTCTCGCCGTCGAGCGCATCGACATGCACACGCGCCGCTTGGCCGGGCACCATCCTGCGCGTCTGAGTTTCCTTGAAATTGGCGACGACATAGAGGCCGCTCACCGGCACCAGGGTCAGCAGCCGCGTGCCGGGCTGGACATAGTCTCCCATCTGCACCTGGCGATTGCCGACGATGCCGTCGATCGGCGCGAGGATCACCGTATGGTCGCGATCCTGCCGCGCGAGATCGAGCGCCGCGCGGGCACGCGCTTCGGCCGCCTGCGCCTTGGCAAGCTGCGCCTCCAGCACGGGCCGCCGTGCCAGCGTCACTTCCACCTGCCGAGTCGCCGTGTCGCGATCGGCACGCGTGCGATCGAGCGACGAGGCCGCGCCGACCGCGGTCGCGCGCATCCGCTCGACATCGCGGCGGGTGGCGAAGCCCTGCGCCAGCAGCGCCTCGTAGCGCGCGCGATCGGCATCGGCGCGGGCATATTCGGCATCGGCGGAACGGATATTGGTCTGCACCGCACGCACGCCGGCGACGGCAAGCTGGCGGTCGGCGCCGAGCGCTTCGAGCGCCGCCCGCGCATCCGCCACGCCCGCAACCGCATCGGCCAGATCGGCCTCCGCGGCGGCGACGCGCGCGTTGAAATCGCGCATGTCGATCCGCACCAGCGGCTGGCCGGCATGGACGACCTGATTGTCCTGCACCAGCACATCGGTCACCAGCCCGCCCACCTTGGGTGCCACGGTGCTGCTGTCGGCCTTCACATAGGCGTTGTCGGTCGACTCGCTGGAGCGCGGGGAGAGCAGCCAGGCGATGCCGGCCAAGGCCACCAGCAGGGCGATCACGCCCACGATCAGCGGGTTGCGCGAGATGCGGAGGCGCCGCTTCGGCACGGCGTCGGTCTGGATCATGGCGGGAGCGTTCACTGGGCAAACACCAACAGGGTCGACGTGGCCGAGGCGATCAGCCGGTCCTGGGAATCGAGGATCCTGGCTTCGGCGAAAGCGACGCGGCGGCCGAAGGACAGGACGGTGCCGATCGCACGGACCTTGCCTGTCCCGGGTGTCATCGCGCGGTGATAGGCGACCTTCAATTCGAGCGTGGTATAGCTCTGCCCCGCCGCCAGCCGCGAATGCACGGCGATGCCGCAGGCGGAATCGAGCATGGTCGCGGCATAACCGCCATGGATGGTGCCGAGCGGATTGAGACTGCGCTCGTCCGGCACGCCCTCGAACACCGCGCGCCCCTCCTCCACCTCGACCAGCGAGACGCCGAAGGTGCGGCCGATCGGCGGCTGCGCGTCGGTTTCCAGCATGTGGCGGAGTTGCTCGATCCCGCTGAGCGGCGTTTCCCGGTCGCTCATGCCGCGTCTCCCAGGCCGAAGCGCTCGCATGCCGATGCATGCGCGTTCGCCAATATCGCGTCCGACTGCTCGGGATCAGCGACGGCACGGGCCAGTGCGACCGCGCCGACCAGCTCGGCGACCAGCGACGCGGCGCCCCGCTCGGGTTCGGCATGGCCGATCAGCCGCAGCTTCTCCGCCATGCGCGCGGTGAGCCCTGCCAGCCCCTGGCCGAAGCGGACGCGTGCATCGGCATCACTCCGCGCCAGATCGCCGGAAAGCGCGGGCAACGGACAGCCGCGATCGCGCGCGTCGCGATGCGCCGAAGACAGATAGAAATCGATATAGCTGCGCAGCGCCACACGCGGATCGGCATCGGCCGCCGTCCGCTCCAACCGTGCCCGCGCATCGTCGAACATCGAATCGAGCGCCGCCGCGACCAGCGCGTCCTTCGATTTGAAATGGGCATAGAAGCCGCCATGCGTCAGCCCGGCGCGCGCCATGATCCCGGCGACGCCGATCCCGCCCGGCCCCTTGGCGCGGATCTCGCGCGCGGCTTCCTTCAGCACCCGCGCCCGCGTCTGCTCCTTGTGCTCGCTGCCATAGCGCATGGGCTTGTGAACTCCGTTTATATGACGCACATAATATAAAGAATGACGGAGTCGAATTGCAATGGCTGAATCCGCGGCTTCGGCGTCATCGCCCTCGCCGATCGATCCGATGGCGCTGCCCGATCGCCTGAAATTCCTGATCTTCGGGATCATGGCGTTCGGCCAGTTCATGGCGCTGATCGACATCCAGATCGTCGCCGCATCGCTCAACGAAGTGCAGGCCGGCCTCTCCACCGGGCCGGACGAGATCTCCTGGGTGCAGACCGCCTATCTGATGGCGGAGCTGGTGATGATCCCCTTCTCCGCCTTCCTGGCGCAGGCGCTGTCGACACGCTGGCTGTTCGCGCTCTCGGCGGGGCTGTTCACGGTTTCGAGCGCGCTGTGCGGCCTCGCCTGGAACATCGAATCGATGATCCTCTTCCGGGCGATCCAGGGGTTCGTCGGCGGCGCGATGGTGCCGACCGTGTTCGCCACGGGCTTCGCGATGTTCTCGGGCAAACAGCGCGCGATGATCCCGGCGATCCTGGGCATGGTATCGGTGCTGGCGCCGACGCTGGGGCCGACGGTGGGCGGCTGGATCACCGATGCCTGGAACTGGCGCTGGGTATTCTACATCAACGTCGCGCCGGGTGCGGCGGTGACGCTGCTCGCGATCTTCGTGATCCGCGTCGATCGGCCCAATCTCGGGATGCTCAAGCGGATCGACTGGGTGCATCTGGGCGCCATGGCGGTGTTCCTGGGCGGGCTCGAATATGTGCTGGAAGAAGGGCCGAAGAACGATTGGTTCAGCGACAGCGGCATTGCGATCGGCGCCTGGGTGTCGCTGGTGGCGTTCGTGCTGTTCCTCGAGCGCTCGTTCCGCTCGTCCTCGCCGATCGTCCGGCTGAGCCCCTTCGCCAAGCCGACCTTCGCCTTCGCCTGCATCTTCAACCTGGTGATCGGCTTCGGCCTCTATGCCGGCACCTATCTCGTGCCGCTCTTCCTGGGGCGCGTGCGCGGCTATAATGCCAGCGAGATCGGCACGACCGTCTTCATCGCCGGTATCGCGCAGCTCATGGGCGTGCCGATCGCGGCGGCGCTGTCGCAGCGGGTGGACCAGCGCATCGTCATCACCGTGGGGCTGGCCCTGTTCGCCTTCGGCCTGTGGCTGTTCTCGGCGATGACGCCCGAATGGGGCTTCCAGGCGTTGCTCTGGCCGCAACTGGTGCGCAGCTTCGCAATCATGCTGTGCATCGTGCCCAGCGTCGGGCTGGCGCTGAACGGCTTTGCCGGCGCGGAGCTGCGCTATGCCTCGGGCCTGTTCAACCTGATGCGCAACCTGGGCGGGGCGATCGGCATCGCCGTCACCACGACCTGGCTACAGGACATGAGCCGGCTGCACACGCTCCGCCTGGCCGAGGCACTGGGCAATGCGCCCCGCGCCGCGACAGACACGGTCGCCAGCCTTGCCCAACAGATCGGCGCGGTCACCCCCGATCCTGCCCGCGCGCTGCTGACCGCGCAGGCGCTGATGGGCCGGATCGTCGGACGCGAGGCGCTCACCCTCGCCTTCGACGATGTGTTCCGGCTGATGGCCTGGCTGTTCGTCGGGGCGCTGGTGCTAGTGCCGCTATGCCGCCCGCCAAGGCAGGCGGCATCGGGGCCGATCGAGGCGCATTGAGGTTGACGACCCCGGGCCGCTTTTATCGTCATCCCGCCACATCGGCCGGAGTGACGGAATGGAGGAGGCCGACCGACCTCCCCCGAACCCGCCGCTCAGCGCAGCTTGCGCCCTTCCGCGTCCCACACCTCGACCGTGCCGAAGTTGAGCGCGCGGATCTTCGCTTCGGTCTTGGCGAGATCGCCCACCACGACCCAGGTCATCGCATCGGGATGCAGCAGCGTGTTGGCGGTCGTCGTGATCGTCTCCGGGCGCAGGCCGGCATATTGGGCCGGCAGCGTCGTGATGTAGTCATACGGCTTCCCGAACCGGTTCACGTACTGGAGATAGCCGACCATCGCCTGGTTGGTCTCGAACTGGCCGGGCAGCGCCAGCACCTGGCCCTTGGCGAGCAGTTCCAGCTCGGCCTGGCTCGCCGGCCTGGTCTTCTGGATCGCGTGGAGCTCCTTGCTGATCTCCGCCAGCGATTCCGCGGTCTTGTCGGTCTGGACGCTGGTCGCGACGCCGAATGCCTGCGGCCCGCGCGCATCGGCGATGAAGCTGTTGACGCCGTAGGACCAACCCTTGTCCTCACGCAGGTTCATGTTGAGGCGCGAGGTGAAGGCCCCCCCGAGCACATCGTTCAGCGCGCCCAGATCGAAATCATGCGCGTCGAGCCCCGACGGCATGATCTCGCCCACCCGGATCATCGACTGGATCGCGCCGGGTTTGTCGATCAGGATGATCCGGGCCGCCTTTTGCGGGGCGATCGGATCGAGCGTCTTCACGCCCTTGGGCCGCGCGGGCGCCTTCCAGTCGCCAAAGCCCTTTTCGAGCGCCGCGACCAGCACCGGCAGCGTGGTATCGCCCGAGGCGTAGATCACCGCGTTGTCCGGCCGGATCCAGCTCTCGTGGAACGCGACCAGATCGTCGCGCGTGATCGACTTTAGCGTCTCCGCCCGGCCCGCCAGCGCGGAACCGTATGCATGGTCCTTGCCGTAGAGCAGGTTGTTGAAGGTGCGCTGCGCCATCTCTCCCGGATTGACCAGCGACTGGGACAGCGTCGAGAGGTTCAGCGCGCGGTCGCGCTCCAGATCCTCCTGCCGGAAGCCCGGATTGCGGACATAGTCCGCCCAGAGCGCCACGGACTCGGGCAGCGAGCGGGTGAGCGCCGACAACGCGAAGTCGGTCGTGTCGCTGTCGCCATAGGCATAGATGCGCGTGCCGACCATCGCCTGGCGCTCGGCGAATGCCTGGGCGTTCAGCGTGCGCGTGCCTTCGTCCATCATCCCGAGCGTGAAGCCCTGGAGCCCCTTCTTCATGTGCTGCTCGGCCGCCTGGCCGGCATCGAACACCATCGCCATCTCGACGGTCGGCGTGCCCGGCCGTTCGGAAAGCACCACGCGGATGCCGTTCGAAAGCTTCGCCTCGCGCACCGTCGGCAGCGTCAGCGAGGGCGACGCGCCCAATGCCGGGATATTGCCGCGATCGGCGGTGTCGACGCTCACCTTGTGGCTGCCGAAGGGCAGCACGGTCAGATGATAGGAGCCCTTGGTCAGCCAGTTGGCCGTGGCGCCGCGCACATCGGCGTTGGTGACCGCGCCGAAGCGGCGTTCGTCCTCGGCATATTGGCCGGGATTGTCGTCGAACATCGTGCCGGCGGTCAGCGCCATCGCCTTGACGAAGATCGACTCCATCGAACGGGCATTGTCGCCATAGGAGCTGATCTTGGAGCGCTTCAGCTCATCCTCGGTCGGGCCGGTCTTGAGGAAATCGCGGAGCACGCCGGCGATCGCCGCCTCCGCCTTGGCGCGATCGGCGCCGTCCTTAAGCCGCACGTCGATCGAGAAGGTGCCCGCGATCGCGAAGCTGTCATAGCTGGCGGTCGCGGAGCTCGCGATCTGCTGGTCCTGGACCAGCGCCTTGTAGAGCCGCGAGGTCTTGCCGCGGCCGAGCACATAGGCCGCCATGCGCAGCGCCGGCGCTTCCGCCGTGCCGCTGCCCGGCACCGGCCAGTTCCAGGCGATCGCGGTCTGCGGGACGTCGTCCTGCATCACTTCGGCCTTGTCGACCGGGAGCGTCGGCACCCAGGCCTTGATCCGGCCGGTGGGCGGACCCGAGGGGATGCTGCCGAAATATTTCTCCATCAGCGTCCTGGCCTGCGCGATGGTGACGTCGCCGCTCAGCGTGACGACCGCATTGGCCGCGCCGTAATATTTGCGGAACCAGTCCTTCACGTCCTCCAGCGAGGCGGCGTTCAGGTCCGCCATCGATCCGATGGTCGAGTGGTAATAGGGATGGTTGACCGGGAAGATGCCCTCCGCCTCGCGATCGTTCATCGCGGCATAGGGCTGGTTCTCGCGGGTGCGCTTTTCGTTCTGGACGACGGCGCGCTGCTCGTCGAGCTTGGCCTGGGTGATCGCGCCGAGCAGATAGCCCATGCGATCCGATTCCAGCCATAAAACCCGTTCGAGGCCGCCGGTGGGGACGATCTCGTAATAATAGGTCTGGTCGAGCGAGGTGGCGCCGTTGACGCCCGACGTGCCGATCTCCTGGAGCGGCGGCATATATTCCTTGTCGTGATGTTCGGAGCCGTTGAACATCAGATGCTCATAGAGATGCGCGAAGCCGGATTTGCCAGCCGGCTCGTTCATCGATCCCACATGATACCAGACGGTGAAGGCCACCTTCGGCGTCTTGTGATCCTCATGCACGACGACGCGCAGGCCGTTGCCGAGCGTGAATTGCTCGTAAGGCACCGCCTCCTGCGCACGCACGGGTTGCGTGGCGGCAATGGCGATGGCCGCCGACGCGAGGAGCAGCTTCATAGGCTTCATGGGAAAATTCTTCCTTGGAGGTAAAAGGCCGGTTCCCCTGGGAGCAGGGGGAACCGGCCGGAACGCGACCGCCGGATCGGCCGCCTTAGAAAATGGTGGAAATGCCGATCTTGAACTTGCGCCCGCCCAGATAGGTGGCGCGGGTGTAATAGCCGGCGATCAACTGCTGCACGTCGGGCGTATCGGTGCTCTTGAGCAGGTCCGACGCCTCGACATAGATACGCACCTTGCGGGTCGTCGGATCGAGATAATATTCGCCGTGGAAGTCCAGCGTCTGGACGCCCTTGTCATAGACGCTGAGCCCGCGCGGCGCGAAATTGTTCAGCGTCCTCGACTGGAAGCTGTAGGCCAGCGTCGCATCGAAACCGTATTTGTTGTAGGTCAGCGAGGCCGTGCCCGAATGCTTGGGCTGCTGGTTGAACGGCAGGCCCGAGAATTCGTAGATGTCCTGGCCCGCCGGCGCGAAGGGCCAGCTGTAGCGCTGCCAGCGGCTGCTGTGCGTGTAGGTATAGTTGGCATAGATGCCCAGGCCGCTCAGCGCGCCGGGCAGGAAGTCGAACTGGCGCTCGAACTGCCCTTCGATGCCCCAGATAGTGGCCGGATGGCTGCTGTTGATCGGCGCGAAACCGATGATCTGGTAATTCTCCGGATGCGCCGGATCGAAATAGGGCGCCCCCTGGAAATAGGGGTGATCGGGCAGCGTGAGATTGGCCAGGTTGGCCGGTCCGTCGCTCTGGTTGGACTGGAGCAGATTGTTGATCCGCTTATAGAACCCACCGATCTTGATGATGCCGATCTTGTGATAATATTCGGCGCTCAGATCGAAATTATGCGTCGTCGCCTGCTTCAGGTTCGGGTTGCCCGAGCTGATCTGGAGGATCGGCTGGGGGCCGTTGGGCCCAGGGATCGGGAAGTTGATGAAGGCGATCCGGGTCTGCGCCGAAAGCTCGCCGATCTGCGGGCGGGCGACCGACATGAAATAGCCGCCGCGGAAGATCAGATTGTCGGTCTGGCGATAATTGAACAGCACGCGCGGCAGGAAATCCTCCGACGAGACCTTTTCGGAGACAAGCTTAGTGAACTGGTTCTGGAAGGGAAGATCGTTGCCGAGACCCGATCCGTCGAGCAGCGGTCCGGTATAGGTGGGGAAGACGAGATTGTTCGCCGCCAGATCGGTGCGGTTATAGCGCACGCCGCCGATCACCTCGAGCTTGCCGAACTCCAGCCGCGCCTGGAGATAGGCAGCGTAATTGTCCTCCCGCGTCGATTGCTTGTCCTGCCCCTCGGCCGGTGGGATCGGCGCCAGCTGGAGGTCGGGGTTCGCCGCCATGTACTGACCGATATTGTCGAGGAAGTGGATCAGCGTCGCTTCACTCATCGCAGTGAAGTTCGCGCCGCTGACACCGACCCGGCCGAGATCGGTCGGCTCGAACGGCAGCCCCAGTTGCTGGATGCTCGCGTTGCCGGCGAATTGAGTACGCAGTAGATTGTTCTTGAAGGTGGCGCGCTCGTAGCGGGCACCGACCTCGATATATTTCAGGAATCCCCAGTTCATGTCCCAGCGCGTGCTGAGATCGGCGGTGTAGCGGTCGTTCTTGCCGGTGGTGACGTCGATCTGGCCGGTGCCCGCCGTGATCGTGTATTTCGACGGATCGTTGATGAGCGCCCAGCCAGCATTGCTGAGCAGCGGGATCGGGATAGCGCTGCCGCTGCGCGGCGCGAACGGCGAGACGATATAGCCGAGCGTGGGATCGATCGCCTCGGGCAGAAAATAATCCGCCGTCGCCGCAGTCGCCGGTGGGCGAAGATCGAGCGTGGTGTTGCGCCCGTGATCCTCGCTGCCATGGGCATAGCCGAGCAGATATTTGAAGGTGAATTTGCCGAAGCTGGACTTGCCGTTGAAGCTGTAGGTGTCGGTGACCGTCTTGGCGTCGGGATCGTAGCGATACTGCTGTTCGCGCTGCAGCCCCGCATTATCATCGGCCAGATCGACGTGCAGCGCGGAACGCACCTCGCCGCCCGGCACGTCCGAATATTTCATCGGGGCCGAGAAGATGTCGGTCAGCGAATAGGTGGTGCGCTTGGCTTCCGAGTGCTGGAAGTCGAACTTCAGGTTGGTGTGCTCGCCGACCTGCCACTCGCCGGAGACCGTCGCCGCCAGCGTGGTCTGCTTCACATGGTTGAAGCCGGTCTCAATCTGGCTGACATAGGCGCCGTCGTCGCCCGGCGCGAACGGAAAGATCGCGAGTGGATCGACCGCATCGGCCGAAGTCGGCAGGCTGCCGTCGGCGTTGTTCGGCAGGAACGCGCCGAACTTGGTCACCGTGTTGTACGAGATGTTGCGCACCGAGTTGCGGCGATACTGGACCGACGCGCTGAGGCCGAGATTGTCCTGCGCGCCGAAACGGCCCGCAACCGTGCCCGAAACCAGCAGGTCGCGGCTGAAATCCTTGCCGCTCAGGCCCGTCTCGGCCTGGAGATTGGCATAGCGATGCGGCCGGTTGAGCGGCGACATCGTCTCGATCTCGACCAGGCCGCCGGTGCCGGCGCTGTCCTGGCTGGGGAGCAGGCTCTTGCTGATCGTGATCTTGGCGACCGAATCCGCCAGCAGGTTGCTCAGGTCCGCCGAACGGCCGGTGCCGTTGCCGACCGGAAGCTGGAGCCCGTTGAGCTTGACGTTGTTCATGTCCGGATCGAGGCCGCGGACGACGACGTTGGTGCCGTCGCCGGTCAGCGAGTCGCGCTGGAACGAGACGCCGGGCGCGCGGCGCAGCGCGTCGGAAAAGGTGGTGCCGGTGAAATTGCCGAGATCGTCGGCGGAGATCACGTCGGAATTATTCTCGGCGGTGCGCTGGAGGTTGAGCGCATTGGCGCGGGCGCTGCGCGAGCCATAGACGACGATGTCGGATCCCGGTCCGCCCGGCTGGGCCATCGTCAGGTCGATGCTGGCGTCCTCGCCGCCCGTCAGTTCGACCGTCTGGGTGATCGTCTCGAAGCCCAGGAACGAGATTTCGAGCGTGTACTGGCCCGCGCGCAGGTCCGGGAAGCGGAAATTGCCCGAATCGTCGGCGGATGTGGTCTGGCCAGTCTCGACGATGCGCACCAGCGCGCCGGCGATGTTGCGGCCGCCGTCCGCCTGGGCGACATGGCCGAAGATCGAGCCCGATCCGGCCGTCACCGCCGCCGTGGTCTGGGTGCCGCCGGACTGCGGCGTGCCGACAATATAGGAGCCGCCGCTCGTCACGCTGAGCGAAAGCCCGCTGCCCTGGAGCAGCCTGCGATAGGCGTCCACCGTGCTGAAATCGCCATGCAGCGCGGGCGCCGTCTTGCCGCGCACCGCAGCGTCGGAGAACACGATGTTCGAGCTGGTCTGTGCCGCCACGGCACGCAGCGATCTTTCAAGCGCCTGCGCGGGAAGGTCGAACGTGAAACTGGCTTGCGCATGTGCCGCAAGCGGAGCCGCGATTGCGCAGCTCGCGAGCGCATAGGCCGTCAACGAAACTTTCGAAACCATCGATTTCCCCCCTGGGGATCGCGCGCATCGCGACCCTCACAGCATCAGACGATGCTGCACCGCAAAACCGACATCAGGAGGCAATAAAAATGTAATTACCGGTAAAGGATGGGTTTTATCTCAAAGCCGATGTTCGCCCTCGCGTAATTTTATAACATTGCTACCGCACGATCCGCAGTTCGCTGCCCGATTGCTGCACGCGCAGGCCGTGCAGCGAAGCGATCGCGGAGGCGAATTCGGCAGTGTCGTTGGTCGCGAACACCCCCGAGACCCGAAGCGACGCCAGCCGCGGATCACCGATCGCGATGCGCGGCCCGCCATAGCGATTGAGTTCGGCAACGGCGGCCGACAGCGGCGTATCGGTGAACACCGCCTGCCCGCGCCGCCATGCCGTGGCCGCCTCCATCGAAGGCTGATCGATCAGCGAGGGCGCATCGACAGTCGCGGTCAGCCGCTCGCCCGCGCGCAGTAGCGTGGGCGCATCCTTCGCCTCGGGCCGCGACGCGCCGATCTGGTTGATCGCGACCTTGCCCTCGATCAGCGTCACGACGACGCCCCGCTCCGTCCGGCGCACGATGAAGCTCGTCCCCACCGCGCGCACCGTCCGGTCGCCGGCGGTGACGATGAAGGGTCGGCGCGGATTGGGTGCGACTTCGAACATCGCCTCGCCGCGATCGAGCCGCACGCGGCGCACATCCTCCTCATAATCGATCGCGAGCTGCGTATCGGTGTTGAGCGCGATGCGCGTGCCGTCCTTGAGCGTGGCGACCTTCTGCTCGCCCAGCTGCGTCGAATAGCCGAGCGAACGGCCCATCAGCCACCAGCCCGCTCCGCCGCCGATGACGACCAGCAACAGGCACGCCGCAAGCGCCAGTCCCCAGGCAGGCGAAGGCCGCTCGGTGCGGCCCGGACGTGCCGCCGTCCGCGTAACGGGCGTCCCCGCCCCGTTCGCCGCGACCAAGGCGGCGCCGGGCAGGATACCCCAGATCTCCGTGGCGCGCTCGAACGCTTCCTCATGCGCGCCGTCCGCGTAGAGCCAGGCGCGCAGCGCATCGTCGGTCGCGTCGCAGCGATCGGACGATTGCAGCCGCGCGATCCAGGCCGCGGCTTCGGCGTCGATTCGCCTTTGCTGGGGGGAACGGAAGCTCACCACTCCGCCATCCATTGCATCAATTGCAGCGTCGCCCGCGCGACCTGCTTCTCCACCGCGGCCACCGACATGTTCTCGGATGCCGCGATCTCCGCATAGCTGAGATCCTCGAGCCGGCGCTTGAGCAGGATGCGGCGCGTGCGCTCGGGGAGTTGGGCCAGCCCTTCGGCGGCATGCCGCAGCCGCGCCTGCTCCTCGACGATCTGCGCCGGATCGGGCGTGCGATCGGCGATCGCATGGATGTCGCTCAAGTCGACGAACGGCGCGCGCGTCTTTCGGCGGGCGCGATCGATCGACAGGTTGATCGCCGCGGTCACCAGCAAAGCCTCCTTGGAGCGCGCGGTGTGGACGCGCTCATATTGTTCTATCTTCAGGAAAGCGTCCTGCACGAGTTCGTCCGCATCCTCTTCGGAGACGCCGCGCCGGAGAACGGCCCGTCTGGCTTTTGCCAGCATCTCAGCCAAGCTCGGCATCGCGCGTTCCGATCTCCTTCAGTTCCCTAGACGCCTATATCGGCGAAACCTGACATCGCAGCCGCTTTTTAGGGGCCGGACTCCAATAATCGTGCCCAAAGCCGACCCGGAAAGGACGCGAAATCCCAAGTCGAGCGAATAGTTACTTACGTTACTATTTGACGGAAGCCGGGGCGCCGCCCGTCAGAGATCGATGCCGAGCCGGTAGATGCGGTTGGCATTGCCCGCGAACAGCGCGCGCTGCTCGGGCAGGGTCAGGTCGGATATGATCGTGCGATAGGCCAGGAGGTGGCGATCGAAGCTGCCGAACAGCTTGTCGGTCGGCACGTCGCTGGCGAACATCGCCCGGTGGGCTCCGAATATGTCGATCGTCTCGCGCACATAGCTGCGCGCCTCTTCGAGGTTCCACGGGCGATAGGCGAACCCGATACCCGATATCTTGACCGAGACATTGGCGCAGGACGCCAGCGCCGCCATTCCCGCGCGCCATTCGCCGCGCCCGTCGGGATCGCCCGGCACCATCATGCCGCAATGATTGACGATCACCGGCACTTCGGGATGCCGCTCGATCAGCCGGGCCAGCGCCGGGAACTGCGCCGGATAGGCCTGGAGGTCGAAGCTCAGCCCGTATTTGCCCAGCAACGCGAAGCCGCGCTGCCAGGCTTCGTCCTGCGTCACGTCGCGCGGCGTATAGGTCCGGTTCGGGTCGGCATGCCAGTTGACGATATGGCGGATGCCGCGGACGTTGCGCCGCTGGGCATGCGCCTGGAGCAGCATCTCGACGCCCGGATGGTCGAGCGCGGCGAACGCCACGATCGCGCTGGGCAGGCCGCCGTCGTCCGCCATGTCCTGCAGCCAGTCGGTCTCGTCGAGCGCCGCCTCGGGGACCGCGCCGGCATCGATATGGACGATGCCGCGCACGTCCCAGCCGCTCGCATCGGCGAAATAGTCGGGCAGCATATAAGTGCGCGCGATCGCCTCGACGCTGCCGTTCGGCCCGTCATGGCCGAAGGGCGGCATCAGCCAGGGATAGCGGATGCGCTCCAGATCCCACAGATGCACATGGGCGTCGATGAACGGCAGGTCACGCATGGGCGGTGCTCAATAGGTAGTCCTGCCGCCGGAGGTATCGAAGGTATGTGCGGTGGTGAAGGAGCATTCGTGTGATGCCATGAACGCGACCATGGCGGCGGATTCGTGGACT